>JACPCR010000095.1 GCA_016179685.1 Planctomycetota bacterium | reverse complement strand
AGAAGGAAAGACACCGGCTTTACCCGTACAAAACGGCCCTCGGGACCGTCAAGTGGCCTCTCGCGGCATAAAAAGATGAGCGGGGGCCGAGTTACACCCGATCCATGCCTCCACGTTCGACCAGTATTACACGGGTGTCGCGCTCGTGGTGGGCAGAAGCGCCGCTTCGATTACCCCTCGGCCCCTCGCAGGTCGATGGCGTCGCTACCTTTTGTTAATCCTAATCCTGGTTGGAGTGATGCTTGTGCAAGCATCCATCTTGGTGTTCCGGCGACGCGCTCGGACAAAGGGTTTTACCGCAAACGTTACCGTGTGACTACTTGGTGAAGCCATTATTTCGCGCCTTGGGGGCTATCACTGGAGGAGGGACTCGCCGTTATCACCAAGTTCTTGCGATACTGTTAACGCCTATTGACGCGAAATGCGAACAATGATGCGCTCAAATTCCAGGCTGTTGAGTCCATTGAGATGCTAGCTTTCCGTCTTGCAGTGCTGCATCTTCTTGAACGTCCTCGAATTGCCTTGCATTGGTGAAGGGGACGGGGCTGGCGAGGGCCCTGGCCCTCAGGCAAAGGGCGTCGATGATGAACGCGCGGGGAGACCTGGCACGTTGGAGGTCAAGCCGAGGATTTTGGATTTCGCTACCGTCAAGAGAGGGAACGTCGCAAAAGGCCGCGTGCAGTTGACGAACGCTGGTCAAAAACGAGTCACCTTAGGAAGAATTTTCACAAGCTGTGAGTGCGTCACGGTAAAGGAAAACCCGGATGGAATCGATGCTGGAGAATCCAGAGAGGTGACTCTTGAGGTGGATACAAAGGAACTGGTCGGGAGGTTCACGTTTTTTGTCCGCATTGACACCGAGCCAGCAAGTAAGGTCGTTGAGCAGGTGGTTGTTACAGGTGTTGTAGAGGAGGACCTAGCCATCAAGCCACGGAGGCTGGTTGTTTCTGGCGTCTTGCCCTCATCTTTGCCGTTTTCGCGTCACGTCCGACTCGAAAATCGCTCTGACAAGCGAATAACGATAAGAGGAATCACGAGTGAGGGACCTTTCGAGGTTGCGTACGAGCCCGCGCCGATCTCCGAGGGTGAGGAGATGAAAGTGGGAATTTCCATCCCGGTGGGGACGCGAGTCGGTTCCCATGCCGGCAAGCTGACCATAGAAACAGACATGGCCCTGCTACCCCGAGTTCAGGCCGACCTTTTGGCCGAAATCCAATCAGAAATAAACTTGAAACCCTCGTTCGCTTTCTTTGGGTTTTTGGGCCCTGATGGGGCATCACCCGCGAAGGAGATTCGCATCTTCTCCGCTTGGAAGGACTTAGAGCTTGCCTGTCCCCCAGACCAGCACGAGAATATCGTGACTGAATTGAAAACTGAGGGCCCAGGCCAGTTCCACTTCGTCCTTCGCGTTTCGGCTGTCCGTGAGAAAGGGTTCTTCAAGGCAAGCATTCGCTTGAAAACCAACTGCGCTTCCGAGCCGGAAATCACGATTCCGGTCTATGCATGGCTTCGATGACAGGTCGAGTCTTCTCTGACCGTACCTCGTTGTTCACGTCCGCTGAGGGACTCACGAGAAGCGCGCGTATTACCTTCCTCATTTGTTTAGCATTGAACCTACCCGGGCAATGGAATTTGGCTGCCGCCGAGGAAACGGGACCGCAGCCAAAGGCCAGGATCAGCTTTCCTTACAGTAACGCGTTGGTGCGTGGTAATATCCCTGTCTTTGGTGTTGCATGGTCCCAGGCCTTCGATTCTTACAGACTTGAGTATGGAAAAGGAGCGGACCCGGACCACTGGGTGCTCATTGAAGAATCCAGACAGCCTCAACCGAGCGACCCATGGTCCGAGGGAAAGGCCTCGTGGAACCTGGATTGGGGCGCCATTTCTGGAAACCTGGGAATGTGGACCGTCGGCCTGGATGAGTATCCGTATGGACAGGCGCCTACGGAAAGCCTCAAAGGGATATACACACTGAGGCTGACGGTCCTGGACACGAAGGGAAAAACCGCCAGCCACTCCATACAGGTCAACGTGGCAAGGGTCCTGCCGAACTGGATGGGCGGATACGGCGAGTCCCCGGACGGAGTGGTCAAATTCGAGCTAACCGCAGACTCCCTTACTGAGCCTTTTGTTCTTGTTTCCATCTTGCCGACCACAACGGTGTCAGCTCCCCAAGGCACGGTCCAGGTGGGTGCCGTCTACGAATTTCATGCGCCTGGATTAGGGCTGCTTCGACCAGCGAAGATGATCTTTAAGTTTGAAGCGGCGGCCTTATCCTCGGTTAGTCCAGCTTCGCTGAATGAGCCAGCATCGAGATTATCCATCTACTCCCACAGCGCTAAGAGTGCAGGCTGGATGCCAATCCCTTCCTCGGTGGACTCTAACAACCATACGGTTTCCAGCGATATCGCAGCAGCACAGGCGAATACGACTCTGTACGGACTGTTTCTCGACATCGAGGCCCCAGCCCCGCCTGCGCTTGCTCCACTCCCGGAACGAGTACAATCACGGCTACTTGCTGTCCGAGGGACGGGCGAGTCTGGTTCTCATGTTGTAGTCCACGCGAATGAGAAGTCTGTGCAGGCCCGATGCGGCACTCAGGGTGATTTCGAGTTAGCCTTTCAACTCGAACCTGGCGCCAACAGGATTCAAGCCGCTTGCGTGGATTTGGCGGGCAATCCAAGCGCCGTGAGTCCGGCGCTCACGGTGAATCTGGAATACCGTCACCCACGCCTGGTCCGAGAATGCCGCCTGCTGGGAACCCGTGAGGCCGCTCGGGGGTCGAGACTGCTCGTGAAATTGGTTGGAGAAGACTCGTCGGAGGAGGTGGACACGACCCTTGTACGAGTGTTTTCATCTCTCACGGATCCGCTAGGCATGACGCTGGAAGCTTTTGAAACCGGGGCGCGAACTGGGACCTATGTAGCCGTGTTCCAGGTGGGGGAGGCCAGCGACGGGAGACTGGCAACGATTTCGGCCGTCGTGGACCGTGAGGAGATAGTCACTGAATGGTGTCTGGACGACACAAAGCGCGCCACCAAGACCTATAGGGACAGAATCGGTCCCGACGCCCCAAGAATCGTTGTTCAGAATGAGGCTGTCCTTTGTTGGGATGATTTCGACTCTGAGGGTTCGGGTCCCGCCGGCCGATGGCAACCCATCGACACTCTGGCTGGCGGAAGACTTTCTTTGGAATCGGAGCACGGGAATACCTTTCTCAGCATGCAGCCTTCTAAAAAAATGAGAAGCCACCTGGGTGTCTGCGCCTTAAAGCAAAGGTACTCCCTCCGCGAATTTCCAATCCTCTCATTCTATTTTCGCTGCTCGGATACCGTTGGCGTAGACCTGTTGGTCCACCTCGCCGAGCCCCCAGCGGGGTGGAGAGGGATAGAGCTGTATGACGCGGAGCCCTACTACCCCCGGATTGGAAGATTCTGGCCTGTTCCAGTCGGGTCAAGATGGCATCGCTGCCAGGTGAACCTTTTCAGGCAGCTCCACGAGCGTTATCCAGATTTAGCCGACTTCGTGGTTGACGAGGTAGCGTTTGCAGATTGGGATGGTGGCGATCGGCTCTTTGGAACAAAGTACCCCGGCTATCCTGGGGACGTTCCAGGCATCCAAGGTGGATTCTACCATGTGGACAACTTCTTCATCGGCAATTGCCTCTCATCGGAAAAGGCTGCCGTGACTTGGACTGCGACCGATCGATCAGGAATCGATGGGTATAGTCTTGTGATGGACAGGGATTCCACGACAGTTCCTTCAGAAACCGTCATGCAAGAGGAGCGGGGGCCTCAAGCGACCGGATCGGTTCCGCATGAGGCAACACCTGTTCAGGCTGAGCGGGTTTACGAGAGGCTTGCCGATGGCCTCTGGTGGTTTCATGTACGCGCCAGGGATAGGAGCGGGAACTGGGGCCGAACGGCGCATTACCCAGTCCCCATCGACACGAAGGGGCCGTCACTGCAACAGGAAGAGTCAAGCCCTTCGAGCGTGGAATTCGAGCAGGGGATCCGAAGGGGAATCACGGATGTTGGGACTGGGGTAGACCCGGACGATATGGTGCTCGAACTGGATAGGCGATGGTACCGGGTGGATGGACGTCACTTGAATTTCGACTCCGTGGAGGGTGTGCTCACTTTTCGCTCGGACCAGTTGCCCGGTAGGCCTGTCTCCTCCGATGTGCCATCGGCTCTTTGGGGCATCTGGTTTGTTGACGGCGCTCCGATGCACTGTGCGCTCAGGGGCGTCTATGACTATGCCGGTAATCAGGGGGCGATGGAAAGCGGTTGGGCGCTTCGGGCGATTTCGCCGCTTGTAGCCTCGGGCGTCGAAATGTCCCCAGAGGGCTGGTTCAGGAAGGAGCCCCAGCTTGGCCTGCGTCCCGGGGACGAGGGGACCTGGGCTCTAGCCTGGACGAGAACGTTGAATGGGGATAAGTATGCGGAGAAAGGCTGCTTTATTCGCGAGGTCGCGGTCGTTCAGCATGATGGCGTTTCAACGCACGGCGCTGGCCAGAGTCCGATTCCAATTCTTGATCCAGAGGCTCGTGTAAGGTTCAGCGCTGAGATAAGAGTGGATACAACCGCCCCACGAACTAGGCTAGAGGTGGTAGAAGAGCCTCTCTTGAATGGAAGGGGATCGCCACCGACCATTCGATTCGCACATGAGGAATACGCTTACCGCCGGGGGGGACTCCTCGGAACCTACTTCAGTGACGAGCATTTGAGGGACGCGATTCTCGAGCGGATTGATCCTTTCGTCTATTTTCACGATGAGAGAGAGCGGTACACCGCCCGGATTCCTGGTGCAAAGTCCGCCGCTTGGGAGGGCGCGGTCTACATGAGTAAGACCGCAAAGGTCGTGCTCGAACTGGCAATCTGGAAACGCGCACCTGCTCGTGGAAGGGTTCTGATTGATGGGGATGCTATACTTGAGCTTTCCCCGGAGCAGATGAATGTCATCGGATACAAAAGGCAGGAGGTGTGGCTCGTCGAAGGCTTACATGAACTTCGTCTTGAATTTAGCGATCCGATGGACAGGGACTGGCAGTTCGCCTTGTTTCATTGGGGTATAGGGAAGCATGGGGAGGATGTCCGGATGGTTTTCGGGCCTGGCCAACTCTACTACCGAGCGAATGCAGGCGTAACGTACTACGGGTGGGACGAGGTGCCCCTTGGCCGTTATGAAGGCCCAATCCGTGTGCCGTTTGGAAAGCATTTGTTGCGATTTTACACGTGCGATCTCGCTGGGAATCGGGAGGAAGAGCAGACCAGAGAGTTTAACTTCGCGGAGACCATTCCAGGTCCCGAGTAGTTCGTAGCGAAGCACCTGCCTCAAACCGACAAGCCTGCGCCGACGCGCCTGCAGAGCCGATCGCAGCGCGGGAGGGGCCTTCCGCATCCCAACGGGATGCCCTCGCGATGGGGTCAATCATCGATCGTGATTGACCTCCTCGTGAAATCCGGAAGGCGCTCCGCTCCGGAGCTTCACGGCGGGGCAGGGCGCGTCGTGAAGCTTGCATAAGTACTCCTGGAGTGACGCGCGGGAGTTGTCCCAGGGCCATGATGTTTTCCACTCCACCATCCTGTCGGTCACCCGGCCAGGTCTTCCGGCCCCACGCCATACACGTAACCGTCCTCGCAGACGACGATCACCTGGGCCTGGCCGTTCCCGAGCGCGTCCGCGATGGCCGGGGGACCCAGCCGATCCGGAAAGTCCAAAGACCAGCGGACGCATCCTGCCTCTTCGGACGCCTGGCTGCCGACTGCGAAAAGGGTCCGCTCCACGGTGAAGACGCATTCGGCCCGGCCGTCGCCGTCCACGTCGCCCACCGCGGGCGACGTCGGCGAGGCAGCGAAGACCTGGACATTGTTGCCGAAACACGATCCGGGCAGGGGCAGCTTCCATTTGATCCGGCCCGTCGCTGCGTCATAACAGTGAAAGACCTGCTCCCTCCGGCCAGCCTCGCGGCGGTGTCCGGGACTGAGAATCTCCATCTGTCCGTCGCCGTCCACGTCGCCCGCCCCCGGCAGGATGGCCGGCGTGCCGTTGCCGGGTCCGTCGGCCCAGACTGGCCGGCCCTCTCGATCCAGTATCCCGAGCATGTAGGAGCTTGCCCCATAGAGAATCTGCAGGTCGCCACGGCCCAGGAAGTCCATCACTGCCGGCGCGGCATAGAACGTCCAGACCCCGGGAAAGGTCTCTTTTCGCGTGCTGCGGTCCAGCAGTGGCCTGCCCGTCTCCCCTTTCATCACGAAGACGCCGTCGGGAAAGAGCGACACCACGTCGTCCAGGCCGTCGCCGTCATGGTCGTACACCGCCATCCATCCGCCGCCGCAGGCGCGGGCCGTGTTGCCCATGCGCACCCCTTCGGTCCGATGCCAGACCTCCTCGCCGGTGCGTCCGTCCAGCAGGAACGTTTCCTCCGAGTGCAGGGTATTGCGGCGGACCGTCGCCAGGACGTCGGAGCGTGCCGGATGCCGGAATCGCCCGGCGAACCACAGGATGAGGCCGCCGAGGCTGACGCTGGGCGGCAACGGGCCGGGCACTTCGTGGAAGTCGTGATGCCAGAGGTCGCTTCCGTCGGGCCGGATGGCCTTGAGCCGGGCGTGACCCTCAGGGGCCCGCGCCGCAGCCAGCACCATCCGCGTCCCGTCGCCTGACAGGTCCGCCAGGAGCACGCCGTTGGCCGAAGCCGCGCTCCCGTGCTGCGGGATGGTCGGTGACATGCCGCGGCCGGACACGCGCCAGCGAACGCTGACTGGCCGGCCAGCGGCCGGCGGATGAAACGCTTCGATCCTTTCGCCTCCGGCCTGGACCACCACGGCGGGCGGCGATGCGGGATCGAGGCGGGCGGCGACCGCCGGCGAGGCGCGCGCACCCGCGCGCCGGGAGAGGACGGGGTTTGCCTCCAGGTCCCGGCAGGAGAGGCTGCCGCCTTGCTCCCCGGCGCTGAGGCTTCGGACGAGCACGCCGGGCGCGCCGCCGCAGCCGACCCGGATGCCGGCGGCTTCGAGCCCCGGCCCCTCGAGGCTTCCACAGGACGCAACGCCCCGGTCGAGATCGCCCCGCCAGAAGGTCAGCTCCACACGGTCGGAGGCCGCGTCCCGAATGCGCCGCGTGATGAAAAGCATCGGGCCGCCGGGCTCGACGGGTCCCGCCAGGAGCACGTCCCGCGGCGAGGCCACGTCGCAGTTCACGTGCAGGGGCAGCTCGCCCGCCGGCCGCGTCTGGAAGCCGGCGTCCCGGCAGCGCCAGATTTCCTCGACCCGGCCTTCACGAAAACGGAACAGGCCCAACTCGTCCGACGGCTCGGGCACGAGGCAGCCTCGGGCCCGCGTGCAGAACAGCTCCGAGCGCCCATCCCTGTCCACGTCGGCCAAGCCCGTGAGAAACCAGCCCGGGAAATCCAGGGCGACCTCACCGGTCATCCCCCGGAACGCGACCACGTGCCACAGGTCGTCTCCGCCAGCATTGAACAGGGAGACGGCTATCTCGAGACGACCATCGCCGTCGAGGTCCGCCACCGGGCTCACGCCGGACCGCAGGGCCGTGTTCTTGCGGGTGATCCCGCGCTCCACGAGCCGATGCCAGAGCAGCTCGAGGCGATCGTTCCGCCATCCCAGCACCTCCAGGTTGTTCTCGAACTGGGCGACGATCACGAACTCCTGGCGGCCGTCGCCGTCGAGGTCAAAGGCCCCCAGCCAGCCATAGGCGCGGCCGCTTTCCGTGCCCGGGGGCGTGAAGCGCGCCTTCGCCTTCTGCCGGCCCGTCTCCGCGTCCAGCACCCACAGGTCGTACCAGGGCGTCGCCGCAACCTCGAGCCTCCCATCGGCGTCGAAGTCGCCCGCAATCACGTTCGGCATGAAGAGAAGCGGGATCGCCTCGCTTTTCCATACCGCCTGCCATGCGCCGTCGCGCCGCTTGAACATCCGTCCAAACAGCGGGATCGAGGCGTCTGCCGCCGTGCCCGATTCGTAGAACCCCGACTCGAACTCGAGCTTCTGCATGCCCGGCTCGTCCGGCAGGAACTTCCCGATTTTGTGCAGGGTTGTCCCATAGTAATCCATCGAAACCGCGTGCAGCCGGCCATCGCCGTCGAGGTCGTGCAGCGGCTCTCCCAGGCGCCAGGCGCAGGCCAATCGAGGATAGTTTTCCGCGTCGAGGTCTGAAGCGAGTAGGTCCGTGGTCGATTCGGCCGGCCCTCGCAGTCCGACGGTGAGCCAGGTTTCCCGGCCGCCCACGAAGTGCTTCCAGGACACGGCCGGCTTCGATATGCGGCCGCGAAGAGTGCTCCGTCCCGTCAAGGCGCGATCCCCGCGAAATTGCAGCCAATCGCCTTCGGACATTGGCTTTTTCCTCCTCTAACCCGCATTTTTACTCGGAGTCCCGCTTGTGGGAATCTCCAGCCACTTTTGCCTCCAGGCTCTTCCCTTCCTCCCTGGCCCCCTTCCCCCTTGTCCCTGGCCCCCTTGTCCGCTCGCACACCCCTGGCGTCAGATGCCAGGCCCTTGTCCATGGCTATAGTCCATGGTCCATGGTCCTCTGATGCCTCTGTGTTCAAGGCCGTAGGCTCAGGACTCGGACTGCCCACCGTGTCTCCTGGTCCTCAGGTCCTCCGGTCCCTTGTCCTCTGGTCCGTTCGTGCTCAAGACTGGGGATTCAGGGCTGAGAACTATTCCCTGGTCCCTGGTCCTCTCCTGCTCGCTGCCTGCGCAGCAACGCCTTCGAATTCGGCGTCGAAGCCGCGGATGCGCTCACCCCACTGGAAGCCTTCGGCGACGCCGCGCAGCCGCACGCGCTGAGGCGGAAGCGGATTCGACAGCAGGTCCGAAAGCCGGGCCTCGAACTCTTCGTCCGAACGGTAGAAACAGTCCGCATGCAAGGTGATCGGCAGAAGCTCCGGATAAGACAGACGATACGGCAGTAGCGGGAAGCATCCGGCGGTGATTCCTTCGAGGACGGAGAGTCCGAAGAACTCGTGGATGCTGGTCGAAGCCACGATATCCCCCTGGCGGAGAAAACGCCAGTATTCGGAGCGGTCCGCGGCGTAGCCGAAATGTTCGATGTGGCGTCGCAGGCGCTCTCGGGCCTCCTCGAAGACGGGCGGGGACTCCCGGAAGCTTTCTCCCAGCACGATCAGCCGGAAATCCGGCCCGGTCTCATCCAGCTTGAAGAGCGTCCGGAAAAAGAGATCGGGATTCTTGTCGTATTCCCACCGGTGATTCCAGACGATCGTGCGCGGTCCGCCTGAATCGGCCGCCCGGTCCGCCGCGGTCCCCACCGCGAACGGGGGTGGTTCGATCCCGAGATGCTGTACGCCTGAACGCGCTCGGATACGGTCCGGCAGGCCATCCGGCACGTGGTCCGGCATCCGGCGCAGGAAGACCGGAAGCGCCTCAAGAAAATTCTCTCGGTGATACTGAGAGTTGAACAGCACGCGGTCCGACGCCAGGCACGTCGTGAGATTCGTGAAGACGAACTGGTAGTCTCGTTCCGACTCGTCCGGCACGGGGTACGTCAATTGATTTTCATGGAAATAGGTGACCACGGGGACGCCGTGCAGGCGTTCGGGCAGGAGCGAGCGAAACGCGGCGACGTCAAGGAAATCGGAGGCGAAGAAGAGGTCCGGAGGCTGGCCCGGCCCCTCCAGCTCCTGGGCGAAGGTGACGGCCGAGGCCCTCATGCGCCATTTCCACTTGCGGCCCGGGAGTCCCCGGACCTCGATGCGATGCCTGCTGTGCGCTTTCAGCCCCTCGAGGAACGAGCGATGCGAGCCGGTCATGTAGGGCTCGAGCGCCAGAATGTTCAGGGGAGCGAAAGTGGTCATGCCGGTGTACGGGCCGAGAAGCAGTGGGAATGCAAGCTGGATTGTCTGGCTCGAAGGCCCATTGCGCAAGACACGGACAGAGGTTCGATCTGGCCAAGGCTCTCATCGAGGTGTAAGAATCACCCGTCGAAGAACGACCAACGCACTGGAATCGGATACGGGTGTCACTACACTACGGAAGCGCGGCGTCGCTGATACGGCGCCGCGAGGATGACCCCGGCATTTCATTTTTGAGGAGCCTGATGATGATGCGACACCCCGTGGCACTGGTCAGTTGCCTCGCCGCCTGGATGTCCCTGGCCGGCGCGGCCGAGGTGGGAGAGACGGGCGCGAGCCTGTCGGAACTTTCGGTCCTGCACGGAAACGCGGACTTCACGAAGGCGAAGCTCGTGGTGGCCGAGTTCTGGGCCCTGGGCTGAATGGCCTGCCAGGAGTCCGTGGGACACCTGAACGAGCTTCACAAGGCCCTCAGCGCCAAGGGCGTTCTGATCGTGGGCGTTGCGATCGGAGAGGAGAAGGACAAGAAGCAAATCAAGAAATTTTCAAAGAAGAAAATCGAATACACGGTGGTATGGGACCAGGACAACGCCAAGGTCGAACAGTACGATCCTTTCCCTTTCCCGCTTGCCTACGTTCTGGACCGCGAGAATAAGATTCTCTGGAAGGGAGCGCCGGCCTCGCTGACCGTGGAGAAGCTTGAAGAGTTTCTGCGTGAGCCGTAAGGGTTCGAGCCCGTTCAGGTCTGAGCCGATTCCCGTCGTCGCGGCTCGCGAACGAAGGCGGCGAGGACCACGACGCCGAGGAGGCCGAAGAGGACCGATCCGGCGAAGGGCAGTGCGAACCGGCCACTGAAGGTGTCGGCCAGGTAGCCGCCGATCATGGGCGCGACGGCGAGGACCGGGCTCACGAGGGTGCCGCGGGCGGCGACGAAGCTGGTCTTGTCGGCATGAGGGGAAAACTCCATGGGCAGGTTGATGATGGCCAGGGTATCGGCGGCGGCGGCAAGACCGCCAAGGATGAAGATGGCGTGGTAGACGCCGGGGTGGCGCACGAGGAGCGCAAGCAGGCCGGCGAGGGCGGTGAGCAGAGGGGGCGCAAAGGCCAGGGCGCGAAAGCCCAAGCGATCGCCGATGAGGCCGGCGAGGGGCGATCCGACGACGCGGGACAGGAGCATGACGGCGGTGAAGGTGGCGCCGACCTCGACGCCGAGGCCGTGAAGCTCCCGGGCCGCGACGGCGTAGAAGGGGAAGGCCATGGAGGAGAGGGCGCAGAAGACCTGCGAGAGCAGGTAGAACTGGTAGCCGCGCTGACCCCGGAGGTCGCCCCAGAGGCTGCGAAAGAACGCGCCCAGCTTGCGCTTCGGGCCGGGGTCCGGGTGGGCCGGCTCGTCCAGGAAGAAAAAGGCCGTGACGGCCGCGGTGAGAACCAGGGAGGCGAGCAGGAAACCGAGTGTATAGCCGATGGGGAATTCGAAGCGCCGGGAAAGCTCGCGGGAGAGCAGCGCGCCGAGGCCGCCGGTGAGGCCGCCGACGAAGAAAATGCGGCCGATGTCGCGCCCGCGGCGCTCGGGCGGGAAGAGCTTGGCGACCAGGTTGGACCACATGGGCATGGCAAAGCTGAGGGAAAGGCTGTGAGCCGCCAAGCAGACCAGCGTGGCGGCGATCAGGGCGCGACGGTCCGTCCGCCCCCAAAGCTGGGTCAGAACGCCCAGGACAAGAATGGCGGCGCAGCCGGGATAGTGGATAGAGGCGAAGACCCTCTTCTTGACCGGGAGGTGGGACGTGAGGTGGGCGGCAAGGACCTGCGGCCCGAACATGAAAAGCGTGACCAGCGCCGGCAGGGTGCCGATAACGAGGTTCGACGCGCCCAGCTCCTGCAGGAAAACGGGGATGAGAGCTAGATGCGAAAAGAAGGTCGAGCCGAAGCTCCAGAAGGTATGAACACCGAGGATGACGCGGAAGTTGCGAGTCCGGCCAGCCTCGATCCGTTGCTGATAGACGCTGCCCGGATCGAGGCCCGCCGGGTCGCGGTCGACGGGGTGGCTCATGAGGGCATCCAGCCGACGAGGCTGATCTGCCGGCCGGTACGGCCCGCAACCCGCCGGTGAGAAAAGAAGTCCCCGGGGCTGCACGCCGTGCAGTGCCCCACGTCATGGAGGCGCGTCGGGTCGAGCCCGGCTTGAAGGAGTTGGAAGCGGTTGAGGCCCCGCAGGTCCAGGCGCAGCCCCTCCGGGCTCTTGTGAAGGACCGAGGACTGGAGGCGGGGCCAGCTCCCGGCGACGGCCTCGGCGGCTTCGTGCCCGACGGTATAGCAGCAGGGCCCTATGGCCGGCCCCAGGGCCGCCGAAAGCTCCCCGGGCCGAATACCGTAGCGATCGACGAGATGCTGCACCGCCCGAACGGCGATGCCGGCAGCCGAGCCACGCCATCCGGCGTGGACCGCTGCAGCGATCCGCCGCCCGGGATGGACGAGCAGAATCGGCACGCAATCGGCCGTCAGCACGGCCAGCCAGCAGCCGGGTCGGTCCGTGACCATCGCGTCGGCCTCTCCGGCCTCCTTTCCGGTGCCTTCATCGACAGCGGCGATATCGCAGCCGTGTATCTGTCTCATGGTCGTGACGCGTGCCGAATGGATGCCAAGCGCTTTCTTGGCCTCGCACCAGTTCTTGCGGACGTCTTCGGGTTTGTCGCCGGCAGCGGTGGAGGCATTGAGCGAGTCATACGGCGGAGCACTGAAGCCGCCACGGCGTCCCAGAAAGGCATGAACAAGCCCGCGGTGGGCCCGCCAATCCGGCACGGTGAGAAACGGAAGGCAGGTTTGCAAGAGGTTGCCCCACGGATTCAGAAAAGCCACGGATGGGAAAAGACGGACAAAGGTCCCACGGATTCTCCAGGAGGGATCCCGCCGGGTAGGAAAGCCGCGGACGGGAAAGAGATGAACCGATACCCCGCCGGATGGAGGTCTGTCTATCTCCGCAAACGCACGATCTTGCCGGTCTTGACCGACTCGGCCTCCTTCCAGCACAGCTCGAGCGCGGCCAGAGCGCCCTCGCCGGAAAGCGCTGCCGGGTCCGTGCCTTTCCCAATGGCCTGGACGGCGTATTGCATCTCGCCGACGAAGGCATCGACCGGATCGGTAGACTTGAGCTGGGGCTGCGTGACCTGGCCCCGGGCGTCAATCAGGGTCAGGGGGGTGGAAACGGGCTTGCCGCCGAGCGTGGCGAAATCGAACAGGAGCGTGGCCTTTTCGAGGTAAATCTCGAAGCCATGGGTGAAGGCGCGGCCCGGCTGAGACAGCGCGCCGCTGGAGCAGGACAGGGCGACGTTCTTGTCGCGGTAGAGGTACTGGGTGGTGACGTATTGCAAATAGTCCTTGCCGGCCACGATCCCGCGGGAAAAAACCGCGTCCGGCTTGCCGCTCAGGAGCTGGATGAAGTGGGTGTCGTGAATGTGCAGGTCGATGCCGGGCCCTCCCGATTTCGATAAGTCCACGAGGTCCGGCGACCAGTTGGGCTTGGAAATGATGCGCTTGAAGTGCCCGCCGAGGAGCGCGCCGAACCGCCCGCTCGATACGGCCTCGTAGGCGAACTCGAACTCAGGGAAGAAAGGGAGGACGTGGGCCACCATCAGGCAACGCCGGGCTTTTCGGGCCGCGGCGACCATCTCACGGGCGTCCGGCAGGCCGATCTCGATGGGCTTCTCGACCAGGACGTGCTTGCCGGCCTGCAGGGCCTTGATCGTGACCTCCTTGTGGAGGTGGGTTCCCAGACAGATGTCGACCAGGTCGATGCCCGGATCGGCTAGCAGCTCGTCGATCTGCCGGTATTTCTTCACCTGCGAGAGGTCCTCGTGCCCGCCCCGGGGCCCGAAGTTGCCTTGGATGTCCGTCCAGTCGCCTTGCAGCTTCTTCTCGCTCCTGGTGCAGATGGCGGTGACCTTTCCGTCCTGAATCTTCTTGCAGGCGAGATAGTGAATCATGCCCATGAAGCCGATGCCGATCGTGCCCACGCGGACCATATCTCATGTCTCCTTTAGAATTCGGGCACGGAAGCGCGAGTGCACCTCCGTGCCCGAATTCTAGGTTTGGCTGCACCCGAATGCCAGGGCAAAAGATCTTTGGCGACGCTCGAAAAAAATTATGGAGTCGGGTCGTGACTGGCCGGCCGCGTTACCGGGGGATGCCCAAAAGCTGCAACGTGTCCCGTTGCAGAATCTCCTCGATCTTCTCCGCCGGGACCCGAGGCATATTCGGGCCCGCGACGCGGTTCAGATTTCGGATGCCCGCCAGGCTTTCCTCGATCGTCGTCACGGGATAATCCGTGCCGAAAAGCAGCTTGTCCAACACCCCGTATTCCATTGCCAGCACCATCGAGTTGTAGAACTGCCACGGCCGATAGAAGAGAGCGCTCACGTCCGAGTACATGTTGGGCTGCTTCCGGATCATCACGATCGTGTCCGCCTCCCACGGATGGCCCAGGTGCGCCACCACCATCACGAGGTCCGGATACTTCAACGCCACGTCCTCCAGCAACACCGGGAACGAATACTTCAAAGGCGCTGCCCGGGGAAACGTCGTCCCCTGGTGAAATAGCGCCGGCAGACCCTTCCGGACGCAGAACGCATAGACCGGCTGCATGCGTTCATCCATCGGATGATAGTTCGAGTAAATGGGAGTCAGCTTCACCCCCTTCAGGCCGCGGTCCAGCACGGTCCGCTCCAGCTCCTCCATGTAGCCCGGCTCGTTCGGGTCGATGGCTGCGAATCCGACGATCTTTTCCGGGTGCGCCGCCTGGTAATCCGCCACGAGGTCATTGTTGGCGGTGATGCCCGAGTGGCGCGCGGCCACCCCGAAGACGACGCACCGGTCCGCTTTCGCGCACGCTTTCCAGTGCAGCTCGGGCGTGATGTCCATGGCGATGCGGCTCGCCCGCATCTTCCTGGCTTCCTCGATGAACGAAGGACTCAGGTCGCCCGGATACCGCCAGAGGTGGGTGTGACAATCGATCAACATGGGAAACCCCAGCGAGACAGGAAGGCTCGATTTTACTATCCGGGTTTCAGTACGGGCAGGTCCCTCCATGTGGAGAAATCCTCGATGAAGGCGCAAACCTCGGCCACGATGGCTCGGAGCAGCGATTCGCCCTTTTCCGGAGTAGCCAGCTCGGGATGGCCCATCGCGCCCGTCTCCGTCTTCCGGTAGAAACGGCCGGCAACGTCGACGCGTCCGCCGTGCTCCATGTGGTAGAAGGGGCTATCGATGGCTGGCGGGCTCGCCTTGGCGCATTTCATCACCACCAGCTTTTTCTGAAGGTGCAGCATCATCGACGTCTCATACTCGCACGCGTGTGAAAGCTGCGGAGTCGCCATTCCATGCTTGTCGGGCGACAGGACCGGCCTTGCAATCGTCCAGTAAGAGGAGAGCACCATCAGGGTGTCGTCGCACGAGTCGCACGAGTTAGCCAACTCGGTCAGGGCATTCACGCCCGGCACGACGTTTCCACCGTGCCCATTGAGGAAAAAAATGCGGCGGAATCCGGCCTTCACGAAGCACCGGGCCATATTCTGGATCATCTGGGTATAGAGCGTGTTGGGCACCGTCACCGTCCCTGGAAAATCCAGGTGGTGATCGGAAGCCCCGAGCCACAACGCCGGCGTTAACAGAATCTTATCCTTCAGCCTCTTATGCACCTCTTCCGCCACCCCCGTCACCAGATAGGTGTCGGTCAGGAGCGGAAGATGATGGCCGTGCTGCTCGAGCGAGGCTAGAGGGCAGACCACAACCACCTTTTTCTTGTCCACGGCCGCAATGTCAACCCACCGACAATCACCATAGCGCATCGTTTCGTCTCCCACAGGGCCAGATAAGCGATCCACACACCGACGGCCACTGGGAACGCAGGGAGTGGCCATGAAGCTCGCAGACGAATTCGAAAGTGCTGGTACACTCTTGAATAGGGATACTCGTCCTCCGGTCGTCCGTTCCGCCTATTGCCTTTTGCTCCGTCCCTTGTCGTATGGTCCCACCATTTGCCATGGACCGTTCACCGGAAGGCCTGTCCCCGTTTCCCTTTCCGCCTGAACCCCGGGCCTTGAGCCTCGGCTGCCATGAACCATGGCCCCTGGACCATCTCGTTGGGTCCCCGCATGTCACGTCTTGCCCAGCTCATCCGTCAGGATGGTGACGACATTCTGGCGCACTTCGAGAAAGCCCTTTTGCAGCCGGAAGCTGGATTCATTGCCTCCGGGCTCGCGGAACCAGAGCCGGCCCGGCACGAGGGCGGTGATCAGAGCGGCATGGTGAGCCCAGATGCCGAGCGAGCCCCGGCTGCCCGGGGCCATGACGGAATCGACCTGGCCGTCGTAGGCGACCTTTTCGCGTGTGATGATGCGCAGGCGGTAAGGGGCGGGCATGGGTTCAACTCGTTTTTCCGGCCTTGCGTTTCTCGTGGCGTTCGAGCACTTCCTCGACGGGCCCGACCATGTAGAAGTCCTGCTCCGTGACCTCATCGAGCTGCCCGTCGACGATCATCTTGAACGACCGGATGGTGTCCTTGATCGGGACGAACTTGCCCTTGAAACCGGTGAAGACTTCGGCGACGAAGAACGGCTGGGAGAGGAACTTCTGGATCTTGCGGGCGCGGAGCACGATGGTCTTGTCCTCGTCGGTCAACTCGTCCATGCCGAGGATAGCGATGATGTCCTGCAGGTCCTTGTAGCGCTGGAGGATTTTCTGGACGGCCCGGGCGACCTTGTAATGCTCCTCGCCCAGGATCAGCGGATCGAGAATCCGGCTCGTCGAATCCAGAGGGTCCACCGCCGGATAGATTCCCAGTTCAGAAATCTTCCGCGAGAGGACAGTAGTGGCGTCGAGGTGGCTGAACGCGGTGGCCGGGGCCGGGTCCGTCAAATCGTCCGCGGGCACGTAGATGGCCTGGACGCTCGTGATGGAGCCGCGCTTGGTCGTCGTGATGCGTTCCTGCAACGCGCCCATCTCCGTCGCCAGCGTCGGCTGGTATCCGACCGCGCTCGGCATGCGGCCCAGGAGGGCGGAGACCTCGGAGCCGGCTTGGGTGAACCGGAAGATATTATCGATGAAGAGGAGGACGTCCTGCCCCTCGTCGTCGCGGAAGTATTCGGCCATGGTGAGGGCGCTGAGGGCGACGCGCAGCCGCGCGCCCGGCGGTTCGTTCATCTGGCCGAAGACCATGGCGGCCTTGTCGACCACCTTCGCCTCATTGAGTTCGAGCCAGAGCTGGTTGCCTTCTCGGGTGCGCTCGCCGACCCCGGCGAACACGGAGCGGCCGCCGTGCTGTTTGGCGATGTTATTGATCAGCTCCATAAGGATGACCGTTTTGCCGACCCCGGCGCCTCCGAACAGGCCGATCTTTCCGCCCCGGGGATACGGGGCGAGGAGGTCCACCACCTTGATGCCCGTCTCGAAGAGCTGTTTCTTCGGGTCCAGGTCCATGAGTGTGGGCGGCGGCCGGTGGATGGGGTAGCGCTTCGACGTGTCCAGGTCCTTCGGCAACCCGTCGATGGGGTCGCCCAGCAGGTTGAAAATGCGCCCGAGGGTGGTGACGCCCACCGGCACGGTGATCGGCGCGCCCGTATTGAGCGCCTTCATTCCGCGGGTGAGGCCGTCGGTCGAGGACATGGCGACACAGCGGACCACGTCGTTGCCGAGGTGCATGGCGACCTCGACGATGAGGCGGATGCCGCGGTCCGGCTCTTCGATGCGGATGGCCATGAGAATCTCGGGAAGCTGGCCGTCCGAGAAGCGGACATCGACCGTGGGGCCGATGATCTGGACGATCTCGCCGATGTTTTTTCCATGGGTTTCAGGCATGACGTGATGATCTCCTCTAACTGGGACTTACCCCTTGATGGCCTCGGCCCCGCCGACGATCTCGGCGATCTCCTTGGTAATCGAGGCCTGGCGGGCCTTGTTCATCTGCAGGGTCAGGGTCTGGATCATTTCCGAGGCGTTGTCCGTCGCATTCCGCATGGCCATCATCCGCGCCGCGTGCTCCGACGCCAGCGCCTCGTAAAGCGTCGTGTTCAGCTTCGCGGAGAGGAATTCCGGAACCAGCCGATCGAGCACCTCCCTCGGGCCCGGCTCGAAGAGGTAGTCGTCCGCCTTCCCCTCATGGGCCACAGGCTCGATCGGCAGGAAGCGCACGAGCTTGGGGCCGAAGCGGCTGACGGAATGGAAGGAGGTGGCGGCGAAGAGGACCCCCTCGAACTGGCCGGACTGGAAGCCCGAGGCGAGGTAATGACTGAGGTCTTTGACCTGTTGGGGCTGGACGCGGCCTTGCGTGTCGATCATCTCGTACCCGATGCTCCAGCCGCGCTTGGCGAAATACGCCCGGCCTTTCTTGCCCACGCAGGCCAGCGTCCACCGGCTTCGATCCCCCGCGAGATGGCGCTCCGCCAGGCCGATCACGTTGTTGTTGTATGCCCCGCAGAGGCCCCGGTCCGACGTGAAGACCACGAGGCATCCGCGCCGCATCTCGGACCGGGCCTGAAGGAACGGGTTCGGCACGGGCGGGGCCTCCGGCCCGGACGGGAGGCCCGCCACGATGCGCCCCATGAGCGCTTCCAGCTCCCGGGCGTAGGGCAGCGCCTGGAACAGGAGGTTCTGAGCCCGCGCCAGCTTCGAGGCGGAGACCATCTGCATGACCCGCGTGATCTGCTGGGTGCTCTTGACGCTCCGGATACGGTTGCGGATTTGTTTGAGGCTGGGCATAGGCTCGCGGTCTCGACGGAAAATCGGTGACGCCGACCCGGGCGGCGCGTTACTTGCCAGCGCTGGGCTTGAACGACTTCTTGAACTGCTGGAGGGCCGACCTCAGCCTGGCCTTGCTGTCGTCCGACAAGGCCCTTTCCTTGGCTATGGCCACCTCGATCTGCGGGTGCTCCCTCGTGACAAAATCGAGGAAATCGGCTTCGAACCGGCGGACGTCCTCCGCGGGGACGTCATCGAGCGCTCCGTCGCCGCCGGCGAAGATGGTCATGACCTGTTTCGCCATCGGCAGGGGCTTGTACTGGTCCTGCTTGAGCACCTCGACCATGCGCTCGCCGCGCCGGAGCTGCTGGAGGGTGGCGGCATCGAGGTCTGACCCGAACTGGGCGAAAGCGGCGAGCTCGCGGTACTGGGCGAGGTCGAGCCGCAGGCGTCCGGCGACGGACTTCGTCGCCTTGGTCTGCGCCGCGCTGCCCACGCGCGAGACGGAAATCCCCACGTTGATGGCCGGCCGGATGCCCGCGTAGAAAAGGTCCGGATCGAGGTAAATCTGCCCATCCGTGATCGAGATGACGTTCGTCGGGATGTAAGCGCTCACGTCGCCCGCCTGGGTCTCGATCACGGGGATGGCCGTGAGGGAGCCCCCGCCCTTGCGGGTATCCCCGTGCGGCGTCACTTTCCGGCACTTGCCGCAGAAATGGCCATCGTGCTCGATGTGCTTGCGCTCGTCCACGGACAGCACGTTGACCTCGGTCTTGCAGATTTCGCAGGCGAAGACGTCGCAGAGCTTGGCCGCGCGCTCGAGCAGCCGCGAGTGGAGGTAGAAGACGTCCCCGGGATAGGCCTCCCGGCCCGGTGGACGGCGCAGCAGCAGCGAAAGCTGCCGGTAAGCCGCCGCGTGCTTCGACAGGTCGTCGTAGAACACGACGGCTTCCTTGCCGCTGTACATGAATTCCTCGCCCATGGCGCAACCCGCGTAGGGGGCCAGGTACTGGAGCGGGGCCGGAAAATTGGCAGGTGCGGACACCACCGTCGTGTATTCCATCGCCCCGTGCTCCTCGAGTATCTGGATCACCCCGGCGACGGTCGAGGCCTTCTGCCCCACCGCCACGTAGATGCAGAAGAGGTCCTGACCCTTCTGATTCAGGATCGTATCCACGATGATCGCCGTCTTGCCCGTCTGGCGATCGCCGATGATCAACTCGCGCTGCCCGCGCCCGATGGGGATCATCGAGTCCACCGCCTTGAGGCCCGTCTGCATCGGGGTGTTGACCGGCTGCCGCTCGACGACGTTGGGCGCCCGGCCTTCAATCCCGCGCCGGCGGTCCGTCGCGATGGGGCCCTTGCCGTCCAGCGGCTCGCCCAGCGAGTTGACCACCCGGCCCACCAGGGGCATGCCCACCGGCACGTCCACGACGCGGCCCGTCTTCCGGACCAGGTCGCCATCTTTGATCCCGCGGTCATCGCCCAGAAGGACGACGCCCACGTTGGCTTCCTCGAGGTTGAGCGCCATGCCCATGACGCTTCCGGGAAACTCCAGAAGCTCGCCGGACATGGCCTTGTCCAGGCCATAGACGCGGGCGATGCCGTCGCCCACCTGGATCACCGTTCCCACGTCCTCCATCTGGAGCTCGGTCCGGTAATTCTCCAGCTCGCGGGTTAATACCGCCGTGACTTCCTCGGGTCTCAGAGCCATGTCCTTCTCCCTCGTTTGAAATTCCTTTGTGAGAAATCCGGGCTAGATCGGCCGGCCGTCGGGCCGCCCCATGCCTTTCGGGTGCGGGAAGGAATTCCCGCACCCGAAAGGCATCAATACACCTTCACCTGGAGGAGCTTCTCGCGGAGCTGCCCGATCTGTCTCCGGAGACTCCCGTCGATATCCGTGCCCGTGTCGCCGACGAGGACGACGACGCCCCCGATCAGGCTCGAATCGACCACCCAGTGGATGCGGACCCTGCCCCCGCAGAGGACCTCGAGCTTCTCGATCATCCGGGCCTTGAGGTCCTCGGCCAGCGGGACGGCCGTCCGGACCTCCACCGGGTGGATGCCCCGCCGCCGGTCCCACAGGTCCTCGAAGGCGTTGAAGATTTCCAGCAGGCTGTCCGTCCTCTGCCGATCCACCAGGAGGCAAAGGAAATCGAGGAGGACCGGATGAATACGGGCCTCGAACACGCGGTGGAGCATCTCCTTCTTGCGCACCCGCGTCACCTGCGGGACGCTCAGGAAAGCCAGAATCCGCGGCTGCACCCGGCTCACCTCGGCGACGAGGCGGGCGCTTTCGATGACTTCGGGGACGGCGCGCTGTTTTTCCGCGACGTCCAGCAGGGCTTCGCCGTAGCGGGGTGGCGCGTTGGGTTCTTTCATGTTCGGCCTGCCGGCAAGGAGTCCATGAAATCAACGATCAACTGCCGGTGCTTGGCCTCGTCGAGCCGCTCGCGGATCAGCTTCTCCGTCGCGGAGAGCGTCAGGGCGACGATCTGGTGGCGCATCTGCACCGCGGCCCGAGCCCGCTCGTTCTCGAGCAGTTCCCGCGTCTTGCGGAGCATCTCCTGGGCCTCGGCCTGGGCCTGCGAGCGAATCTGCTCCGCCAGCTTTTGGCTCTCGAGGATGGCGTCCCGCATCCGGATGCGGGCCTCATCCTCGACCCGCGCCATTTTCTGCTCGTACTCCTTCTGGGCCCGTAGCATCTCGACCTTCTTGGCCTCGATCTGGTCGAACTCCGCGGCGATATGCTGACGCCGCGCGTCAATCATCTTCAGAACCGGCCCAAAGGCGAACTTCCTCAGGATCAGAAACAGGACCAGGAAAGCCAGGCCCTGCGTCAGAATCATCGCTATGAACGCATGCATGGGAAACGCAATCTCCTCAGTGCCATCGGGGCTTCAGTTCATTCTCTGCACGGAGAGACCCGAGAAAACGGGGAAATGAAACGCACCGCGCCCTCGGGGCCCGCAGGAAGGGGCGAAGCGGGCTGGCCTGCCGGGGGCAGGCCAGCCCGCGCGGTTCAGATGCCGCGCGGCGGACCGCCGCGAGCCTTGATGTTTTGCGCGTCCGGGGGCCGCGCCATCCTGCTCGGAGACGCCCTACCCCATCCACGCCCTGACGGTATCTATCAGCATCGCGGTCTCCTTGACCCCCGGGGCGGGTACCTTGCCCATCAGGAGAATGACCGTGAGCAGGGCATAGATCGTCAAGGCCTCGATGAACGCGCAGCCGATGATCATGCCCGTCTGAATCTTGCCCGCGGCCTCCGGCTGCCGGCCCATGGCCTCCATCGCCGCCGACACGGCCTTGCCGAGTCCGAAGGCCGAGCCGACGGCGGCAAGGCTTACGCCGAAAGGAAGCGCCCACGCCAACGCAACACCAGCATCCATATCCGTACCTCCTTGAAAAGGGAAAGCGTACAAAGACCCCATGTGCCGCCCTTCACTCACGTCCCCTGAGGGGCGTGGCCGCCATGGCTCGCGGCACCGTGCCCGGCCTCGCCGTGGCGGTGGGGCTCGCCGCCGCCGTGCGCCGGTGGACTCCCGCCGCCGTGCGCGGCGTCGGCCCCCGGCTCACTGTGGCCGTGATCCCCGTGGGGAAGCATGAGAAAAATATAGATCGTGCTCAGGAGCGAAAAGACCAGCGCCTGGATCGTGCCCGTCAGCAACGCGAGCATCATGAAGGGGAGCTGGAGCGGGAGGCCGAAGGGCTGCCACCAGGCCAGTTCCGCGTGATGATACTGGGCCTCGAGCCCCATCATGCTTTCGAGGGTGGTCGGCCCGCCGCCCATCGCCGAAAGAAGCACCACGCCGAGCAGGCAAAAAACCCCGATCAGGGCATCCTCCCCCATGATGTTTCCGAAGAGACGCAGGGAAAGGCTCATCGGCTTGATGAACTCACCGAAGGTGTGGAGAACAAACATGAGGGGCGACATGAGCCAGCCCACCGTGTCCTCCGGACTGCCCGCCAGGTGCTTCAGGTATCCGAAAATACCATTCTCGCGTACGCCGACGTACTGGACGTAGAAGAAGACGGTCACGGCCAGTCCTGCGGTCACCCCGAGGTAGGAGGTAGGAGACTTGAGGCCGGGGACGAGCCCCTGCATGTTCATGCACCAGATATAGAGGAAGAGGCTGCCGATGAACGGGGTGTAGCGCCGGCCCCGGGGCCCGATGACGCCGCAGACGAGGTTGTCCAGTGCCTCGACCACCATTTCGAGCAGGCTCTGGGGCCGTGTCGGCACCTCCGTGGCCGGCCGCGCGGAGGCGAACAACAGCGCCACCAGCGCCAGTATGAGGACGGCGGTGAGGACGGAAAACACGATGTTCTCCCAGGCGAAGACGTGCAGCCACTGGACCACCGTGTTGTGGTGCAGCTCGGGCCGGAACGTCACGAAGCTCAAGAGATTGGGCAGGAACTCGGGCAGCTCGAGCAGCGGCTTCGGCTCGGCGCGCCCGCCCTCCCCATGGGCATCCGCAGCGTGCGCCTCGCCGGGCCCGGCAGCGGCCCGGCCGCCGCCCGATGCCGGATGCTCCCCGGACGGCCGTTCGCCCGTGGCCGGAGACTCCTCCTCGAGAAGCGTCAGGTCCTTCTCGTCGTCGCCCGAGCCGGAGGCGCCGACGGCCGGTCCGAAGGAGGTCCAGGCCGGGGCTACCAGCACGGCGAGCAGGATGCTTCTCAGAAGGGCTTTTGCCGGAAAGAGTCTTGTTTCCGATACCATAAGCGTCAGGACAGATTCGATGTCGGGGAGCGCGCAGCGCCGGCGCGGCCGCCGGGAGGATCGGAAGCCGACCCGCCTGCCCAGTCCCCGTCAGGCTGGAGGGACCGTCCCGCCGACTTGAGGATCGACACCGCGAGGGGCAGGGAGAACCCGACGAGCGCCCCCAGGATATGGATTTTGGCGTGAACTACAAGCCAAAATCCGCAGGCATAGAGCAGTGGGAACTTGAGGAGGAACAGGAGAAGGACCTTTTTTGTGCTGCGCTCGGCGCTGAAGGCGGTGGTGACGAGGCGCGTCAGCAGCCAGAGATTGGCGGTGCTCCAGGCCGCGCCGGCGAGGAAACCCAGGCCGAAGGGCACGCCGAGGGCCGTGCTGGTGAACAGGAATCCGAGCCCGGCGAGGAGGGCGGAGACGCGGAGGACTCGATGGATGAACTCAACGCCCATTTTTCCTATCTCGCTGGAGGATGCGAATGACTCGGATCGTTTCGTTGACACCGGCGGCGAAGCCCACCAAAGCGAGGACCGTGGAGAACCAGGACGTCCCGAGGCGGCGGTCGAGCCACTGCCCCGCGAAGAAACCGAGCAGGGGCCCCGCGGCGAGCATCATGGGGATGGTCATGACGACGCCCGCCTGGCGCAAGCCCGTGTAAAGGTCCTCCCGGTCGTCTTTCATGCCTGGTCATGTCCGTCACGATTTCCACAACTGGAGGAGCTTCACGGCCGACTGGGCGGCATCGATGACGGGGCTGGGGAAAATTCCGACGAGCAGGGTCGCGGCCGCGGCGACACCCGTGCCCAGCCAGAGGACGCCCGAGCCTTCCACCCCCGTCGCCTCCCGAGGCGGCCGGAAGAACATCTGGTAAGCCAGCCGGAAATAGTAATAGATGGAGACGACGCTGTTGAGCACCGCGGCGATGACGAGCCAAAGATAGGGACTCGCCCAGGGGTCCGGCAACGCCTGGGCCGCCTGGATGGCCGATCCGAAAACGAGCCACTTGCCGATAAAGCCGGCCGTCGGAGGCAGTCCGCCCAGGGAGAGGAGGAAGAGGACGAGCAGGAGGGCGACCGGAAGATTCCGCTGGCTCAGTCCGGCGTAGTCGTCGATCTCCTCCGAGCCGATGCGGTTGGACACGGCGACGACGCAGGCGAAGGCGCCGAGGTTCATGAAGACGTAAGCGACGACGTAGACGAGGATGCCGCCGGCCCCCAGCTCGTTGGCGGCGATCACGCCGATCAGGATGTAGCCGATGTGCCCGATGCTCGAGTAGGCCAGCAGCCGTTTCACGTTTCGCTGGGGAATGGCCATCAGGTTGCCAAAGGTCATGGTCGCGAGGGCCAACACGGAAAGCATCCCCGCCATCTGGATTTTGTCCAGCGGGAACGCCTCCCCGAAAATCCGGATGAGGACGGCGAGCCCGGCGGCCTTGGGGGCGACCGAGATGTAGGCGGCGACGGGGGTAGGCCCCCCCTCCATCGCATCGGGAAGCCACGAATGAAACGGCACCACGGCGAGCTTGAAACCCAGCCCGACGGACAGCAGCAGCACGGCGATTTTGAGGAGCATCGGGTTGCGGCCCGCCTGCCCGACGAGGCGGCCCATCTCGGTGATCGAGGTCGTGCCCAGCAGGCCGTAGAGGAGCGACATGCCATAGACCATGATGGCCGAGGCGAAGGCCCCGATGAGGTAGAATTTCACCGCGCCCTCTCCGGCCTTCAGATCGTCCCGGATGTACCCCACCAGCACGTAGGAGATGATGCCGATGAACTCCATGGAAAGGAAGACCATGAGAAGGTCATCGGAGGAAACGAGGAACATCATGCCCGCGGCGGAGAAGAGGAGCAGGCTGAGGAACTCGCCCGGATGGATGCCGCTGAGCCCCTTCTGCTGCTGGTAGAGGACGACGGTCAGGCCCGCAGCGACGAGGATGGCGTCCTTGAAGAACACGGTGAACGGAGCGAGGAAGAGCAGGGGCTGCTGGCCCAGCTCCGGGCACCGCGGCAGGACATAGAAGTGATTGAGGGCCAGGGCCGCGGCCAGGCCCAGCAGGCAGCCGTTCGGAAGATGCCTGCGCCCGGAATCCGTCAGGACCAGATCGGCAGCAAGCACCACGAGGGCCGTGTAGAGAACGGCCAGCTCGGGCGATAATGCGGCGAGGAGTCCTAAGGTGTTTTCCATAGGGAGGTACCGGAAGCTCCGTTTTCCTCAGCGAAGCCACGACACGACGTCGCCGCCGCTGGTGCTCACCTGCTGCGCATGCGACACGATGTGCGTCACCAGGGCCTGGCTGGCCGGGTCCATCACCTTGAGCAGAAACCAGGGAAAGACGCCCGCCAGGACGGTCATGACCGCCAGAGGAATCGCCGCCACCGTCTCCCGGCCATCGAGGTCGGGAAGTTCCGCATACTTCGGGTTCAGCTTTCCCAGGAAGACGCGCTGGATCATCCAGAGGAAGAAGCCCGCGGTGACCAGGATGCCGATGACGGAGAGGGCGGTGAAGACCTTGAAGGTGGCGTCGTTTCCGAGGATTCGATTCGGATTGAAGGCGCCAAGGAGGCAGAGGAACTCGCCGACGAACCCGCAGAGGCCGGGCAGGCCCAGCGAAGCCATGCAGGCCAGGGTCATCAGGCCCGCGTACTTCGGCACGCGGACGCCGAGTCCGCCGAAGCCGTCGATGTCGCGGTGATGCGCCCGGTCATACACCACGCCGACGAGGAGAAACAGGCTGCCCGTGACGAAGCCGTGTCCGAGCATCTCGAAGATCGCCCCATTGAGCCCGATGGCGGAGAGGCTCGCCATGCCGAGCAGGCAATAGCCCATGTGGTTGATGCTCGAATAGGCCACGAGTTTTTTCATGTCGGACTGCGCCATGGCGCAGAATGCCCCGTAGACGACGTTGATGAACCCGAGAACGAGAAGGACCGTGGCGTATTGCTGCGTGGCCAGGGGAAGAATGGGGAAGCTGATCCGGAGGAAGCCGTAAACACCCATCTTGAGAAGGACGGCGGCAAGGATGATGCTGACCGCGGTCGGGGCTTCCACGTGGGCCAGAGGCAGCCAGGTGTGGAACGGGAAGATGGGGACTTTGATGGCGAAGCCGAGGAAAAGGGCCCAGTAGACGACGAGCTGGAAGGCGGGATTGAAGCCGCCCGCCTGGCGCTTCAGCTCCAGCAGGTTGAACGTGTGCGGAATGCCCCGGTCCGGATGACCGGACCAGAAGTAGAGCGCCAGCATGGCGACGAGCATGAACACGCTGCCGAAGAGGGTGTAGAGGAAGAACTTGATGGCGGCGAACTCCTTCTTCGGCCCGCCCCAGACGCCGATGAGGAAGTACATCGGCACGAGCATGACTTCCCAGAAGACGTAGAAAAGAAAAAAGTCCAGGGCGCTGAACACCCCCATCATCCCGGCCTCGAGCAGCAGCATGAAGAAGAAATATTCCTTCACCCGGTTCTCGATGTTGAACGAGGCGATCACCGCCACGGTGGAGATCAGCGCGGTCAGGAGCAGCAGGGGCAGGCTCAGGCCATCCACTCCCACGAAGTAGTAGATATGGAAGGCCGGAATCCAGGCGCTGCCGGCGCTCAGGCGCTCAGCGTCCGGCGCCTGGGGATCATACGCCTTGCCTTCAACAAGCTGCACAGGATGCGCCGCCGGGTCCAGCGTCAAGTCGTAGGCGCGCCAGGCGAAAAGAGAGATCACGAGGGTCAACAGCGTGAAAAACGCTGCCGCGGTCCGGATGCCCCTGGCGTTCTCCTTCGGGATGAGAAGGAGGAAGAGGGCCCCGAAGACGGGGGTGAAAGTCATGAACGACAGATAGGGAAAGTTCACCATTGGAAATCCTTACTGGCGGCCTGGGGCGGGTCCGCCGGAGGGCGCCCACGCCCGCGCGGCAGGCTCAACCCATGAGTTCAAACAGAATGACTCCCAGAGCCGTGAGAAGGGTGATGTAAACCAAATAACTCTGAACGATTCCGGTCTGCAGCCGGCGCAGCACGTCACCGAAGACCTTGACGGTGAAGCCGACGGCATCGACAAGTCCGTCGACGATGTAGGTGTCGACGGCCCCCTTGAACTGGCTGATCAGCACAGCGACGGCGCCGCACCCGTTGACGAAGAGGTCGACCACCCCCATGTCGAAATCGTAAAGAATCCGGGCGAGATGGAGGCCCGGCCGGACGACCCAGGCCCGATAGAATTCGTCAAAGTACCATTTGTGGAGCAGGCGGTCGTACAGCCACGGCCAGCGCTGTGCCAGCGCGGCGGCGGGAACACCCCCTTGCACTCCGTACCACGAGCGCGAGAGCGCAATGCCGCTGAAGGCGACCATTAGGGATAGGACCAGGGCCAGCACGTGAATCGAATGACCGCTGTCCCCGTGCGCGGAGGCGTGTCCGCTTGCGGCCGCGCCCTCTGCGTGTCCACTTGCGGACACGCCGTGCGGCGTCGGGCCCGATGGTCCGGTGGATGCCTGCCCCTCGGCGTCAGCGTGGCCCGCCTCGGCCTGGGCCGCTGGAAGGAGCGACAGGCCTTGCGCCCGGCTTGCCTCGGCTGCGGCTGCATCAGGCTTGGCCGTTTCCGTGCGGGCAGAGAGGCCTGCCCGAGCCGGCGCGGGCACCTTTTCGAAGAACCAGCCGTGCGAATGTGTGATCAGCCCGCCCGTGGGGTCCGGATTGAAGAAAATCCAGAAGCTCAGGACCGCTAAAATACTCAGAGGGACGGTCATGACGCGGGGCGACTCGTGCACGTGCTCGAAGGCGTGCTCGGGAAGCCGGGGCGCGCCGAAGAAGGTCATGAAGATGAGCCGGAACATGTAGAACGCCGTGAGCGCGGCCGCGCCGAATCCGAACACGGCCAGGAGTGCGTGCTCCGGGTGCTCGGAGGCGAAATGGAGGGTGCCGCCCAGGATCGCGTCCTTGCTGATGAAGCCGGAGAAGAGCGGCACACCCGAGATGGCCACCGTGGCCACGAGCATCGTCCAGAAGGTCGCCGGCATCTTCGCGGAGGACCAGGCTTCCTGGTATCGTGGGCTGAAACGGCTCAGGATCGGCATCAGCGGCAGTAGAAAGAGAGTTTCCAAGAAGCCGAAAAGGCCGGTCGGGCTGAAGAGGCCTCCCATGTTCCGCATGTCCTGCGGGTCCCGTTCGGAATGGACGTGGTGCAGGGCGTGGTGCATGGCATGGATGACGCTGCCCGAGCAGAGGAACAGGCAGGCCTTGAACATGGCATGGGTGGTCAGGTGCATCAGCCCCGACTGGTAACCGCGGGTCTGGCCCGTCGGGTCCGCCGCGCCGACGCCCAGGGAGAGGATCATGTAGCCGAGCTGGCTGACGGTAGAGTAGGCCAGCACCTTCTTGATGTCATTCTGGGCCAGGGCGATGCTGGCGGCGAAGAGCGCGGTGAAGCCGCCGGTGTAGGCGATGAACAGGCCCGCGTCGGGTGTCAGGATGGGAAAGATGCGGCCCACGAGATACACGCCAGCGGCCACCATGGTCGCCGCATGGATCAGTGCGCTCACCGGCGTCGGACCCTCCATGGCGTCCGGCAGCCAGGTATGCAGAGGCCACTGGGCGGACTTGCCGATCGCCCCGAAGAAGATGCAGATGCCCACCGCGGTCAGTGCCCAAGGCGCAATGGCGCCCGACTCGAGACCTTTCTGCACCGTTTCTCGAACGTAGTCCATGTTGAAATGAACGTGGCCAGGGTCCGCGGCCTGGCACAGGCTATAGAGCCACGCCAGGCCAATCACGAAGCCCAGGTCGCCCACCTTCGTGGTCAGGAAGGCCTTGATCGCCGCCTGGCGCGGCGTGATCTGCCTTGGGTCCGGATAGTCCTTCTCGAACCAGTGGCCGATGAGCAGGTAGGAGCAAAGGCCCACCA
This sequence comes from Planctomycetota bacterium, assembly GCA_016179685.1. Classification (GTDB taxonomy): domain Bacteria; phylum Planctomycetota; class PUPC01; order JACPCR01; family JACPCR01; genus JACPCR01. The sequence continues at coordinate 57,465 of JACPCR010000095.1, read as the reverse complement.
GCTCCCACGCCATGAAGACCACCGCATAGTTGTCCGCCAGGACCAGCACCAACATCGAAAACGAGAACAACGATAGGTTGGAGTAGAACCGGGAGAACCGCTGGTCTTCCTCATGCGTCCCGTAGCCCATGTAGCCCAGGGAATAGACGTGGACGAGGAAGCTGACGAGGGTGACGACGACGAGCATGACGGAGCTCAGTCCGTCGATCTGGAAGGCGATCTGGACCAAGGGGACGGCGTTCCCGCCGCCGCCCACCCGAAGGAAGTCGTAGAGATCGACGTGATAGGGATGCCATTCAGGCGACAGGAGGACCTGGAAGAAGATGGAGAGGGACTGGAACAGTCCCCAGCCGATGGCCGCGATGGCGACGAACGACCCCTTTCCAGGCAATCTCCGGCCACCCAGCGTGATGAGCACGAAGGAGAGGAGCGGCAGGAGCGGGATGAGGTAAACGGTTCTTAGCATGCGGGAATCGGTGAATCGGCTGGAGAATCTTCGGCTTCCGCCAGCCGGCGCTTCACCATTTCAACAGGTTCAGATGTTCGACGTAAATCGACTTCAGATTGCGGTAGATGGCGAGTACGAGGGCGAGGCCGACCACGGCTTCCGCGGCGGCGACCAGGATGATGAAAAGGGCGAAAACCTGGCCGTGGAGCTCCGGCAGCGCCTGGCCCTGGAAAGGCATCACCCGTGGCTTCCCATCCGGAGTGAAGGCATTGAACGCCGCGAAATTGACCATGGCGGCATTGAACATCAGTTCCAGGGAAATCAGAATTCCCAGGATGTTCCTCCGCGTCAGCACCCCGTAGATGCCGATCGCGAACATCGCCGCGCCGAGGAGCAAATAATGATTCAACGTCACCATGGACACGGCCCTTCACCGATCGGCCCGGGGGTCTCCCGGGCATGGATGCGTACGCCCTCAGCTCTTCCCCGGCTCCCGCTTCGTGAACAGGATGGCACCGACCAGAGCGGCCAGCAGGAGCACCGAGGCGACCTCGAACGGGACGACGTAGGGCTTCAACAGGAGCTCACCCAGGCGGCCGACCGTTGCCACGGGATCGATGCCGGCCCACTGGCGGAAACCCCTGTCGGCCGCGCCTCGGAGGCTCGCGGCGTTCTCAGCAGTGATGCCCAGTCCCAGCATCACGAAGAGCGCCAGGCAGAGGACCGAGGCCAGCAGCCTCCTCTCGTTCGTCTGCGCCAGCGTCCGGTCATAGAGCCGGTGGGTCAGCATGACGACGAAGAGCATGAGGATGAGGACGCCGCTGACGTAGACGACGACCTGGACGGCGGCGAGGAAATCGGCCCCCAGGAGGAGGAAGACGCCGGCTACGCCGAACAGGGCGACTCCGAGCATCAGGGCGGAATGCATCACGTTCCGCAGTGCCACAACTCCAAGGCTGCCTGCGAGAATCAAGAGCGCAAAAAGAATAAACATCCATCCAGCCATTGGCGACCTCGTCGTTCCATCCGAATTCCCGGGTCTTGCTGGCCCACGGGTGCGGGAGGATGGAAGTGCTCCCGACATCGCCGGCCCGGCCCGACTCATCCTGCTGGAAGGCTTTGTCTGGCCCGCAAACCCATTTGATTTTGACGGACTCACGATGAAATCGCGAGTCCGTCAAAATCACTCCGGCTCACGCCCGAACGTGCTCAATTCGAAGCGCTCCCCCTGGGGATCATTGGGCCGGATGCCCGTACCGACCAGGGAAAGCTTGTCCATGTCAAACACCATCTCTTTGCGCTCGAAGAACACCTCCTCGAAGTGCCGGCTGTGCACAATCGCCTTGTCATCGACCGGGCACGCGTCCACGCACAGCCCGCAGAAGGTACATCGAGCGAAATTGATGCTGAAGCCCTTGAGGATGAACTTGCCCTTGCCTCCGCGTTCCCGCTGGATGTCGATGCATTCCACGGGGCACGCCTCCATGCACTTGAAGCAGGAAATGCACTTCAACTCGCCGCTCTCCACCCCTGCCTCCTGCTTCTTCATGTCCTCCTTCGCCTTGGCCGTCAGCCCCATGATCCCCCGGTAGCGCTCCGCTACCTTCTTCTTCTGGTAGGGGTACAGAATCGTCACCGGCGGCTCGAGCATCGTCCGGAACGTGACGTTCAGACCCTTCACCAAATTCGTTGCGCCACGGAAACATCCGGCCAGGTAATCGAACATGACCTCACTCCCCTCGGTCAGGCCTGCGCGGCCGCAGGCACGGGATTCTTCTTCGAACCCAAGGCCTTCTTGAGAATAACGATAACGATCATCCAGTTGACAACGGCGAAAATCCACAGGCCGCCCCGTTCCCGGAAGACCATGGCCAGGCCCAGGAACACCAAATTCGCGAACGTCCAGGGAACCAGGATTTTCCAACTGAAGTCCATCAGCCGGTCCACCCGCATCCGTGGATAGGTCCATCGAATCCAGATGAACACGAAGACCAGGACATAAGTCTTGACCATGAAGATTCCGAAGTGCCAGAAGCCGTTGAGGCAGGTGACCCCGGGCAGGAGCGCCCCGAAGAGCCACTGGGTGGCGTATTGGAGATGCCCCTCGATGAAGGGGACGCTTCCGCCGCCCAGGAAGAGGGCGGTGGCCAGGCACGAGAACAGGAGCATGTTCCCGTATTCCGCCATGAAGAAGAAGGCGAACTTCATGCCACTATATTCGGTGTGGAAGCCGGCGACCAGCTCGGACTCGGCCTCAGGGAGGTCGAAGGGGACGCGATTCGTTTCCGCGACGGAGGCGATGAAGAAAAGGACGAAAGCGATAGGTTGGATGAGGAGATAGGGGAGGGCGAGGCGAATCTCGCGGAGTCCGCCCACGGCGTCCGTGACGACGCCGCCGGACTGGGCCCGGACGATCTCGCTCATTTGCAAGGTGCCAGCGAGCATGATGACGCCGACGATGGCCAGGGCCCGGGGAATCTCGTAGCTGACGAGCTGCGCAGCGGACCTCATTCCCCCGAGCAAGGAGTACTTGTTGTTCGAGGCCCATCCGGCGATAACGATCCCGAAAATGCCCACCGATGTGATGGCGAGGATGTACAACAATCCGATGTTGAAATCCCTCGGGATGAGCTCGTTCCCGAAGGGGATGACCACGAAGGCCGTCACAGCCGTCATGACCACCAGGATCGGCCCGATGGTGTGGAGAAGCCTGTCTGCCCCAGTGGGAATCACGTCCTCCTTCAGGATCAGCTTGATGCCGTCGGCAAGGGTCTGAAGCCATCCGTGCCAGGCCCCGACGTGCATGGGGCCGAGCCGCGACTGCATGCGGCCGGATATCTTGCGCTCGAGCCAGATGAGCAGGACGGGCGAAAGAGCGAAGAAGTGCAACACGATCAGGGCCACCATCAACTCCGTGATGATGCGCTCCCACGGCCATACCCAGACCCAGCCGTCCAGGAAAGCCTTGAGCCCGGGCATACCGGCGAGGACCGGATCGAGAAGGCGCCGGATCGTCGGCATCACTTGGGGCACGACGTACTGCCGCAGCGCAAGCAGGATGGGCTGGAGCGTGAACAGCGCACCCGCCACGTTGAGCAGTACGAGCGCGATGATGAGCTTGTCGTGCCGGGCGGCGATCCGGGTGCCGAACTGGAACACCCGTGCCGAAAATGAAGGTCGCGATCCACTGGCAGTCAAGAGGCTGGCTTTCCCTTCCTTTGAATGCGGAGTCCGTCCGCGTTCCAGATGAGCCGTTTCAACGGTCCACCTCGCCGAGGACGATATCGACGCTGCCCAGCACGGCAATGACGTCGCCCACCTTGAGCCCCGTGAGGAGCTCCGGCAGGACCTGCAGATTGATGAACGAAGGGGGCCGGATGTGCAGCCGATAGGGGCTCTCGCCCCCGTCGCTGACTAAGTAATAGCCGAGCTGGCCCCGGGGGTTCTCGACCTCCACGTAGGCCTCTCCTTCCGGGGCCTTCAGGACGCGGGAGGTCTTCAAATTGACCGGGCCCGGCGGCAGGGCCGCCAGAGCCTGCTCCACGATGCTCAAGCTCTGCCGCATCTCCTGCATGCGCACAAAGTAGCGGTCCCAACAGTCACCTTCCCGGCCCGTCGGAATCTCGAAATCGAAATGATCGTAGACCGAATAGGGCTCGTCGCGGCGCAAGTCGTAAAGCACGCCCGATGCCCTGAGCATGGGGCCGGTGACCCCGTAGGCCAAGGCCCTCTCCGGGCTGAGGCGGCCGACGCCCTTCGTGCGGTCCATGAAAATGGGATTGTAAGTCAACAGCTCGTCGTATTCGGCCAGCCGAGCCCGGAAGTACGGGATGAACTCGAGACACTGCTCGATGAACCCGCTGGGCAGGTCCTCCGCCACGCCGCCAATCCGCATGTAGCTGTGCGTCATGCGGGCGCCGCAGACCTTTTCGAACAGGTCCAGCACCAGCTCGCGCTCGCGGAAGCCGTATAGGAAAGGCGTCACCGCTCCCATGTCCACGCCATAGGTCCCGAAAAACAGGAGATGGCTCGCTATCCGGTTCAGCTCGCACATGATGACGCGGATGTATTCCGCGCGCTCCGGAGGCTTCACCCCCATGACCTTCTCCACTACCATGACGTAGCCGGTGTTGTTGTTCATCGCAGAAAGGTAGTCCATCCGGTCCGTCAGATGGATGATCTGCATGTAATTCCGGTGTTCGGCGAGCTTCTCCGTCCCGCGGTGCAGGTAGCCCAGGTCCGGAATCACATCCACGATGACCTCGCCCTCGAGCATGATGCCCAGCCGCAACACCCCATGCGTGCTGGGGTGCTGGGGCCCCATGTTGAGGTACATCTCCTCCATCTTGATCTGGCGGCCGCCCGCGGGCACGCCATGACCCGACCCGGCGGCCGACGCCGACAAGGAGACCGGAGTCTCAGTCGTACTGGTCGGGTTCGTGGACATAGTCCTTTCTCAACGGATGGCCGGTCCAGTCCTCGGGGAGCATGATCCGGCGCAGGTCCGGGTGATGGAGGAATTGCACGCCGAAAAGGTCGAAGACTTCCCGCTCCTGCCAGTTCGCGGCCGGCCAGATGCCGCTCAACGATTCCACCTTCGGCTCGAGCCGGTCCAGATTCACCTTCAGCGTGACCTTGTGCCTTTTCTTGAGGGAGAACAGGTGGCACACGAGCGTCATCCGGTCGCCGTAATCCACGGCCGTCAGATTCTTCAGCAGGTCCATGGCCAGCTCGGGCGCGTCCCGCAGGAAAAGGGCCACCTCCACAATCAGGTGCGGAGGCGACAGAAGGATGGGAACGCCGTCGCTGTAGGCCTTCGGAGGCGGCTGCTCCTTCTGCACGCCGGGAAACTTCTGCAAGACCAGGTCAACCAGCTCGGCGGGAATCATACGGTCGGCGTCACTTCCTGGCGAACGGACTTCTCCCGGATTTTTTCCTGAAGCTTGAGGACGCCGTACATCAGGGCTTCCGGCCGAGGCGGGCATCCGCAGATATACACGTCTACGGGGATCACCTTGTCCACGCCCTTGACGACCGAATAAGAATCATAATAGGGTCCGCCGCAGTTCGAACAGGAACCCATGGAAATCACGTATTTCGGGTCCGGCATCTGGTGGTACAGTCGCTCGATCCTCGGGGCCATCTTCTTCGTCACGGTCCCCGCAATGATGATGAGGTCCGCTTGGCGCGGCGTCGGCCTGGGTATCACGCCGAATCGGTCGAAATCGAAACGCGCCGCATAGGCGGCCATCATCTCGATGGCGCAGCACGCCAGTCCGAACGTAAGCGCCCAAAGCGAAGAACGCCGCGCCCAGTTGATGAAAAAATCGGCCTCCGTCAGGACGATGTCCCCGCCAGCGAGCGTCTGCAATAGAGGACCCACGTTCCGATCGGCCATGAATCTACTCCTGTTCCCTTGCGCCGCTCCTGGAGAAGCGCCGGCCACGCCTGCCTGCCCTGTCTGCGTGCGTGCCGCACGCACAGGCAGGCGCGCCAGCGGCGCAGGCAGGAAAGGTCGGCACGTCAGAGTCTAAGCCTGTAGCTTCTCCGCGCCACGCGGAGAAGTTGGAGTCACGCCTTTAGGCGTGGCGCTGTTCGGACAACGGCTAAAGCCTGTCTGCGCCGCGCAGCAAAGCGGCGCGGCAGCCAGGCCGTCACTCCAACTCTGGTTGCGGCCGTCACGCCGCTTCAAGTCCACTCCAGGGCACCTTTTCTCCAAGCGTAAGCATAACCTATCAACAAAATGCCAATGAAAATCATCATTTCTATGAAGGCGAATAGACCCATCTGGTTGAAGACCACGGCCCAGGGGAAGATGAAAACGACCTCAACGTCAAAAATGACGAACACCAGCGCATAAACATAGAATCGCATATTGAACTGGACGAACCCTGTACCAATGGGTGCTTCGCCACATTCATAGGCTACCAGCTTGTCTTTCTCCGAGGGCTTGCTTGGGTGGACCAAGTAAGCGAGGAGGAGATTAAAAATGGCAAAACCAGCCCCAAGGGCCAAGAAGAGCACCACAATAGTGTAGTCGTTGACCTCTAACGAGGGGGGGTCGGCAGCGGCGACCATATCTGTGATGGCATGAAGTCGGTTCATCAGATGCGATTCTCAATTATAACCTATTATACCATAATCACTTATTAGCTTTTCCCGATCGGGATGCACAGTTACCATCAAACGGAAAAGTCCGATTGTGAAATAATTCACGTAATTAATACGAAACCGACTTAAAAGTCAAGCAAATAATCCTTCGGCAATACGCGCCGCATCTCCTCCATCTCCAATTCGGCCTGACCCTCGAGACAAAATTCTGCGAGATGATACTCGCATCCGTATCCATTTCCTCCTATGCCGGAGCGCAAGTACTCCACAAGGGGTGCAGAAAATTCCAGATCGCTCACCATAAGCGATGCAATAGAGGGAAATCGAGCCCGTAGTGCACCGGCGACATCGTATCGAACCGCATGCCACTGCCCATCGGCGCTCACTGCGGCCGCGGGAAGTACCGCAGCTTCGCTCCCGGCTTCTGCGCCGGCAGTCAACGGAATCACCACCGGGTTGCCGTTCGCCTTCGCCTGGAGATTGACTCGTACGCCGGGATCGGCGCGGAACTGGAAAGCAAGCCGGGGGAATCGCGATGAGTCGTAATGTTGGATGGGGGACTGGAGACGAAACGCTCCTCCAGAGACCAGGTTTTTGACGCACAGGTACGGTCGGGGCCCCTCATGGCGGATGCCAACCTCGGCCTCTCCTGTCGAATTGTCGGACTCCCATCCTCCCGTCCCCTTTTCAAAGGAGCAGGCCAATCCTGGCGGTATTCGTAACGCTTTCCAGCCCCTGGTCCCCTCGGGGGCCTCCAGCGCCGGGAGGGAGGGCCTGACCGCAACAACTGCCCCCTGGGCGGAAAGGCGTACACGAGCCACCATCAGCCCAGCTTGCCAGCTCCAGAACGCCGCCTGCCCACCCGAAAGCGGCTCGGAATCCATAAATTCAAGCGCCTGGACGCCGTCCACGAAATACTTGAGGCGGGCGCCTGCTTTTTCGATCCGGAGGTGAAACCAGTGCCTCTGGAAGGCCAGATTGGTGCGCCTGGGATCGACCATGCAAATGGCCCGATTCTCCGCGACAACTTTTTCCTTGCGGAGAATCTGGCTGGTCGTGTTGTTTCGGGCGGCGAAAAGGAAACTGTAACCGCTGGACAGATTCCGTCCGTCTCCACAAAGCGTCACGTTCAGGTTGCCCGGGTGGCTGTAACCGATCACCGGGTCCTCGGGATTGTCCATGAAAGGTGCAACCCAAGCGTCCAGGATCACGTCGCCCTCCAGGCGGTACTTGGTCCATAACACGGGCGACTCGCTGGCCACTCCACCCAGCCATGACCAGCGGTCGTCGCAAGGCCATCTCGGGATAATGTTCCAAGACCCGCGCCCGACCCACCAGTGGACCGGTGCGGCGCTGAAAGTATCATCGATAAGGACGCCCGGAGAGGACTCAGAAAGATTCCAGGTGACGACCCTCCGGGCGACTTGCGACGTGGACCATTCTTGCATGGTAGCTTCTTGGACGAACTGCGGATGCACCGCCGGGGCCGCCTCGCTCTCCACGGGCAGTTCGGCATTCACACGCTGAAATGGAAGATATCGACTGGGCTTCCATGCAAGCCCCATCCGACCGCCTGTCGCTTCGGTGTCCTCGGCGCGGAGCGCCTCCTGCCCGTCGGCCAGAACGCGGACCCGGCGTCCGTTCAATTCTATTCCTATGCGCGAGGGCAACCCGTCCAGGCGCGCCTCTCCGAGTACGGCGACCCCATCACTTTTCTTACGCTGAAGTGTGAGGGAAATATGATCGCCCTTCTGAGCGATATGCAGATACCCAGGAGTCGTTGGATGCGACAATCCATAAAGAATGCAATAAGACCCTGTCCGGCCAGAAACAGGCTCGACCTGACATCGGGCATCCTGCCAGGATGGACCTCCGAAAACCATGAGTCTCCCCTTTTCAAGCCCTTGCAAAGTAATGGGTTGTGTATTAAACACCCGTCCGGCAAAATTTTCGTGGTAGCCTTCTAATGATACAACTCGCACATCGTCAAAACACGCCGAGCAGCCCTCGGACATAATGCCCACGCCTCCACTCAGCCATTCGTCCACCTCGGCGATCGCAACCGTCTGCCCATCCACCCGTGCCTCGAGGTGTCTATCGACCGCCCTGACCTCCAGACGATACCACTGGCCCGATTCGAGAGGCAGCTCAGCTTCTGCAAGAACTTCCTCTCTACCCCCGACCACACGGACCCACCGACTGCGTTGGGCGCGCCGACCGGTTTCACACCGGAACACCATGGCATTGCCCGGCCCTTGCAGCCAGACACACAGGCCCACCGCGCCTTCACCCTCGGGCCGGACGGACGCGGCCAAATGGTAATTCCGCCAGAACCACTGTCCGGCCCAAGCTAAGTCAATTCCCTTCCCCGAACTCTCCCACCGGAAAGCGTTGGCGCTGTAGACGCGCTCGTCATACTTGTGCGCATCCGTCCGGTGGAGTCGAAACGCTCCGGAAAGTACCTGCCACTCGCCCGTTTCTCCCGGCAATCGCGTAAAGTCATCCGTGAAGTAGATCGGCGCACAGGGCTGGTACGCCATCGCCTCGAGGCCGAGGCCTCCACCGGTCTGGCGGACTCCGATTCGACCTCCCTCATGCGACGCCTCGCAGGCGTGGAGCACCCGCCGGCCTTCCACCACCAGGAGAAGCCGCCAGGAATCCCGAAAGACCTGAAACGCCGGGCGGCCGCTAAGCTGCGGCATTTCGCCTTCCGCCACGACCTCCCAGTTCTTGGCCTGCAGGTTGACGAGACGGGCCCGGCTTCGGGTCATGTGAAGCTCGAGCCGGCGTCCATCGCCTCGGTCATGGAGCGCCAGTTCCACCTGCCCCCTGCCTCTGCCCCGGGTCCCCAGAGTGAGATTGCCCCTCAGAGCAAAAGACTCTCCGGCCTTGTCCTGCACCCACTGGAAATCGGCCGGCTCGGCCGGGCTCGAAATCTGGACGAGGGCCAAAGGGAAGAAAAGAAGATGCACGAACCGGGTTTGGAGGAACATGCACGACCCGCTTCAAGGGGGGGAATCTCGGTGAAGCGGACTATTTGGCCGGCGCCGTTCCCGCCCATCGGGCGCCGCGGACCAGGAGCTCCCGAAACATCTCGTGCTTGCAGGCCGGCGCGTCGTGTCCCAGCGCCAGGTAGAAGACCCGACCGTTCCCCCACGGCTTCGTCCAGGCGACCGGCATCGCCTTGCCCTTCCACAGGGCGGCGGCCAGCACGTGGACTCGAGGATCGTAATCGAGGATGTATTGTTCGTCCTTGACCATGAATTCGTCGGGCAGCCCCTTCGTGATCGAGTGCTCCGCGTCCGCCAGGCTCACCTGGTAGTCGCGATACTTGGGATGCGTCGTGAAGTATCCCCCGACCAGGGCGCGATACTCCGGGCAGCCGCGGAAAGAGTCCGCCGCGGAATGAATCCCCACGTAGCCCTTGCCCGAGTTTACCCAGTTCAACAACCCGTTCTTCTGGGCATCCGAAATCTCGCCGATCGTGTAATGGAACACCAGCAGCTCGTACGGGTTCAAGCCCGGCGCGGCCAGGACGTTGAGGTCCTGCTCGACGTAGGTGATCTCGAAGCCGCCAGCCGAGGCGAGCGCCTCTCGGGCCGCCGTGCCGACGCCGTGAAAATCATGGATCGCCCCGCCCGCAAAAACCAAGGTCTTGATGGCCATGTGATTTCTCCCTTGCCTTGCAAATCATTGAAAGACTGAAAGCAGAGGGTAATGGCCTCCTCGGTTTTCGCAAGTCGCCGCGCCTGGCCGGAACTTGCCGGCCGTTTTTCTTGGGGCGCCGCGTCGGTGCTCATGCGTTCGATGATGCAGTTCATCGCCTCCGCGTTTCCTCTGGCGATCACGGTTGAAGCCGCATCCAAGCTGCCGGATAATCATCCGTATGCCCACGGAAAAACCATCCCTACACCTGAGCTTGTTCCCCGATCCCGTGCTCCTCGAGCATACGGGCGACCTGGCCCCAAGGAAGCTCTACGCCCGAGTGGACATCCCTGAAGGAAGCACGGACCACTATGGCAACCTCCGGCTCTTCGTGCGGGTGCGGCCGCTGAAAGGCGCCGGGACCCGAGACGAGATGTTCACCGAAGCGACCAAGGGAGACATCCATCATTTTCGGACCGATAATCCGCAAACCAATTACCTCATGGAGCTCGTGGAAGGTTACTCGCCCTTCGTCGGCGGACGACCCGTCCCTGGACCCGGCTGGTTCGAAATCTTCGACCTCCAGCATGCTGGTGTCCGAGAAGACGTCGAGGCCGAGGTCTTCCTGTTCCGGGACACGGGCCGATGGTGCGCCGAAACACGGGCAGCCCTCCGGCTCTGTTCCCATCCTGCCAGACTCGTCAAGCGATTCCCGATCCGGGAGACCGCTGGTCTGATCGCCTTGGGCGATCTGGATGGAGACGGGCGATTGGAGTTTCTGCTCAGCTCAGGCAGTCAGCGGATGACCGTTTATACCTTCGATGGGCAGGTCCTCTGGGACCACGATGACCCTCAGGCGGTCCGCTACGCGCGATATAACTGCATCTTCCCCATCTGCGACATCGATGGAGATGGCCGGCAGGAGGTGATCGGCGTCCGCAGGGATGAGACGAAGTATTTCCTCTGCATTCTGGATGGAAGGACCGGCGCGGCCAAACGAAGAATTCCGGTTCCAGAGGCCGTCAAGATTCTAGACGATCCCCCCATCATCAATGTGCAGGTCGGCAACCTCCGGGGGCTGGACCGCCCCTCGGACATCCTTTTCAGTCATCATTACAGCGATATCACGGCGTTCGATAGCGAGCTGAACAAGCTGTGGCGCGTCGATCTGTGGGCCGGAGAAAGCAAGACGACCGAATGCCTGCCTCCCTTCCCCGGCGCCGAGGCCCGTTTCCCCTACGGCTTCGGCCATACGCCCGCACTGGCCGACCTCGATGGAGATGGACATGAGGAGGTCGTGGCCGGGGCGACCCTGATCGATCACGACGGCCGATTCGTCTGGAATCGCAAGGACCTGCCCCGGATCAATGCGGACCATAACGACTCCATCGCCATTGCCGACCTGGAGCGGAATGGGCGGCTTTCCATCCTGCTTTCCACGGGCCTTCATTGCGTGAGACCCGACGGCCGATCGCTGTGGGGATTCGGCCACACCGTCTGTCACGGTCAGCATGTCCGTGCGTTTCTGGCGAATCCTGCAAGCCGCTGGCTTCAGATTCTACTCGTGGACTGGCGATGCTATACGGGCGCCGAGCCTCCGCACGCCGTGTACCTCCTGAATGGAGACGGCACCGTCTTGTGGCATCGCATCACGGGTTGGGCCAGCGGACTCTACTGGAGCGCCTCCGGCCACCAGGATGTCTGGCTTTCGGGAAAACAACTGCCCGGCCTGGGCGAAATCGTCGATCATGAGGGCCGGTTTCTCGGCTACCTTCCCGGGGAGCCCGGCGGCGCCCGTTTCTTCATCCGGCCCGGCCGGCGCAGCGATACCGTGGTCGCCAAGGCCACCCGGGCCGGCACGCCCTACCTCGAATTCTACGAGTGCGCCGTGGAAGCGACGGATGCCGGCGGCCTGCCCAGGCAGCCCAGGCCGGACGACATCCATTACTCGCTCTATTGAACGCGCCGCCCCCCCTGCCTGCGCCGCGCAGACCTGTTGCGGCGCGCCTGCCTGTGCGTGCGGCACGCACGCAGACAGGGCAGGCAGGCGTGCTCGGCGCTCCGGAAACGGGGGTGCGGCGGCCTCCAGCCCCCCCACCTCCCATTTCCGTCGCTGACCAGGGCACGATGGCCAGAGCGCACATCTGTGCCATGCTGCCCAATCTCGTCGCCCTCGAGCTCCAAGGCTGCGACGCCTCCTTCTGGAACGACCTGTCGCGCGGCCCGACGGAAAGGGCCCGCTGATCCGGACATGTAGCCGCAATTCGCCTGACCGGTTGGAGAGCTTCGGCTTGGAATCGCGCGTCGGCGTTCAGCAGCCCCGAGCGCACTGGCTCAACACCAAGAACGAAGGGCCTCGGGGCTTGCGACAACACGGGGAACGACCGATGCTCGGGTTCTGCTCGAGCGCCCTTGATCGTATTCTCGCGGACACTACGGGCTGCCCATCAGGTGGCCGGAAAGCCAACTGATGAATCCCTGACTGTCGACCCTTACACCGGCGCGGTGCCTACCTTTGCTATCAGGAACGAAAAGGGTACTGCCATCATCCTGTATCTCCATCTTGCCGGGCTCGTAATGCACAAATCTTCGGTCCGCGACTTCAGCAACCGTCAGGGGATCATGAGGACAGGTCCCTGTGATTCTCTTTCCGAAGACCATGGTCCGATAGTCCAGCCAGACGGTCAGAAGCTTTCCAACGACAGCCGCCTCACGAGGCCAGGTCGCCTGCATGAGACGCTGGACTGGCTCGCCGTCCCACCACAGCGTGGTCGTCACGTCGTTCGTGAGAACCCACATGGGTATCGCAGACCCAAAGACGATCTGGGCAGCTTTGACGTCACATCTGGCATTGTGCGAGGGATAGGCTCGATACGCGGGCCCTTGCTCGATATTTGTTGGCACACGCTCCGGATAGGTGACGCCTCCCCCCATGAAGAAGAGGGCTCGGGTTTTCTCGCAAAGGCAGTCGTCTCGTTGGACAGCTTTGGCAATGTTGGTCAGGGCGCCAAGAGAAACGATCGTCACCTCGTGAGGATTTGCCCGAATCGCCTCCATGATGAAATCATCGGCCCCCGTGCCGATGCCAAAGTCCTCCACAGGGGCTTCCATCTCCTCTTCAGTGAGAATGCCATGGCCTTCTGTGCCCGTGTGCCAGATGGGCATGATCGATCCCAGCGGCTGAGACGCGCCTTGCAACACCGGAACAGTGCGGCCCGCCGCGTCGAGTATCCTCTTTGCCACCTTCGCCCTCGTGCCCACGTCCCCGTAAACCGTGGTCACGCCAACGATCTCTATCTCGGACAGGCGAAGGAGGAGCAGCATGGCCAAAGCGTCGTCAATATCCGACCCGATATCGGTGTCCAATAGAATCTTCATTCAGCATCTGTTTCCGGGGTCAGGTGACGGGCGCTGGATTCCGATGAGCCTAAAACCATTGCGAGATGGATTGGCCTTTTGCTTTCCGTCCTCCGTGACATTATAAGGTCATATTCAATCCGAAGGTTGGCGTTTCCGATCCGATGCCTGGTGAAGGCAAGATGGCCCGGCCTTCGAAAATCAGGAATGTCCTGTTTCAATTTCTCGATCGCATGAAGATCACGGACCTGAAGACCTATCTGGTCGGCGCGGATGAAGGGGCGGCGGCGGACCGTCCCCGGGGCCGCAACTGGCTCTTCCTCAAGATTTTCACTGACGAAGGCGTCGCCGGCGTTGGGGAGGGCGGCGGCTGGCCCGAAATCGTCGAAAAGGGCATCCATGAGCTCAAGCCCTTCCTCGTCGGCGAGAATCCCTTCGACATCGAACGACTCTGGCACAAGCTTTACCATCTCCTCCATGGACATGGCGTCACCGGCGCGGTCCGCGGCGGGGCGCTCAGCGCGGTGGACATGGCGCTGTGGGATGTCAAGGGCAGGGCGCTCGGCGTCCCCGTCTACGAGCTGCTCGGCGGAAAGGTCCGCGACGCCGTCCCCGTCTATGGGCATGCCAACACTCCGGAACAGGCCCTGGAGCTCCGGCATGCCGGATACAAGGCCTTCAAATGCCGGCCACAGGTTCAGACGCTCCGGGCGCTTCGGGAAGCCGTGGGCGACACCATGGAGATCGGCGTCCATTGCCACGCACAGTTCACGCCCGCCTCCGCGGTCCAGCTCGGCCGGGCGATCGAGCCCTACCGGCCCATTTTCCTCGAGGACCCCGTGATTCCCGAGGACGTCACCGCCTTCGCCCACGTCGCTGAAAGGGTCGGCGTGCCGCTGGCGACCGGGGAGCGATTCGCCACGAAGTGGGCCTTTACCGAGCTACTGTCGAGGAAGCTCGTCGCGCTGGTACAGCCCGAGACGACGCGGCTCGGCGGCATCACGGAGTTGAAGAAGCTCGCGGCTTTCGCCGAGGCCCACTGCGTCAAAGTCGCTCCCCACGACGGATCTGTCGGGCCCGTCGTCGAGATGGCCAATGTCCATGTCCTGGCGGCGATCCCCAATGCCTTCTACCTCGAGCACCGCTACCGCGACGTCCCCTGGCGATACGAGGTCGCCCCAGGCGCCGTGCCCGAGAAGAACGGCGTCATCGCCGTGTCTTCGGCCCCGGGCCTCGGCCTCGATATCGATGAAGGGGCCGCAGCGAGGCATCCGCCGCGCAAGGCCGAAGATTATCGCTATGAATACCCCGCGCCAGACCAGACGATGAGACTCGATACCGGGTGGAAGTGAGGGAGACGAGATGCAGGAGTGTGGGGGTGTGGGGGTGTGGGGGTGTGGGGGTGTGGGAGCGGAAAGGGGACTGGGACAAGGTGCAAAGGACTGACACAGCCACGCGGCGAGCAACTCCCTGGGCCATTCTCAAACGACCGTCCGGGACTCCCGAGAAAGAACGTGACTTCTCAATAATTTCGGGGTGGGGGACCCGCCCGATTTCATCATCGATGATGATTCAACACTTGATGTTGAGGATGCTTGTCCCGAGGCATCAGGCGCCGTCGGGATTATTTTGGTCCGAGCTGAGGCATGCCGGTCAGGTAACGAAAACTTCTGAAGGGCCTGACGGTGATGGGGTCGATTTTGAAAGCGGGAGTCTCGCTGCTCCGCGGTTTGCTTTGCTCAGAAGATGAGTGCTTGCTAAAATACACGGGATTTTGGCATTCAACCCGAGGCCCCTCGTGTCCATCCACGTGCCCCTTTCAGCCGTGTGCTCTCCCGCGTCCAAGACCGCCGTTCCGGCGGGAAGACCTGGGCCCCTGCCGGCGCGCCTGGTGGACGGACTCGGCCGGACCATCGACAGTCTCCGGATTTCCGTCACGGACCGTTGCAATCTCCGTTGCGTCTATTGCATGCCCGAAGATGCCCATTTCATGCCGAGACGGGAGCTGCTGACCTACGAGGAGATCACCCGATTCGTCCGCATCGTCGTGCCCCTGGGCATCCGGAAGCTCCGGCTGACCGGGGGCGAGCCGACCGTGCGAAGGGACCTGCCGGAGCTGGTGCGGCAGCTTGCCGGGGTATCGGGCATCGATGATCTGGCCATGACCACGAACGGGATTTTTCTGAAGGAGATGGCGCGGCCGCTGCGCGAGGCCGGCCTGCAGCGCCTCAATATCAGCCTGGATACGCTGGTCCGGGAAAAATTTTTCGAGGTGTGCCGGCGTGACGCCCTCGATAAGGTCCTCGCGGGCATCCAGGAAGCCGAGGCCGCCGGGTTCTCGCCCCTCAAGATCAACGCCGTGGCCATCCGCGGCTTCACGGATGACGAGATTCTGGACTTCGCCGTCCTTGCCCGACATCAGGCCTATCAGGTCCGGTTCATCGAATTCATGCCGCTCGACGCCAATAACGCTTGGGAGCGCCAGAAGGTGCTGCCGGGCAGGGAAATCATCGAACGCATCCATGCCCGCTATCCGCTCGAGCCGGTCCAGAACAGCCGGAAGGAACCGGCCACCCTCTATCGCTTCCAGGACGGTGTCGGCGGCGATATCGGCATTATCCCGTCGGTGACTGAACCTTTTTGCGAATATTGCAACCGCATCCGGATCACCTCGGACGGGAAGCTGAGGACGTGTCTCTTCTCCGTACGAGAGACGGACATCCGCGGCCTGCTCCGGGGAGGGGCGGCCGAGGAAGCGATAGCGGCCACGGTGGCCGAGGCCGTGCGGACCAAGGAACCCGGACACCGGATCAACCATCCGGATTTCGTCAAGCCGGCTCGCCTGATGCATTCCATCGGCGGTTAATCCATCCGCCCGGGAAGAGTGCCTCACTCTTCCCGGGCGGATGGATGAAGAGTTTTTCCCCCATTCACGCAGGAGGATGCAGCCCATGGCGGACTTTGTGAAAGTCGCCACTCGCAGCGTCTTGAAACCGGGCCAGGCCATGCGGGTGGAAATCAACCAAGAGGAAATCGCGCTCTTCAACTGCAATGGAGAGTTCTTCGCCATTGATCAGGTCTGCCCGCACAGCGGGGGCCCCCTGGCCGACGGAATCCTGGAAGGCGAGACGGTCACCTGCCCCTGGCACGGCTGGCAGTTCAGTGTGAAGACCGGCGAGTGCGGGTTTGGCATCCAGCAGCGAACTTATCCGGTCAAGGTGGAGGGCGATGATGTTCTGGTCTCCGCCGAGCCGAATCCGCCCGGCAGGGTGAACGAAAAAGAGGAAACTCGGGCGCTTCCGCCCGTGTCGCCCGCCCGCAAGCCGGGCGGCCTGCAATTCGTCCGTATCGGCGCCGTGAACGAGATTGCTGACGGCCAGGGCAGGCTGATCGAGGCCGACGGGCGGCAGATCGCCGTGTTCAACTGCGGCGGCCGGTTTTACGCCATCGACGAGATTTGCCCCCACATGGGCGGGCCGCTCTCGGAGGGCACTGTCGAAGGCGACTGCGTGATCTGCCCGTGGCACGGATGGGAATTCAACATCAGGACCGGCGAGTCCCCGACGGGTGGAAATCAGCAGACCTTTTCCGTGAAGGTGGAAGACGGCAGTGTGTTTGTGGCCGTGCCGCCCAGGGCCTGAGGCGGCGGTCATCCGGGGCGAATCGACATCCAGCACTGGAGGAATCTTCTCATGAGAAGCGAATGGGTGAAGAAGCGAATGGGGCAGGAGAACGTGACGCAGATGCACCTGGCCCGCAAGGGCACGGTCACCGAGGAGATGGAGTATGTGGCCCAACGTGAGGGGCTTTCGGCTGAGCTGATTCGAGGCGAGGTGGCCCGTGGCCGGATGATCCTTCCGGCGAACGTGAACCACACGAACCTCGAGCCGATGGCCATCGGGGTCGCGGCGCGCTGCAAGATCAACGCGAACATCGGCAACTCCGCGGTCACGTCCGACATCAACGCGGAGCTGGAGAAGCTGAAGATGGCCGTCCAGTTCGGCGCCGATACGGTCATGGACCTCAGCACGGGTGGACACATCGACGCTATCCGCAAGGCGATCATCGAGAACAGCCCGGTCCCCATCGGCACCGTGCCCATCTACCAGGCCCTCGAGGAGGTCAAGCGCGTCGAGGACCTCACCCCCGAAATCCTGCTCGAGATGGTGGAGCGGCAGGCCCGGCAGGGCGTGGACTACATGACCATCCACGCTGGCGTCTTGGTCGAGTTCATTCCTCTGACGGCCCAGCGCGTCACGGGCATCGTGAGCCGAGGCGGCTCGATCCTTGCCAAGTGGTGCATCCATCACCACCAGCAGAATCCCTGGTACACGCATTGGGACGAGGTGCTGAAAATCTGCAAGACCTATGACGTCAGCATCAGCCTGGGCGACGGCCTCCGGCCAGGCAGCCTCGCGGACGCGAGCGACGAGGCCCAGTTCGCCGAGCTGGAGGTGCTGGGGGAACTGACCCGGAAGGCCTGGGAGCAGGACGTGCAGGTCATGATCGAGGGACCCGGCCACATTCCACTGCATGAAATCCCGATGAACGTGGAAAAGGAGCGCGAGCTGTGCCACGACGCTCCGTTTTACGTTCTTGGCCCGCTGGTGACGGACATCGCTCCGGGCTACGACCACATCACCTCGGCCATCGGGGCGGCCGTGGCGGGCCAGCACGGAGCGGCCATGCTCTGCTACGTTACCCCGAAGGAGCATCTGGGCCTGCCGGACCTCGAGGACGTCAAGCAGGGCGTGATCGCCTACAAGATTGCGGCCCATGCGGCCGATATCGCCCGAGGCCGGAGGGGCGCCCGCGACCGCGACGACGCCCTCTCCCACGCCCGATTCAACTTCGACTGGGAACGGCAGTTCCAGCTTTCCCTGGACCCCGAAACGGCGCGGTCCATGCACGACGAGACCCTCCCGCAGGAGGCCTTCAAGGATGCCCGTTTCTGCTCCATGTGCGGGCCCAAGTTCTGCTCCATGAAGATCACCCAGGACGTGCGGGAGATCGCCCAGGAACGCGCCGAATTGAATGATTCCTTCGTGCCGGTCCAGTCCCTCGCCGGCGTACGACCAAATCCATAATATCCCTATTCATCAGTGCACCCGCACTGATGAATAGGGATACAAGCAAGCTGTTGGCTCAAACCGGCCAGTTTCCCTGTTCAGAGGAGACCCTTGGGCCGCAGGCGCTGGCCGAGCTGCAAGCCCGCAAGTTCCGGCGGTTGCTCGCTGAAGTGCTGCCCGCCAATCCCTTCTATCGCCGAAAGTTCGCCGCCCTCGGTCTCCAGCTCGAGCGATGGCGGCGGCCCGATGACTTCCGACTCCTTCCCTTCACCACCAAGGCCGAGCTGGCCGCCGATCAGGCCGCCGCGCCACCCTACGGCAGCAACCTCACCTACCCGATCGGACGCTACGTGCGCTTGCACCAGACCTCCGGGACGACCGCCCAGCCCCTGAAGTGGCTCGATACGCCGGAGAGCTGGGAATGGGTCCTTCGATGCTGGGGCATCATCTACCGCGCCATCGGGGTCGCTCCGGGCGACCGGTTCTTCTTCCCGTTCTCCTTCGGGCCGTTCCTCGGCTTCTGGTCGGCCTTCGAGGCCGCGGTCCGCCTCGGACACCTCGCGTTGCCCGGAGGGGGCATGACCAGCGCGGGCCGTCTGCGCTTCCTGCTCGAGAATCAGGCCACTATCGTCGGATGCACGCCCACCTACGCGCTGCACCTTGCCGAGACCGCTTCGAAGGAAGGGATCGATCTCCCCGGCTGCCCCGTCCGCGCGCTCATAGTCGCGGGCGAGCCCGGGGGGAACATTCCGGAGACCAAGGATGGCATCGAGAAGGCCTGGGGAGCGCGCTGCTTCGACCATACGGGCATGACCGAGGCGGGGCCCCTCGGCGTCGAATGCGTCGAGGACCGCGGCAACACTCACCTCCTCGGAAGCGAGTGCATCCCCGAGGTCGTTCATCCCGAGACCGGAGAGACGCTCGCACCCGGCGAGACCGGCGAACTGGTGCTGACGACCCTGGGCCGCTGGGGCAGCCCGCTCATCCGATACCGGACCGGCGATCTGGTGCAGCTGAACTTCGAGCCCTGCGCGTGCGGGCGGAGCTTCCCGCGGATGCTCGGTGGCATTCTCGGGCGCGCGGACGACATGCTGATCATCCGCGGGAACAACATCTACCCATCGGCGATCGAGGCCCTGGTCCGCCGATTCCCGGAGATCGTGGAGTTCCGCATCCAGGTGTCGAAGACTGGAAGGCTGAATGCTCTACGGCTGGAGATCGAGCCTATCCCCTCCGCAGAAGGCGCCGCGCCCATGCTGGTGGAACGGCTGGCCGAGGCCTTCCAGGATGCCTTCCACTTCCGGGCCGACGTGCAGGCTGTTCGGCCAGGCCTGCTCCCCCGTTTTGAGTTGAAGGCTAGAAGAGTGGTGCGGACACCCGTGTGACCGGTCCCCGCATCCGTAACTGCTGAGTGATCGTCACCGGAGGCCTGTTTCTGTGAGTCCCGCAGGGACGTCCGACATTAGTTACGTATGCAAAACGTAGACCGTTTACATACAACGGGTTATGCATGGTGGCAACGTCAAGGACATTGCCACCTTACATAGCGGCCGAGGGTGAGGGGCTCTGAGTGTTCCGCACAGTTCGAGAAGTGTGCGGAGGGGGACCGGATGCGCAGCACGAATGGCGGGTCTGCCGACTCGGGGCTGGAGCTTCCACACTCGCCGCCTGCTTCACGCTTCACGCTTCAAAATCGAGTAGACGGGTTCGCCAGTGCACCTGCACTGGCGAACCCGTCTACTGAAGTCTCCCGTCCTCGGCCTTGCCGAGGGCGGCGCGGAAGGGTCGTGGGATCATGGGGTGTTCTCCATTCGAGCGACCTGGACGAGGTTGGTGTTATAGGTGGAGCCGTGGCCGAGGTCGGCGAGCCGGCCCGAGGTGGTCGCGCTGGGTGACGTTCGGTCCGGAGACTGGCTTCTCCACCAGAGGGTCGTGGCGAGGACCGTTCCGGGCGGAACGTCAAGGCCCACCTGTGCGAAGAGCAGGCAGGAGCCGCGATCATTCCAGACGCGGACGAGGTCGCCTTCGCGAATCCCGCGGGCCTCGGCGTCCTCGACGTGCATCCGAATCCGGGGGCGGCTGCCCTCAAGCTCGCGGACGGCCGCCAGGTTGGCAAAATTCGAATTCAGAAAATAACGGGAAGAGGGCGTGAGAAACTGCAGTGGAAACTTCTGGAAAAGGTCGGGAGACCCTTCCCGGCTCTCCGCCGGCGGCACATAGTTCGGAAGAGGGTCGTGCCCCTGCTCCTCGAGCGTCGAAGAGTAGAACTCGACCTTTCCGGAGGGAGTCCCGAAGCGACCGTCCCGGAAGGGAACGAAAGGGATTTCGGGTGTGCGAAGGCGTGCAAAGCCGCCGTTGAGGACGAGATTTTCCGCATCGATTCCCTCGAGGTAAGGGTGAGAAGCCCGGAGCATGCGCAAGGCCACTTCTTCGGGGCTGCGCCTCAGGGCGGGATCGTTGATGCCGAGCCGCTTGGCGAGAAGCTGAAAGACCTCGTAATTGGACTTGCATTCACCCCGCGCGGGCAGGGCGGGCCGATTGACCCCGACATAGAAATGCCAGTAGGAAACATGGAGGTCGAAATGCTCGAACTGCATGGTAGCGGGAAGAAGGATGTCCGCGAAGACGGCCGTGTCCGTCATCATCTGCTCGTGCACCACGGTGAAAAGGTCGGGCCGCGACAGGCCGGTCAGGATGGCGTTCTGATCCGGGAGCGACAGGACGGGATTGCCGTTATAGACGTAAAGGGCCGAGACGGGGGGAGACAGGGAGGTCAGGGCCTCCCCGAGCTGGCTGATATTGACTCGACGCCGGCGCTTGGCCGGGAGGTCGCCGATCAGGGTCTCCTTGTTCATGGGGAATGCCCCGGAGTTGTTGTAAAGCGCGCCGCCACCGGGGACGCCCCAGGCGCCCACGAGGGCGGGCAGGCAAGAGATGGCGCGTACGGCCATGCCCCCGTTCGTGTGATGTTGGACGCCGATGCCGATTCGGATGAACGCCGGCTTCGTGCCCGCGTAGAGGCGGGCAAGCCCTGCGATGTCCTCGACGCTCAAGCCCGTAATGCGCGCTGCGTCGGCCAGGGAATACCCGAAAACGCACTCTCGCAGCCGATCGAAGCCCAGGGTGTGCTTCTCGATGAATTCCCTGTCCTGGAGGCCCTCCTCGATGATGATCCTCATCAGAGCCAGCGCCAGCAGGCCGTCCGTTCCCGGCCGGATTTGATAATAGCCGTCGGCGGCCAGCGCTGTGCCGGTCCGGTGTGGATCGATGGCGAGCACCTTGGCGCCCTGACGCCGGGCTTCCTTGAGGATGGGTAGGAAATGGATATTGGTGGCATGGGGATTGGCGCCCCAGACCAGGATCAGGCGCGAAAAGGCACAAGTTTCAGGGTCTGCGCCGTAGTTCGTTCCCACGGTGTGTCGCCAACCGGCCTTGCCGGCCTCTGAGCAGATGGTGCGTTCGAGGTCCGTGGAGCCGAGTCCGGCGAAGAACCGCAATCCCCCGTAATACATCTGAATGAGGCCCATGGTGCCCGACCCAAAGCAGGGCAGGATAGCCTCCGGGCCTTGCCGCCGGATCAGGTCGCTGAAACGGCCCGCGATGGTATTCAGCGCTTCATCCCAAGTGATCCGTTCAAAACGACCATCTCCCTTGGCCCCGACGCGCTTCATGGGGTAAAGAAGGCGGGCCTGGGAGTTCCAGCGGCGCGGGTAATGGAGGACCTTGGCGCAGACGAAGCCTCGGGTGATGGGATGGTCGGGGTCACCCTCCACGCGGACCAGCTCGTCCTGGCGGACCTGCACGCGAAGCGCGCACGAGTCGGGGCAATCGTGTGGACAAATGGCTGGAAAGACGGAATCCGTTACCTCAGACTTCATGGAATAAGGCTCTCCCAGGTATAAAAACCCAGTAAATTTTTCGTACCGACCGCTTTGACCCCGCAGGAATGTCATTTGCCAGCGGCCGGCGGCGGAACTGTTGGCACTCCTCAGCCTCCGGTCACTCGTAGCTTCCGACCTTCTTGACCAGGTCCATGATGTAAGAAAAGTCCTGAAAGCTGACGCTGGAAGGCACGGAATGGTCCGTGGCGAAGATGTAACCCCCATCTTGCTTCAGGACGGGCACGAGGGTACGTACAGCCGCCTCCATGCGGTCACGGTCGTTCCACAACGGCGCGCTGATGCCTCCGTGCAGGACGAGCCGGCCTCCGTAATCACGCTTGAGTTGAGCAGGGTCCATTCCGGCTTTCACCTCGATCGGGTTGAGGTAATCCAGGCCCATCTCGATCAGGTCGGGCACAAACGGGCGAATGTTCCCGCAAGAGTGTAGGCATGCCTTGATTCCATGGGCATGCGCCCAGTCCATCGCTTTCTGGTGGATGGGCCGAAGAATCTCCCGGTAGGTCTTCAGCGAAAAGAACTGGTTGTACTTGTAGCCCATGTCGTCGGCCCAGCGCAAGGCGTCGAACGTGTAGCCAGCCTCCCAGGCCATGTCGAGTAGCGTCAGATTGAGGTCCAGCTCCGCCTGAAACATGTCCATGCACCATTCCGGCTGCTCCACGATGGCCATAAGGAGTCGTTCCGTACCGATGAACCAGGAATGGGTGACATCGAAGCCGAACCACCCATGGCCCATGAGGTAAGCGCCCTGCGCCTTCCACTTGGGATAGTTCGTCTTCAAGAAATCCCACGGTATGCGGTCACGGTCGGGTTTCATCCGGGCCTTGGTCCGCAACCAGTCATCGGGCGTCTTGACCGTCCAATCGAGGAACTGGGGCGTCGAGGCCTGGTGTTTCCAGTTCCGGGCCGTCGCTCCCCAGGCATTCATGGTGATGCGGTACTGATCGGTCTCCTCGATGACCTTCTGTGGATATCGCGGGCTATTATCGACGGGGACGGTCTGGATGACGTCGAGTCCGAAGTAGTCGATGTGGCTGACGTCTTGCGGCAGGCCCTCGCGTCGCCAGCGTTCGATGGTCGCTCCCCAGGGGACATCGACGATGGGTACCCGGTCCGCGGACTTGTGCTCGAACATGCGCCAGATGCGTTCTCGACTGTTCATCGGGACCATAGGCTGGACGAGTCTCCGTAAAAATGGACGGTCCACTGCTCATAGACGAGTTCGCAAGTGCACCGGCGACACTTCCGTATTCGTCTACTTCAGGAATGATGCCGCACTATTTTTGAACTGATTTGCTGGTGCAAGCCTGATGCCTCCAAGTATCCAAGGATGAAAGGCGGGGGCTTTTTGGCTCAGAAAGGCTGCGGAAGTGTTTTCAATAGAATGGGTTAAGAAATTTGGCGGACATTCATTGGAATCCGTGGAGGGATGGTATCCGGCTTCGACTGTGCAGAATGTGCATGGATGCCCGCTACGGGTTGAAGGCGTATGGCACTCATCTTGCCAGAAGACGAGAGGAAGCGGTGTCCGCCTGCGCAACTGTTGCCCAGCGCCCGATATCGTTCCGTGCAACTGTCGAGTTCCTGCTTATGCCTGGTTATTCACCCGAGGGTCGCGGTGAAGGAGTATGACAAGATGACCGCCGACATGGAAAAACTCTATACCGAACGGTTGAACCGCTACGTCACGGCCATGCGACATGGAATGCCTGATCGGGTTCCCATACGCCCGTTCGTGGCGGAGTTTACGGCCAAGTATGCGGGTTATACGTGCCAGGAGGTGACGCACGATTACGAGAAGGCGTTCGCGGCAGCTCGCCTCTGCGCCAAGGATTTCGACTGGGACGCGATCGTCCCGAACATGGTGTATGTCTGGACCGGACTGACCCAGGCCATTGGGATGAGGTATTACGGCGTGCCGGGCGTGGACGTGCCCGCGGACACGGGCTTTCAGTATCTCGAGCCGCCGGAGGGCGGGGAGTACATGAAGGCGAGCGAGTATGATGCGCTGATCGAGGACCCGACGGGGTTTCTTTACAACATCTGGTTGCCGCGCGTCTCCTCGGACGTGCGGGCGCGTGGGCATCGGACCTCTTACCGGAACAATCTCTCCTTTGTGAAGGGAGGGATGGCGATGCTCCAGTATTTTTACGCCTTCGGCACCCAGATCGCCCGGATGCGGGCCGAATCGGGCACGGTTTCCGCCATCTCCGGGATTTTCAAGGCCCCCTTCGACATTCTGGCGGACAAGCTTCGCGGCTACGTGGGCCTGACCCTGGACATGCAGAAGCAGCCGAAAAAGGTCCTGGCCGCATGCGAAGCCCTCATGCCGCATCTCTACCATGTCGCCAGGACCACGGCCGATCCCCAGGGCCTCGTCCCCATCGGTTACTGGATGCACCGCGGGTGCGTCCCGTTCATTCGCCCGGAATGGTTCGAGTCCCATTACTGGCCCACGGTCCGGCCCATCATCGAGACGCTCTGGAGCGAGGGGAAGCAGACGCTCTTCTACGCGGAGGGGAGTTGGGACGCCCACCTGGACAGCTTTGCCGAGTTGCCGGAGGGAAGTATCGTTTATCACGTGGACCAGGGAGACCTCTTCCAGGCGCATCAGAAGCTGGGGCACAAGTTCTGCCTGTCCGGGGGAATTCCCAATTTCCTTTTGAGCTACCGGCCGCCAAAGGAGGTTCGAGCCTGGTGCAAGAAGGTGATCGACGGTGTGGCCCGGAACGGGGGCTATATCCTGGACGCGGGTGCGATCATGCAGAACGACACCCGGGCGGAAAACCTCCGGGCCATGACCGAATTCGCCAGGGAGTACGGGGCCTACTCGACCGGGCACGCCGGAGGGACAGTGCCGAAAGCGATCGTACCGCCGTTGCCCCGCGCAGGCTCGAACGGGCACGGGCTGCGGGCCGGCCGGCCGTCGAAAATCCCGCCGGGCGTCTGCGTCCCCTGGGGGGAGAAGCGGAGGGAACTACCGGGCATCTGCGGGGACGAGGCCATTTTGCGCAACATTTGGGAATCCGTTGATGGCCTGGGCAACGTCTACATCTGGCAGTGCCTCCTCTCCTTCTGACGTTGCGGCCTCTGTCCCGCGCGCTTCACGCCTCTCGCCCGCGCACCGCCTCTCGCCCGCATGGCTCAAACGGTGTGTTCAAAATGCGCCCGGCGGGCTTCGACTCGAACGACTTGCGTTTTTCTCGCTCAACGTCAGCCCGGAACGAGGTGTCAGGAAGGCCGATCGGTGCCTGAATTGCAAGGGATTTCTGCACAGGCGAATATCGGTCGTGCGAGTACGCCTTGTGAGAAACCCGGGCTAGCCGCCGTTCCTCACCCCGCCGGGATGAGGAATGGCGGCCAGCAAGGCACGAAAGATACCCGCCCGTACGGGGCCCGGAGTCCGTTCGGGGTGGAACTGGACGCCGAGAATAAAACGATCGTCTGCCGCTTCGATGGCCTCGATGACGCCGTCGGCGGCGCGGGCGGCCACCTTGAAGCCCTCGCCCACCCGGCCCACAGCCTGGTGGTGACGACTGGCGACCTCGATTCGTTCGGCCCCGAGAACGGAGTGCAAGAGCGAGCCCGGTTCGACCCGGATTTCGTGCACGGTGTCCGCGTCGGGTCCGGAATGGGCTATGGCCCGAGGCACGTCGCTCGGGATATGCTGGAGGAGATCGCCCCCGCGGGCAATATTGAGGAGCTGGGCGCCGAAACAGATTCCCAGCGTGGGAAGACCCCGGTCCCATGCCTCGCGAGCCAGCTGAACATCGAATTGCTCGCGCCGGGCCTCCATGGGGTTGTGGTGGGGGCCGGGCCGCTGGCCGTAAAAACTCGGGTGAATGTCCGGGCCCCCAATCAGCACCAGCCCGTCGATTCGAGCCAGAATTCCGCCCAGCTCGCCCGGGCGAAGCAGCGGTGGTAGAAGAATGGGCAGGCCCCCCGCCTCCTCGACGGCGAGGTAATAGGCCTCCGAGACCTGGGCATAGGCCTTGTCCGACTCGCGTTTCAAATCGCAATTCAGGGCAATCAGCGGTTTCGACTGCATCCCATCTCCCTCGATACCCGATGCGGGAAGGCCGTACACCGTTCCAGCGCCCGGCGCCGAACGCGCTTGAACCGGCACGCGGAATCTGCTACCTTGCCACCGCGCGAAATTTTCCTGCTGTGGCGAGGATTTTCCCCCATGGACGTTGCCGTCGGTAAGGTCGCCGTTTCCTCCACGCAACGCTCTGTCCTGCACCTTCCTAACCTGCTGACGCTCTACCGGATTGTTCTGAGCCCGGTGTTCATCCTCGTCTTTTCCTGGTCGGGATCGCTCTGGGCCCGCGTGGCATGTCTGGCCCTCGTGACCTCGTTCCTGATCACAGATTACCTGGACGGCTACTTCGCTCGCAAGCGGAAACTGGTCTCCGACTCGGGCAAGCTGCTGGACCCCCTGGCGGACAAGGTCTGCAATTTCTCCATTTTTCTTTGCTTCCTGGTCCAGGGATACGCCCATGTCTGGATGGTTGCGGCGATCTTCTACCGCGACGCGCTCGTCAACCTGCTCCGGGCCTTCGCCGCGGCCAGGAACATCATCATCGGGGCCAGGGTCTCGGGAAAGGTCAAGACCGCCATCCAGGGCGCCGCGATGACCATCATCCTCGCGCTCCTCGTCTGGGAAAAGCTCCCCCTGTCCTTCGTGCCGCCGGCGGAACAGGTCAAGCTCTGGTCGAACTGGCTCATGGGGGCCGTGGCGGTCATCACCTGCCTCTCCCTCGTCGATTACCTCCGCGCCAACTGGCACATTGTACGGGAGATGTAATCCTCGATGCAGGAAGTGCGGCCGCGCTTCCTGCATCGAGGATTAACGGACGCTGATCTCTCCCCGTGGCGTTTGAGGAGCACGGGGGACGCGGAAGACCACGGCGAACGACAACTTCGGCGCATAGAGGTAGGGGCCTGAGACCACACCCAGACTCCACGCGTCCTTCGAAAATTCGCCCCCTGGCCCCGAAGGCTCGCACGCCAGCTTCACCGGGTGGGCCGGGTCCCGGAAGTCGTAAACCTGGATGCCCGGGTAATACCAGTTGGCATAGAGATAGTCTCCCACCACCCGCGCATCCATGAATCGGTCCGGCGTGTCCAATGGACTCGCCCAGACAACGGCCGGCGATTTCCGGTCCGTGAGGTCGATGACCACCACCGGGGGCATCAGTCCGTCCCCCGTGACGAACAGCCGATCGCCCACCGCCTGGACGTCCCAATTATCCCATCCCGAAGGCTTGGTCACCGCGGAGGCAAGGTCCAGTCTCGCCAGTTCCTTCCATCTACCGCCCGAGCCTTCGGTCCGCAGCAACTGGAGGTGCTCCTGGCCCTTCGCCAGGCTGACGACCACCAGGTCATCTCCGGCAAAATCGAACTTCATGGGTCCGGGCGGAAGGTTTAACTCTTGTCGAACCTCTTCACGAGGCGACAGAGGGTCCTCCAGGCGATATTCCACCATGCCCGTGCGGCCGCGGTCCAGCGTCAGAGCGAACAAGCGGTCCCCGTGCACCTTGAAGGCCTGGCTCAACAGGTTGAGTCGCAGTTCAGCAGCCAGACGGATGCGGTGGGGGTCGGCCACATCCAGCACCCGAAGCCCGGTGCCGGTCATGGCGGTGTAGAGTGCGTTGCCCGCCCCCTGATGATGCGAGCGCGGCGTCCAGATGCCGTCCCAGTAGTAGCCCACCTTCTTCGGCGAAAACGGGTCGGTCACGTCGACGGCCCAGAGCCCGCCGCCTCCGGTCGTGTCGAAGTAGAGCACGCCGTCCTTGAAGTAGCCATAGTCCGACTCGCCGGACACCGGGACGCCCCCGAGCAGCTCGGGCCGGGCCGGGTCATGGACATCATAGACCCATACGCCGAAACTGCGGTCGCCGATCCACGCCCGGTGTTGCTCCTCGTCCACCTCGATCCCGCGCCAATCTCCTTCGTCCGGCGAATGGAAGGTGGAAAGGTTGCGGATCGAGGCCGGGTCCGAAATGTCCAGGAGCACCATGCGGCCGTGCATGCCCGTGACGACGTTATAGTCCCCGCCCCAGCTTCCGGCGTCGGTGATCAGGGCCCGGCCGCCTTCCAGGATGGCGGCGCCGCTCGTGTTCAGAATCTCGGCGTCTTCCAGCACTCCAGCGACCCGCGGGCGGGCCGGGTCGCGCACGTCCGCGAGGACAAAGTGCTGGCCCCGGTGTTTTTCCACGAAGGCCATTCCCGCGAAACCACGGGCCGGACGACCCAGGAGCGCCAGCGGACGGCCCCGATGGTTCGAAAGCGAGCCGGCCACCTTCGGCCGATCGGGATGCCGCACGTCCACCACGGTCAGCCCCCCGGTTGAGAGATAAGCGTACCCGTCTTGCACCGCCGTAATATCGCCGCCACCGCCCGGGCACTGGCCCAGCAGGCGCGGCGACAGCCGGTCCCGAATGTCCAGGACATAGAAATAGGCGCGGCCGGAAACATACAAAAAGTCGCCAGAAACCGCAGCGGAGACCGGGGCATCGCCACCTGGCGGAGTCCAGGCCTGAAGCCGTTCGGCAGGCGGATTCCCGCCCGACACGAGCTCGAGGCGGAAGGATTTGCCGGCGCCCGGCGGAGTCCAGGTGCAGACCTCCCTTGCGGGTACCCGGA
This sequence comes from Planctomycetota bacterium, assembly GCA_016179685.1. Lineage (GTDB taxonomy): Bacteria > Planctomycetota > PUPC01 > JACPCR01 > JACPCR01 > JACPCR01. The sequence continues at coordinate 28,288 of JACPCR010000095.1, read as the reverse complement.
CGATCTCGTAGGCGGACCCGCCCACCTTGGAAACGTCCAGCACTTCCAGGGGGCCAGTGGTGACCGGCAAGTAAGCCGCCTGGTTGTCCTCGGACGCCGCAATATCGTGGGGAAACCGCACCCCACCCGGACACCATCCGATCTCCTTGGGGAAAGCGGGATCGGCGGCGTCATAGATCACGAACGGATTGGCGTTTTCACCCGTCGCCACGTAGAGACGGTTGCCTCGCCTCTCCCACCCGGACGAGTTGTACATGGGGGTGGCGACCTGGGAAAGGCGTTCGAACAGGCAAGGCGTTCCGTCGGAAAACTTCACGCGGCCCCGCTCGGGGTCCACCGCCACCGTGTCCGGATCGACCTCGGTGTCGGGCCAGCCGGAGGCCTCATCCAGTCGCCGGCCCACGGCCCGCAGGCGGTAGCCGCGCTGTCTCGCATAGACCTCGGAGCAGACGTCCACGCCATCCTCCAGAATGGCGAACTCCCTGCCATAAAGCTTCTCCACGTTTCCCAAGGCCACCGGCGTCCCGTTCCGGCCGCGTACCGGCCCCACCTCGAAGGCCGTCCGGGATGCGGCGGTCCCCTCGGCCGGAAACAGTTGCGAAAGGAGCCGGTTTCCCGTGAAGCCGAAGATGCGGCCGCCGTCTTCAGAAAGGGCGAATTTCCGGACCTCGGGCATTCGGAGAGCGGAAAGATAGCGGGGCCGGGAAGGGTCCCGAACGTCGAAGACCTTCAGGCCGTCCGGCCCGCTGGCCAGGATTCGATGGCCGAGGACGGCGAGGGATTCCACGGCGGCCGCGCCATACAGGACTTGCAGCCGCTTCCCGCTCGGCCAGTGCCAGAGGTGCAGCCAGCCTCCGGCCTCGAGGACCACGAGGTCGCCGCCCGCGGCCAGACGCCGCGGGAACAGGCCTTCGACGCGAAACTCGGAGACGCGGCGCGGCGCGCCCTCCTCGAGACCGACGACGGAAACACAGGCCCGGGAGACGGGCCTCTTGCCGGCCTCCTCGAACAGGTCTTCCCACAGAAGGAACAGACGGCCGCCGTCGAAGGCGAAATCGCGAAGCTCGCCGGGCCCCTCCAGGTCGCGCCCGGCCGCGCCCGCAGCCCCTTCCGCTCGCGCCAGAAGCGCGGCCAGGCCTCTGGCGGGCCCGGCGGGCCCGCTGCCGCCCGGTGAATCGGATGGCTCGCCTTCCCACCTGCTGGACTGCGGGGGAAGCCAGGAAACGGCATCGGAGACCCGGGCGAGGAATCCCCGATACGACGCGAGGCGGCAGCCGGCCGGCGCGGCGACGCCAGCAAAGACCTCGAAACCGCCCGCGCTCGCCCGGCCTATCTTCCCGCCGCAGAGTGCAAACAGCTCGCTCCCCACGCAGGCGAGGTCGCGGACCGTGTCCCCGGCCGCCAGCGTGTGCACCAGCTTGGGCCGAGCCGGCTCGGCCGCGTCGAAGAGCCGCAGGCCGGCCTGAGAGTCTGAAACCACCAGCCAGCGGTCCCCAATGGCCGCTGAAGAGTACGGGGAGACGCCCATCGAAGCCGCCGGGACCGCTCGGCCCGAGTCCTTCTGGCTCGGGGACTCCGACACCCGGGCCAGCAGCGTCCACTCGTTCCCGACCTCGGCCGACTCGAGAACCAGCACCTCGCCGGATTCCAGGAGCGCGACATGGTGGTCGCCCCGGCTCGCAAAGGCCATCGGCCTGCCCGGAAGCGGCATCCGGCGCACCGATTCCGCCGCCTCTTCTCCCTTCCCGTCCTCCCCTTCGGGTCCCGGCCCCTCCGCGTCGGCCAGGTCACCCTCGGGCGCGTCCCCGCCCCCCTGGCCCGGCCGCTCCTCGAGAAGATTCTCGAGGTCCCATACCACCAGCTCGCGGGCCGCACCGGCCAGCACCCGTCTCTCGCCCGCAAGACCCAGGCTGCGCACGTCACCGACCTGCCCGAGAAATTCTCGTACCCGTGGCTGGTTTCGAGGCTCGAATTCCACCAAGGCGAGCCCTTGTTCGCCCAGGCTCACGGCGGCCCATCTTCCCTCCCCGAGCGGCATGACGCGGTGAGGCCGGATGATGCCGAGCTGCACCTCGCCCTCCACCTTCATGAGCCCGCGGCGAATCTCCCCGCACCCGATGAAGTAGAGGTCCTGCTCGAACTTGTTCTCCCGCACCGCCCGTTCAACCCGGATTTTCCTCAGGTAGAAGAGCCGATTCCTTTCAACCGCCACGTCCAGCAAGTCCCAGGCGCCCAGGAACACGCTCGCACCCGCCTCGAGGCGGCCGTCCGCATTCCGGCTATAGGCCTGAAGAATCCGCTGGTCCGTATAGACCAGGACGCCCCCCTCCTGGAGGAAGAGATCGAGCGCCCGGCCCGGCGTCCCCGCCGCCGATTCCACACCCATCCGGCCGCCTTCAACCGATAGGGAAAGCAGGCCGCCGCTCCCGCTCGCCAGGAACGCCTTGCCGCCAGCCAAGACCACTCTGCCCGGCTCGCCTCCCAGCCAGGGCAGTTCCCACGAATCCAAGGGAGTCCCCGCCCCCGCCGGGGCCGCAGCGGCCACCCAGGCCAGGAGCCCGGGGAGCGCTCGCCGCCACAGGCTCAAACCGACTTGAAATACGTGATTCTTTGAATCTTCGGTTTTCATTTCTCTGAGCGGGTTTGAGAGAGTAGGATAATACTTGGTTTGCCGGCACGGAAGTGCGGGCGGACTGGCGAACTCGGTGACCAGCGAAACGCGAGCGCACATTCCGATTCGAGGAAGTCATGGCCGAATTCAAATACCTTTTCTCACCCATCCGCGTGGGGCACGTCACCGCGAAGAACCGCATCTGCTGCAGCGCGCACGCCGACGCACTCGCCAGGGACGGCATGCCCGACGAGCGCGAGCGTCGCTACTACGAGGAGAAGGCCCGGGGCGGCGTCGGCTTCATGATGTGCTTCGGCTCCGCCAGCGTGCACCCGACCAGCACGGCGCGGGATTGGAACGGCGTGGAGCTGTTCGAGGATCGCGTCATCCCGTACCTGGAGCAGTTCAGCCAGGCCATGCACCGCTACCAGGTGCCCGTGGTGGCGCAGATCACGCACCGGGGACGCCGGGGCCGAAGCATCGACCTCTGGAATCGGCTCTATGGGCCCAGCGACACCCGCGAGCCCAATCACCGGGAAAATCCGCACCCCATGGACCCCGATATCATTGCGGAATTCGTCCGGTCATTCGCCGATGCGGCCGAGCGGCTCAAAAAGGGCGGTTTCGACGGCTGCGAGGTCATGGCCAGCCACTGCCACCTCATCGACCAGTTCTGGACGCCAAACGTCAACAGGCGCTCGGACGAGTACGGCGGAAGCGTGGAGAACCGCATGAGGTTTGGCGTCCGGGTGATCGAGGCGGTCCGCGAGCGGGTGGGCCGGGATTTTGTCGTCGGCATCCGGCTGACGGGCGACGATTTCCAGGAGAACGGGCTGAACCATGCCGCGATGCAGGAAATCTGCGGGCGGCTGAGCGACCTGAAGCTGCTGGATTACTTCAACGTGATCGGCTCGACGGCGGAGACCTATGTCGGTGAAGCGGCGGCCGTGCCCAACATGTCCTTTCAGCTCGGGCTCTACACCTACCTGGCCGCCAGCGTTCGGAAGGTCGTGGACGTGCCGGTGATCACCTTCGGCCGGATCGTGGACCCGGTCCAGGCGGAGAAGATTCTGGCTGCGGGCGAGGCGGACCTCTGCATCATGAATCGGGCGCTGATCGCGGACCCGCACCTGCCGAACAAGGCGCTGGCGGGCCAGCTCGAGGACATCCGCCAGTGCATGGGTTACAACGAGGGTTGCATCGATCGCATTTACACGGGCCGCGGCGTCACCTGCGTCCAGAACCCCGTGATCGGCCGCGAGGCCCAGTGGGCCGAAATCGCTCCGAGCCCGAAGAAGAAGAAGGTCGTCGTGGTGGGTGGCGGCCCGGCGGGCCTCGAGGCCGCCCGCGTCGCGTCCGCTCGGGGACACCGCGTCGTCCTCTTCGAGAAAAGCGGGGAACTGGGCGGCCAGACGCTGATCGCCCGGCGCGCGCCCGCACGGCAGGATTTCGACGGCGCCACGCGCTGGTCCAGCCTCCAGTGCCGCAAGCTCGGCGTCGAAATCCGCCTGAAGACCGAGGCCACCGTCGATCGAGTCCTGGCGGAAACCCCCGACACCGTGATCGTGGCCACGGGCGCCGTCGCGCGCCGGCCCGCTATCGAGGGAATGGAGCAGCACCGAGTCGCTTCGGCCTGGGACGTCCTCCTCGGCACGGCTGGCGACCTGGGCCAGACGCTGCTGGTGATCGACGAGGAGTACGGACACCAGGGTCCCACCACGGCCGAGTTCCTGCTGGACCGCGGGAAGGAGGTGGACCTGATCACGAGCCAGGAGGTGATCGGGAATTTCCTGGGCGCGACGACGAGGCCGCCGCTGCTCACGCGGCTCTTCAAGAAGGGCGCCCAGATTTTCAACCACCTCGAGGCGAAAACGATCCGCGGCGGCTGCCTCATCGCAGCCAACATCTGGACCGGCGAGCTGCAGCAGGTCGGGCCCTATGATGGCTTCATCTATGCCTACGGGGGCGCGCCCGTGGACACCCTGAGCGAAGCGCTCAGGGCGAAGGGCCTCCACGTCGAGGTCGTCGGCGACGCCTTCTCCCCGCGCTCCCTCCAGCATGCCATCCTTGAAGGCCACCAGGTCGCCCGAAAGTTGTAGAGGAGCAGAAACTCGTGCTCAGTCCCGAAGCGTGGGTGGACCAATACGGCGATTACCTGTTCCGTTACGCCCTCCTTCGGGTGAGGAACTCCACGATCGCATCGGACCTGGTGCAGGAAACCTTCCTGGCGGGTCTGCGCTCCATGAAGGATTTTTCAGGCCGTTCCAGTGAAAGGACCTGGCTGATTGCCATTCTCAAGCACAAGATTGTCGATCACTACCGGGAAATCAACCGGGGTCGGAGCGCCCGTGAGGACATTTCCCCGAACGATTCCTGCGAAAGCGCCTTCACGGAGACCGGCGAGTGGAAGGTGATACCCGCGGAGTGGGACCTTGACCCAGCAAAGGCCTTCGAGCAGAAAGAATTTTGGGAGGTCTTTCACCATTGCCTCTCGGGTCTTCCCGGCCGGTTGGCCGACGCCTTCTCACTCCGGGAGCTGGAGGGGCTCAGCACCGACGAGGTGTGTAGGATATTGGGAGTCACAGCGACTAACCTGGCAGTCATGTTCTATCGAGCACGCATGAAGCTGAGAAGCTGCCTGGAAACTCATTGGTTTGCACAGAAGCCAAGGGGGAACTCCTGATGCGCAGGCCAGGCGATTCAAGGGATGCGCAGAGTCCGAGTTCTTAGGGAAGTCAAGCGCTTCCATGATCTGCGAATGTTTTGCGCCGGGTGGCCACGGAGTGGCCGCGGCGCCGAGAGGTGATGTCCGGAGAGCGTTATGCGCACGTGCAAAGAAATCAGCCAACTGGTGTCTGAATCCATGGATCGGAGACTTCCGTTCCTCCAGCGCATCGAGGTGCGTATTCACCTGATGATGTGCAAGGTCTGTGCTCGCTATCGCCGGCAGGTCCTGCTCCTTCGTGAAGCCTTCCGCCGTTACGCAGCCCGCGTCGAAGAGACCGAGCTGCCGTCCGCCGCCGCACTCCCACCTGACGCGCGCGATCGTATCAAGCGCGCCCTCAACGAAAGTCAAAAGTAGACGCGTCAAGTTAGACGCTTCTTCTCTTCTTGACGTGGCTGGTCCGGCGAAGCCGAAACAGCCGCGTCTCTGAAATCCGCGTAGGCCGAAGGGCGGAGCGGATTTCGCCGCCAGAAGAGCGCTTTGTCGCTGTTTACTCACCTGCTGTAAGAAAAAAGGACTTTAATCGACTAACTCGATATCTATTTTCGTGGATTTCACATCGGGTGGCATTCTGTCCTCAGCTTGGGAGCCTCAACATGCGACACCAAAATGCGCTCGCCCGTGGGTTTACGTTGATTGAACTTATGGTGGTGATCACCATCATCTCCATCCTGGCGGCCCTGATCGTGCCTGCCCTTCAAAGAGCCCAAGCCACCGCCCTCGCGGCCAACTGCTCGGCCAGAGCGCGGGCCATCGGAGCCACCATTGCCTCCTATGCCCCGAACTGGGATGGGTGGACGAACCCGGACCGCGACGCCTTCATCAGGGACATGGGTTACCGGTTGAACACAGAGCAGGGCTACTTCGGCGAGGCCGCGGGTTGGAACGATCCCAACAGTAACCCGCCGAACCAGTCCGAGTTGTACGCGTCCAAGATCAAGGATATACGTTGCCCATCGGACCCGAAGCCGTCGGTCAATAAGCATGGAATTCCGATGTCCTACGCTGTCACCTCGAGCTTCGCGGGCGGCAACCTCATGAACCCGGGGCTTACGGCGGACCAGGTGCTCGCCGTGAAAGAGGTGGGGAAGCGCCATCCGTCAGGCAGGACGCTGGGCGGTGTCGAGACCATCGAGGGTCATTTCGTGTTCGCTGATCTTCACGTGACCCTGGGCTACTCGGGGCCCTCCATACCCGGATTGAGGGCCCGGGCGTGGCATCAAGGCAACCCCGGCAATATCCAGGGAGTAGCGGAGTCCAAGCTCAAGAACCCGGATTTTGAAACCGTCTGGACAAGCACCCTGGGCGGAGACGGCAAATGGCTTTACGTGCTCAACCAGCTTCCCGCTGGCGGCTCGGACTGGAACATCAGCCACAGCGATTCGCAGGGCTGGAACTGGGGCGGCTGGGGCCAGCGCTGGCCCCTCAATTTCGCCTGGCGCTGGGACGGGGTCGTCAAGTTTCCCAGGACCGGCCGGTACGAGTTCAATCTCGCTCAGGACCGGTACGGCCACGAGAACGGCGCGCTGGGTATCGGCGTGATGGGTCAGGGGGCGAACGATCCGACCAGTTTCACTTTCTATGGCCCACCCAATCAGGGTTGGGCTTACGTCAAGCAGATCAACGATATTTCCGATGCATACCCCGTGCAGTTCGTCTTCTGGTCCGGAAGCGATTGGCACGGCAACTGGAGCTACAACTGGCGCGTGCAGGACGGCGCCGGCAACTACGACTCGCTGCTCGGCGGGACCGGCGGGCAGGTCATGAACACGACGTTCCTGAGCCATTTCCCCTAGGCGTATATGGCACCTCTCCATTAGTTGCGTTTCGTTCGCGGGATAGTTTCGTGGAGACATAGGAGACGTAATCTCTGCCAGAAAAAGGCGACTAAAAGAAGAAATCATCCAGCTCCACAATGATGAAGAATCCCGGCAACCTTCGCTTGAGTCTGAGGGTCAGGGTCATCCTCAGTATCGTCTTCCTCCAAGTGGCCGGGATTGCCTTTTTCGGCACCTACCAGGTGACCAATGAGTACGGGAGCCTTCGGGAGAGGCTGAAAGCTGCTTCCCTGGTCTCAGCGCGTTGCATTGGCCACGCTTGCATGGACCCCCTCGTGGCCGGGGACCCCCCACGTCTGAAGGCCAGCCTGGAGATGGCCAAGACACAACATGGGGACGAAATTCAGTATGTGCTGGTCCTCGATCACAAGGGCTCGATTCTGGCCGGCGTTCCGACCGAGTTGCTGCGGCAGTATATATCGGACACGTTGACGCGAAACGCGCTGACGGCCCCCAGCCCGAAAATCCAGGAAATTCCAAAGAAGTTGGGCAACCTCGCTCCATACGCCTCCAGCGCCTTTGAGGTGGTCGTGCCTCTTCGGACGGAACGGCAACCGCTTGGGGTCCTGCGGCTGGGCATCTCCGATAAGGAAATCCGAAGTTATATCGTCGGAGTCATCAAACGAAGCCTGCTCATGTTGGGCCTCGCCGTCGGCGTCGGCGCGCTCCTGGCATTTCTTGTGGACCGGCGGCTCACCCAATCGTTTCGGGAGCTGACCCGCGTTTCCCGGAAAATGGCCAGCGGCGATCTCTCGGAGAGGGTCCATATCACCACGGGAGACGACTTGGAGAACCTGGGCAGGGCTTTCAACCAGATGGCCGAAGAACTGGGCAGGGTTCAGGGGCAGCTTCGAAGCTGGGCCACGGACCTCGAAACCAAGGTCCGGGAGCGCACGCTGGACCTGGAGCGGGAGAAGCAGAAGTTATCAGGGATCGTCGACGGCATTGGAGCCGGACTCATATTGCTGGACAAGAACCTTGGAATCCTGTGGATCAACAGGACTGCGGCGCGCTGGTGTGCCCCCTCGGAAAACTTGATTGGCAGGACATGCAATGGCGCCCTGTGGAAAGAAGGAAAACCTTGCGAGGTCTGCCCGTCTCGCTTGGCGGCAGGGTCAGGCAGAATCACCCAGTCCGAGAAGAGGGTTGAGAACAGCCGGGGCGAAAAGCGCTACTTCCAAATCACGTCCTCTCCCATCAAAGACCCCGGGGGAAACATCGTCCAGGTCCTGGAGCTGGTTCAGGACATCACGCAGAAGAAGCAGACCGAGGCGGAACTTCTGCGGGTGAGCAAGATGGCGGCGATCGGCGAGGCGGCTTCGAGCATTGCGCACCAGATCAACAATCCGATGGCCGTCATCGGGGCGAATGTCGAAAGGATGCAGGAAATCCTGACGAAGGAACCAACAGGCGGCGATGGCGAACGCCAGAAGCTTCTTCCCTACCTTAAAACCGTCCAAAAGCACGTTTACCGCAGCCGGGATACCATAGAAAAAATCCTGAACTTCGCACGGGTCCGGGAACCGGAACTGGAGTTAACCGAGTGCCAAACGGTAGTGGAGGAGGCGCTCTGCATGGTTGGGGAAGCGGCTGAGGAAAAAGGGATCGCCCTTTGCGCTGAACTGAACCAAGCCATCCCTCCGTTCCTCAGCGATGGCAACCTTCTGATTCAGGTGCTGGTGAATTTGCTTACGAACGCGATCGACGCGACGAATGCTGGCGGGACCGTGCGAGCCGACACCCGTATTACCGATGGCCACATCGTCATTTCGGTCTCGGACACCGGGAAAGGCATAGGCCAAGGCGAGATGGAGAAGATTCTGGAGCCTTTCTACTCGACCAAGACCTCGGGGACAGGAACGGGACTGGGGCTTTCCTTCTGCGTGAAAGTCCTGGAGAGGCTTGGCGGCTCTCTTTCGGTGGAAAGCGAGATGGGAAGAGGCTCGACGTTCACCATTCGACTGCCGCTGCGGCGAGAATCGAAGAAGCCTGATGGAGCTCATCATGCCCTACAAAGCGAGCATCCTACTGGTTGACGACGAGGAGGACTACCGGGCCATCATCATGGACCATCTGGAGGCCCGGGGGTACTCGGTGGCTGGCGCCGCGTCCGCCGCCGAGGCCATCAGGCTGGCCACAACGATGGATTTCAACCTCGCGCTACTCGACATCCGAATGCCGGAAACCAATGGTTTGGAATTGCTTCGAGCACTCAAAGCGGTCGATCCAAACCTTGACGTCATCATGTTGACCGGGCACGCCACGGTGGAGACCGCTATTGAGGCCATGAAGCAGGGCGCAGTCGACTACCTCCGAAAGCCGGCCCGCCTGACCGAATTGGAAGCGGTCATCGAGCGAACTCTCGCTGTTCAGTGTCTCCGCCAGGAAACCTTTCAACTTCGGGAGCGACTGCGTCTCAGTGAGAAATTTCCTCAGATCGTCGGTGAGAGCAAGGCCATCGGGAAAGTGCTCAAGCAAATTGCTCAAGTGGCTCAGACTGACACCACGGTTCTGATTCAAGGCGAGACGGGGACTGGAAAGGAGCTGGTGGCTCACGCTATTCACCAGGCCAGCCCAAGGGCGCAAAAGCCGTTTGTGGTCCTCAATTGCGGAGCGTTCCAGGAGACACTCTTGGAGAACGAGTTGTTCGGCCACGAAAAGGGCGCTTTTACGGGGGCGGATACTGCGAAGCCGGGCATCCTCGAAGTGGCCAACCTGGGTTCCCTTTTCGTCGATGAGGTCGGGGAGATGACCCTTGGCGCCCAGGTGCGATTCCTGAGATTCCTGGAGAAAGGCGACTTTCGCCGGCTCGGAAGCAACCGCGACCTGCGGGTCGATATTCGTGTTATCGCCGCCACGAATCGAAACCTGGAGGCTGAAGTTCGGAAAAAGCGCTTCCGGGAAGACCTCTTTTTCCGCTTGAACGTCTTCCTCGTTGATGTCCCGCCGCTCCGGCAAAGAAAGGAAGACATCCCGTTCCTGGTCCGGCATCTGATCTCCAGCAGCTCCATCATTCCGGCCAGAAAAACGGAAGTCAGCGCGGAAGCTTTGGAGTGCTTGATGGACTACGATTGGCCGGGAAACGTTCGCGAGCTTGCGAACGTGGTGGAGCGGGCTCTGATCACTTGCCGCCAGGGGAAAATCCATGCCTACGACCTCACCCTCAGGCCAGGATGGTTCGCTGAAATCGTCCCCAACCAGGACGCACTGGAAAGCCTTGAAGCGGTGGAGCGAAACCATATTGAGAAGGTCATCCGGTCGGTTAAGGGCAACAAGCGCCGGGCGGCCCACGTCTTAGGCATCAGCATCCGCAATCTCTATCGCAAGCTGGAGCGGTACGGACTTGCCGCCGCCGAGAATCCTGTGGAAGACAAGACCGCGTAAGACCGCCTTTCGTCGGGGCCCAATCTTGCCCGTGCCTGCCGCCAAGAACCGAGATCAGCGGTTCACGCCTCACGATGAACGGCTACTCTCAACTTGTCATATATGACATTTTGTCCATGCCCCGTAACCTATTCCTTGTAGCGGGGTTACCTCCGCGATCTGGACACCAGTGGCACACTCCGCGGTTTTTTCCTCCGTTTCGCATGCTTGGTGATTCTCTGTGACGTTTCCTTTTAACGGTTCGTAACTGCTTGCAAAGGCCAAGGTTCTGCGAACCGGGGCGCTTCTCTTAAGGACTGCAACGCAATGGGCTTCTGTTTCGCTTATGCATTCACCACTTGTATTGATGGGGTGACCACGGACAGAAATCCTTCTGAGGAGAAGCGGCGTTATGAAACAACGAATCCTGTTCGCCTTAATGACCCTGACCGGATTTTTCGCCGTTTGGATGTCACCGCGGGAGGCACACGCGATTCCCCCTTTCGCACGAAAGTACCAGACTACGTGCACGACTTGCCATATCGCTCCGCCAACCCTGAACACCTTTGGGCAGGCCTTCAAGCTCAACGGTTATCAGTTCCCCAGAGACGATGACATCATGGTCAAGGATGAGCCGGTCCCGCTGGGAGCGGAAGCCCAGAAGGAGGCTTGGCCGCGCTCGATCTGGCCGTCCACGATTCCGCACTTGCCGCCCATTGCTCTTCGTTACTTCGGGGATTTCACCTACACCCCCAGCCAGCGCCCTACCAATAATTTCAATTTTCCGAACTTTTGGCGGTTGCTGGCGGGGGGCGGGCTGGACGACGACATTTCGTTTTTTTTTACGGTCTGCTTCAAGACCGATTTTGGCGGGACCAGAGCCACGATCCCTCCAAATGACAAGATCGCCCAGGCGGTTCAGTTCCAGGCGCAAGTGATTCACAAGGACCTGTTTGAGGAAACACTTGGAGAGAACACCCTTAACGTCCGTTACGGCCTTCTCGACGTCCGGAACTTCTACATCAACAATTTCTTTCAGCACCTCCTTATCACGAATTATCTTTACGCGTCGAAAATCTCCCCGGAATCGGGCAATGACTTCTCCTTTCTGGAACCAGGCGGATCGCCGGGTATCGAAGCCTTTGGCCTCCTGGCCAAGCAGCGACTCTTGTGGTCGGCGACCCTCAACAATGGCGACGATTTTGGAGTGACCGATGACAATTCTCACAAGGATTACAGCTTTGTAAGCCGCTACAAGCTGGGAGGCTCCCCGTACGGAGGGGAGGGCGCCCAGACCGCGGCAGAGGGCGGCGAGGTAAGACGTGGCGACCCCGCCTCTTTCTTGGGTTGGGACAATACCTCGTTGCAGATCGGCGGCCTCTTTTACCGCGGGGATGCCGTGGTCACCGGCGGCGGCAACGACCAATTCTGGCGTGCGGGTGTGGACGTCCACTTCCAACACGGGCTGGAATATGCCTCAGAGATGGGTGGATGGGAGCTCACGGGCGCCTACCTATGGGGGCATCACAACGACCCCTGGGGCACGTCCTCAAGGGAAGATGCCGACCTGAATTCCTGGTATGTCGAAGGGGATTGGATCGCTTTTCCCTGGCTGATTCCCGGCCTGCGAGTGGAGGGCCTTTCCGCCGACCAGCCCACGGATTTCGCGACGACCGATATCGACGCGGTTCGTGTCGTTCCCAGCCTGACGATTCGTCTCCGTCATAACTTGAAGTGGGTCCTCGAGGCCAACATCTATTCGAAAAATGACGCTATAGAAAAGGCGGGCGGAGACGCCAGCGACGCCAATACCTATTTGTTCCGCTTCGACATCGACTTCTAAAGCACTCGTGGCTCCGCAGGTCGGAACGATAGCGATAGCCGCCAAGGGACCCGACTGGCTTCGGCCACTTTCCTCACCTTGAAACCTCCCTGGGGGTGACAGAGGCAACGGGTAGAGTCTCTCCGGCCTCGGTCACCTCAGGGGGAGGGAACGTGATTGGGGAAGTGATGGATAGACCTTATGGAGGACAAGATATGACTTTGTTATGGATCGCCTCGGTGTTCGTCCTGCGACCATTACCAGGAGTCCTTCAAGCAGACCCCTATCAGGACCCGGACCTCCTGCCGTGCGTCTGGTATACCGCGGAAAGGGGAAATTGTTCCCCCCATGGAAAAACGGTGTGCCCGGAGTGTAGTGGTCAGGAGGCCTGTCTCTGCCTCGCCAGGCTGCAAGAGAAGACGGGCGCCATCAAAGGTCTCCTGAACAACCCGCGCGCCAAGATGGTGGAGGGTGTCGTTTATATTGCTGAAATGCCAGGCAAGAAGTTCCAACTCCCGCAGGAAAATCCCGTCATGGACCAAAAGAATCTTGTATACGTGCCCCACGTCCTGCCTGTCCTGGCCGGTTCAACGGTCGATTTTCCCAACTCGGACACGGTCCGCCATAACGTTTACTCCGCTCCGAAATCCCAGAAAGTCTTCAACCTGGGGCAATATGCCGCCGGCACCGTCAAGCAGGTCTGCTTCGAGGAAGAAGGCCTCGTCTCCCTTCTCTGCAACGTGCACGCAGAGATGAGTGCCTACATTGTCGTCTGCCCGACTCCCTATTTCGCAGTGACGGACAGAAAGGAGGGAAGCTTCTGGATACGCAACGTTCCTCCTGGAACGTGGAAGCTCACCTTCTTTCATGAAAAACTGAGATCGGAACAAATCGAAGTAACCGTAGAGGCCGGCAAGGAGACCTATGTCGAGTTCACCCATTTGCAGAAGAAATGAGGCATTCCTGCGCCTCGGCCTGTCCGCTGCGTGTATCTTGGGCTGCGCCACGCTCCTCCTTATTCAGCCCGCGTCGGCGCTGGCCGGACCGTCGGTTCCTCCCGGCCCGCCCCAGAGGATCGCTTTCGTTGACTTCGATCGCGTCGTCCAAACCTGCCAGGCTTCGCAGGGGCTCAAAGCTGAGTTGGCCGTCCGGACGAAACAATACGAGTCCGAGAAGCTTTCCCGGCAGGCGAAGCTTCTGGAAATGAGCGACCAGATCAATGCCCTGGAGGAAGATTCCAGCGAGCGGAAAGGGATAGAGGAGCGATTCGCCGAGGAATCCAACGAATACAGGACGTTTGTACAGAAACAGGCCACGGAGATGGAGAGGGCACAACAACTCAACGCTCTCGAAGTCTACAAGAACGTCAGGTCCATCGTCGAGGCCATCGCGAAGGAACAGGGCTTCGACGCCGTTTTCAAATGGAGCCCTCCGTTCGTTGACGAACAGGGTCAACTCGACGTCGTGATGTACGAGATCAAGTCCTCCATGCTGCTGTACCATGCGCCCGGCACTGACCTGACCGAGCTGGTGCTGAAGAGGCTGGATGGGCCTCAAGGTGCGGGCACGACTTCGAGCCAGGCCAAGAGCCATCCACAGACCGCGGTGCCCGCCAAGAGTGCTTCCCAGGCCGTAGTCGTCAAAGAAAGCCCTTCAGGCGTGGCAACCTCCACCAGTGTGCATCCGCGCGAAGGCCTTTGGGATCGCTCCAACAAGGCATCCCAAGTGACTCAGTCGCCCGAACCTGTCATGGCAGGGGTGCTGCGTGGGGTAATGCTCTACGATGGACAAGGGCTCGCCAACTGCCAGGTCCAGTTGGTGGAGATGGTCAGGACAGGCACGTTTCTTTGGAAGGATTATTCCAAGGGCCGAACCTATGAGACGACCACCGCTGTGGATGGGACCTACGCTTTCGAGAACCTTCAGCCCGGTGGATACAAAAATTGTCGCGGCCGTATCGTTTGGCATTGGCGAGGTCGAAGCGATGTGTTGGAGTTACGCCTTCAGGCGTGGTCTTCTCAGACACCGGCTAAAGCCGTCACTCCAACCCCTCCGCAGACGGCTCCGGCGCTTAACTGAACAGTATTGCGATTAGAGTGGGGCCGCACCGTGCTTGGTCATCGGAACGCTGGTCTTTCATGTCTGGGGAATTCTGATTGCCAGCACCTATTTGAGTAGCTGCGACCCGACGTTGCACGTAGGACTCGTCTCGGGCGCCATCGAAGCTGCTTGGCCTTCCGGGAAACTTTCCACTGGCAAAGTTCGCGCGGGAACGCTGGTTGTTATAGAGGAATGCAACGAAGTCCTGGCATGACCCGAGCGAGAAGTCGGAGCCAAAAAGTAGGGGGATAACCAGGATGGAGCTGCCGCGAGCAGCTTTTCTGGACGCTATCGCAAGGAGAGCAGGCCATGGAATACTCGTTGATAAAGCTCCAGGCACTCTTGGCGGTATTGAGGGTCGATGCGAACGCAGCGATCCGCCCAGCGCCGGCAATGGCCACACTCGTCGCAGTCTCGGTCACGGCAGCCCTGGGCCGGGAAGGCGTCGAGAAACCCGTCCAGCGCTCGATTGTCAATGACCACCGGCGGGTCGCCCTGGAACGGATGAAGCATTCCTCTTTTTTCAGAGAGCGCCTTGATATCCTTCAGATGAGACCAACGGGCCTTCCAGGGCCGATAGAGGTATCGGCCCAGCCAGAGCAGCCGACGCAGCTTTGTCCAGGTCGATTCTTTTAACGCTGTCGGATAGGAAAACGGCTGCACCAGGTCGAGCAAATTCCCGTCGTAGCGCCTCTCGACGTAAGCCTTCACACGTCTCGCCATGATCTCGGTAGGGGCATTGCGTTCCGTCAGCTTGAAAGTCTCGTAGCCCAGTGACTCATACCGGTGAAGCCAGTCCGCGCGAACGAAATAGTCTTGGATCCGTTCAATAAGTTGAACGTCAAAATTCGTGGCTACGCTGAGCTTCATGGTTTCCTCGCCTGCTTGAAGAAAAAATAGCCTGTCCCCATCCCTGGCACCTGCTTTGCACCTGGGTGGAGAGCTGGGAGCTTCTTTCAACTCCCGGACTTTTGATCTACGCAACGAAGTCTTGAGACTTTGCAAATATGGCCGTCCGATACGAACTTCGCCACCATCTTCTTTTCTCATTGGCCAAGGTGAGCGCTCTCTTGGTGCTGGCTGCGACACTTCTTTACGGGCTGCTGCCGCGGCAGCGGGACGATTACGGGGCATTCCCCTTCCTTCTCGATTCGCGAACCGTGGTGTGGTTGGCTATGGAACTGCACCTCATGTTCGCCGCCTTTGTCCTCGGCGTTCCCCTCTTCACCCTGATCGTCGAGATGGTCGGCGCGGCGACCAGGGAAGAGCGATACGACCGCTTGGCCCGGGAATTCACCCGTCTGCTGGCCCTTGCTTTCACAACGACCGCGGTCCTTGGCGTGCTCGGACTCGGCGCGCTCGTCTTTCTTTATCCCCAGTTCATCACCTACCTGGGTTCTGTCTTCTCGTCCACTTACCTGCCCTACGCCGCCCTGATCCTCGCGGACGCCGTAGTTCTCGTGCTTTACGCCTTCACCTGGGAGACCCTGCAAGGGCGGCTGAAGTGGCTTCACATCTCGCTAGGTGTGCTCCTCAACCTTGTGGGCACGGCCCTCATGTGCATCGCCAATGCCTGGGCCACCTTCATGATGAGCCCCGCAGGCGTGACGGAGGAAGGCGCTCTCGTCTCGCTCTCCAAGGCCATTCAGAATCCGTTCTGGTGGCCGATCAACGTCCACCGGATTATTGCCAACGTGGCCTTCGGCGGCTCCATCGCCGCGGCCTACGCGGCTATTCGCTTTCTCTCGGCAAAGTCTGATGAGGAGCGCGCCCACTACGACTGGATGGGTTACGTCGGCAACTTCATCGCGCTCTGGGCACTCATCCCGCTGCCGTTCGCCGGTTACTGGCTCGGCAAGGAAATCTATGCCTATAGCGCCCAGATGGGCACGAGCATGATGGGCGGCGCTTTCTCCTGGCTTTTCATCATCCAGGCCGTGCTCATTGCGACCCTCTTCATCAGCGCCAACTACTACATGTGGCTTGGGCTGGGCCGCATCCCCGGCGGACACCGTTATTACAAGTATGTCCTCGGCATGGAAGCGCTCATCTTCCTCGCCATGGCCGTCTGGATGACGCCGCACACGCTGGTCGCTTCGCTGGCAGAGGCCCGGCGCATGGGCGGCGCGCACCACCCGCTGCTGGGCGTCTTCGGCGTCATGAGCGCGAAGAACACTGCGGTCAACCTGGTGATCCTGACCACGTTCCTATCCTTTGTCCTCTATCGGCGGGCGAACAAGGAACGCGCGGAAGTCCGGCCCCCTGGCGGCATCGGCGGGCCGCTTTTTATTGCGGCTCTTTCCCTCTTTCCCATTCTTCTTTGCGGCGTGAACGGTTTTCTCGGTCAAGGGGCCAAGGCCGAGAAGTCCTTGCCGGAACTCCGGCAGGAGGTGGAGTCCTTGCGGGCCGCCATCGTCGGCACGTCGGAGAAGATGGCCACGCAGTTGGACAAGTTGAAGGAACTGGGCCGCAAGCAGTCGGAGCTTGAGAAGCTGGCTCAAACGCCGGGCATCCACCACGCCGCCGGGTTTCGGGTCATTGCGATCATCTTTGCCGCGTTCCTCGGTCTGGCTCTTCTGGATATGTTCGTGGTGCGGGGCCGTATCGGCGGACTCCTCCAGTGGGTCATCTTGGCCACAGCGGCGGGCATCGTCCTCTTCTATGGCATCAGAGGCTATTTCGTCGAGGCCGAGGTGCGTATCGGCTTTTCGGTCTATCAGGTGATGGCCGTGCTTTTTGCCATGATCTCCATCACTGCTATTGATTTGTTCATTTTCTTCGGCGCGAAATCCCTCGGCCCGGTCGAGTGGGGCAAGATGCCGCGGCGGTCCCAGTACGTGCTGGTGCTTCTGGCCGTGGTCTTCACCCTCACGATTGGGCTTATGGGCATCGTACGCTCCGGCATCCGCGAGGCCTGGCACGTGTACGGCGTGATGCGGGATACCTCTCAATGGGCTTTCACCCCCACCATGGGCTATGGCACCACCGTCGTCGCAGCAGCCGCCCTCATCTTCTTCGCACTGGTCTCTTCCATCTTTTGGCTCGGCATGAAGGAGAAGAAAGATGGTTGATGGTTCAGGAAACAGCCGTCAAACATTAACCATTCTTGGCTTTCGGTTTTTTCATTAACCATTCGCCATTCGCCATTCGCCATCTACGATGTTGTCTCTCGTTCGCAATTTGGTCTTGTTCATCCTGAGCATCACCGCTGGGTTCGTCTACATCGGCAATGCGATCCCTCAGATCAAAACCCAGCCGGCCGAGGCCATTACAGTAGTCGGCGAAACGCCGGAGCAGACCGTCGCTGCCGGCAAGGCCATCTTTATGAGCGACCGCGCTCAGTGCCTGACCTGCCACTCTCTCGGCGAGGACCCCAAGGCCCGCTGCCCCAATCAGGAGGGACTTGGCGAACGGGCCGGAAAGCGCAAGCCCGGGACCACCGCTGCCCAGTACCTCGTGGAGTCCGTCTATAACCCGAACGCCTTTATTGTCCCGGGCTATCCCCGCAACCAGATGAAGCCCGTCCACAAGCCGCCCATAGCGCTCTCCCACGACGAGATTACCGCGGCGCTCATGTTTCTCAATACTTTGGGCGGGAAATCGGACTCGGAATTCCTGGAGCAAGTGAAGGAAGCGCAGGACCCCTGGCGCAAGGGCCTGCTGCGGCCCGAAGAGAGCGTCGAGGCGGACAAGCTGCCCATCCTGTCCGGCGACGCCCCCCGCGGCCACGAACTCTACCGGTCTCAGGGTTGCGTGCTCTGCCACCGGATTCGTGACGAAGGCCGGGACGTGTGCCCCGATCTCTCCGCCATCGGCGGCTCCCAAAGTCCCGATTACATCCTTGAATCGATACTGACTCCGAGCGCCATCATCGTGAAAGGCTACAAGGAAGTGAAGATGAGCCTAAAGCCCAGACGCTTCGTCCGCGGCGTGCCCGTCAAGTGGGTCCCCGACCGGGAGCATCCCAAGAGCATCGTCCTCAGCGTGGATGCCGGTGGCGGACAGCGGGAGGAACAGGAAGTCGACCTCTCGGAAGCCACCAGCATTGGCGAAACCGCCGTCGTGGTCAAGAAAGGGAAGAAGGTCGAAGCCACCTACGGGGATTATGTCAGCGGCGACCAGCAGACCGGGGTGACGATGAAGATGCTGGAAAATGGCGAGTGGATCGAACGGCGCTTCCACGCGTCGGACATCAAGCGGGTGGACCAGGCAGAGTCGCCCATGCCATCGAACTTCGCCGAAATGATGACGCCCTCCGAGATTTACGACCTTGTTTCATTCCTGATGGCGCAGAAAGGCAAAAAATGAAACGAATCCTTACCACCTTGTTTGTAGTCCCGGCTTCAGCCGGTCTTTTTCCAGGGAGCGTGCCATGAAGCGAGTGCCATCGGTCCTATGGGCTCTCCTTGTCTTTGCCGCGCTCTACCTCTTCTTCGACCGCGGCATGGCCCCGCTCACCAAAGCGCTCACCGGCACACCCGCTCCGTTGCCCTCCAGCCTCGTCTTCATGTACGCCGGCATGGCCGCCGTGGCCATCCTCCTCTACTTCTCGGTGCGGGAAGACCGCTGGAACAACTTCCTTCAGCCCGTCCTCGATTTCCTTCGTGTCGCGGCGCCGCCGTCGCCAGCCAAACGACTCTCTCGCATGGCTGTCCTCATCCTCATCCCGGCCGCCCTGGGCTGGCGGACCTACCTGAGCGCCTCTGCCACGCCGGACCCGCCTTCGGACCCGCCCGGCATTCACTTCAACCTGCCCAACCAATATGTTTCGGTGGGGAATCCCTTGCCTTGGACGGAGCAGAACATCCGCGAAGGCGGCATCCTTTACACGGCAAACTGCGCGATGTGCCACGGCGACGCCCAAGACGGCGAGGGCCTCTTCGCCCGCGCCGGGCAGCCCAAGCCCGCCAATTTCCGCGATGGAGGCACTATCGCCCAACTCGACGAGAACTACCTCTACTGGCGCATCAAGGAAGGCGGCCCAGGCCTCCCCCAAGGCTCCATCGAATACCGCAGCGCCATGCCCGTCTGGGACGGCGTCCTCACCGACGACCAAATCTGGAAGATCATCATGTTCGAGTACACGAATGCCGGCCAGAAACCGGCCAAGCGATAGAGAAGTCTGAAACCCCACGAAACGCTTATGCCTCTCTTTCCGTTATTTGTCCAGAACGCCATCGCGGTCCCATCGCTGTAATGTTTTGACCACGAAACGCTTATGCCTCTCTTTCCGTTATTTGTCCCATCCGTCCTATTTGTCCTATCGGTCCTATTTCCAGGCCCCTCCCAGGCCGAAACTCTCGATCTTGGACGGGCCATCTACATGCAGCGCTGCTTCTGGTGCCACGGCGAGACGGGACACGGCGACGGGCCTTCCGCGGTCGGAATGTTCCCGCGGCCACGCGACTTCGTCGCCGCCGACTACAAAATCCGCTCGACCCCGCATGGCCATCTTCCGACCGATGAGGACCTCCTGCGAGTCATTTCCCGCGGCATACCCGGAACGCCTATGCCCGCATGGGTAAAAATCCTCTCCCAAGAGGAGCACCATGCTTTGGTCGCCTACCTGAAATCGCTTTCCCCTCGCTTCGCGGCCGAAAAGCCGCAGCCGCTCCCCGTCCCTGACGGCCCCGCAAACCCCGAAGCAGGCAAGGAGGTTTACCGCAAGGCGAGATGTTTCCTCTGCCACGGGGAGGCCGGCCGCGGGGATGGCGAGCTTACGGCCACGCTTAACTTCGAATGGGGCATCCCCCACTCCGCACGCGATTTCACACGCGGCTGGACCTTCAAGGGCGGACACGAGCCACACGACATCTACCTCCGGATTACCGGCGGACTCAACGGCACGCCCATGGGACCCTACGCGGACATCCTCACCGACCAGGAACGCTGGGACCTCGCACACTACGTCGCCTCCCTCGACCTGGAGCCTTCCGCCACCACGGAAGATTTCCTTGTCACCGCCGCTCTTATCGAGGGCAATCTGCCGGAGACGCACGACGGACCCGCCTGGCAGAAAGCAAGAATGCTGACCGTCCCCCTCGCCGGGCAGATTGTGCAGTCACCCCCCCTGCGATGGTGGACTCCCTCCGCGGGCGCCTGCAACGTCCGCGCGCTCCATAACGGCCACGACATCGCCTTCCTCGTCGAGTGGGACGACCCGACCGGCAAGCCCGAGCCGCTCCCCGATTCCGCTTTCCTCCAGTTCCCGGCGCAGGAAGGCAGCAAACCCTATTTCCTCTTCGGAGATTCGGACAACCCGGTGAAACTCTGGCACTGGCAGGCAGGCAACACCGCGGAGGAATGGACCGCAACCGGAAGTGCCAATACCGAAGTTCGTCCGGCCATTTTTCAGGTTTACCCGTCATACAAAGAAGGGCGCTGGCGAGTGCTCTTCAGGCGGTCACTTTCGGGCGAACCTTCATTCGAGGCCGGCAAGTTCCTCCCGGTCCTCTTTTCCGTCCGCGACGGCGCCAACGGCGAGAGCGGCAACGTTCGGGCCACCTCCACCTGGCTGTATGTGACGGTAGAGAGGCCGCGCTCATTCAGGCCGTGGCTGCTCGCTTTGGCCTACATGCTGGGCGCCGGAGTCGTCGAACTGTGGGTTCTCGCAAAGCTGAAGTCATGAAGACGCTCCATCCATTCCTGGCCGTCATGCTCCTCGCCGTCCCGGCGCCCGGCGAAGAGCCGCGGCTCTACAACCCCTACGACCGGCCCAAGAACGGCCCGCCGCTCACGAACGTCTTCCACAAGGCCCAGCCTTTGTGGCTTTGGGACAAACTCAAGCAGCCCAAGCACCATCCTTCGGCCCGCATGCCGGATTTCAAATTCTCCGATGAGGAAGCGATGGATGCCTTGGCCTACCTCAAGTCCATTGCCGACCCGTCCTTCCCAAAGCAGGAATGGCCCCCCTGGACAGCCAAGACCGAAGACACCATGAACGATGAAGAGCTCACGGAGATGATGAACCTTACCGACATGGGCAAAGCCGTCTGGGGCAATGCCCGCTGCACCGTCTGCCACAAAGCCAACGGGCCCGGCGGCACGATCATCGGCGGCTTCGTGGACCTTCGCGTCGGCGGAATCGACCTCCAGATCGCCCAAGCCAAACTCGAGCGTGACTGGCTCTATTCGTGGGTGAAAGAGCCGAAGAGCTACTTCCTCGACACCCTCATGCCGCGCTACCGCCTCTCCGACTCTGAGGCCAGGGCCCTGGTCGAGTTCCTCTTGCGTGACGAGGCCTTTCGACCCACAACCGAGCCGAAGCCCGAAGCCCCCGGCCGATGGAAAGCGTTGGACGACCCCTCTCGCATCTCCCGCGGCAAACGCCTCATCGAACTTTCACGCTGCGTCGTCTGCCATGACATCAAGGGCATCCTGGAACTCCTTTCGTTCCCGCCGCGGCCAGCGCCTCCCTCCGAAAACACGGTCTCTTGGCTTTTCTACGATGTCCGCTGCCTCTCTTGCCATTCCATCGAAGGTCGCGGCGGGACCTACGCTCCCGACCTGACCTCCGAGGGCAGCCGCCTGAAAGCTTCCTGGATACATGACTTTCTCATTCAGCCCGACCTCATCCGGCCCCTTTCGCAGCAGATGCCGAAATTCAACCTTTCACCGGAAGAGGCCAAGACCGTTGCCGACTACGTGCAGCAATTCCGCCGTGACCCGCGCGTCCCGACCTCAGTCCCTCCGGGCGAAGCGGAAAAAGGCCGGGCGCTCTTCCAGTCCAAGGGATGCGTGGCTTGTCACACCACGGGTGAAGGTCCCGGTGGCGGCGTGGGGCCCACACTCGATTTTGTCGCTGACCGACTCGAACCGGGCTACCTGTTTCACCGTCTCAAGCATCCCCACGCGGTGAATCCTTTCTCTGCAGAGCCTGATTACGGGCTTTCAGACGAAGAAGCCGCCGCCCTTTCCGCTTACCTGCTCGGAAAGAAGAAATGAACCTGCTTACTTTGCTGCCTTTGATTCTGCTCCCATTGGCCCACGGCGAGAACATCCATCGCCAGGAGCAGGCACGTGGAGCTTTTTTGGCCTCGCCGGAGGGCGTCTACGGTCACTACTGCTCCCACTGCCACGGCGATGACCAGAAGGGCAATGGCCGCCTTTGGGCCATGGAACTCTCGCCCAAGCCTTCCGACCTCACGACCACGAACCTGAACGAACCTGCTTTAGTAAAGTTCATCACGGGCGGCTCTGCCGCGGCCGGGCGCTCCAATCTCTGTCCGCCTTGGGGCCGCACCATCCCGGGGCCGGAAATGCAACGCCTGGCCCGATACCTGCTCGCCCGCGACCGGGACACTTCGCCCGCCCACACAGCGCTCACCCCAGAAAAGGGAGACCACCGTGAGCCCTTTCCCGCGGCATTGCTCCTGGTGATTCTCGTGGAATTGGGCCTTCTGTGGCGAATCGGTTTCCACAAAAGCTACACACCCAACTGAATCTCCCCACTCCCGTAACCACCATTCTCCCATTCTTCCATGTCCTTCCTCCCCCACCTCCTCTCCTGGAACGTGACCGCGCGGTGCAACCTTCGCTGCAAACACTGCTACATCGACGCGTCAAAGGCCATGCCGGACGAACTGACTCCGGACGAAGCCCTCCGCGTCCTCGGCGAGATTGCGGAGGTGAACCGGGAGACCCTGCTCATTCTGTCAGGGGGCGAACCCCTGCTGAGGCCAGACCTTGACGCGCTCGTGAGCCGCGCCGCGGTCCTCGGCATGCGAGTCGTGCTAGGGACGAACGGGACCCTGCTCTCGCCGGAGCGGGCCGTGGCGCTCAAGGAGCGTGGACTGGCTGGGGTCGGGATCAGCTTGGATTCCCTCCTCTCCTTACGCCATGACGAGTTCCGAGGGGTGAACGGCGCTTGGCAGGCCGCGCGCGGCGGCATCGAAGCGGCCCGAGAGGCCAGGCTGGACTTGCAGCTTCAGATGACCCTCACTCGTCAGAATCTTCCTGAATTGCCGGCCCTCATCCGGTTCGCCGAGAAGGTGGGCGCCCGGGCGTTGGCGGTTTTCTTCCTGGTCTGCACGGGCCGCGGCCAAGCCATGGTGGACCTCTCGCCCCAGGAATACGAAGCCGCTCTGCGCCTCATTGCCGATTCCCATGGCGGCAAAGTCATGGTCCGGCCCCGCTGCGCCCCCACCTTCCGCCGGCTCGTCGCGGAGCACAAACCCGATTCCATCCTGCTTCATTCGGAGACTGCAAGCTGCCTGGCCGGGAAAAGCTACTGCCGCATCACTCCCGACGGCGACGTCACGCCTTGTCCCTACGTGCCGCTGGTGGCCGGTTCCTTCCGGAAGTCCTCTTTCCGGGAAATCTGGGAATCGAGTCCTCTGCTGAATAGTCTTCGAAATCCGGGCCTCCGCGGCCGCTGCGGTCTCTGCGAATTCAAGACTCTGTGCGGAGGCTGCCGAGCCCGCGCGTTCGCCCTCAGCGGCGACCCTCTGGGCGAGGATTCCTGGTGCACCTACGTGCCCGGGACGGCCAAGGCGCCGGACCTCGCCCGCGGGGCAGCCATGGCATGGACCCCCGAGGCCGAATCCCGTCTTCACCGAGTCCCGTTCTTCGTCCGCAACATGGTCCGCGCCGCGGTGGAAGCCTTTGCCCGGCGCAAGGGATGCTCCCTTGTCAGTCCCGAACTCATGGCCGAGGCGCGGCAGACCATGATGAAAAGTTGAATCTCCCACACTCCCACACTCCCCTCCCCCATTCCCCTCTCAGAGTTTTCCTATGCCATACCGGAACATCATGCTTTGCGTGGACAACTCAGCGCATTCGAACCATGCCGCTCAACAGGCCGCACGCCTCGCACGGGCCTTCGATGCCAAGGTCACGGGCGTCCATGTGTACGCCGCTGGCTTGCACTACCGACGGTTCACCGACCTCGAGCCCACCCTTCCGAAAGAGTATCAGGAGCCGAAGAAGATCGAAGCCATGCGCGACACCCATGATTCCCTGATCATCGAGGGACTGAAGCTGATCTCCAACTCCTACATGGACGCGGCCAGAAAGGCCATGGACGGAGTTCCTCTGGAAGTCAAGAACGTGGACGGAAGCAACTATGTCGAACTGGTCAGGGAATCGAAGAATGGCTACGACTTGGCAGTCATCGGCGCGCGGGGGCTGGGACTGGCCTCGACCAATGGCCAGTGCCCTTCGGACGCATTGGGAACGGTGTGCGAACGATTCGTCCGCCGAGTCAGAACCGAGGTGCTGATTGTGAAGGATGCCCGGCCCATGCGAGGGACGATTCTTGTGAGCGTGGACGGCAGCCCGGAGTCCTACGCCGCTCTCCGAAAGGCCATCAACCTGGCCAAGGCCGTCGGCGCGCGTGTTGAGGCCGTCACCTGCTTCGACCCCAACTTCCATCCCGTGGTCTTCAAAGCCATCGTCCAGATTCTTTCCCAAAAGGACAAGGAGGCGTTCAATTTCGAGGGGCAGGAGAAGCTTCACGACCGCGTCATCCATCAGGGTCTTGAAGCCCACTACCGCGGCTATTTGGAGAAGGCCCGGATGGTAGCACAAGCCAAAGGCCTTGAGATCGAGACTTGCCTCTTGATGGGCAGGCCAGCGTTTGAAGTCGTCGGCCGGGCAAAGCAGACAGAGGCCCGGCTGATTGTGCTCTCCCGTTTCGGCCGCCATCGCACCGAAGAGTCCGACATCGGCAGCGTCGCAGAGGCCGTGGTCCGGCTAGCGCCCTGCAACGTCTTGATTGTCAACGATGCTCCGGAGCAGGAGCCAGCCGCGCCCGGCCTTGAATGGACGCCGGAGGCGCTGGAAAAGCTCGAACGAGTGCCCGGCTTCGTCAAACCCATGGTGAAGCAAGCCGTGGAGTCCTATGCGAAATCCCACGGCTTCCAGCAAGTAACCCCCGCGGTTGTTGACGACGCGAAGGCAAACCACGGAGTCCACCTGCCTGGACATGGGATAGGGTGAAGAGGAAGTGGGGGAGTAAGAACTTAGTGAAAACGGCAAGTCGCCCTTTCACAGACAGCCCCAAAGGGACGAAATGGGAAAGCCCAGGCCAAGTCCGCCATCGGCGGACGCCGGCCTGGGGAAAGTGGTAAGAATGATGATTTGAGCCCTGTAGGGGCGAAATAATGGTTTCGGTAGTTACGTGGGGGAGTCGGGGAGTGAGCAGTGAGCAGTAAACAGTGAGCAGTAAACAGTAAACAGTGAGCAATGAGTAGCGAGCGGTAAGGATCGGCCACTCACTACGGAGTGCGGATTGCGGATTACAGGTTACTGTTTACTCCTAAGAAACAAACGGATAACACGTTTCTTCACAAGCACTTAACATTTTGAGCTTGAAGGCGTCCGTGGCGCCCCTGGCCCCTGTTTCTCTCTGTCACAACGAAGCGAATCCGCGAGCTTCGTACCTCTGCTGATGACCGACCACTTTCAGAGGCTCCAACCATGAAACGGAAACTCTTTGTCATTGTTCCAGTCAGTGTTGGTGGTGCGCTTTTGCTTCTTGCTGGCGGACTCCTCTGCTCCATCGTGTTCCCGTCCCCGGAGATTAAGCCTCCTCCGCCATCCGTTCCGACCGCCTACGAGCAGCGCACGGGTGACGAAGAGCTTGCCTATCTGCTCGTTAAACTGCTTCTCAAGACCCGCGCGACCATGGCCGAGCACTACACCCGCGAACAATCTTCGATTCCAGTCACCAATTGGATTTACCAGCGATGGCTGGCCAAGAACGCCATCCTTCCCGCGGCGGTGGCGGACAGGGTCTTTTCCGGGGTCGTGCCGGGAGCGACGGGCGGCCGGGCGTGGGTGAAGATGGTGGTCGAAAAGCCGCGAAATCCTCATAACCAGGGTGACGGCATTGCGCTGGAACTGATGCGCGAGATTCAGAATGGCCAACCCAAAGCGGAGCGCTCAGCGGCCGAAGGGTTTTATTACGCCGAGCCCATCAAAGCGACGAAGACATGCCTGCCTTGTCATGGCGAGCCCGAAGGCGCTCCGGACCCCGTCTTTCGGCAATTCAAGAGAGAGGGTTGGCGTGAGGGCCAGATCATCGGGGCCGTGGTCGCCCGCGTGGCCTCGAAACCGTGAATAAAGATGGAATCGCGAATGCCCATAAGCATTTGCCATTAACCATCAACCATCAACCATTCACCATGGACCATGTCCCCCACCTGATTTCCTGGAACGTGACCGCCCGATGCAACCTCCGCTGCAGACATTGTTACATCGATGCGTCGCAGCCGTGGCCAGGGAAGTTTTCTACGGAGGAAAGCCTCCGCGTCATGGGTGACATCGCTGAGGTGAACCGGGAGACCCTGCTCTTTCTGTCAGGGGGCGAACCGCTCCTGCGGCCGGACCTGGACGCGCTCGTGAGCCGAGCGGCTGTGCTGGGTATGCGGGTGGTTCTCGGGACAAATGGCACGCTGCTCACGCCGGAACGGGCCGCCGCGCTCAAGGAACGGGGACTGGCTGGCGGGAGTCGGGATCAGTTTGGACTCCCTTCTCCCGTCACGCCATGACGCCTTCCGGGGGGTCCATGGCGCTTGGAAGGCCACACTCAGCGGCATCGATGCGGCCCGAAAGGCCGGGTTGGGCTTGCAGCTTCAAATGACCTTGACGCCTCAGACCCTTGCGGAGATGGGCGACCTCATCCGTTTTTCCATCGAGTTGGACGCACGGTCGCTGGCCGTTTTCTTCCTGGTTTGCACGGGCCGAGGCCAGGACACGGTGGACCTCGCGCCCGAATAGTACGAGGCTGCGCTGGGCCTCATTGCCGATATCCAGATCGGTAGAATGATGGTCCGGCCCTGTTGCGCACCCACTTTCCGTCGGATTCTCGCACAGAAGAAACCGAATTCCATCCTCCTTCGCTCGGACGTGGCAAACTGCCTGGCCGGGAAAAGCTACTGCCGCATCACTCCCGACGGCAACGTCACGCCGTGTCCCTACTTGCCGCTCGTTGCCGGCTCACTCCGAAAGTCCTCCTTCCGGGAAATCTGGGAGTCGAGTCCTTTGCTGAACAGCCTCCGCAATCCGAGTCTGCGAGGCCGCTGCGGCCTTTGCGAATTCAAGAATCTCTGCGGAGGCTGCCGAGCCCGCGCGTTCGCCCTCAGCGGCGACCCTCTGGGCGAGGATTCCTGGTGCACCTACGTGCCCGGGACGGCCAAGGCACCGGACCTCGCCCGCGAGGCACCCATGGCGTGGACCCCTGAGGCCGAGTCCCGCCTTCAGCGAGTTCCGTTTTTTGTCCGCGGCATGGTTCGGGCGGCTGTGGAGGCTTTTGCCCGACAAGAGGGCTCCTCGACCATTACCCTGGAGCTGATGACAGAGGCGCGGCAACGAATGATGAAGGGATGAATCCAGCAGGGCCCTTCAGGTCACACATCCCGGGTACGGTCATCGGTCTCGGGCATTGGTCCTTCCACAGCCGGAACCTGCAGAGCCCAGCACTGTCCAACCTCCGCAGAAGCGCCTCCGCACTCGAGCAGCCATTCCTGAACTTGCGTAAGAGCTTGCCGTGGAGCGGGTCGTTCGTCGCATCGAGGTCCACAATGATTTCTTCGGGTGGCTTTTCATGGCAGTGGATGAAGAGAGCGAGAAAAAATCCCTCGATCGCCTGGACGCCGTATTCGATCTTCTTGTAACGCGTCCTTCCGCCTTCCGGCGTCAATTCCAGGCGGTTCAGCGCGCTCTTGCCGGCCAGCGCATAACCCCTATGCGCTTCATGCAGACGGTCTTTTTCCGGCGGGTCCTTCCGCCCTGTCAATGTCGGTTTGAGAATGTACCACCTGTCGGTCGGCCGTGTACCACCTACCGGTCAGCGGTGTACCACCTGGCAAGGTGTGCGTACCGTTCGG
>JACPCR010000094.1 GCA_016179685.1 Planctomycetota bacterium | reverse complement strand
ATGAAAATCCGCCTCCGAGGCGGATTTCAGAAGAAGCAATGGCGGAGGCCGAAGGCCGAGGCCATTTCCCGCTGCGCCCTTCGGGCTACGCGGATTTCAAATGACAATTCGATTCAATCTATGTCCAGCCTAACTCAAACTCAAAAGGTTTTTCAAGTTTGACGCCCCAAGCTTCTATTCCAAGGGACCCTCTTCCAGCTCCTGTTCGGTGGCCGATTTCTCCACGGGCCGGATCGAGACCGTTTTGCCTTCCTTGACCTCCTGGACCTGCTGTCGGATGGCCGCCACCTGTTCCGCAGGGGCGTCCTTGTCTTCGAGCTGGAGATCGGCCTCGAAGTGCTCCTCGAAGGCCATCCGGACCTCCTGGGCCGCCAACTCGCCCGACTCCAGTTTTTTCAGCAGGACTTCGAGGTCCGCCTCCTGCGCCACCTTCCCGTAAGCCATCGCCGCGTGTTCCCGAGTCACCAGATGCTTGTCCCGCATCGTCTCCAGGAGCATCGGCAGCGCACGCCGATCGCCGATCTCGCCCAGGGCCTCCGCCGCCCGGGCCCGATGGATGCCGCCCGCATACTTCCGGATGTGCGCCGCGAGCGCCTCGATGGAACGCGGGTCCCTCAGCCGCACCAGGGCCTGCGCCGCCGCCACACGGATACGCTCCACCGGATGGTCCAGGAAGGGGATGACTCTTTCCGTCGCGCGGCGGTCCTCCATGAACCCCAGAGAGGTCAGAATGGTCCAGAGGACATTATCGTCCTTCTCCTCGAGGGCGTGGACGAGGTCGGGAACGGTGAGGGGATCATTGATCTGACCGAGCAGGTAGGCGGACGATCGGCGTCCGACGAAATGGGGATGGTGATGCAGGCAATCGACGAGGAAGGGGACGACCGGGTTGCCGGACCGCATCAGGGCGTCGCGTGCGGCCTGTTTCTCGGCGTGCGAGCCCTCGGCCATCACGCTGGCGAGCTGGAGGAAGCGCCGCCCTTCCTCGGTCTTCTCCCATCGGCCGTGCCAGGCGTCCGGGCTTTGCTCCGCTCCGGGGCCCCCGGGCTGGAGCGACTCCTCGCCGGGCAGGTGCGAGAGGGCGGCGATGGCCTGTTCCACGGCGTCCTCGGGGAAGTATTTCGTCTTGCCTTCCTTGACCTGGAAGGCCTTGAGGACGCCGAGCACTCTCTTATCTCCCACCTGGTGGGCCGCGGCGACCATGGCCGACTTGATCAGCATCAGGGCCGGAATGCGCGACGAACGGCCGGAGGTCCGCACCGGCTGCTGCCGCTCGATCCACTGCACCATGGTCTGAACGATCCGGTCCCGATCAGGGCTGTCGGCCCCCGCCTGGCCCAAGGCGGCGACGGCTTCGAGAGTCGCGTCCAGGTCGATCTCCACCTCAGGGTCCAGCGCCTTTTCCAGCAGGTCGAGGCGGGGCCCCAAGCCCTCGGCGGCGACGCCCGGGAGGATGGCGATGGCCGCCGCCAGCAGGATTCCAGCGGCATCCGGCCGAAGAAGCCCCATCCGAAACGTGATCGAAGTCGCCCGACCCAGAATCAGCCTCATTTCGGAAGCTTCTCCAGCAACTCACGAGCCTCGTCCTTAGCCTCCGCGTTGGCCCCGGCATCGATAGAGGCTTTCAGATGTTTCCGGGCCGCTTCGTATTCTCCAAGCCGTTCCGCCAGCCTGGCCGCCCGGAGGTGCAGCCGCGCCGTGTCCCATTGTTCGGCGAGTTGCGTGTCCTTTTCACACCGCTCGATCAGATATTCCAGGTCCGCCCGGCCCACCTTGAAGCGGTCCAGCCGCGGCACCCACTTCTGCTCGACCGTCGAGTCCGATCCGTCCGTGAGCCGCAGGACGATGCTCTCGGCGTCCTCGATGCGCACGAGCCGGACGGCGGCGTTCTCAGGGTCCTGGTCCACCGCTTCATCCATCATCTGGGGTCCCTCGGCGAAGTTCTTCGGCCCGCGCCAGCGCACGAGCAGCCCGCGGTTGCTGTGCGACACGTCACGGCCGCGAAGCACCGTCAGGCTGCCGATATAGACGTTCGGCAAGGCCGCAAACTGCGTCATGAACTGCGCCCGCTTCAGGTATTTCAGCGACTTTTGATAAAGGCTGTCCAGCTTCTTGCGGTTCTGACGAACCTTGTATGCGCCGTCGCGGCCCGCCTCGCGCATCTCGTGGTGGTAGCGCACCCCGAGCTGAAGGGCGACCTCGACGTCCCGAGGATTCTTCCCGTAGGAGGCCTCGAGTTCCTCGACGGTCATTTCGGAAGGCGTTTTGGCCCAAGTCAGGCCAGAAACAAACAGAATCAGCACCGGCAGGGCGGCCACGACGGGTATCGAGAATCGTCCGGGCCCAACCTCCAAAGGTCGCCGACTCATGGACCTGTTCATGACTCCCCTCATGTCAGGAAGTTTAGAGATGCCCGTCCTCCGTTTCCAGCTTGCGGAATCGCTTCGTTGTGACAGAGATAAACAAAATCGGTTTGAAACACGGAGAGCACGGAAAGCACGGAGAAAACCAGCAAAACGGCGGCTTTGCCGCCGTTTACCCGTGCATCTGCCTCCAGATCGTGTCCATGACCACCGCGTTGCCGACCGCATTCTCCGCCGGGATCAGCGGCTTCGCCTCCCCGGCCGCCACGGCTGCGAGATGGTCAGCCTCCAGGCTGAAGATGTCGCCCCCGTTCTCAATGACCACCGTCTCGGTCTTGCCCCCGGCCACCACGTCGAACGAGGCCCGGCGCGCATCCGGCTTCCACGGGTTGGGAATGTGGATGCGGCCCGAGCTGCCCACGATCTCGGCGAAGCTCGTCCCGGCGCACCGGATGCCCACGTCGAAATGGGCCAGCGGCCCGGAAGGGAATCCCAGCACGGCCGCCAGGTTCTCGTCCACGCCCGTCTTCGGCCCCAACCACCACGACGCGGCGATGCGGTCCGGCTCCTGCCCGGCCACCATCCGGCTGAAGTTGATGCAATAGCAGCCGACGTCGTAGAGCCCGCCGCCCCGCAGGCTGAGGTCCGTGCGGACGTTATAGGCGTCTCCCATCCCGTAGGTGAACGAGCTGCGGATGGTGCGGACCGTTCCGATACGGCCCTCACGCAGGATTTCCTGCAGGCGCAGCGTTTGCGGGTGCACGCGGTACATGAAGGCCTCGAGGAGCACGACGCCGTGCCGCCGTGCCGCCTCGATCATCTCTTCACATTCGCCCGGCGTCACGCCCATCGGCTTCTCGCAGAGAACGTGCTTGCCCGCGGCGGCCGCCGCCAGCACACCCGATCGGTGCACGGGGTGCGGCGTGGAGACATACACCGCGTCCACTTCCGGGTCCGCCAGCAGCGCCTCGGTGCTGCCGTAAGCCCTGGGAATCTGGTGTGTCGTCGCGAAGGCCGCGGCCTTGGGGCCTGACCGGCTGCCCACCGCCTGCTTGCAGCCGCGCTGGGCGTGTTCCAGCGCCCTGGCGAACACGTTTGCAATCATCCCCGTTCCCAGAATGCCCCATCGCATCTTCTTGGACATCGCTGAACTCCCCATGAGCCACAGGTTGCAGGGAAAAAACCAACAAGACAAGTCCGAGAGGGGTTTTGGCTTTGAATCCCGGTTCGGGAGTGCGATAGAACTTCCCAACCGGGATTCTAACTGACCACCAGGTTGACCAGTCTTTTAGGCACGATGATGACCTTTCGGACTGTTTTCCCCGCCAGGTAAGAGGAGACGGACTCCTGGGCCGCTTGCTTGAGGGCTTCTTCGCCAGCGTCCGAGGCCACCCGGATGCGGCCACGGACCTTGCCGTTCACCTGGACGGGGATTTCCAGCGTGCTTTCCACCAGGAGCGCGGGGTCGTACCGCGGCCACGGCTCGTAAGCCAGGGTGTGATCGTGTCCCAGCGCCTCCCACAACTCCTCAGCGAGGTGAGGAGCGAAAGGCGAAAGCAGCAAGACGAAGCGTTCCGCCTGGGACTTTTCCAGCGCGTCGGCACGGGCCGCGGCTTCATTGGCGAAGATCATCATCGCCGAGATGGCCGTGTTGAAGGCCATCGCCTCGAGATCGTCCGTCACCTTCTTGATGCAGCGGTGAAGCGCGCGCTCCAGCTCCGGCGGGGCCTCCGCAGCGCCCGGCCGCAGGTTGGGCCGCAGCGACTCGCCGGCGTCGCCCAGCACCAGCCGGTGACACTTGTGCAGGAAACGGGAGATGCCCTCGACGTCCCTTGGATTCCAGGGCTTGGACACCTCGAGCGGCCCCATGAACATCTCATAAAGCCTCAGCGTGTCGGCCCCGTGCTCGCGGATGACTTCGTCCGGATTGATCACGTTCTTGAGGGACTTGGACATCTTGGCCACAATCTGGCGCACCGGCTTGCCCGTATCTTTGCGGGCGAACTCGCCCGGGGCGCGCTCCTCGACCTGGTCCGTCGGGACCAGGGCGGAGGTCGCCGCGTCCTCGTAGGCGAAGGCCAGGATCAGCCCCTGGTGAAACAGCCTCTGGAAGGGCTCCGGTGTCGAGACGATACCGCGGTCGTACAGCACCTTGTGCCAGAAGCGGGCATAGAGGAGGTGCAACACCGCATGCTCGCGGCCGCCCACGTAAAGGTCCACCGGCATCCAGTACCGCTCCTTCGCCGGGTCCCAACCCACCTGGTTGTTCTTCGGGTCGATGAATCGGAGGTAGTACCAGCACGAGCCGGCCCAATTCGGCATGGTGTTGGTCTCGCGGCGAGCGGGCCGGCCCGTCGTCGGGTCCAACGTCTTCACCCACGCCGAGGCCTTGGCCAGAGGAGGCTCTGCCCGGCCCGACGGCTTGAAATCCTCCAGCTCGGGCAGGAGCACGGGCAGTGCCGACTCCGGCACGGACGCCGTTCCGCCGCCTTCGAGATGGAGCATGGGGAACGGTTCTCCCCAATAGCGCTGCCGGGAGAATATCCAGTCGCGGAGTCGGTACTGCACCCGGTGTTCCCCGACGCCGCGTTCCTCGAGTTTTCGGGTGATCCGGGTTTTCGCCTCCGGCGTTGGCAGGCCGTCGATCCAGGGCGAATGCACCGCGGTCCCGTCGCCGACGTAGCAGGAGAGAGGCTTCCCATCGAGAGAGGTCTCGCGGAGCAGCCCCGCTTTGGCCTTTTCTTCGACGCTGCCGGTGATGGGCTGAACGGGCCGGACGACCTCCACGATGGGCAGGCCGTATTGCAGGGCGAAATCGAAATCGCGCTCGTCATGGGCGGGCACGGCCATGATGGCGCCCGTGCCGTAGGTGAGCAGCACGTAGTCCGCGATCCAGATGGGAATCCTCGACCCGTTCACCGGATTGACCGCCCGGGCGCCGGTGAATACGCCGCTCTTGTCCTGGGCCAAGCCCGTGCGGTCCAGGTCGCTCTTCTGCGCCGCCCGGAGTCGATAGGCCTCGACGGCGTCGTGCTGCTCCGGCGTCGTCAACACCGCCACCAGGGGATGCTCGGGGGCCAGCACCATGTAGGTCGCACCGAAGAGCGTGTCGGGCCGCGTCGTGAAGATTCGGAACTCGAAGCTCGGTGTCGCCAAACTGCTGCGGGCTGCCCGGCGCACCAGCCGGCCGTCCGCCAGGCGAGCGAGCGCCTCCGTCCCTCCCGCGGGCGTCTCCAGGCCGAACCACACCTCGGCCCCCTCGCTGCGCCCGATCCACTCCCGCTGCTGTTTCTTCGTCTCCTCGGGCCAGTCGACGCCCTCCAGCTCCCGCAGCAGCCGTTCCGCATAGACCGTGATGCGCAGCATCCACTGTTTGAGAGGAAGACGGGTGCAGGGGTGCTGCCCGCGTTCTGAAAGTCCGTCGATGACCTCCTCGTTGGCGAGGACCGTTCCCAGCGCGGGACACCACCAGACCGGGACCTCGTCCAGGTAGGCCAACCGCTTCGAATCCACGTAGAGCCGCCGCCTGACCGGGTCGGCCGCCGCCCCCGGCGGGATGGGCAGGTCCGAGATGGGCCGGCCCAGGCCCGACGCTTCATCGTACCAGGTGTCGTGGATCAGCCGGAAAATCCACTGCGTCCAGCGATAGTACTCCGGATCGGTCGTGCTGACCTCCCGGTCCCAGTCGTAGGAGAAGCCCAGCGACTGGATTTGCCGGCGGAACGTCTGGATGTTCCTCCGCGTCGTCTGTGCCGGATGCGTCCCCGTCTGGATGGCGTACTGCTCCGCCGGCAGCCCGAAGGCGTCCCATCCCATCGGATGCAGTACGTTGTAGCCTCGCATCCGCTTGTAACGGGCGAGAATGTCCGTCGCCGTGTAGCCCTCGGGGTGGCCCACGTGCAGACCCTCGCCGCTCGGGTACGGAAACATATCCAGGATGTAATACTTCGGCCGGGCCGGATCAAAATCCGCATCGCACGGGTCCGGGGCACGGAATGTCCGTCGCTCGATCCAGTACTTCTGCCACTTGGGCTCAAGGGTTGACGCGTCGTATCCTCGACCGGCCATCTCTGCCTCCCTGCGGTTCTTTCCAGTAGAACGGAAGCGTTTAAGGAGCAACTGGAGCGTATGAATAGGGATACTAACCCAAAACCCCGGCGAAATTCAAGAGACATTCCAATTTAACCACCTGTGAATCGGTTACTTATGGGATATCGATGTCACTTCTCAATCAGTTCGGGTGATTTGCCTACTCCTACCGCGCTAAATTCTTGCGGAGACTTGATTCTCGATCCGCAGGACGGCCACCTCGTTGGAGTTACGCCTTATACGCGTGGCGCTGATCGGACAACGGTTAAAACCGTCACTCCAACGACTGACGCCTAAATGTAGCCTTGTCGTGCACCTCAAAATACGCTCGTAGTAACCCGCTCCCAACGGGGCATGGATTCAACGCTTCGCTACTCCGTTCATAACTCATCGATTTGACCTGATCGTCCTTCCCGAACTTAGTGAGAAGTTACATATCGAGCACGCACGTTCGGAGGTGTGTCCGCACTTCCAACTTTGGGAAAGCCTTCCCGTAGATACCAGCGTCCCTCCACAGTTGTCCCTCCCATGGGGATCATTTGGGACGATACCTCCCATCGGGAAATGTCCGGGAAAGGGGTCCCTGCGGGAGGTTCCCTTCCATGCGGACAAGTCCGGGAAGGTCCCTCCCAGTGGGACAGGACCGGGAGTCCCAACGGGATCCCTATGGGAGACAAATCTGTGAAGGATTTAGGCGTGGTACAAGCGCTAAGGCGTTCACTCCAAGGACTTACGTCAAAATCGAACGCTGTCGTGCTTTGAAGGGAACCTCTCCATCCCCTATTATCGCCTTAAGTCCATGAGGAAAAGGGAGTTGGCACGCGCAGTCCCGGGCGGCACGCCTAGCCCCGGGCGGCACGCCTAGCAATGCTTATAATCGCTGCAGGTCCATGAGGATGTTCTCGACTTGAACCTCTACCTGATCGGATATCGCTGCACGGGGAAGAGCACCATCGGCCGCAGGATCGCCGAGGCCATGGGCCGGCCGTTCATCGACGCTGATGATGTCCTGGAGAAGCGCACAGGCAGGAGTATCCGCGAGATTTTTGCGACCGACGGTGAGGCTCGTTTCCGCGACCTCGAAAGCGAGTGCCTGGCGGAGATCGCCGGGACGCATCGCTGCGCCATCGTCGCTACGGGAGGCGGCGTCATTCTGCGGCCGGAGAACGTTCAACGCATGAAGAACAGCGGATGCGTCGTCCTGCTCGAGGCCGACGCCGAAACGATCCACGAGCGTCTCGCCGCGGACGGTCGCACCGTGGGCCAGAGGCCCCGTCTTACCGGGAAGAACTCCCGGGA
Source organism: Planctomycetota bacterium (assembly GCA_016179685.1). Classification (GTDB taxonomy): domain Bacteria; phylum Planctomycetota; class PUPC01; order JACPCR01; family JACPCR01; genus JACPCR01. Next base: position 58,543 of record JACPCR010000094.1, on the reverse strand, counting down.
GGAAATCCAGGAGCTTCTCGCCGCTCGGGCGTCGTTCTATGCGGCTGCAGCGGAGGCCCGCTACAATACGGCGGTGCGGCCAGCCGCGGAAGTGGCCGCGGAGATCGTCCTTCACCTGCAGTCGAAAGAACGGCCCCGATGATTGCCATCACGGACTACGGGATGGGAAACCTGCGCAGCGTTCAAAAAGCGCTCGAGCGCCTCGGGGCCCGGGCCGTCATCACCGGCGAAGCCACGGTGTTGAGAGAGGCCGACAAGGTGGTCCTCCCCGGAGTGGGCGCTTTCAAGGATGCCATGGCCGAGCTGGATGCCCGGGGCCTGGTGCCGGCCCTCCGCGAAGCGGCTCGAGATAAACCGTTCCTGGGCATCTGCCTCGGCCTTCAGCTCCTCTTCACCGAAAGCGAGGAGGGCGGGCTTCACCCAGGCCTCGACGTCCTCGCCGGCCGCATCGTCCGCTTCCCCTCGGCTTCGCCATCCGGCGGTGAAAAACTCAAGGTCCCTCACATGGGGTGGAACTCGCTTCGGTTTCAGGGCGGCAGCCCGCTCTTTTCGGGCCTGTCGAACGGGGTCCACGCTTATTTCGTGCATTCCTATTACGCACAACCGGGGGACGCATCCGTGGTGACCGCCTGGACGGACTACGGTGTCACTTTTGCCTCCGCGGTGATGCGGCCGCCAGTCTATGCCACCCAGTTCCATCCGGAAAAAAGCCAGGCCGTCGGCTTGCGAATGCTGGAAAATTTCATAAACCTTTAGCTTTGAGCAGGCATCAGGAGCCATCGTGGTCGTCCATGCTCTGGTACGCCGCGCCGGGAATCCACGAGCGCATCCCGGCGCGGCGTGCGAGATAGAAGCCCGCTCGTCCAATCCCTTTCGAGGGCCTCGTATGATGGAATCCTACCGTGTCGAAGGGCGGCGGACGTCGCCTGCCCTCGATGGTCTTCGGTCGACGCCATTCGTCAAGACGTGCCTGGTCTGCGCCCTCGTCGGCGTCTCTCTTGTGCTGTTCGGGATCGGATGCGCCAGTCCCCGAGAGGTGAGAATGCTGCAGAATCCGACCGGGAGCTCCAAGTTCCTTCTGAAAGAGATCGACGAAATCCTCAAGGAATCCCCGCTGCCCGCGGACCGGAATTTCCAGATTCAGAATGTGGGGGGAAATGCGGCCCTCAGCATCCACGTGGTCGAGGCGCGGGACGTTCCCGCCCATTACCACTCCTACCATGATGAGACCGTCTATGTGAAGTCCGGACGCGGCGTCCTCCGAGTCGGCGACATGGAATATCCCATCGCCGCCGGGGCGCTCATGCATATCCCCAAAGGGACCTTTCATTCCTTCAGGAGCGCTGATGGCACGCCTGCCGTGGTGGTCAGCATCGTCTCTCCGCCCAGCGACGGCCGTGACTTTGTCACGGTCACGGCAGCAGAGGCTGCGGCCAAGAATTCCCCGCCCATCAACGGAACGGTCTCCAAGCCTGCTACTCCTAAGTAGACGAACTCGCCAGCGCACCCGCACTTGCAAACTCGTCTACTTTGGAAACCCCTCCCGGACCTGTCCCCGCGGTAGGAATTGCTGCGGGAGGGGTTTCTTTTAGAATCCCTGTCCAGAAATGCGGGTGCACTCATGAACAGGGATTCTAAGAGTCGAACGAGAACTCCGTTTCTACCAGTCCCTTGACGGTCAGAATCGCTTCTTCCGCATCGGGGCCAGCCGCCTCAAGCGTAACGATCGCTCCCTGTTCAGCCCCGAGCGATAGGACATCCAGCAATTTTTTCGCGTTCGCTCGCAGGTCGCCCCGCAAAAGATAAACGTCCGCCTGAAACTTCAGCGCTGCTTCCACGATCAGCGTGGAGGGCCGCGCATGAAGTCCCTTCTGGTTGCGAACAACGGCTACGGCTCGCTGGGACGTGGCAATCACGTAGAGGCAAGTTCGGATGGGGGTCGGTCAGGAAGGGCGGCCTGTAACTCCACCAACAGGCGTCTTTGGAGAGCGGCGAATCGCCTCGCATTTTCCGGATTCACTTTCATCAGGTGTTGGTGTGCTTCCAGGATAGCCCGGGCAAGCTGGCTCGGCTCCTGCAAGACATCCGGAAGCCGGCTGACAGCCCAATGGTAGTCTTCGCCCACTTCCTCGAGCGCTAGGAGTCGCGTCAGGCCGAATTCCTCGAGCTGCCGCCGGGTCGCCTCATCCACGTTGGCCAGGGCGAGATGGCCCCTGTGCGCATTTCGCAGCCTCAAGGCGATTCCAACCAGAGTGCCCACGAAAGTGCTATCCAGCCAGTCGCAGGATTTCAAGTCAATGACGATGGAACTGACACCGTTCTCGACCGCTTCATCTGCCGCCTGACTTAAGGCCGCCGAATGACTGGACTTACCTTTGCCGACCACCCGCAGGACAAGCTTGTCCTTCAGCTTGCCCGAGAAAAGAGATGTCTCTCTCATAAATCCTTGATAATTGTCATGCAATGCTTCCGAGGGGTTCGCATCTAGCATCTACCACACGGGGGTTGGGAATTCTATCAGCCTGGGCGACAGGACGCAAGGATTTCGAACCTGGAACACTTGAGACCAGTTTGCTCACTTAAGGGAAGAGACCTGTATCCCATTATAAGCCAAGTATTTGCGAAGCAAGACCGCTCGTCGAAGCGCGTGCCGCATCCTCTTTCGGCTCTGGTCGCCCGGGCCACTCTGGACGGTTTGAGACAGCGCTTCGCCGCTGGTCACTCAGCCTCGTCTCGTCAGTTGCGCGCCGAGTTCCAGATTTCAACGAATTGCCGATAATTCTCGGAGATCGCTTTCACCGTCGCCACACGGCTCAGCTTTCTGTCTCGAAATTCCTCCAACGGCTTCTGGAAAACCGTGCGGCCCACCGCAAAACCGATGACGCCCGGCACCTTCGCACCCGCCCTCAGCCAAAGTCCAACCTTCTCGTCGCTTTCTCCACGCCCCAAAATGATGATGCCAGCGCCCTTCACCTGTTTCCGGCAGGCGGCCGCCACTCTCTCCACGTCCGCCCGGCTCTCCAGCCCCTCGATCTTCCAGACATCCGGATACACACCCGCCTCCTGAATCTCCAGGATCGCCCGGACCATCAGATCAGGCCGGACCTTTGTATCGTAGTCCGGCAGTTGCTTCTGCTCCTTCGTCGGCGGAACCAGCAGCTCGAAGAGATAAAACATCTCCTTCTTCCTCAGGTAATCCCCTAGCTTCCTGAGCCGCTTGTTCTGGCGCTCGTTCATCTCCTGGTGCGAGTCCGGGTTGTAGCGAACCAACACCTTGGTGAAGGTCGGATGGTATTTTTCAATATGCTGGCCGAACCGTGTCCCGTACTCGAAGTCGAACTCGTCCTGCCCGCTCTTCTCCGCACACACGGCGAATATCCGCCCGCTCGCCCGGCAGTCCTTCAATACCCGGTCTCCAAACTCCTCGTCGACCAGGACGCCCGAGGTCTCTTTCGAAACGTATTTCTCGGACAAGGCGCGAAGATAGGCGTCATAGACGATGTCCTTGAACGCGGCCACGGCTTGAGTAATGGCCGGGCTCGGCTTCGCATACGCCCCAAACATCACCTTCGCAAACGAAGCGCGATGATCAAATGGCAGAATCAACAGGTCTCGCGTGTAGCCGCCGGCCATAGGAGCCTCCATGACAATCGCTGAGGTAGATAACCCCTTCGTCCGCCGGCCGGTATGATGAGCAGGTGGGGCCGGGATGTCAAGCATCCAGGAAGACCCTCATGGAAATGGCGATTTTTGGAAACGCGTCACAAAGCTGGCGATCCTCCGTCACGCACGGGACGCCAAGCGTCTGCGCCAGCACGATGAATTCGGCGTCAGTGGCGGTCACCCCTTGCGCGGCAGCCAGGTCCAACGCCTTGGGGAGAGGAACCTCTTGTACGCCACGTTCGAACAAGGACGCCGCTGCATCCCAGACCATGAGCACAGAATTTCTGTCCGCCCGTTTCATGCGGATGAGGCTGCCCAGGGCATTGGCGAACTCATGCGGGGAAATTCCGGGTGGGCCCCACTCCGGGTCTTGTTCGTGCACCGCCCTGGCCAGGGAAGTTTCCGGAAACTCAAGATCGGCTCGCATGAGTCGTTCGCCCTATTGACAATCCCCAGGTGAATCGGTGAATATCAGCGTTTCGCGCCGATCGGCTATTCACCCAGGAGTCGAATCATGGCTGATTTGAATTTGAGGGTGCGATATTTTCAGGACAGCACGCCGGCGGGCGTGCCGTGCCGGGAGTCGAATTTCATCCGTCGCGAGATCGAGATGGTCTTGCCCGTCGAGGCTACTGCGCTGGTGCTGGTGGACACCTGGAACAGCCATTTTATTGAGAGCTGGATCGAGCGTGCGAGCCACGTGATGACAGAGAAGCTGGTGCCTGCGCTGGCTGCGGCGCGCGGAGCGGGCCTGATGGTGATCCACGCGCCCTGCCCGGATGTGGCGCGGCAGTTTCCTGACCACCGGCCCGATGGGGTGAAGACCGCGGTCGCACCACCCGGGGTGGAGCCGGACTGGCCTCCGGCATCTTTCCGTCGGCGTGAGGGCGCCTATCGAGCCTACGTGGGGCCGAGGAGTCAACCGCCGGGCATCATGGTTCACTACGAGAAGGTGAAGGACCAGCTCGGGATGTCGCCGCTCATCGACGTGCGGCCGGATGAGAAGGTGGTAGCGACGGGATCAGAGCTTCACCATGTGTTGGCGCAGCGGCGCATCTTGCATCTCATCTATGCTGGTTTTGCGGCGAATTGGTGTTTACTGGGCCGGGACTACGGCATTCGGGCGATGTCGAGGCGGGGCTACCATTTCATCGTGCTGCGAGACTGCACGACCGGGGTGGAGTTTCCGGACACGCTGGACGGGTGTCTGGTCACGGAGATAGCGATCCGTGAGATCGAGCAGCAATATGGGTTTTCGGCGTCGAACGAAGATTTTTTCTCGGCCTGCCAGAAGGTGCGGGCAACTGTCTAGCCCGGATTTCTCATCCCGGCGGGATAAGAAATCCGGGCTAAACAAGGCAATGGTATTTTTGCGATGAAAGACGAGGAGAAATATTTTTTCGACCTGTGCGGGTATATCGTCGTAAAGGAGGCGCTGACGGCCGAGGAGGTACGCCGGCTCAACGACGCGGTGGACGCGAATATCGACAAGCTGAACGAGCGCGCCGACTCCCTGATTCGGGGGGCCAACGCGCTGGCGGGGACCTCCCGGAGAAAAGAGATGGGCGAGCTGATCACGATGCCTTCGCCATGGGGGGAAACCTTCCGTTCACTTCTGGCCCATCCCCGGATGAATCCCTACTTGAACGTTATTCTGGGCGACGGTTTTCGGCTGGACCATCCGCATCTTCTCCTCGTCCAAGACAAGGGCTGCGAGGGATTCCACTTCCACGGATCGACGGGGCCCGGCTTCGACCCGAACCAGTATTACATTGTCCGGGATGGACGGATGTTCAACGGGCTAACGGTGGTGGCCTGGCAGCTTTCGGACGTGAACCCCGGGGATGGGGGCTTTGCGCTGGTGCCGGGAAGCCACAAGGGCAATTTTCCGGTCCCCGAAGGCGTGCGGCGCTACGAGATGTATTCGGAGCTGATCAAGCCGATCGTCATGAAGGCCGGCGACGCAGTGGTCTTTACCGAGTCGGTGCTCCACGGAACGCTTCCGTGGAATTCGGAGCGCAGCCGCCGTTCGATTCTCGCCCGGTATACTCCGGGCCACATGGCCTATGTGCCCTACCGGTTCGCTGAAGTTCTCAAAACCATCGGCGGGAATCTTACGGCGGAGGAACGCTCTGTTCTTGAGCCGCCGTATCACTTGCGGCTGAACCGACCCCGGATCAAGACGAATTAAACGGCCAGTGCTGCGCCTCTCGGGGTCATTTTCTGAGCCCCATGACGACAGGGAGAACGGAGAGGCTTTATTTTCCAGCCAGGGTGAAGGCGACGCGGAATCCCGAATACATATCGCGGTAATCCGGAGCAGCGTCGCCCCGGCTGGCGGCACGGTCGCCCGCAGGTTGGCTCGCCCAGTGGCCTCCGCGCCAGACCCTCGTCGTGCCGGAGGCGGGTCCCTGCGGGTCCAATTTCTGGTTGGTGGCGTAATTGGATTCATACCAGTCCGAACACCATTCCCAGGCATTGCCCAGGGTATCGTAAAGCCCCAAGGCATTCGGCTTGAAGCGTCCGACCGGGGCGGTGGTGATGAATCCGTCGTCGGTGTCAAAGACGGCCCATGGCCATTCCGGGAATTTCTGCTTGGCCGTTCGGTCGGCCACATTGGCGTACTGACCGGCAGCGGATTCGTCCTCGCCCCAGGAGAACCGGGTCTCGCTTCCGGCCCGGCAGGCGAACTCCCACTGGGCCTCGCTCGGCAGGCGAAAGCGGTCGCCACGGCCGCCGTTGAGCCCGTTGACGAACTTCTGGGCATCGTTCCAGCTCATCAGCACCACGGGGTGTTCGTCGCTCGGGTCCTGCGAATAGGGGTTTTTCCAATTGGCGTCGGGCTTGCTGACCCATTCGGAGCCGGCCCAGACCCAGCCGCCTCCGCCGCGTTCGGCATCCGTACGGTAGCCGGTCCGCTGGACGAAGCGCTTGAATTCACCGGCGGTGACCTCGTACTTGCCGATATAGAAGGGCTGGGAGAAGGTGACCGTGTGCTGGGTCTCATCGGCGTCCCGGCCCTTTTCGCCTTCGGGGCTGCCCATCGGGAAGCCTCCGGAAGGCACAAAAACGAGGTGGATGCCGGAAGCGCGGTGTCGAATCTCGAAGGGATATCCGAAGTCGGGGTCCTCGCCCCTGCGAACCGGGTTGCCCCGCGAGTCTTCACCCTTGGAGGGGATATCGAAGTCCTCCTGGATGGAGGCGGGCAGCTTGAATTTTTGAAGGGTGGCCTCGACGCGGTGTTCTCCGAGTTGCCCGACCTTGATCTTCCGCGTAAAGGCGAAGTAGCCTTCCTTCGTGACCTCGACGGTATACGTGGTATTGCGCTGGACCTCGATGCGGACGGGGGTGGTGAGCGGCTTCGAGCCTTTCCCGGGCAGCTTGGAAGGGTCCATCTTGGGAGAGAGATCGACGGTGGCGGCGGACGGGACGGAAGTGACGACGAGGATGGGGAGGACCCGGGACTCGTAGAGGGAGAGATCGAGGCCAGAGGCCCGGGCTTCCTCCAAGGCCTTGCTGGCCTGGCCGGCGTTTCCGTAGAAGAAAAGGAAAAGAGCCCGTTGGAAAGTGGACGCCTTGGGGTCTTTCTCGGAGGCGCAGGCGAGATCGGCCTGCTGTTCCGCGTCCAGGATTTCTGGCCCCAGGGCAACCTCCCCGTCGTTTTGGCGGACGATGAACTTGCCTTCGCGGATGTCCGTGACTTTCATGCTGATTCCGCCGACAAGGACCGACTTGTTCTTGAGAGTGCCGAGGTTGGCCTCCAGACGCGGCCAAAGAGACTTGAGGGTCTGAATGTCCTGCTGGAGGCGGGTCAGGGATTCCCCTTCGAGAATCGCCTGACTGGCGGCGATGAGGTCTTCGGCCTCCTTGAATTTCTTCCCTTTGACGAGCTGGGAAAGCTGGCCCCAAAAGCTGTTATAGGCCTTGGCCTGCTCGGCTGCTTTCACACTCTTATGGGCCTCGAGCAAGGCCTCCAGGTTGTCTGTCAGGCCCTGGAGGAAGGTCTTCTGCTCGGCACCCAGCCAGGCGGAGAGCGAGTTGAGCGGAACGCCGTCCCTGCCCGACAGGGACGCAGCGCCATTGCGCACGTCGATGAGGATGTTCACCTCGGCCTCGGAAAGGCTGCCCGGCTGCTTGGCCAGGATGGGGCGAGCGGATGCGCCGAGTTGACCCGCAGCGGTGGCCGCACGATCGCTCAACTTGCGTGTCTCCAGGTTGATTCGGCCCGCAATGGCATCCGTGCGGAAACTGTCGGGAAACTCCTTCCATAGCCGGGAGACCTCGTCGAAACGCTCCGCTTGGAGTTGGGCCTCGGCCTCTTTCTGGCGTCTTTCAAATTCTTTCTGGGCCGCCGCGTCCCATCGGGCCCGCCAGACTCTGGCCTGATCCTCGGCCTTGAACTCGAATTCCGTGTTGCGGCCCCGTTCCTTCAGTGTCTCGAATCGATTCACAATCTCGCGGTAGTCTTCCGGGTGCTCCTCCACATACTGCATCGTGTAATCGAACATCCCAGCGATGGCTTCCCGCTGAGAGTCCCCGGGCTCGACCGGGCGGACGGTGGTTTCTGTGGCGCCTGGGGACTGGGCGGCATCCTGCCTTTTGAAAAGGGAGCGGGTGACCCAGAAAGCGGCGACGGCAATGACAGCAACAGCGGCGATCCCGAGCACGGCGAAGAGGAGGCCCTGCCGGGCCGGCGGTGAAACTGCGGCATTCGGCCGGAAATTTTCGGCCGGCTGGGACGCCGACGCCGGCGGATGCGGCTGGACGGCGGGCATCCCGCGGGTGGGGGGCCTCGAAGCGGCGGCCTGGCCCGAGGCCGCAGGCGGCTGCACGGCGGGCATCCCGCGGGTGGGGGGCCTCGAAGCGGCGGCCTGGCCCGAGGCCGCAGGCGGCTGCACGGCGGGCATCCCGCGGGTCGGTGGGCGACTCGCAGGAGCGGCGGGAAGGGAGGGCTTCTGCGGTGAGGCGGGCGTTGCCGCCTCCGCCGCCACCTGCTGGGCCATCTCCAGGGTCGTCATGAGCTTCACCAGTTCCTGGGCTTTGGCCAGTTTCTCCTTGGCCTGCGCCGGGTTCGCCTTGTCGAGCGCTGCCAGAAGCTCCGTCGGAGTCTGGTAACGGTCCTCCGGCTCCTTGGCCATCATTTTCTCGATCACGGCGGCAAGCGGTCCGGGCACACCCGGACGGAGATCCCGGACGGGCCGGAGCGGCTCGCGCACGACCTTCATGGCCAGTTCCACGGCGGTAGGGGCTTCAAAAGGAATCTGCCCAGTGACGATATGGTAAACCGTGGCGCCGAGCGAATAGATGTCGGACCGGATATCGACATCGAGGGAATCCTTGACCTGCTCGGGGCTCATGTAGTACGGCATCGCGGAAGCGACCTCGCTGTCGACCACGTTCGCCGCCCCGGCGGTGACCTTGTGCACGCTGAGGTATGCGATCTTGAGGACGCCATCGCGAGTGAGCATGAGATGTTCGGGCTTGATATCCCGGTGGACCACCTGGTGATCCCAGGCATGGGAGAGGCCGCGAGCGGCCTGGAGAAGAACATCCCAGGCCTCTTCCGGCGTCGCCTTCTTCTCCTGCTGTATCCAGCGGCGGAGGCTCTCGCCCTCGACGAATTCCGTGGTGAAGATGGTTCGGCCACGCTCCTCGCCGATTTCATAAATCCGCACGATGTTACGGTGGTCGAGCGCGGCCGCCGTCTGCGCCTCCTGCCGGAAGCGTTTCATGTAGGCCGGATCCGCGGCGAGCCAGCTCGGAGAGACCTTCACCGCCACGCGCCGATTCAAGCCCTCTTGTACGGCCTCATAGACCGCGCCCATCCGGCCTTCGTCGATCTTTCGGACAATACGATAGTGGCCGAGTTTCACGCCGGGTGTGAAGGCCCCCTCTGGGGTGCCGGGTACCGCCGTGTGGGCGCCGCAGCTCAAACAAACCGCATCCTGGCCCGCGAGGTCGTCCGGAACGGTGAGAACTTTCCGGCACTGTGGATTACTGCAGGTGATATTGAGGGCCATCGGACCGTCAGAAAGTTCTGACCCAGCGAGGGGAAGACCGTACAAGTTGTAAATTCTAGCATGGTGTCCGAGGTTGTCAAAGCGCCTCGTCTATGAGCCTCCTTGTTCAGAAGTGGGGGAACAATTCTGAACCGCGAGATGGACCATCAGCTTCTGAAAGCCAGCGCATGACGCTCCAGCCCGTCCATGATGGCTGTACAACTTTCTTGCCAGCGGCCGGCAGGCACGTCGTCCGTGATGCCCACGAGCAGACCGTCCGGCGTCCCTGCCTGGTCCAGCAGGTCCATCGTGATGTCCTCGATCTCCTCGGCCGGCTTGAGGTGTGCATCACAGGGGAAGTTGATCCAGATCACTTTGCTGGGCCAGGCTGCACGAGCTTCGGCTAGAGTCATGTCCGTCGTAGGCGCCGGGGTGAAGGCCTCGATGTAATCCAGGTCGGTCTCGGCGATGGCCTCGGCCAGAAGCCCGCAATCATCGTCGAAGTGGCATCCAATGAGCTTCCCGTGCCGGTGCATGATTTCAGCGGCCTCGTTGTAGTGCGGCAGGTAGTATTCTCGAAAAATCTCGGGACCCGTGATCTCCGGAACCACGTTGCCCCCGTAATTGGCGTGGAGCGCGGGCGATTCGGCCACCAGGGAATACATCTTCCGCCGGTTCTCCACGATCGCCTGGTAGAGCTTGAGAATCTCGTCGCGGTTGTCCATCCACTGAATGCAGAACTCCTCCATGCCGATGAAGTTCCCAGAGATCAAGGTCTGAAGAGGTTCAAGCCCGAATCCGGAGCGGAAGATAGCGTCCTCTCCAAAGCTCTCCTGCGCTTTGACGAACACCTCATAACAGGGCTCATACCGTTCATCCTGGATGAAGAAGAGGAGCGCCTTGTAGTCGTCCGGCGTCTTGAACAGGTATTCATGATGCCAGGTGGTGAAGCCGGCAGGCTCGTCGAGGGTGGACAGGACGCCAGCCGGAGTCTCGTAAAGGGTCTGAACGAATCGCTTTCCGTTTTCCGTGAAAATATGCTGAAGGGTCTTCACGTTTGGGCGGTGAACGCGAACCACGGGCGCATCCCGCTTGACGATGCAGAGGCCGCGGTTACGCATCTCCCGTTCAGCCTGGCATTGCGGGATCATGCACTCATACATGGTGAACGGGACGCGCTTGGTATGTCCGCCCCGGAGTGAAATTTCGACGCGTTTTCTGGGAGTCATAGCAAGCAGCACCTCTGCAAATCGGCCCCACCGCGCCCGAAGTTCGTTTACTTGGTAGCCGCTTTGCAAATGCCTTTCCCACCGTATTTTTTTCCGGAAAATACGCGCAACTTCGAAGGCACGTGGTGCATCGGTTCACAAGTTCGCAACAAATTTCTAGCGACTATGACCCTCACACCGGTCCTCCACAAAGGGAGAGGGTGATGCTGATGTTTTTGTTTATCAAGGAATTACAAAGAAAAATCTTCTCCCTCTCCCCCTGGGAGAGGGCCGGGGTAAGGGAAAACTCGATACGAATTGATGAAAGTTTGCATTGAGGCCGCTGGTAGGCAAATTTTGCGGATCGCCTTGGTAAGTCATGCCTCAAACGCCCGCTCCAATGTCATCCCGTGAACGACTGCTCCACGCCTTCCGGCGGCAACCGACCGACCGGCTGCCCATCCATATCCGCGGCGTTCGAGTTTGGGATGATCAATGGGTGAGCACCAGGCATCCGAGTTATGAACCAGTGATTCGGGCGGTTCGAGAGTATGGCGACCCTGTGGCCACCTGGCATCCGGCGGGTGGAATTTTTCTGACGAATCCGCCGGACCTTCGTGTGGACCGATGGGCGGAAGAAACGAGCGATTGGACTTGCCACCACACGACCCTTCACACGCCGAAGGGGCCGCTGACCATGATGCACCAGGTCAGCAAGAAGGGTTTCCCCAGTCTGACCAAGGAGTTTTACGTCAAGAACAAGGAAGACCTCGAACGGTTCTTATCGATTCCCGACGTGCCCTATCGGCCTGACCTTCGGGCCTATTTTGATTTTGAGCGGCGGATAGGCGACTCCGCCCTGGTGATGATCAGCTTCCTGAATCCACTGGCGTATGTTCATGATCTGCTCGGATCGGAATTGCTGGCCGTGTGGAGCGTGGAGGAGCGGCCGGTTATTTCCAGGCTGGTGGAGCTTTTCGCCGCACGTTTCCACGGCCTGTTCCAATATCTTCTCGAAGGCGGCATACGCGGTGTTTTCGGCCTGGCCGGCCAGGAATACGCCGGGCCGCTGCTCATGTCGCCCCGCGATTTCCGGGAGTTCTGCACGGTCCCGGAAAGGCAGCTCTGCGACCTGCTTCACCGGCGCGGTTGCCTGGTCCACATCCACTGCCACGGCCCGCTCCAGGCCATTCTCGAGGAGTTCCTCACCATCGGGTCGGATTGCCTGCATCCCATCGAGCCGCCGCCCATGGGCGACATGCCGCTGGCCGAGGCCAAGCGCCGCATCGGACACCGCATCTGCCTGGAGGGCAATATCCAGATAGGCGAACTCTACGCCTGCGCGCCCGCACAAATCCGAAAAAAGGTCAAACAGGCGATCACCGAAGGCGCGCCCGGCGGCGGCTTCATCCTGTGTCCCTCGGCCTCGCCGTTCACTCCCACCCTGAGCCCCAACGTAGTCGAGAATTATCTGACGCTCATCCACACGGGCCGCGAAATAGGCCGGTAGCATGAAGTGCCGAACCCTCATCGGTTATGTAATCGGGCGGGGCCATCTCCCCTTGCAATCCGGGACGGGAGCGACAAAGATACACGCTGTGCAATTCAAGGCGGTGGATTCACCCTACAGGGCAGGGAGCGTATTTCATGAAGATCACGAACGTCCGAACGATCATTGCGGGCAACCCGTGGAAGAACTGGGTCTTCACGAAGGTGGAGACGGACGAGGGAGTCTACGGCGTTGGAGAAGGCACGGCGAATGGCGCGGCCAAGACGGTCGAGGCCTGCATCCGGGAGCTGAGTCCGCTCGTGGTGGGGATGGACCCGTTTCAAGTGGAGATCATCCTTCAGAAGCTGATGCGAGACATTTATGCCGAGGGGGGGCAGTTTCACGGCTGCGCGGTGGCGGCGATCGAGTTCGCCTGCTGGGACATCATCGGCAAGAGCCTGGGCCGGCCGGTGTACGACCTCATCGGCGGGCGCTGCCACGAGAAGCTGCGATGCTATGCGAACGGCTGGTATCGAGGCCCGCGGAAGCCGGAGAGCTTCGCGCAGAAAGCGAAGGACGTGGTGCGGCGCGGCTACACGGCGCTGAAGTTCGACCCCTTCGGCGCGAACTGGCGGATGATGACGCCTGCGGAGGAGGAGTTGTCCGTCGAGATCGTGGCGGCGGTCCGGGAGGCGGTGGGTTGGGACGTGGACATCCTGGTCGAAGGCCACAACCGGTTCAGCGTCTCGACGGCGATCAAGGTCGGGGAGCGGCTGGCCGAGTATCGGCCGGCCTGGTTCGAGGAGCCGGTGCACCACCAGAACATCGGGTCGATGGTCGAGGTGGCTCGGCATCTGAACATCCCGATTGCGACGGGGGAGAGCTATTCGAACAAGCACCAGTTCGCCGAGCTGCTCAAGCACGACGCGGTGCACATTATCCAGGTCGAGCCGCTGCACGTGGGCGGGCTCTGGGCGGCCCGGAAGATTGCGGACATGGTGGACGCCTTCTATGGGGTGATCGCGCCGCACAGCGCACAGGGCCCCGTGTGCTCGACCGTGTGCGCGCACCTGAACGCGTCGTGCCCGAACTTCTTCATCCACGAGATTTTTGACGAGTTCAACGCGGAGTGGGAGAAGGACATCGTGAAGGGCGGAGTCGATCCGGTGAAGGGCTTCATCGAGCCGCCCACGGCCCCGGGGCTGGGCATCGACCTGAACTGGGCGGAGATCGAGAAACATCCCTACGATCCCGGCTACTGGCTGCCGCTGTTCCAGTCCGGCTGGGAGCGCCGCGAGCCGGTTCGGCATTCCCTAAAATGAGTGTTAGCGGCTTCGCTGGCCTTTCGGAAGCGCGTCCGCGGCTTCCGCTCACCGCACGGTCTTCCGGAACACCCGGAAACCGAGATACGGACCGCGGTAGCTCGGAAGCGCTATTTCTCTCCGGTGGGGGATGCAGAATTCGGGCGTGACGGCATAGTGCCCGCCCTTGAAGATGCGGTAACGCTGGGGCCCGATCACCGCGAAACACCATTCGCCGACGTTCCCGGCCATGTTCAGGCAACCATAGGCGCTGGCACCCGGAGCGAGCTCATGCACGGCGCAGAGAACTGAGATGCCGTCCTCCTTGGAGGAACTGTTGACCCACTTCGGGACAAGCTCGTTGCCCCAGGGGTAGGTTCGCCGCTGCTGGGCCTTGGGGTCCCAGGTCGCCGCCTTGTCCCACTCCTCCTCGGTCGGCAGACGGCCCCCGGCCCAGCGGCAGTAGGCCCAGGCGTCATACCAGTCGGCCCCGGTGACCGGGAAGTCGGAATCCGTGGAAAAGCCTGCGTAGGCCGTAGGCTTGTGCAACTTGTTGAGCGGTTCGAAGCCCTGCAATTTCAGTTCTGCGAGCTCCGCGGCGCGTTTCTTGGGCGGCAGATGGTCCAAAGCGATGAACTGCTCATCCGTCAGCTCCCGCCCGTCGGGCAGGCAGCCCGGATAGCAGAAACGGTGGGGGTCGCCTTTTTCTCCCTTCTCCGCTTCCTTTTCGATCCATTGAAGGAAGAGGTTATATTCCCTCCAGGTGACCTCGTACTTGCCGATGAAATAGGTGCTCAGCTCTACGTCCTTTTGAAGCCCCTCGGTGATGAACCGGGACTTACCTGCGGGAATGCGGGCCAGGTTCTTCTGGGCCGCGGCGGTCGTGTTGGCTCGTTCGAGCAGCTCTTCGAGGCGCGCGAGGCCAGCCTTCGAAGCATCGCTTCCCGCAAATTCCGCCTTCAGACGGTCGAGATCGGACCCGGCTTCGTCGAGCCGGTTTCGCCGGATTTCGGACTCGATGCGGTCGACCAGCGCGGCCGCCGCCTTCTCGATCCGGACCTTTTCGCGGCCCTGTTCCAACTCGGCCAGCTTTCCCTCGAAAAATCGGATGTCCACGTTGGCGGTGCGGGCATCCTCAACCGCCTTGCGAGTTGAAGCGGGCTGGCCATAGAAAAATAGGAAGACGACCCGAAGATGGGTCCTCGTGGCCGCATCGAGTTCCGCGTCCGTACCGAGCTTCCAGAGAACGTCCGCCTCGAGCGCTTCGGGCCCAAATCCCATCTCGGCGTCCTGGTCCTGCCTGACCATGAGCTTGCCGTTCCGGACCGAACTGATCTTCATCGGTATGCCGTTGAGCCGGACAGTCTGCTGGACAAGCGGGACAAGGTTTTCCGCCGCTCGATGGAAGACGGACTGAAGCAGCCGGGTGTCGCGCTCGTGCTGCCGCATGCGTTCGGGCGAGCCCGCGGACTGGTTTTTTTCTATGAGGTCGAGAGCGTCCTTGAACTTGCGTTCCCGGACGGCCTTTTCGTAGAGTTCCCAGAAGTCGTCGTAGGCCCTGGCCTGTTGCGCGGCCAGGGCGCTTTTTCGGGCCTCGAGCGCCGTGTCGATCTGCCGCAGCAGCAGCGAGAGACCGAGACGCTGCTCCTCGGGCAGAGCGGATCGCCATGATGGGGACGCGGCCTCCTTCGACGCGGCAGGATCGCTCGCGGCCAGAAGCGCCCGGCCGCGTTCCTGAATCTGCGCGAGGGCCTCCGCCGATTCCGCCGAAAGCTCCTCCGGAGAACCGGACAGGAACGGCTCGGCCTGCACGGCAAGCTGATCGGGCAGCCGCTCCGCCTGTTCCGAAAGGTCTTGAAGCCGCCGTTCGATGAGGGGCGAGACCTCGGGGGAACGGGCCCCCGGAGGGAATTCGAGCCAGAAGCGAGCGGCCTCTTCCAGACGGCCGGAAAGAACCAGCGGCTGCGCCTGCTGATCCCGCTTCGCGAGTTCCAGCTTGGCGGCGGCTTCCCACTTGGCTTGCCAGACCTGGATGAGGTCCCCGCAGGAAGCCTCGACAACCGTGCCCCGGCTGCGCTTCCTCAACTCCCCGAGGCGCTGAAGAATCTCCGCAAACTGTTCCGGCTGATCCTTCGAAAAGCGGCCGACTCGGTCGAGCTCCGAACGGAGATCATCGAGGGAGGAATCGGGGTCTGACGCCAGAAGGGAGGCCGCCTCGTTCCCGTCCGAAGGGCTGGAAGAGGACGCCGGATCGCTCTTTGCTGATTGGCCCATCGAGGCCGCCGTCTCGCCGTCCGCCACCGTGACGGGCAGCTCGTTCGGGTCCGGACTCACGGAACGGGCAGCGGGCGGTGCGGACGAACCCTGAGGGCTCGCTTCGGAAGGTGAGGAATGCTTTCCCCTGCTAAGGGCTGTAGAGAGAGCCAGGAGCAGCGACAGGGAAACGGCAGTGGCCAGCGCGGCCTGGACGGGCGTCACCCGACGCCGGGCGGATGCGGACGACGATGAAGGGCCCGGGCTGGGCGCTGGAGCGGATTCCTCAACGACGGGGATATCGATGGTGGAATCGGACTCCGGCATCTGGATGTCCGAAGTGCCGCCCTTGCGCGCCAGCTCGGAGCTGTCGGACAGACCTCCAACGGGGGTCTGCCAAGCGGCGCTGACGCGGCGGACCTCGGCAAGCAGCTCCTCCGGAGTCTGGAAACGGTTCTTGGGCTTCTTGTCGCACATCCGCCGGAGCATGCGGCAGACCGACACGGGGATGTTAGGATTGATCGCCCGAGGGTCGGGCAGCGGGTTATCCTCATGGGCGAGAATGATCGCGAGCGGCGATGTGCCTTGAAACGGCCACTGGCCGGTGAGCATCTGGTAGAGCGTGATGCCGAGCGAGTAGATGTCAGCGCGGCAGTCGACGTCCTTGGCGTTGCGGGCCTGCTCCGGCGCCATGTAGGCCGGCGAGCCGATCGCCGCGCCCGTCATCGTCACTCGCGTCTGCTCCAGGAGACTCTTGGCCAGGCCTAGGTCGGCTAGCTTCACGTGGCCCTCACGGGTCAGCATGATGTTGTCCGGCTTGATGTCCCGGTGGATGACCCTGCCGCGATTCCAGGCATAATGGAGCGCTTCCGCGACGTCGGTGAGAATGCGCAGGGCTTCAGGAATGGACAGATGGCCCTCGACGTCGAGCCTCTTCTGAAGACTCATACCGTCGACGAATTCCATGGAATAGAAGAAATAACCAGAGTCTTCATCGATCTCGTAGACCGTGACGATGTTGGGATGATTGAGGACAGCCGCCGCCTTGGCCTCGCGGCGGAAACGGTCGAGATAGGCCGGGTCGTCCATCAACTCTTTGGAAAGGACCTTGAGCGCGACCCGGCGCTTGAGGCCGTCCTCGACGGCCTCATAGACCGTGCCCATGCCGCCCTGACCGAGCTTCCGGACAAGGCTGTAGCGTCCGAGGCGTACGGGGTTGGCCATGGCCGGTCATTCCGCGGAATCGGGAAGCGCGTCGAGTGCAGGCGCACTTCTGAGCCGGGATACTTGTCCATCCGTTCAGAAAGGGTTGGACACTCTTTCCGAATGGATGGACTTCCTAGTACACGCGCAGGGAAGGGCGAATGCACTTCCCTGCGCGTGTACTAAATCCCCATCTGGCCGGGGTTCATGATATTCGAGGGGTCGAGGGCCGACTTGATCGCCCGGAGTATTTTGAGATGGGTTTGGCCGGCCTGGCGCTGGAAGGCTTCGGCGTGTCGGCGTCCGATGCCGTGGTGATGGCTGATGCAGGCTCCGTGCCGCAGGATGACCTCCAGGGCGGCCTGTTGAACGCGGAGCCACTGGCCCGCTTCCTGGCCGGCTTCGGCCCGGGCCAGGAAGGTGAAGTAGAGCGATGCCCCCTCGGGGTAGGCGTGCGAGAGATGGCCCAGCACGAGGCCGCGGCGGCCAGAGCCCGACAGAGCCTCGAGGATCGCCCCCGAAACATCGCGGTGCAGGTCCTGCACCCGTCCCCACGTGGTGGCCGTCTCGAGGGTGTCCAGCAGGATTCCCTGCTGGATCAACCGGTCCCGGAGGTACGGCAGCTCGAAGCGTGTGTCGTACCAAATCTCGCCCGGCTTCGGCCCGATGGGCATGCCGCGGTGAATGGTGATGATCCGTGCGGCGTGCTGCGAGGCCTGAGCCGTGTGCCCGGCCGTGCCTTCGAAACTGAGAATGAGGAGGCAGGTGCGGCCCGGCTCGAGTCCCTGGGCGCGCAAGGCCAGCTCGCCGAGCCAGCGGCGGGTGTGCCGTGCTGCGCTGCGGCCCCGGCCGCCGATGGCCCCCAGCGCCCGCGTCTCCTCCTGGTCGAACATCCGCACCGTGGCGGGCCGATGCCCCTCCTGGAGCAGCTCCCGGACGGTCTCGATCCCCTCATCGAACCTGCGAAAGAGCCCACAGGCGAAGACGCGGCTTTCCGGCAGCCGGTGCAGCCGGAGTGTCGCTTCGGCGATGATTCCCAGGGTGCCTTCGGATCCGCAGAAAACCTGGTCGAGATCGGGTCCCGCGGCCTCGGCCGGCGTCCTCAACGTGGCGATCTCGCCCGCTGGCGTGACGACTTTCATCGAGACGACCAGGTCCTCGATCTTGCCGTAAAGCGTGGATTGCTGGCCTGCCGACCGTGTGGCCAGCCAGCCTCCCACGGATGAGAACTCGAAGGACTGCGGGAAGTGCCCCAGGGTGAAGCCGCGGGGATTGAGCGCGGCTTCGAGGTCGGGCCCCAAAAGCCCTGGCTGGACGGTGACGAGGCCGTCCGTTTCGTCCAACTCCAGGACGCGGCCCAGCCGACGAAGGCTCATGGCGATCGCGGGGCTGTGGCCTTCGAGCCCGCCGACGACGTTGGTCGCGCCGCCGAACGGGATCACGGCGACGCCGTGCCGCGTCGCCCAGCTCAACAGGTCCGATATCTGCGCCTTGTCGGCGGGGAAAACCACCGCATCCGGGGCGTAATCCAGCCGACCCGAGGCGTAGCGGATGATGTCCAGGTAGCTCTTTCCCAGGGCGTGCCGCAGGCGCACGGCATGATCGGACCTCACATGCTCAGGCCCGAGAAGTTCCACCAGTTCCGCATGAGCCTTTGCGGGCAGGGATGCTGGCGGGATGTGCACGTCCTTCGGAGATGGCAGAGTCCTAGGTTGCGCCTGCTCGAGGCCCAGAGCCTCCTGCAGAAGCTGCTGGAACGATTCGGGCACCTCCGCGGCCTTCTCCGGATCGCCCCACTGGACCGGCGGGATGTCCATCTTCGCGTTCATCGCGGTTCATTTCGCCGGGGTGTCTATCGGACATCCCGGCATCGATGTGCGGGAGGACTTCCGTGCTGGGAAACGAGCACACACGTTCGGAAATGCGCCCGCACTTCCGAACGTGTGTGCTAGTTTATCAGATGTTCCCTGCTGCCGTCGAGCGATCGATTCCCGTTCCGTAAGAACCGCGTCCGACGGCTATCGTCGGACGCCTTGAGAAAGTGCTTCACGTTCTCATCAGGACACCCGAAACTCGTCCATCGTCTTCCTCAATCGGTCAGGATAATCCGTCATGATCCCATCGACGCCCCAGGAGAGCAGTTGTCGCTGCTTCTCGGACTCATCCACGACGAAGACAAACAGCTTTCGGCCCCGCTGGTGGATGGCTCGCACAAATTCAGGGGTGACCACGGGCCGGCCGTTTTCCAGGTTCGGCACGATGGAAACGATCTCATCCCGGATCGGATAGAGGCGAAAAAACCCCAAGCGGTAGCAAAGATAGAGCCGCCACAGGCCGTACCGGCCCGGAAACGTGGCGATCTCGGGGGCCGCACGGCGGATGCTGCGGCCCACCCGATCGTTCGTCGACCCCAGAAAGACCCGGTCTCCCATGCCTCGGCGGCGGATGAGGTCCACCACCCGGCTCACGATGGGCGGCCTGGCCTGCTTGACGTCGATATGGAGAAGGACGGTTGGAAAGGCCTCGAAGACCTCTGCAAGCGAGGGGATGCGGTAGCCCTGTCCCCGGAAAGGATGGGTACGGCCGCCGTCGGGCGAGAACTGGAATCCAGCGTCCAGCTTCTGGATTTCCGCCCAAGACATCTCGTTGACACGACCGTGTCCGTCGGTCACGCGTTCAACGCCGGGATCATGATGGAGCACCAGGACGCCGTCCGACGTGGCTCGGACGTCTATCTCGAGGACGTCGGTCCGATAGGCTTCGACGGCCTGGCGCAAGGTGGGCAGGGCGTTTTCGGGTCCCAAGCCCGCTCCCCCCCGATGCGAGATGTGGAGCGGCCGGTCGAAGTTCAGGGCGCGAAAGCCAACAGGGGGCGATGGAGACAATCCGGTGGGACCGGGAGTGCTTGCAAAATAAAAGAGTTCGAAAGTGCGGGTGCACTTGCGAACTCGTCCACTCGGCGCTTGGGGGCCACACTTGAATAGGTGTCCCGCCGCAAGCGGGCCAGGTGTGAAACGATCCTGAAACCTGAAACCGGACACCTTTCCGAGCCTTGATGCTTAACCCTTGCGCCGGCGGAGTCCCCGCATCCTCTCGATGCGCCGGATATTGCGATAGCGCTCACGCGCTTCCCGGCGACGAATATCACAGGGCTTCTCGAAGAACTCGCGCTTCTTGGCCTCGCTGAGAACACCTTCCCGCTGGCACGTCTTCTGGAATCGCTTCAGCGTGCCTTCAAAAGAGTCCCGGTTTTCAACCTGAATCCGAATCAAGAGACAACCTCCTTGAATAAAGGGGTGCGGGAATGCGAATGCACCTCCGCACCCCTCTATTAGGCTAACAAGTTTGCCCTTTGATTTCAAGCCCCGACCGAATCGGGGAATGCGAAGAGGGCAGGCGAGCCTCCCGTGTGCCAGAAAAGGACGGTCGAGCCGGGCGGGACCTCGCCGGAGCGCACCGCGGCGGCGAGTGCGGCGAAGGCCTTGGCGGTGTAGATCGGGTCGAGCACGATGCCCTCCTGCCGGGCGGCCAGGCTCATGGCCTCGCATCCTTCGGAAGAGGGAATGCCGTATCCGGGCCCGACGAAGGCATTGGTGTAATCTACTTCCGAGGGGGTGACCCGCGTATCGAGGCCGAGCACTCGGGCGGCCGTGTTGGCCGCCTCGGCCAGCCGCTGGTCCGTCGGCCACTCCCAGAGAATGGGCGAGACACATCGGATGCGGAGACCGGTGGCGAGACACCGGTTGGCCAGGATCAGTCCTCCGCCGGTAGCCCCGCAGGAACAGACAAAGAGGTGCTGGAGGGATACCTCCTGCTCCCTGGCCTGTTCCATGAGCTCGAGAAACGCATCGACGAAGGCGACGGCCCCGAGCCCCAGGGAGTCCGGCGGAGCGATCAGGTAGGGTCGGCGTCCCTCGGCGAGCAGTCGCTGCGCCACGGCCTTCTTGGCCTCCTGGATGCCCTGGCCCATGTCGGTCTCGACCCGTTCGATTCGGGCGCCGAACAGTTCGTCCAGCAGCCGATTGCCCTGGCGTGAGCCGCCGCGGGCATCCCCGCTGAGGACCAGGTAGCAATCGAGTCCCAGGCGGGCGGCCGCGGCCGCGGCCTGGCGGCAATGGTTGGACTGCTCCGCGGCCCCTTGAACGATGCAGTCCGCGCCGCGCCGGACCGCCTCGCCCAGCGTGAACTCGAGCTGCCGGACCTTGTTGCCGCCCAGGCCGAGGCCGGTCGCATCGTCTCGCTTGATGTAGAGCCGGACGCCGAGATGCCGGGAAAGCCTCGCGGCATAGTCCAGCGGGGTCGGGACGTGCGCCAGGAACACGCGGGGCAGACGCCGGATGAGCCCGCGCAGCTCCGGTATCCCCAGGCAGTCCGAAGACAGGCTCACTGTTTCCCGCCGTTTCCGGGCCTCTCGGACCCGCCTTCCAGGACCTGGGCCAGGTCCGTCGCCAGGGCCTCATCCATTCCCTTCAGCTTCTCGATCTGGGCCCGGGCATCCTCCATGCGCCTCTGGCTGTGCAAGGCCACGCCGAGATGGTAATACGCCATCTTCAGCTCCGGTTGCATCTGGATCGCCGTCTGGTAGGAAAGGATGGCGTCTCCGACCTCGCCCAGGCGATACTGGCAGTAGCCTCGATAAAGGAAGGCGGAGGCGCAGGAAGGGTTGTACTTGATGGCCCGCTCATAAGACCGGATGGCCTTCTTGTAATCGCCGTCCTCCTGGGCCAGGAAACCCTCGGTGAAGTGGACCCGGTAGTCACGTTTTTCCTGACGCCTTTTCGCCCAGCGCTCACGCCAGGTTGGCGGTTTGTCCTTTTCGATGGAAATCGCCTCTCGCGTCTTCTTCTTCGCCGCATCGGCAGAGGGGGCGTCCTCGGCCCGGGCGCCGGCCGCCATGAAGGCCCAGAAGACGAGACCAACGATTCCGCTGGTCTTCACGACCGCGAGCCTTTTCTTCATCGCTTCGCACTCCCGAAGGGCATGAAATCTCATCCCGCGTCCGGAAACCGGGCCGGTGAGACCGCCCCGTCTCGGACGGTGAAAAAGGCTATTCTAGCGACTGTTCCAGAGGTTCCAAGTCCGGCGAACCGTGGCCGTGCTCATGATTTTTCCCACCGGCCATCCCCGAAGCGCACCTTAAGTTGCAGTCCCTTCCCACACGCACGGCCATCGATGGCACAGGTCAGCCGCTTTCCTCTTCATCGTCTTCACCCGGCTTGACGCGCGCCCAGTGGGTAAAAAGGAGCATGCCCGGCGCCGCGCCGAGGACCGCGCCAATACCGAGCTCGATCTTCAAGAAGGTATTATTGCCGGTGAGAGCGGCGCGCAGGGCGACATAGAGCGACATGCCCAGCAGGACGCCGGCGCCGGCCAGAGCGCCGGCCAGAGCGCCGCGCGCCCACCGTGGCGTGGCGATGGCCCCGGCGATTCCCGCGCCGACCGTGGCAATGGCGAGCCACCCCGTGAAGGGAAGCATGTTCCACTTGGGCATGAATCCCGACACGATCATGGCGGGGATGATCGTGACGGCCCCTCCGAGATAAGCGGCCCATGTTTCACGCGGTGATTCATTCATTTTTTCGAAAAACGTAACTTCTCAATCCGTTCGGGGAGACGGACCCGCCTGATTTTATTATCGATCTTGATTCAGCACTTCACAAGTTTTCGTTGCGAAGCGCGTCAGCGCTTCGGCGAAGCCCGGAATCGTAGGCCCCTCCCAGGGGGATAAACTTGGGAAGGCTTCGCCTACGCTCGCGGGGTGTCAGCCCCGAATGGCGTAGCAAAGCGCGCCAGCGCTTCGTCTGGACCCTCACATCTCAACTCTCGGACGGAACGCTGACGCGTTCCGCTACGGAATTCATACCGCATGGACATGACCTGATCGTCCTTCCCGAACTTATGGAGATGAGACTTTGTTCCTGAGGAGCGTGATGTACGAAGCTTGCGGACTCGTTTCGTTGTGATGGAAAGAAACGGGAGGTTTCAGTTACGGAAGAATGGCCTCCCATCTCCCCATCCCTCAAATTTTCAATCTCTCAATCTCTCATTTCCAGCCGCAGCACGTCCTCGGGGGTCTCGGATCGGCGCAGGAGGCGCGGGGGACCCTCGGGCGGCACGAGCAAGACCGACGGGCGCAATCGGCTGAACTGTGTGGAAAGGCTGAACGTGTACGCCCCAGCGGACCCGATCGCCAGGAGGTCGCCCGCCTGCGGCTCCGACATCTCGACGCCGCTGGCCACGCAGTCCTCGGGCATGCACAGGGGGCCCCAGAGATCGACCACCGACTTGGGGCCGTCCGGCCGCGAGAGGTTGAGCACCGCGTGGCGAAGCGGACAAGCCCTGGGAAGAAGATTCACGCCGGCGTCGAGCACGGCCTGAAGGCGGCCGCCCGTGCGCCTGCGGCTGTGCACCGTGCTGAGGAGGATGCCGGCCTCGGCGACGAGGGCCCGGCCGGGCTCGATGACGAGCAGGGGGCGTTCCCCGGGCTGGAAGGCCTCGGCTACGGGCCGGGACACGGCCGCCGCGAACTCCTCGAGAGGCGGCACGGACCAGACGCCGGCCCAGTCCCGAGGCGGCGTCCCGGGGGCCGCGAAGCCTCCGCCCAGGTCGAGATATTGCATGGAGCATCCCTCAGCTTTGAGCCGTGCGGCCAGGTCGCAGAGCGTCCGGGCCGCTTTCTCGAATACAGCAGGATCGGGAAGGTTCGTCCCGATGTGCGTGTGGAGTCCGGCGAGATCGAGCCCGGGCAGACGACGCGTGAGAGCGATGGCCTCCGCCGCCTCTCCGGACTCGAGGGAGAAGCCGAAGCGGGACCAGGCCCGGCGGCCGGCCAGGATGTGGATGCGGAGTCCGACAGGCAGCCTGATACCTTTTTCCCGTCCGATGGCGTCGGCCCGCTCGATTTGCTCGCGGTTTTCCAGATTGACACGAGCGTGCCCCAGGAGCGCCCGCAGTTCGGCCTCGGTCTTGTAGGGGCCGTTGAAAACGAGGCGGCTGGAAGAAAAACCCGCGGTGCAGGCGATCTCGAATTCGAAGCCGGATACGATGTCCGCCCAGGCATTCTCCTCGGCGAGGATGCGGCAGACGCCGGCGAGCGAGTTGGTCTTGACCGAATAGGCAATGGCGGCCTGGATGCCGAGGCCGTCGAAGGCACGGCGCAACCGCCGGAAGCGTTCCCGGATGGGGGTCTCGAAGACGAGGTAAAGGGGCGAGCCGTATTGTTCGACCCAGCGCCGTGCCTGGCCAAGCGCCATTTCGATCATACCTGAGTTTCCTGGGAAGGAAATGCATCCTCTGGATTCGCGGCACGGGGCGGCGGGGATGCTGCATTTCGGGCATCCCTCGGGCCCGCTTCAACGTGTGCCCTGCCACCGTCGGAAGCTTCGCGCATACTGGCGAAGAAAGTGCCGAAACGGCCTGGACTCGACCTGGGTGCGCGAGAGGGGGAATAGGCAGATGCGGTCGAATGCATCGGGCCAGTCCTCGATCCAGCATTCAAAGCCAAGTGCTCGGGCGAGTGTTTTCTCCTGAAACTCCCCTTTGGGGGCTCGCAGGGTGACCGCCAGGCGGTCCGGCCAGCTCGTATCGATCTCGGCGAATGGCCACTTGCATTTCGGGACGGGGAACAGGATGCGAGTATCGTCGGACCAATCCGCCTGACCCAGGAAATCGTTTGAAGCGGAGAGGCGTTCGAAGGCGAGGATGGCCTCGGGTTCCCAGGCCGTGGGCTGTCCCTGGCGTTCCCTGCGCTGGAGGTGCTGAGCCCTGGCCTTGGCGTTGGAAAGGGGATGGGGGAC
Organism: Planctomycetota bacterium; assembly: GCA_016179685.1. Lineage (GTDB taxonomy): Bacteria > Planctomycetota > PUPC01 > JACPCR01 > JACPCR01 > JACPCR01. The sequence continues at coordinate 33,631 of JACPCR010000094.1, read as the reverse complement.
GCGGGCACGGGCGCGGCCGCCGGACCCGAAGCGTTCCTTGAAGGCCTGCATGGCTGCGGCCAGGAATTGCCGCATCGCGGGCGTATCCACGTCGCCGATGACCGCGGGGCAGACGCTGACTTCATCAAAGGTCTTGCCTGCTGTGCGCTTCCAGACGCGCACCCAATCGCCATAGCAGGGGTAGCCTCGCAGATCGTTGAATGTTGGAAGCGCCAGGCGTTTCGCGATCTCCTCCGTGGTGCAATAGTTCCGAGGGATACGGACCTTGAAAAACGCCCAGCGCCGGCCCGTCGAGTGCCCGATGAAGAAGGGCATGCGCTTGCCCTTCAGGCCGATCGAGAAGGCGTCGCGGTCACCCCAGTGTGCTTCGAAATCGGGGTCCGACAGGATGTGCTCCACCGGTCGGGCAAGCACCTTGGGGTCCCACAGGGGCTTGTCGCCCTGCCGGGTCAGCCGGTCCCGAAGATGCCACTGGCGGCCGTCCGCCTGCCACGGCATGGCGGCGGGGGCGCAAAGCTCCTCCTCTTTCTCGACGCGGTCGAGGGCCTGGCGGTGCGCCTCAAAGTCAAAGACGGGCCGCTGAAAACGGCGGCTTCGGGCGAGGACCTCGCGGAGAAGCCGGCCCGTGTGGCTTTCAGGGACGAGAGCGACGTCCTCGGGCGCGCCCTGGGCGACGACGCGCCCGCCCGCGTCTCCGCCTTCGGGCCCGAGGTCAAGAATCCAATCGGCAGTCTTGATCACCTCCAGGTTGTGCTCGATGAAAACGACCGTGTTGCCAGCGTCTACCAGGCGGTTCAGCACCGCGAGGAGCTTGGCGATGTCGGCGAAGTGCAAACCGGTGGTGGGCTCATCGAGCAGGTAGAGGGTCCGGCCGGTGCTGGGCCTGGCGAGCTCGGCGGCGAGTCGGACGCGCTGGGCTTCGCCGCCAGAAAGGGTGGGGGCGGACTGGCCCAGGCGAAGGTAGCCGAGTCCCACGTCGTCGAGCGTCTGCAGGATGCGCCGGATGCGCGGGACATTGCGGAAATGCTCGAGCGCCTCGCGGACGCTCATCCGGAGCACGTCGGCGATGCTCCTGCCCTTGAATCGGACGGCGAGGGTTTCCGGGTTGTAGCGGCTGCCGCGGCAGGTCTCGCACTCGATCCAGACGTCGGGAAGGAAGTGCATTTCCACGAGGCGCGCGCCGTAGCCCCAGCAGGCCTCGCAGCGGCCACCACGCTGATTGAAGCTGAAGCGGCGTGGAGTGTAGCCGCGCATCTTCGATTCAGGCAAGGCCGCGTAGAGGTCCCGGATTTCGTCGAAGACGCCGACGTACGTGGCGGGGTCGGAGCGCGGGGAGAACCCGATGGGGCTCTGGTCGATGGAGATCACCTTGTTGAGATGCCGGAGGCCACGAATCTCGTCGTGGGCGCCCGGCACGGTCCGGGCACGGTGCAGATCACGCGCCGACCGATGGTAAAGGACATCGAAGACCAGGGATGTCTTGCCCGAGCCGCTGACGCCCGTGACGGCGATGAAGAGGCCGAGAGGGAAGCGGACGGTGACGTCCCTGAGGTTGTTGTGCCGGGCACGCACCACCTCGAGGAATCGTTCGCCCGGGACTCGGCGGTTGGTCGGGACGTCGATGGAGAGCTGACCCGCAAGGTATTGCCCGGTGAGGGAGGCGGGCTGCTGCCGAATCTGGTCCGGATTTCCCTGGCCGACGACGTGGCCGCCTTTTTCGCCCGCCTCGGGTCCGAAGTCCAGGATGTGGTCCGCGCGTTCGAGGGTCTCTCGGTCGTGTTCGACGACAATGAGCGTGTTGCCCAGGTCCCGAAGCTTTTCGAGGGCGGCCAGAAGCCGGCGGTTGTCCCGGGGATGCAGGCCGATGGTTGGCTCATCGAGCACGTAAAGGACGCCCGTGAGGCCGCTGCCGATCTGGCTGGCGAGCCGGATGCGCTGGGCCTCGCCGCCGGAAAGGCTCGGGGCGGCGCGGTCGAGCGTCAGGTAGTCGAGCCCGACGTCGACGAGGAAGCGGAGGCGGTGGGTGATTTCGCGGAGGACCTCACCGGCGATCCTCTGCTCGCGTTCGGGAAGCGGAAGAGCGGAGAAGAAGGCCGAGGCCGCGCCGATGGGGAGACGACACAGTTCGGGCAGGGTCCTGCCCTGGAAGCGGACGGCGGCGGCATCGGGCCGGATGCGGCCGCCACCGCATGCGTGGCAGGGCACGTCCGTCACCAGGTCCTCGAAGGCCCTGCGGAACGCCCAGGAATGGCGGGTGCAAGCATCGAGCGAGGGGAAGAGGCCGAGGAAGCGGACCCGGAGGCCGCGGTGCGCTTCGATCCAGGCGTCGCCGAGTCCGAAGAAGAGGGCCCGCTGATGGGCGGGATCGAGGCCGCGGAACGGTGTGTCCAGGCTGAACCCGGCGTACTTCGCCACGGCCTGGATGAGGCGTCCGAAGTCGTTGTCACCGATGGGGCCCCAGAGGGTAATCGCTCCCTGCCGCACGCTCCATCGCGGATCGGGCACGATGAGGCCCGGGTGGGCGCCGCGCTGGACGCCGAGGCCTTCGCAGGCCGCGCACCAGCCGAGAGGCGTGTTGAAGGCAAAATGCCGGGGCGTGAGGTCCTCGAAGCTCGTCCCGCACGACGGGCAGCTCCGAAACTGACTGAAACGGATGTCCTCGCCGGAATCCAGGCGCTGGACGAGCAGTACGCCGCCGCCCAGCTCGAGGGCGGCCTCCACCGATCCGGCCAGCCGCGCCGCGGCCTCCTCCTGCACCGTGAGGCGGTCCAGAAGAATCTCGACGCGGTGCTTGCGCCGGCGGTCCACCGCGACGCCCGCCCCGAGATCGACGACCTGTCCATCGACCCGCGCCCGGGGATACCCCTCGCGGTTCGCCCGGCGGAGGAGTCCTTCATAGTCCTCGTTGTCCCGCGGCTCGACGGGCGCCAGCACGTGGCAACGAGTGCCCGGCGGGAGCGACAGGATGCGGCTGACGATCTGCCCGCTGGTCTGGGTGCTGACCTCCGATCCGCAGCCGGTGCAATGAGGCCGGCCCAGTCGGGCCCAGAGGACGCGGAGGTATTCGTAGATTTCCGTGACCGTGCCGACGGTGGACCGGGGATTCTTGCTCGGGGCCTTTTGCTCGATGGCGATGGCGGGTGAAAGGCCAGAGACGCTTTCGACCTTGGGCTTGGGCATCTGGCCGAGGAATTGGCGGGCATAGGCGGAGAGGGATTCCACGTAGCGCCTCTGACCCTCGGCATAGATCGTATCGAGGGCCAGGGAGGACTTGCCGGACCCGCTGACGCCACTGAACACGGTAAGCTGGTCGCGGGGAATGCTCACGTTGAGATGTTTCAAGTTATGCTGGCTGGCGCCGAGGATGCGGATTTCGGTCAGAGCGCGGCCACGCCCTGCGGGCGTCGGAGAGGCCCGCTTCCTCTGGCCGGCGGTCGGCCGCCTCTCGGTCGGCCCGCCTCGGGCGGGGGCTGGCCTTGAGGCATGGAGGACCCGGCGCAGGGCCTGGCCCGTGTAGGAGGCGGGCACGAGGGCGATGGCTTCGGGCGGGCCCGTGGCCACGACGCGCCCACCCCCTTCGCCGCCTTCGGGCCCGAGGTCGATGACGTAATCCGCGCACTTGACCACCTCGAGGTTGTGCTCGACGACGACGACCGTGTTGCCAGCGTCCACGAAGCGTTGGAGCACCTGGAGGAGTTTTTCTACGTCGGCAAAATGCAAGCCCGTGGTCGGCTCATCCAGGATGTAGAGCGTGCCGCCGGAGCTGGGCCGAACGAGCTGTTCGGCCAGCTTGATGCGCTGGGCCTCGCCGCCGGAGAGGGTTGTCGACGGCTGCCCCAGCTTGAGGTAGCCCAACCCCACGTCGGCCATGGTCTGAAGCATGGACCGGATCGGAGGGATGTTTTCGAAATGTTCGAGAGCTTCCTGGACGTCGAGGTCCAGGAGGTCGGCGATGCTCCGGCCCTTGAAGCGCACGGCCAGCGTGTCGCGGTTGAAGCGCCGGCCGCTGCACACGGGGCAGGTGACCCAGACGTCGGCGAGGAAGTCCATCTCGAGCCGGTTGCAGCCGTGTCCCTCGCAGGCCTCGCAGCGGCCACCGCGCACGTTGAAGCTGAAGCGGCCCCTGCGGTAACCTCGGACCCTGGCTTCTGGAAGGCTCGCCAACAGGTCGCGGATGGGGTCCAGCACGCCGACGTAGGTGGCTGGATTGGAGCGCGGCGTACGCCCGATCGGACTCTGATCGATGTCGACGACCTTGCGGAGCCTCTCCGTGCCGCGGATGGACCGGTAGGCGCCGGGAAAAGTCCTCGCGCCGTTCAAGTCCCGCGCCAAGGCCTCCCAGAGGATGTCACACACCACCGAGCTCTTGCCCGATCCGCTGACACCCGTGACCGCCGTGAAGGACTGCAGGGGGATGCGGACCGTGATGTTTTTGAGGTTGTTGTGGCGCGCTCCGGTGAGGGTGAGCCAGCCGTTCCGGCCGGCCTGGCGCCTCGAGGCCGGAATGGGAATGGCTCGTTGCCCGTCCAGGAATTCAGCCGTGATCGAGCCCGGGGTGGAGACGATCTCCTGGAATTTGCCTGCGGCGACGACGTGCCCGCCGTGGACGCCGGGTCCCGGCCCGAAATCCACGACGTGGTCCGCGGCGCGGATGGTCTCCTCGTCGTGCTCGACGACGATCACCGTGTTGCCCGCGTCTCGAAGCTCTCTCAGGGTCTGGATGAGCTGGGCATTGTCCCGGGGATGCAGCCCGATGCTCGGCTCGTCCAGAATGTAGGTGACGCCGACGAGTCCACAGCCGACCTGGCTGGCCATGCGGATGCGCTGCGCCTCGCCGCCGGAGAGTGTCGGGGCCGAACGGTCCAGGGTCAGGTAGTGCAGCCCGACGTTCATGAGGAAGCGCAGCCGACCGCGAATCTCCTTGAGGGCGTCCTCGGCAATGCGAAGCTGAGCCGGCCCGAGGGTGAGGCCCCGGAAGAAGGTCTCGGCCTCGCCTACGGTGAGGCGGCAAACCGCGGGGAGATTGAGGCCGCCGACGCGGACGGCGCGGGCATCAGGCCGCAGCCGCTCGCCGCGGCATTCGGGGCAGAGGCTGGTCCGCATGAAGGCTTCCATGGCGCGGCGTTTGCGCTCGCCGGACTGTCCGTAGCGCCTCATCTGCATGGCGATGAGGCCCTCGAACTTTCCGCCGTGCCGCCATTCGTGGTCGCGGCCGCGCCAGATGAAATCGATATGAGCGTCTCCCGTGCCGTAGAGGAAGCCGCGCTGCTGTGAGTCCGTGAGGGAATTCCAGGGCTGGTCGAGGCGGAAGCCGAGAGCCTGAGCCGCGCCCTCGTAGAGGTGCAGCAACCAGCGGCTTCTCTGAAAGACCTCCCGATCGATGGCGCCGTCCCGGATCGACTTCTTCGGCTCGACCAGCATGAGATCGGGACACAGGTCGATCTGGGTTCCCAGGCCGGAACAGGTCGGGCACATCCCCTGAGGACTGTTGAACGAGAAGAGCTGGGGCGTGGGCTCCGGGTAGCTCAGCCCGCAGGGCGCACAGGCGTAAGAGGCGCTCAACAGAAGGTCCCTTTGACCTTCAACGGATGCGATGAGCGTGCCCTGGGCCAGCGCCAGGGCCTGGTCCACGGCCTCCGCGAGCCGCGGGCGCAGGCCATCCCGGATGACCAGCCGGTCCACCACGATCTCGACGTCGTGCCGCATCTGCCGATCGAGCTGGAGATGCTCCGAAAGCTCGACGGGCCGGCCGTCCACCCTCGCGCGGACAAAGCCCTGCTTCCGCATCGCCGCGAAGAGATCACGGTATTCCCCCTTCTGGGCGCGGGCGACCGGAGCGAGGACCTGGATGCGACTGCCGGCGGGGAGAGCGAGAAGCCGCGCCAGAATCTCTTCACGCGTCTGCGCCCCGATGGGTTGGCCGCACCGGATGCAGTGGGCCGTGCCGATCCGGGCGAAGAGCACCCGGAGGAAGTCGTGAACCTCGGTCACCGTGCCGACGGTGGACCGGGGGTTGTGGGCGGCGGACTTCTGTTCGATGGAGATGGAGGGGGATAGACCACCGATGAAGTCCACATCCGGCTTTTCGAGCTGGTCCAAGAACTGGCGGGCGTACGACGACAGCGACTGGACGTAGCGTCTCTGTCCCTCGGCGAAGAGCGTATCGAAGGCGAGGGAGGACTTGCCCGATCCGCTGACGCCCGTGAAGACGATGAGCCGGTTTCGGGGCAGGGAGAGGCTGACGTTGCGCAGGTTGTGGACGCGCGCGCCGCGAATGAGGATGTCCGATTCGGGCATGGGTTGGTATTGAAACACCAGCGGGCCGGAGTTCAAGGGGGATCGCCTTCTGGTACCATAAGAGGGTCATGACTCAAATGGAATTGTTTTCCCAGATCACCTTAGCGGACCCTGTCGCCGGGATGCTGTTGCGCGGAGAGGCCTCAACGGTGCATGAGGCTGGAGGAGAAGTATCTGGACGCGCACCTGGAGGAGGTGCTTCGACTGGTCGAAAGCCCCCTTTCAGAGAAGGAGTTCCGCGAGCATCCTCTCATTAGCCATTGGTCATCGGTCATTTGCCATTTGCCATTCGGAAATGGGAAGTGGTAAATGAGGAATGATAAATGGCAAATAGGCAAGCGGCATTCAGGGCAAACGGCTTAGGGACAAGTGGAATATGAAATTCTTCGTCCGGATAGCGCCCCCCTTCGGCAAACTCAGGGCCTTTGGCTTCGGCGGGCACCCGATGCCGACCCCGACAAGAATGAAGATAAAGAATCAAGATATTGAACCGATGGCTGCGTTCCGCGCGCTCAATCGCGAAGAGCCGGAATTTTCTGTATCCTTCATGGATTAACCAACAGATCAGCATCCCCTTCTCCCTGCGGGGGATGGCCGGGGTGAGGGTCGTGAACGCTGGTGCTTCGATGCGCAATGACCCTGACGAATGACCATCACTGGATCACGTCGTTTGCTTACTCAGCACTAGTCCTGAGGGAAGAAACCCGTCATCGGATTTATGAATCGAAGGACTAGAAACCTGCGACGAACTTGTGAACCGATGCTCTTACCACCCCAGAGCCTCGAGCAGGCCCAGTGCGATGACGAGGTGGCCGGACACGTAGGGATGGACCGGCTCGGGGCAGAAACGGTCGGCTGGCCTGTATCGGAGCTGCTTCTGGAAAAGCGCGTGGGTACGAACGTGCCGCGTCCCATACTCCTTCGCCAGCCTTTCGACCACGCGGACGTAGTCCGGAAGCATGGAAAGCACCTTGCTCCGAAAACCCCCGCTGTCCCCGTCCGTGCTGATGTAGAACGGGTCGATCAGCACAATCTTCGCCCGGGTGTGCTGGCCGGTCAGGTCGAGAATCTCGCGGTAGACCTCCTCATACTTTTTCGGCGGCAGGATGTTCGGATCGTTGATCGTCCGGTGAAGGTCATTGATGCCGATCTTGATGGTCAGCCAGTTCGGCCGGTGCACCAGAACGTCGTCGTGCCAGCGGTTGCGGAGGTCCGTGACCGTGTTGCCGCCGATGCCTTCATTGATGAACTGGACACGGCGTTCGGGATACCGCGCGGTGATCAGGTCGATGGCGAGCTTGACGTACCCGTTGCCATACGGAACTTCCGGCCCGCGGCGTCCGCAGTCCGTGATGCTGTCGCCAATGAAGACGAGGGTCTGACCGTTCTGGATCGCGAAGGCGCTCATGACTCTCCTTTGAAAAATCGTGGTTTCTCGAAGAAAATGGCGAAGTGGGATGTTAGCGGTCCAGGACGGCGGATGCAAAACCGGGCCAAGGAGTCATCATGAGACGAACGACGTTTCCGAAGACGGGCTGGGAGGTCGGGGTGATCGGGCTGGGCTGCTGGGGCATTGGAGGCCAGTGGGGCCCGGTGGACGAAGCGACGGCGGTGGCGACGGTGCGCACGGCGCTGGACTCCGGGATGAACTTTCTGGACACGGCGGACGCGTACGGGGCGACCCCGGGCCGGAGCGAGGAACTGGTGGGCAAGGCGCTGAAGGGACGGCGTGGCGACGCGATCGTCGCCACGAAGGTGGGAAATTACGCACGCCGGGCCGGCTTCCCGCTCTCCTACGCCAGTCCGCTGCACGTTACCCTGTGCTGCGACGCCAGCCTCGGGCGTCTCAAGACGGATTATATCGATCTCTACCAGTGCCATATCGGCGACCTGGCGGACCCGACCGTTTTCCTGGAGGCCTTCGAGGACCTGCGGGGGCAGGGGAAGATTCGGGCTTGCGGCATCTCGACGGTCCGGCGGGACGTCCTCGAGCGATTCAACCGCGACGGCCACTGCATCTCCTGCCAGCTCGATTACAGCCTGGTCAGCCGCAAGGCCGAGGCTGAGCTGCTGCCCTGGTGTCTGGAGAACCGCATCGCGACGATCCTGCGGGGTCCCCTGGCGATGGGCATCCTGAGCGGCAAGTATGGCCGGGAGACGAAATTCGAGGACCTTTTGAGGCGAAGCTGGAACGAGGGCGATGGCAGGCGGGCCTATCTGGAGAAGCTGGAGGCGGCGGAGCGGCTGAAGTTCTTGGTCCGTCCGGACCGGTCGCTGGCGGTGGCGGCGCTCCAGTTCGCGCTTTCTCATCCCGGCGCCACGGTAGTGATCCCCGGTGCGAAGTCGCCGGAACAGGTCCGGCAGAACACCGCTGCGGGCGAGGGCGCTCTGACGCCGGAGGAGATGGAGAAGGCACGGGCCGAGACGGCGCGGTTCGATGCCTGAACAGATCAGCGCTGGCGTCCCGCCGGCAGGCAGCCGAAGGCCTCACCAGGGGATAGAGCCGCGGGCCTCGGACGCGCCCTATCACAGCTCGGGGAAGATCACCCAGCCTTGGCTGTCCGTCCGGGCACGGAAGAGATAGCCCCCAAAGGTCGTCACGTAAAGCGAACGAAGGTCCTCGTCGCCCCAGGTGCAGTTGGTCGGCGAGACGGGCAAAGGATGAGTCCCGAGCACCCGCCCCCGCGGGCTGAATACGTAGATCATGGGACCCGGCCCGCTCTTTTCCCAACCCGCAGTCGCCACGATATTCCCCTCGTCGTCCAGGCACATGCCGTCGATCCCGCGGTGCGGATAAAAGTTGTGAAGCACCTCGCATGCCCCGAGGGTGTCGTCCGCCAGGATCGGATACGCCCGCAGCTCGCGGTTTCGGTTGTCCCCGTACTCGCTCTGGGCCACGTAAAGGGTCTTCAAGTCCGGCGTCACCAGCAGCCCGTTCGGCCGCGTCGTGTCGAACGTCATCCGGCGAAGGGACCAGCCGCCGCCGGGCTGAGGGTCGAGCCGGTAAACGGACTCGTGGTCCAGTTCCATGTCGTCTCGCTTCTCCCCGTAGCGCGGGTCCGTGAACCAGATGCGGCCTAGCCTATCGATGGCCAGGTCATTGGGGCTGTTCAGGCGCTTCCCTTCGAAGCGGTCGGCCAGAACAACGGTGCCGCCATCCGGGTCGTAACGGACCATGCGGCGTCCTCCGCCCTCGCAGGCGTGGAGTCGCCCATCCCGGTCGAACATGAGGCCATTGCTTTCATTCGTTCCGGTGCGGAAGACCTCCCACCGCCAGCTTTTCGGGAAGAACCGGATGATTCGGCTATTGGGGATATCCGAGAACAGAAGGGTTGCACCATCCCACGCGGGTCCCTCGGTGAAGGTGAAGGGGCCCGCGACAAGTTCGAAGTGCCAAGCCATGGCTGGGTCTCCTGGGTTGCGCACGACGTGTCGGTCGCACTACAATAGAGACATCAGGCCTCAGGCGTTCCCTTGCCTTGATGAGTGTATTTCCAGACACCTGATACCCGAAACCAAGGTATTTGAGCCCTTGTTCGGTTCATAACTTACCCGGTGTTCCCCCCTATGGAAAGCCCCAGCAAATTCCGCCGAGATTCCCAGATCAAGTGGTATCGTTGCCCGATCGACCGGGAGGTCCTGTCCGGGCTCATGCAAAGCAGCGATCTCCATGCTTTCTGCCAGGTCTTCTGCCAGTTGGGTCTTTTTTTCACCACGGCCACCCTGGCGTATCTGGCCTATCGGAACGTCAACTCCAGCAATTGGGTCTGGTCCGTCCCGCTGCTGCTCGCAGCGCTTTTCGTCCACGGCACCCAGGGGCCATTCATGGGGCTCGTCGCGGTCCATGAACTCTGCCACAAGACTCCCTTCAGGACGAAGTTCATGAATGAAGTTTTTCTGAGAATCTACTCCTTCATCAGTTGGTCGGACTACATCTGGTTCCGGCCGAGCCACGTGAAACACCATCAATTGACCGTGCACAGGGATTACGATGGTGAAGTCGTCCTGCCCTCGGACCTCAATTTCAAGAACTGGAGATTCTGGCTGGGAATACTGGCCTGGAATCCGCAGGGGTTCTGGAACACCCTGAAGGCCTACGCTCGGCGCGCAAGAGGGCACATCGACGGGGACTGGTATCAGCACATCCTGCCGGAGTCCAAGCCGGAACTGCGCCGCAGACATTGCAACTGGGCCCGCACCGTCCTCATCGGACATGCGATTCTGGCCGCTCTTTTTGTCGTGACTGGCCACTGGTTTCTGATCGTGGTCTTCACCATGGGCACGTCCTATTGCGGTTGGCTCGGCTTCCTGTGCGGCACTCCGCAGCACTATGGGCTGTCCAGCAACGTGCCGGATTTCCGGCTGTGCTGTCGAACCTACACCTGTTCCTTTCTTCCGGCCTTTTTCTACTGGAACATGCAATATCATGTGGAGCACCACATGTATCCTGCGGTGCCGTTCTACAACTTACCCAAGCTCCGGCGCGCTATTGAGCACAACTTGCCACCTGCCCCGCATGGACTCTGGGCGACTTGGAAGGTGATGCTGGAAATCCATCGGCGTCGACTCCAGGATTGCACCTACGCGTTTGTGCCCGAGCTGACGCCGTCCGAAGGGACACGAGCAGAAGATACGGTGCTCGAGCGGGAAGCCTCCCTCACGTAAAGCGCCGACCCTTCGTGGTCGGCGCTTTTCCCGGACCTGTCCCGATGGGAGGGAACCTGTTTCCTGGACCTATCCTCCCGCACTCGTCCCCCCGTAGGGACCCTGTTTCCGGAGGGTCCCGTCGGGAGCATGATTTACGAAGCTTGCTGGCGCGCTGCGTTGTGACAGAGAGAAACAGGAGGTCTCAGTTACCGGAGAATGGCCAAGAATTTGGTCTCCTCGTAGGCGCGCACCGGGGTCGGGATCGCGATCGAAAGACTTCTCACGTCCTTGGGCCATGAACCGTTGGATGTGTCCTGGGCGGCCATCGAGGAGGCGAGAATCTTCACCCTGGGAAGTCTCGATCCCGATCGCGATCCCGGGGACCACAAGGAAGATGAACCACCCAAGGCCCGATGACTGACGCGAGCAGGATCGCGATGGCCAAGAATAGACAATTGTTAACTGGTTTTAAACAAACAAGTTGCCAGGTCGTTTCTCAGGATTGATGGAAAAAGGAGGTTGATTCCGATGGCTGGCCTCACTGCGGAACAGATGATGTTCTTCGAAGACGAGGGCTACCTCATCCTGGAGAAGCTGGTGCCGGACCGTTACGTGGACGCGCTCATCCAGGAGATTCACCAGACCATCGAGGACCTGGCGCAGGCGGCCTACAAGGAAGGGAAAATCCGGGACCTGTGCGCCGGGGAGGCTTTCGAGACTCGGCTGATCGCGTTGAATGGGCAGAGCGAAGAATTTTACGGCCGGATGTCCGGCGGACAGATGAACGGGCCCGCCATGTTCACTTTTCTGACTTGCAATGAAATCCTGGACGTGGCGGAAAGCTTCGTCGGGCCAGACCTTCTGAACAACGGCATCTACCGGCTTCGGCCCAAGCTGCCGTTGCATCCGCGGACGGAGGTCAACTGGCATCAGGACGCGGGTTACGTGAAGGACGAGGCGAAGCAGGTGACCGCTCCGGCCTTCTGGATTCCGCTGGTGGATGCGGACGAAGAGAACGGGTGTCTCTGGGTGATCCCGCGGGCGCACAAGAGGGGGATTCTGAAGCACATCCGGGCGAAGCATTACCTGGATATCGATCCGGCCGACTTCCCAGACACGAAGCCGATCCCGGCGCCCGTGAAGCGCGGCGGGGCGCTCATCATCCACAATCTTGCGCCGCATTGCTCGAAACCGCATTCGAAACGGATGGTGCGATGGTCCGTCGACACCCGGTATCAACTTCCGACGCTGCCGACGGGCTACCCGTGGGAGGCTCCCTTCCTGGTGCGCAGCCGGCGGTGGCCGGACCGGGTGGTGCGGACTCATGAGGAGTTCCTACGTATCCGGAAGAACAACCTCCACGAGTCGTTCGCGTAGGAAACGGTAGAAGGTGTATGTCCTCTTTGGGCGGCTCTGGGCATCGCTATTTCCGAGGCGATCGTTCATCGCCACCGGGCCCGAACGGCGGAAAGAAGGCAGAAGAGCGTCCTCCTCCACCTGCTCTCCTGCGCCGTGTAGCTGCTGGCGTCTTTCTGAGCCGCCGCGCCCGGACTTCTCGTCACGCCGGGCGGAGAAATCGGGGCGGGCATCCGTGTCTGGCCCCGCGATGGCCGGATTGACCTTCCTGTCGGGCCACCTATAATTTTTTTGGCTTTGACGGGCGACTAGGCCGCCGGGGCGTGGAGAGAAGGCGGGCCGCAGCGGGCATTGCCGCTCCTGAAGTTGGGCCTATTTTCCCACGGCATGGTCGACCGCATCAGCGGCCGTAGATTCTGGCGGTCCGGAGGCTGCCGCTACTTCAAAATCCTCCAGATTTGAGACGATGGCCAAGAAGTGCCAAGCTCTGCTCTCGACACCGCCAGGACATGCTGGAAAGGCGAGCAGAGTAAACGATCCCCGCCGGGGTCCTCGTTCGTATTCCGAGTCGAGCCTATGTCCAAGCGGTTTGGCCTAAGAATAGGGTGGTTGTTGGCGTCTGTCTCCCTGGCCGCGCGGACCTCCGTGGGGGAGGAGGCAGCGGCGCATTACGTCTTCCAGGAGGCCGAGGAATTCCAGGTTGTCTCCGGCGACTGGCAGGTCCTGCCCTGGGGCACGAATTATTATGCTGCCACGTTTGCCAATTGTTTTCTGTCGCGGCAGCGCTACCTGGGGTCGCCGGAGCAGGGGTTGGAGTCCGAGGCGGTCGCCGAGGTCCAGATTCCGGCGGACGGCAGCTACCACGTCTGCGTTCGTTACGAGGCCTGCTATAACTTCGAGACGCGCTTCGGACTGCGCATCGAGCAAGGCGGCCAGACCGTTCTCCAGCGCACCTACGGCGGTATGAACAACGTGAAGCTCTGGGCCTTCCAGTCCGGCCTCAAGCCCCAGGTCCGGTGGTGCTGGGGCCCGGATGAGAACGTCGTCTGGGAGGGCACCGATGTCACGGTTGCCCTCCGGCAGGGACCCGCGCGGCTCGTCCTCTTCAAGGAGCGGCAACCCGCCCCGGCGGCCCGGCGGAACGTCGATATCGTTGTTCTGACAACGGATACGGCCGAGCTGAACCGGCGCATCCAGAAGGAAGGCTACCTGCCGCTGGACGGGTTGTTGACCCAGGCGGGCGACCTTTACCTCAAGATTCGGAATCCCGCCGGCGCGGCCGCGCCGGTGGCGCTCGTTTCTTCGACCGCCCGGGAGCACTCTCCCTACTGGGTGCATATCCGGAACTGGAAATCGGTCTGGATCGATCGAGCCGGACCGCATCCGCAAGCGCCGGCGGAGACGGCGTGGCTTGGACCCGGGGAAGAATCGCCGTGGGTAGAGATCGGCTCGGGCCTCGATGCCCTGAACACCTGCGGCTACGTTCCGGAGGTTTACTATCCGCAGGGCCAGCAGCAGGACGGGATCGACCTGGAATTCTTCTTCGGCGCGCCCACGAAAGACGGAACGCCCCGCGTCATCCGTCAGCTTCGGTACACGAATCCTCGATCACGAGCGGCGGAGTTCGCGGTCGCTGGGAACGTGCGCTACACGGAGAAGATCGAGACCTTCGACGAGGTTTTGGAGAAGCTGCTGGCGTCGGTGAAGGCGTTTCCCCCGCGCGGGCGGATTCCGACCCGGATGCTGTTCTTCAACACGTTCCTTCCCATGCCGTCGCCGGAGCACGCCACGGGCGATGCCCCGCACCGCGCCGAGCTGGCCCTCGATATGTGCCTGGCGCTCGGCAACAACGTGGTGAACGATATGCCCGGCTGGATACACCCTGACCTCGTGAAGTCGCGCCGGCTCAGGTTCCGGCAGACGGGGTATAAGGACTGCCGGGACGTGGAGACCCCGAAGCTGCGGGAGTGGGTGCAGAGCCTGAGAGACAAGGGCCAGTGGCCTTACATCAAGGTGGTCTCGCTGGGCGACGAAATCGGCCTGGGCGGCCCCACGGCAGGCGAACAGACGGACCTGGCCTTCCGCGCCTACCTGCAGCACCAGGGACTTAAGCCGAAGGACCTGTTGCCGCCGGACCCTGCGCTCGACGGTCTTTCCACCGATGATCTCTGGAAGAGGATCACCTGGAAGACGGACGAACCGCTCCGGAAGAGCCACCCGCGTCTCTACTACCACGCCCGGGTCTTTGCGAGCCAGTACGGGCTCGACCAGCTCAAGGAACGGACACGAATTCTGGAGGAGGCCCTGCCGAAAGGGGTTCTCTTCGGGGCCAATTATTCGCCCCATCCCCACTACCATCCCCACTACTTCCAGTGGATCGAGCTGTTCCGGCAGCGGGCGATGACGCTGCCCTGGAGCGAGGACTACCTTTGGCAGATTCCGAGCACGAGCCAGCAGGTCCTGGGCTACCTGGTGAGCGCCTTGAGGTGCGCGGCGCGGGAGCACGACCTGCCGATCCTCATGTATGTGATGCCTCACACGCCGGGCAACACCCCGGCGAGCTTCCGGCGGGCTTTTTACGCCGACGTGGCGCACGGGGCGAAGATTTTCAATTTCTTCGAGCCGATTCCGACCGCCCTCTGCTACACCGAGAACAGCATGCTGGCAGAGAGCACGGACATGTACCGGGCGATCTATGACGTGATCCATGAGGCCGGGTTATTCGAGGACCTGGTCTTTCCCGGGAAGGTTCGGCCCGCGGAGGTGGGACTGGCCATTTCGAACTCGACGGACATTTGGACGTCTTCGAGCCTGTTCAATGCGGAGCGGCAGCATCTCTACCTCGCGCTGCGGCACGCGCAGATACCCGTCGATTTCATCTCCGAGGAGGACATGGCTGCGGGCAAATTCGGAGGACTGAAGATCGTCTACCTGGTGGAGACGCACCTGAAGCGTGAGGCGGCCCTCGGCCTCCGCAAATGGGTCGGCCGCGGAGGCACCGTTTTCGCCGCGGGCCCGGCCGGCCTGCGCGACGAGGCCGGTGCGCCCAGCGTCGAAATGCAGAAGCTCCTGGGCGTCAGCCTGGCCGGAGAGCAGGCCTCCGTGGACGACCTTCTCGGCAAGGACACGCTGCCCAGGCTTCAGCCCATGGACACCCTCTACTTCAAGCTCTCACCCGGCGCCCAGCCGGGCATCCTCGAGGTCTATGCCTTCAAGTCCGTTCTGTCGCCCGGCGAAGGCTCGGTCTTTCAGCGCCTGACCGGCGCTCGGCCCAAGCTGGACGTGCTCGGCGCCTTCCAGGACGCTACTCCGGCCCTCTTCGCTCAACCGGTCGGCTCCGGCAAGGCCATCACCTGCGCCGCCTTCCCCGGCACCGCCTACGTGAAACCGGCCATCCCCGATCGACCTTGTGACCGCGGCGCGACGGACGAGGCCTTCAACCACTTCCTGCCGACGAGTTTCAACCAGGAAATCAAGGCGTTTCTCGCCCGCTGGGCGCTCGAAGCCGGGGTCAAGCGGCCCATCATCACGTCCGAGGACCTCGTGGAGACCTCGTGGATAGCCAGCCCGGCCGGCATCGCGGTCCCCTTGGTCAACTACCGCGGCTCGCCGGTCCCGTCCCTCGAGGTCCGGGTGCTTGACCCGGGTAGCATCCGGCACGTTTCGAGCGGGGTACGGGGCGAATTGAAGTTCCGGATGGAGCGCGGCGACCTGATCGTCGAGCTGCCGGTGGACGTGGCCGACCTGCTCCTTCTGCGCCGGTACGCTCCGGAATGAATGTGCGTACGGGAGACATCGCCGCCCTTCCCGTTCGGGGACCGCTTCCTCACGGCTTCGGCTTCCCTGCCCCCACCAGAAGCGCTTCCACCCAATTTCTTGCAGGGCAACCCACCAACCCCGTTCATGAATTACATCGGCATCCTCATCTTCTCGCTTTCCTACGTCGGGATCGCGCTCGGGGAAATTCCTGGCCTCGGGCTCGATCGCAGCGGAGTGGCCATCCTGGGCGGCATGTTGATGGTGGTCGCCCGTGTCGTGTCCGTGCCGGAGGCGACGGGCGCGATCGATTACGGGACCCTCATCCTCCTGTTCGGTCTGATGCTCCTCTCGGCGCAGTTTCGCCTGGGTGGGTTTTACACTTTTCTGGCCCGCCGGGCCGCGCAGGGTCAGACCAGTCCCCATCGCTTCATGGCCTTCGTCATCGCGGCGTCCGCCGTCCTCTCGGCGCTCCTGTGCAACGACGTCATCTGCCTCGTCCTCACCCCGCTGATTCTCGAGATCGTCCAGATTCGGCGCTGGAATCCCCTTCCATTCCTTCTTGCCCTGGCTGCGGCCTCCAATGTCGGCTCCGCCGCCACGATCATCGGCAACCCGCAAAACATGTTCATCGGCCAGACCGCCCGCCTCGATTTCGCCCGATTCCTGCTCTGGTGCGGGCCGCCCAGCCTCCTGAGCCTGGTCCTCCTCTACGCCTGGAGCCTCTGGAAAGGCGGGCTGCACGTGGCGGGTCAAGCCGAGACCCCAGCGTCCGAATCAGCGAATCTCGAGCTCCGGTCCGGGCAGCCCTGGGACAGCTATCAGTCGGGCAAAGCGATCTGCATCACCGCAGCCATCATCGTCCTGTTCTTCACGCCCGTGCCGCGGGAGGTCACCGTCCTCGGGGCCGCCTCGATCCTCCTGATGAGCCGGAAACTGACGACGAGCCAGTTCCTCGGCCTGGTGGACTGGCCGCTTCTGATCCTGTTTGTCGGCCTGTTCGTGCTGCTGCGAGGTTTTCGCGCCTCCGGCGGCCTGGAGGCCCTCATGGGCTTCTTCTCGGACCGCGGGGTCGACCTGTTCCAGCCGGGCCTTTTTGGCGCGGTCAGCATCGTGCTCAGCAACCTGGTGAGCAACGTTCCCGCCGTCATGCTGCTCATGGCCCAGTGGCCTCAGGAGCGTCCCGACCTCGCTTATCTGCTGGCCCTGACCAGCACCTATGCGGGCAACCTGATTCTCATCGGATCGATTGCGAACCTGATCGTGGCCGAGCAGGCCCGGCGTCTGGGCGCCGAGATCACGTTCCGCGCCCATGCGGCCTGGACAGCGCCCTTTGCCATCCTCACGTTTCTCATTGCCTACGGGTGGTGGATGCTGATGAGCCTCTGGGGCGCGGGGTGACATGGCCGTGAAGCGCCGCATCCTCTTCCTCACCAAGTCCGATACCCGAGCGGCCAGCACCCGCTACCGCGTCGCCCAGTTCGTTCCCGTCCTCGAGGGGGCCGGGTTTCGTGTGGACCTCGTTGCGCCCGAGGCCCGGGGACGGGGGCCGCTCCGTCTCCTGCGCCGCCTGAGAGAGGAACGGCGTATTCTACGACACGCCCGCGAGGCCGATATCCTTTTCATCCAGAAGCGCCTGCTCACGGCGGGCCTGGCCGGCCGGCTCGAAAGGCTCGGGAAACCCATCATCTTTGATTTTGACGACGCTCTCTACACGTCGCCGCGAGGGGACTGGTCCGCCTGGACACGAGCGCGGGCGCTGAGGAGGCTTCAGCGCGTCCTGGAGGCCTCAAGCCTGGTCCTGGCCGGGAACGCCGTCCTGGCCGAGTTTGCCCGCGCCCATGCTCCACGCGTCGAGATGTTGCCCACGGCAATCGACCTATCCCGCTATTCGATGAAAGTTCATGCGCATACCGCCGGCGACTTCACCCTCGGATGGATGGGCAGCCGAGTCAATCATCGCTACCTGGCCCTGCTGAAGCAGCCCCTCTCGCGTCTGGCCGGTATCATCCCTGGGCTGCGGCTCATCGTCGTTTCCGATCAAGACATGGCGATGGCCGGCGTGAAGGTGGAGAACCGCGCTTGGTCGGAGGCCACCGAAACGGCCGACCTCCTGGCTTTCGACGTCGGCCTGATGCCGCTGGAAGATGACGAATGGACCCGAGGCAAGTGCGGACTGAAGGCGCTTCAGTACATGGCGGCAGGCATCCCGGCGGTGTGCTCCGCGGTGGGCGCCAACGGCGAAATTCTCGAGAACGGGAAGGAAGGCTTCCTCTGCCGGACCGATGACGAGTGGTACCAAGCCTTGCACCGCCTCGCCGCCAGCCCGGATTACAGGACATCCATGGGCCGGGCTGGCCGCCGGAGGGTCGAGCAGGCCTACTCCACGGAGATCGTCGGGGCCAGGCTTCTCGCCCTGCTCCAGACGCTGTAGCACGGCGGAACAGGATCGCCCGGCATCCGGTTCACTCCTCCCGCCTGGGGAACCTGCGCCCGCGCCCGGCGTGCTTCTTCAGTGTCGACCGGATGGCGTCCAGAATGCTCTCGAGCCCGGCCAGCCTGCCGCGGCCCTCATAGCCGCAGGCGAGGTAGCCCTCCTCGGGATCGACGACCACGTAGCCCAGGTCTCGGAGCGTCTGGAGATTGCGCTGCACGATGGGATTGCTGAACATGCGCACGTTCATGGCGGGGGCGAGGATCACGGGCATGTCGTAGGCGGCGAGGACGGTGGTCGAAAGAATCTCGTCGCCGATCCCCGCGGCGATCTTGCCGATGATGTTGGCCGTGGCCGGCGCAATGACCATCAGGTCCGCCCGGTCCACCAGGTCGATGTGATAGGGTCGGGACGCCCCGCCCGCAGGGAAAAGCTCCGTAACCACCGGATTCATGGAAAGGGAATGGAAGGTCATGGGCCCGACCAGTTCCTGGGCGTCCCGCGTCATGACGACGTGGACGTCCGCGCCGCCCTGCTTGAGCCGCGACACCAGTTCGGCGGCCTTGTAAGCGGCAATGCTGCCCGTCACGCCCACGAGGACGGCCTTCCCCTCGAATTCCCTGCGGTTCTTCATGCCCGGCATGAGGTGTTCTGCTCTCCCGGCCTCGGCCTCTCCAGGATATCCTCAATCTCTCGGACGACTCGTTCTAGTCTATCATTGACGACGCGGTAATCGAACTCGTCCTGCCGGGCGATCTCGGCACGGGCGCGGGCGAGCCGGCGCTCGACCACCCCGGGGCTATCGGTCCTGCGGCCGCGCAGCCGTTTTTCGAGTGCCTCCGTGCTGGGAGGCAGGATGAAGATGGAGAGAACGCCGGGGTATCGCTGGCGGATGCGTTCGGCCCCCTGGACGTCGATATCCAGCAGGAAGGTGACGCCTTGCTGCAGGGCGTCCTCGAGGGGATGCCTGGGCGTGCCGTAGAGGTGGGCGTGCACCTCGGCGTGTTCAGCGAACCATCCGGCGCGGAGCCGTTTTTCGAATTCTTCCCGGGACAGGAAATGGTAATCAACGCCGTCGATCTCGCCGGGCCTTGGGGGCCGGGTCGTCGCGGAGGTCGACTTGGCCCGCGCGGGCCGCTCGAGCAGCTTCTGGCAGATGGACGTTTTTCCAACGCCTGAAGGCCCGGACAGAATCACGATTTTCCCGGAAGAGGAAGCCATCGGGCATGAATCCGGATACGGCGGCCGAGCGCCAGGAGACGAGTCAGCATGTGCACCCGCACTTGCTGACTCGTCTCCTTTGGGAAACCTCGGCGAAATTCAAGAGACATTCCTATTTTACCACTTGTGAATGGGCCAGTTGTCAAATATCGAGTTTTCTTGTCTCGCCTTCCAGACTTGCCCCGGCGAGACCTGTTCTCCCCGCGGCATCCCGTTTCCCGTGGGGATTCTGTGGAGGGACGTTGGGAGACGCGCCGTCCGCGCAGAACGTCGCCGGATTCAACTGATCTCCCGAAGGCATCCCGTTTCCCGTGGGGATTCTGTGGAGGGACGCTGGGAGGGCTGCCGCTTCCCGCACGTGTAAAACGGTGGGCGCACCCCTTCTCGAGCTTGGCTGAAAACACCACCGTGACCGGCAGCAAATTCCCGCTGCTCAACAACCCGTCCACCGGTGACACGATCGCCACCACCGGCTTGACCCCGCCGGTGGACGGGTCGCTGACGCCTCAATTCCCGCTGATGCCGAACTTCCGGGGGACGGGCCGCCCGAGCGGATTCTTGATGAATTCCGCATGGCACGCGGGGCACAGGTCGTAGCGGAAGGTCTGGAAGTCGCCCTCCTCGGCCTGGGGACCCTCGTGCGCCTCCTCCGACGATGGCAGCAGGTCGGAGACGTCCTCCAGCGGGTCCTTGTCCAGCTCCTCGTCGTACATCTCCACCGGGTTCAGCGCGGAGTAGACGTCGATTTTCACCACGTACCGGAGCTCCTGGTGAGCTACCAAAGTCTTCCCGCAGAGGTCGCAAGTAAAATGGATCATGGCGTATGGTTCTCCTTTTCAGCGTCCCAGGAACGGCGGCGTGCTATTCCCCGGACGACGGACGGTTCAAGAGTTCCTGGATCAGCCTGTTGATGAGGCCCGGATCGGCTTTGCCCTGGGTGGCCCGCATGACGGGCCCGACGAGGGCGCCCCTGGCTTTCGACTTTCCGGCCCGAACCTCGGACACAGCCTTGGGATTCTGCTGCATCGCCTGAAGGACGAGCGCCCGCAATACCGCCTCGTCCCCGATCTGCCGGAGGCCCTTGGCCTCGATGATGGGGCCGGCGCCCCGGCCCGTCGCCACCATCTCCGTCAACACATCCCGGGCCACCGTCTTGCTCACCTCGCCCGCATCCATACGACGGAGCAGGTCCGCCAGCCCCTCCGGCCGGACCGGGAAGGCGTCGATCGTCAGACGCCGTTCCTTGAGCTCCCGCAGAACCTCGTTCGTGATCAGGTTGCTCACCGCCTTCGCGTCCGCGTGGAGGGCGGCGCAGGCCTCGAAATAGCCGGCGATCGCGGGGTCCTCGACCAGAATACCCGCGTCATAGGAGGAGAGGCCCAGGCACTGCATGAACCTCTGCTTGCGGGCCAGGGGCAACTCCGGAATCGTGGCCCGGATGGCTTCGAGCCGCTCCGGAGACAAGTGCAGGGGCACGAGGTCCGGCTCAGGAAAATACCGGTAGTCTTCCGCATGTTCCTTGGACCTCATCGGGCGCGTCTCGTCGTGGCGCACGTCGTAGAGCACCGTCTGCTGTGGGACGGATTCGCCTCGGTTCAGCAATTCGGTCTGGCGTCGAATCTCGCATTCGAGCGCGCCGAGGACGAACCGCACGGAGTTGACGTTCTTGATCTCGACGCGGGGCCCCAGCTTCTCCTGGCCGAAGGGACGAAGGGAGATGCTGGCCTCGAAGCGGAGGGAGCCCTCCTGCATCTTGCAGTCCGAGACGCCCAGGGCGACCAGGAACTGGCGCATGCTCTCCATGTAGGCCTTCGCCTCCTCGACGCTGCGCAGGTCGGGCCCCGTTACAATCTCCACCAGCGGCGTGCCCGCACGGTTCAGGTCCACCCGGCTCGTCGCCGCGCCGGTATCCTCCGGGTGGATGAGCTTGCCCGCGTCTTCTTCGAGGTGCACGTTGAGGATGCGGACGCGTTTGATTGATCCGCCCGACTCCATGTCGAACCAGCCGTCCACCCCGATGGGGCGCGCATTCTGCGAGATCTGGTAGTTCTTGGGCAGGTCCGGGTAGTAGTAATTCTTGCGGTCCATCGCCGTCTCCGGATCGATCCGGCAGTGGAGCGCGAGCGCGGTCCTGACGACGTGGTCGAAGGCCGCGCGGTTCAGCATGGGGAGCACCCCGGGCATCCCGAGGCACACGGGGCAGGTCTGCGAGTTGGGCGGGGCGCCGAAAGCCGTGCTGCACCCGCAGAAGAGCTTCGTCCGCGTCGCGAGCTGGGCATGCAGCTCGAGCCCGATGACCACTTCGTAGTCGGTCATAAGAGGGACACCTTCGGCTCGCGCCGGTGAAAATCCGTTCGCCTCTGATAGGCCTGAGCCACGCGCAGGAGCGTCGATTCATCCCACGCTCGGCCGAGCATCTGCATGCCCAGCGGCAGGCCCTCGGAGCTGAAGCCGCAGGGAAGGGAGAGGCCCGGCAGGCCCGCCAGGTTCAGACTGATCGTATAGATATCCGAAAGATACATTTCCAGAGGGTTGTCCACCTTCTCACCCAGCTTGAAAGGCGGAGTCGGGGCCGTCGGGCAGACCACCACATCCACTTCCTGGAAGGCCTTTTCGAAGTCACGGCGGATGAGCGTACGGACCCTCGAGGCCTTCAGATAGTAAGCGTCGTAATAGCCGGAGCTGAGGGCGTAAGTGCCGAGCATGATGCGGCGCTTGACCTCGGCCCCGAAGCCTTCGCGCCGAGTCGCCGCGTAGAGCCGGTAGAGGTCGCCCGCCTCGGCGCTGCGATAACCGTAGTGCACGCCGTCGTAGCGGGCCAGGTTCGAGCTGGCCTCCGCCGTGGCCACGAGATAGTAGGTAGCGACGGCGTACTCGGAGTGGGCCAGCGAGATTTCAAGGGTCTCCGCGCCGGCGGACCGGAGCGTCTCGATGGCCTGGCGCACCGCGTCCTCCACCTCGCGGGAAAGCCCCTCTCCGAAGAACTCGCGGGGCAGGCCCAGCCTCAAGCCCCGGATGGGGCCGTCGAGGTCCCGAAGAAAATCGGGGACCGCCCGGTCCGCGGAAGTCGAGTCCTGCGGGTCATGCCCGCAGAGGACCCGCAACAGGAGCGCGGCGTCCGGCACGTCCCGCGCCAGGGGCCCGATCTGATCGAGCGAGGAAGCGAAGGCCACCAGGCCATACCTCGAAACGCGGCCGTAGGTCGGTTTCACGCCCACGATGCCGCAGAAGGAGGCCGGCTGGCGGATCGATCCACCCGTATCGGAGCCCAGGGCGAGAGAAGCCATCCGGGCCGACACGGCCGCGGCGGAGCCGCCGCTCGACCCGCCGGGTGCTCGGTCCAGTGCCCAGGGATTCCGGGTAACGAAGAGACCGGAATTCTCGGTGGACGACCCCATGGCGAATTCATCCAGATTGGTCTTGCCGAGGATGACCGCGCCGGCGGCCCGCAGCCGCTCGACGACCGTCGCGTCGAAGGGGGGGACAAAATTCTGCAGGATCTTCGAGGAGCACGTGGTCGGCAGTCCCCGCGTGCAGATGTTATCCTTCACGGCCACGGGCACCCCGCCGAGCAGGCCCAGGGCTTCGCCGCGCGCCCGCTTCTCGTCCAGGGCACGCGCCTGAGCCCGCGCCCCGTCCGCGTCTACCGTCACGAAGGCCCGTACCTGCGCGTCGAGCTGCTCGATCCGCTTCAGAACCGATTCGACAGCCTCCAAGGCGGAAACCGACCGCTTCCGGATGCACTCCGCCAGCTCCACCGCACTGAGCGAATGCGTCTCCACTCGAGTCTCCGAATCATTCGACCACCGCCGGGACCCGGAACGAGTCTTCGTCCCGGTCCGGCGCGTTGGCCAGCGCCTCCTCCCGGCCCAGCGACGCCCGCGGCTCATCCTCCCGAAAAACGTCATGCAGACCCATCACGCTGGTCATCGGCTCGGCGTCCTCCGTGGAAAGCTCCTTGAGCTTCTCGACATAGGCGAGGATGCCCGCAAGCTGCGATTGGAACAGCTCCAACTCTTCCTCGGTCAATTCCACCCGGGAGAGCAACGCCACGTGCAGGACATCGTCTCGACTGATTTTCGCCATGACCCGAACGAGCCGAACGGGAAAAGGAGAGAGGCAGGGGGCCCCAGGTCCCTTCTCCGCCGGGCTGACCCGTGCACGGACTGGAACGCGGCCGCGGTCCTGAGACCGCGTGGGGCCATCAACAACCGAGTGGAATTCTAGCAACGGCCCCTCTCCGCCGCAATTCATGAGGACTCGGTCCCTGTTCAGCAGTGCACCTGCACTTGCAAGCTCGTCACCGAGCAAGGAGGCGGTAGAGGATTCCCGGCGCGGCGCAATGGCATTGCCGGGAGCTTCTGCTATCATCCCCAGGCAACCCACCCATGTAAAAAGAGAATGGACGCGGATGAACTCGGGGAAAGATTCGTCGATTTCGCGGTTCGGATCCTCGAACTCAGCGATCGGCTGGGGAGGAGCCCGGCGGGAAGGCCTGTGGCCCGACAAATTCTGCGTTCATGGCTTGTGGCGGCAATCAATGACAGATGACAAATGACAAATGAAGGAGTCCTCATGCTGAAGAAGCCGCGTCCTGCCTTCACCCTCATCGAGCTTCTGGTGGTCGTCGCCATCATTGCCATCCTCGTGGGCATGCTGATCCCCGCTCTGGCGCGGGCGCGGGAGGAGGCGCGCAAGATGAAATGCCGGTCCGCCCTTCACAACATGGGGACCGCCATGGCTCAGTACGTGGACATGTTTGGGAAGGGCCGGTTCTACTCGTGGCCGGGCACGCAGGCCCCGATCTTCAACGGCGCCCAGTGGATCGCCTCGCTCTATTGGTCGAACCTGCTCGCCGAGCGCGAGCAATACGTCTGCCCCAGCTCGGCGGACGACAACGACAACGGAGGCGAGCTGGGCCGCAAGTTCACAGCCCTGCGCGACATCGACGTATCCTACGCGGGCCGGAACGGCCTGATCGGCGTCATCGTCGACAAGATGGAATCCAACACGACCATGATGTGCGACGATTCCGACGGGACCCAGAACCACGACGAAGGCGTCAATCTCATGTTCTTCGACGCGCACGTCGAGTATTCCGGCAATCTGAAGTCCACCGACGTCGGAAAGACCAGCCCCATTGATATGCTTCGGGACTGAGGGGCGTCTGGCGGCCCGAGAGGCCGCCACGGCTGTGGCTGCCTTCTACACGAGTTCACCGATGCCCGCCGGAAGCCGACTCTTCGGCCTCTCCAACCCGCATCATGACCCGTTCCTCTGCCTCGATGCCCGAAGCGGCGAGA
Organism: Planctomycetota bacterium; assembly: GCA_016179685.1. Taxonomy (GTDB): domain Bacteria; phylum Planctomycetota; class PUPC01; order JACPCR01; family JACPCR01; genus JACPCR01. The sequence goes on along the minus strand of JACPCR010000094.1, from coordinate 8,617 downwards.
CGACCGGCGCGGGCCCCCTGCCGACTCACCGGCGGGCACGGCCGGCGGATGCGGCGAGCCGGACCTTCAAGGTCTCGCCAGCGGCGAGGCGGACCGGCGCGGGGAAAACGATCGTCCATCCTTCACCGGAGGCCGAGGCCTCAGCCGGGACGGGCCCTCGATCCGCGGACGCCTGAACGCGGCCGTCGGCGGCGAAGCCTTTCGGCGGCAGCACGGCCAGCGAGCCCAGCTCCAAGCCGCCTTCGAGCAGCGCGAGGACGACTTCAAACCTCCCGGCCGAGGCCTTCTGCTGGAATGTGCCCCAGCCCTGCCCGGTCGAAAAAAACGTGCGGAAGCCCTCTCGCCCGAGCCGCGGCCGGAAAGCGATGGCCTTCCGGCTCGCCTGGAAGCTGAATCCAGATAAGGCGAGCAGGACGCTCCAGCTCGACATCGCCCGGGCGTAGTGGTGGCCGCACTCGAACTCGTCCCACGGGTTGCGCCGCAGCCCGTCGTGCCGGTCGCGTACGCCCTTGACGATGGCCAGCCCCTCGGCGACCAGCCCCTCGAAGATGAGGTGCGCGGCAACCTGATACTCGATGCCGGTCCATACCTCGTCCGAGTAAACGAAAGGCAACTTCGGGCGGCTGCCCCTCGGCCACGAGCAGAGGAGGAGGCCGGCCTCGTCATTGAGGGCATAGATGCGCTGGACGTTGCTGAAGCTGCCGATGGGCTTCTGAAAATTGTAGCGGAAGACGTGGAGCACGGCCTGCCGCACGCGGGCCGGGTCCAGGAGATACCCCAGTCCGGCGACGTGCGCCGCCCACTGGCCCAGAAGCTGGTCGCTCAGGCACCCGTCCCCGTATTGGTACTTGACCTCGAAGGCCGGCAGCGGAGGGGATGCAGGAGAAGGTGTTTCTCGACAGGCGCAACCCGCTCCGCAAGCCGCTGGGCCCCGCAAGTGCTCGGGCACCTCGAGGCCTTCCTTCACCTCGACCTTCTGGATGTAGTATTCGCCGTTCCACAACTCCGCATCCATGCGGGCGCGGCCCGACTCGAATACGGTCCGGTACTCCCTCGCCTTTCCCGCCTCCCCCAGGGCCAGGGCCATCTCCTCCGCGGCCCGGAGTGCCCCGAGGTACATCGCGCCCATCATCGTGTTCGGGCCGTAGAACTCGATGTCGTACGTGTTGTGCTGGCAGCCTTCCATCACCCCGTCCCTGTCCGCGTCCCAGCCGCCGGTCCAGGCGTATTCGACCGCCTTCTTCACGTTCGGCCAGATTTCCCGGAGGAACGCGTCGTCCCCGCTGAGTTGCCAATCGCGGTAGGCTCGAATGACCGCCCCCATCTGACCATCGCCACAGGCGTGAAATCGGCCCATCCGCACGTTCGCCGGCGCGGAGGACCGGAATTGCATGTGCCCGTCGGGTGAAACGGAATTGAGAAACTCGTTGCGGCGAATCGAGCGCTCGAGCGACGGGAAGAGAAAGGCCAGCGTTTGCTCGTAGTTCCAGACGTGCGTGCAGGTGCCGTGGCAACAGCCCCGATCATCGCTGCAGCCCTCCCACCCATAAAATTGCCCGTCCGCCAGACGAAAGCACGTCTGGGTGCGGAAAATGGAGGCCTGGCTGCTCACGGCATCGAGGACGAACGGAGGAAGAGTGCTGCTGAAGAGGGCCCCGTGCCACCGTCGGCTGCCGGACTCGAGCCGATCGAGGTTGACGAAAAGAGTTCGGCCCGCGTCCCAAGCATCGCGGAACTGACGGGAGACGGCGGTGCGGGCGATGATGTTCTCCGTCCAGCACTTGATAAACGGGAAGTGCCAGGCGATGGCGACGGGCAGTGTGACCGAGCCGCCGGGCGCGACGGTGGTTCTTAAGGCGAGGGCGCCGACCTCGGGCCTCTCCGTGCCCGCAGGCTTCTCTCCCTGCCGGTAGGTGGACTCGATCCGGTGCTCGAGACGCCCGTCCGCGGCGAAATCGTCCCAGAGCAGGTGGGCGCTGTCCCACCAGCCCCCGCGGTAGAGCCGCGTCTGCACGTCCACATCGGGCCACGTCGTCATCAGCGCAGCCGTGCCCTGGTTCGGGTCCTCCGCCTTCAGCTCGGGCGACCAGAACCACAGGCCCCGGACCGGTTCTTCTTCGCGGAACTGGTTGAGACGGGGCGGAAACGGCTTGGTCTCGACCCCGATGTCCTGCCAGCCGACGGGGTTCTGCATCGTGCTCAGAAGCGAAAGCGCGACGGGCCGTCCTGACCGATTCTCGAAGGTCCACTGGAAGAGCGCTGCCGGGATGGAGCTGTCCTCGACCCGCAGAGGGATGAAGGGATTGAAGGCCTCAAGGCGCACGCGAACGGGAAGGTCGGCGTCACGGAAATCGATCCGGGCGAACGGGTACTCGCCGCGGAACGCGGCTTCGTCGAGTCGGGCGACGCCGCCGAGTCCGCTGCGGTCGTGTCCGCCGGAACCCGTGAAAGGCGGGAGCAACCGCCGTTCGAGAATCTTGGCGACCGCGGGCAGGCCGTCCGCCTGGGCCCACACGGCGAAGAACGTCATAGGCAGGTTCTTCCCCTTGGCGGGCCGGTTGAAGATTTCCCAGTCCCGGAGCTGGCCGCGGCCGCCCAGGGAGACGGTTCCCGTGCCGATGCCCCCCAGGGGAAAGGCGATCTGCGCCAAGGCCTCGCCGGTGAACGTGCGCCTCCGGCCCAGGCCGAACAGTTCCTCTCGTGAATAAGGCGTCGAGGCTTTCATTTCAGGCACCTCCTGCTAGTATTCAAGCTCGCAAGTGCACCCGCACTTGCGAGCTTGAATACTAAACTCATGCATTGTGGCAGGAAGCCCAGGGAATGACAAGAAAGGAGTGCGGGTTATGAAGCTGGCCGGAAAGGTCGCGCTGGTCACCGGATCGAACCGCGGGATCGGGCGAGGGATCGCCGTCGAGATGGCCCGGGAAGGGGCCGACGTGACGCTCAATTACAACACTCACGAGGCGGAGGCGGAAGCCGTGGCCCGGGAGATTCGCGGGCTCGGCCGACGGGCCATCGTCTGCCAGGCGGACGTGTCGAAACGCGAGGCGGTCGATCACATGGTGCAGGAGACCCTCCGAGCCTTCGGCAAGATCGATATCTGCGTGAACAACGCGGCCAGCACGGTCCGCAAGCCGTTCCTCGAGTTGAGCGGCGAGGAATTTCAGTGGGTTCTGGGCGTCAGCCTGATGAGCGTCTTCCACACGAGTCAGGCCTGCGCTCGCGACATGGTCCGGCGCGGGCAGGGCGGAGCGATCCTGATCATCAGCTCCGTGCACGCCTTCATCCCGTTCCGGACCTCCCTCGCCTACAATGCCTGCAAGGCCGGCATCAACCACATGGGCTATACCATGGCGGAGGAACTGCTCCCGCACCGCATTCGCGTGAACGTGATCGAGCCCGGATGGATCGACACGCCTGGAGAACGGCGGTTCGTCCCGGAGTCGCAAATCTATGAGCTGGGCAAGAAGCTCCCCTGGGGACGCCTGGGGACGATCGAGGAGCTGGGGAAGGCGGCGGTCTTTCTCTGCTCGGAGGACGCCTCGTACATCACGGCCGCGTGCCTCCGGGTCGATGGCGGGTTCTGGCTGCCGGCCCGATCGGCCGATTCCAGCTAGGTGACGAGACCGCCAGTGCACCGGCGGTTTCAATCTCGAATACTAGTTCGCCCGGAGGCGCTCTTCGAGGAGCTCGTGTAGCCGCCGGGTCACGGGACCCGGCCGCCCGCTGCCGATCCGGGTCTGGTCGACCTGACGGACCGGCATGACGCCTCGGGTCGTGCCGGAGAGGAACACCTCGTCGGCCCCCAGCATCTCGCCAGCGCTGATTCGCGTCTCGCGCGCGGGAACGCCGTGCGCCCGCGCGATCTCCAGAAGGATGCCCCGCGTGATGCCCCGAAGCAGCCCGCAATCGAGCGACGGCGTCAGGGCCGCACCGTCCCGGACGATCCAGACGTTGCTCGTGGTCGCCTCGGTGACCCAGCCGTCCGGGTTGAGCATGATGGCCTCGCCGGCCCCGACGTCCGCGGCTTCCATGAGCGCGAGGGCGTTGTTGAGGTAGTTCCCGGACTTAATCCGCGGGCTCAGGGCGCTGTCCGGATTCCGGTGAATGTGCGCGAGGCAGACCGGGATGCCATCGGTGTAGCAGCTTTCCGGCCAGGCGGCCAGGGGCTTGGCGATGATGAGCCAGTTCGGCTGGCGGCAGGAACGCGGCAACAGCTCGATCTCCCCGACGCCCCGCGTCACCACGAGGCGCAGGTAGGATTCCGCGTGTCCCGCCTCGGCATGCGTGCGCTCCAGCTCCCTGAGGAACTGCTCGTCCGTCAGGGGCAGCGGAAGCCGGATGGCCGCTGCGGACTCCCGGAGGCGCTCGATGTGCTCCCGCGCGGTGAGGAGCCGCCCGTTGGCCGTTCGGATCACCTCGTACACGCTGTCACCAAAGAGAAATCCGTGATCCAGCACAGGGATCGTGGCCTGGTCCGATGACAGCATTTTTCCGTTCAGATTGATCCGCATGCCGAGGTTACCCTTTCGATGAACGGAGTCCCATGATAAACGAAAATCGCCGCTTCGGAAATCCCCATCCGGTCACCATCGAATATCCCTGCTCCTCCGTGCCCGGGGCTCCGCCACCGCAGAAAATTTTCCAGGATTCCTGTCGATGTTCGCGGAAGAAATCCTAGAATTGGTATTTCTGTAAACTCTCTTCTCTCCAACTCATCTTCCAAGATTTTCCTTCGTCTTCTTCGCGAGCGGGAGCCGAGACATCCGTGCAACCGATGTTCTCGATCCGAAAGGGGACTTGACAGGTGTGATATACTGTATGCTCACGTTTGTTCCCAACATTACCGTCGGCTGAGGGAAGTGGTCCATGGCAATCGAAACCATCGTGGGTCCCCGGGTGGAAACGCCGCCGCTCGCCTCGTCGGAGTGGTCGGTGATGGACGCGGTGAAGCTCTACGGGTTCGACACCTGGGGGCGCGGATTCTTCGGCGTCAATCCCGAGGGACACGCGGTGGTCCAGCCGACGGGCGATCCTCGGGTGCAGGCGGACCTCTACCAGCTTCTGGCCAACCTGCGGGAACGGCAGGTTCTCACTCCCCTCATCTTCCGTTTTCCTCAACTCCTCGCCCGGCGGATCGAAGAGCTTCACGAGTCGTTCGCCCGGGCCATCAAGGAATTCAACTACCAGGGCCACTACCAGGGCGTGTTCCCGATCAAGGTCAACCAGACGCGCAACGTGGTCCAGGAGATTCACCGGGCTGGGCGGCGCTACAACTACGGCTTCGAGGTCGGGAGCAAGCCGGAGCTGGCGGCGGCCCTGGCGATCCATGACAATCCGAACGCCCTGCTGCTGTGCAACGGATTCAAGGATCAGACCTACCTGGAGATGGCTTGTCTGGGCCGGCGGATGGGGAAACGGGTGATCGTCGTCTGCGAGCAGGTGGATGAGTTACCGCGGCTTCTCAGCATGTCGGACCGCCTCTCGGATTTGCCGGAGGTGGGCTTCCGTTGCCGGCTCTATGCCCGGGGCGCGGGCCGATGGGAGGAATCCAGCGGCGAGGCCAGCAAGTTCGGGCTGTCCACCTCGGATATCCTGAAAGGGCTGGACCTGCTGAAGGAGCGCGGGGCGCTGGACCTCCTCAAGATGCTCCATTTCCACATCGGATCGCAGATCACCCAGGTGGAGCGCATCACGCAGGCGGTGCAGGAGGCCGCCCGGCTATACTGCAAGGTCTACCAGGTCGCTGATACCCTGAAATTCCTGAACGTCGGAGGCGGGCTGGCCATTGATTACGACGGATCGGCCAGCTCTTCCGACTCGAGCGCCAATTACTCGCTCCAGGAATACTGCAACGACATCGTGGATACCGTGCGGCAGGTCTGTGATTCCGAGGGGATTCCGGACCCGGTGCTGGTCAGCGAGTCCGGCCGCGGGGTGAGCGCCTACCATTCGCTCCTGGCCGTGGATGTGCGCGCAACGGGTCCGGAGGAGGTCGACCTATCCAGCCTTCAGCCCTCGCGTGAGACGCCGCGGCCGGTGAAGGAGCTGAAGTGGATCGTCGAGAACCTCAACCCCAAGAATTTCCGCGAGCTGTACCACCGCGCGGTCAATATGCGCGACGAGGTGCTCTCCCTGTTCAGCCTAGGTTACCTGAGCCTGAGGGACCGAGCCTGGGGCGAGGGGCTGTTCCGCCGCATCGCCGAACTGGTGGACTTCCACCTGGCCGCGGAGCACGCCCGGCGACGCGACACCTCCCACTTGCGCCGCTACCTTTCCAAGAAATACACCTGCAACTTCAGTGTCTTCCAGTCCCTGCCCGACTTCTGGTCCGTCGGCCAGCTCTTCCCCATCGCTCCGCTCCAGCGGCTCAATGAACGCCCGGACATGCGGGCGCTGCTGATGGACATCACGTGCGACTCGGACGGAAAGATCGACCGGTTCGTGGACGCCAGGGCCGACAAGCGCGAGCTGGAGCTGCATTCCCTGGTTTTCGACGGCGCGAACAACGGGGTCCCTCACGGCCCCTATTACCTGGGCATCTTCCTTCTCGGCGCCTACCAGGACATCATGGGGGACCTTCACAATCTTTTCGGAGCGGTGACAGAAGTGACGGTCTGGGTGGATGCCGCGACGGGCCGCTGGCACATCCCAAACATCATCGAGGGCGACACCTGCGGCGAGGTCCTGGAATACGTCCGCTTCAAACGCGAAGACCTTCGCCAGCAGTTCAGCGACCAGCTCCGCCACCTTCAGCAGGACGGAGTGATCGATGCCGAGACCGCGGGACGGATGCAGGCCCAGTACGAGGGACTTCTGAATTCGCAGACTTACCTCGCGGGGTAGCGAAGCGCCCGCAGAGCAGACGAGTTCGCAAGTGCACCTGCACTGATGAACAGGGTTACGAGCCGCCATTTCCCAACCCCTTTGTACGAAACGCTTGTCAGAAATGGCGGCTCCATGGGAGTGCCGTTCGTCCCTGGCCGGGTAATCCTGGCTTTGCTCGCCTTTTTCTCCCTTCTCCGGTTTCCCCCTGCCTTGGCCGAATTCCGACCCCTGGCCGTCCCGGATTTCCTCCGAACGGACCTTTCCAACGGAGCGACTCTCCTCGCCGCCGCGCACCGGGAACAGCCGGTGGTCTCTTTCGAGTTCCTGGTTCGGACCGGCAGCCTGCACGATCCGCGCGGCAAGGAGGGTCTCGCTGCCGTCGTGGCCGACATGCTGCTCGAGGGGACGGACGCGCACGATTCGATGGCCCTGGCCGCTGCGATGGACCAGATCGGCGGCGAATTCCACGTGGAGGCCGGCGGGGAGAATACCCGGATCGAGGCCCAGGTCCTCGGCCGGGAGAGCGAACGGACCCTCGACCTCCTCGTCGAGATGCTCCGCCGGCCCACCTTTCCCCCGGCCGCTCTGCGCCGGGTGCTCCAGCAGCACCGGGCGGGCATCCGGGCAGGCTATTCGGACCCAGACTTTATCGGCATGCGGCACTTCCAGGCGATGGTCTACGGGTCCGACCTGCCCCTGGGCCGTTTCCCGACCGATCGCAGCGTCCGGGGCCTCCGGCGTCACGACCTGGTCGATTTCTACGACCGCCACTTCCACGCGGCCAACTTGATGATCGCGATGATCGGGGACACCGATCCGACGGCGATGCTGGCTGCCCTCGAGGCCCGGCTGGGCGACTGGCGCACCGGCACGCGCACGACGCCTGTGCGGCTGCCCGATTCCTTCGTTTACCCGGCCCGAAGACGCCTGGTCGCCAAGAAGAATCTGACCCAGGCCACGCTCCTCTTCGGGGGCCGTGGTCTCGCCGCCGCCTCGCCCGATCACGAGGCATTCCGCATGGCCAATCACATCCTGGGCGCCGGCGATTTCTCCTCCCGCCTCATGAATGCCGTCCGCAGCCAGGAAGGCAAGACCTATGGCATCTTCAGCTCGAACCGCGCCACGGTCCACGCCGGCACGTTTCTCGTCCAGACCTTCACCCGCAACGAGCAAGCGAGGGAGACCGTCACGCTCGTCCTCCAGGTCCTCAAGGAAGCGACCGAGGGAGGGCTTCGGGAAGAGGAGCTGGCGAAGGCGAAGACCGCCCTGATCGGCTCGTTTCCCCTGGGCTTCGAGAGCCCGAAACACTGGGCAGAGGCGGCCCTGGGCGACCTTTTCCTGGACCGGCCACTGGATTACACGCCGCAGGCCAGGGAAAGGATCGCCCGCACCGGCCTGGAACGGGTGAACCGCGTCCTGCGCGAGACGGTCCACGCCGAGGACCTCAGCCTCGTGGTGGTCGGGGACCCGGAAGCCCTGGCGGGACCCCTCGGCTCGCTCGGGCGGTTCGAGATTCGAAAGGAGAGAGACGAGTAAAGGGCAGCCGAAGTTCGGCAGAGATTCGCTCGGACACCGGAACGACCCCTGGGCATGCCTCTTCGGGGAGCCCCTCCTGAGAAATAGACTGATAACACGTTTGTATACAACCACTTAAGAAGAAGGCCTTAACCCAAGTTGGAGTGACGGCCTGGGGTGTAACTCGGCCCCCGCTCATCTTTTTATGCCGCGAGAGGCCACTTGACGGTCTCGAGGGCCGTTTTGTACGGGTAAAGCCGGTGTCTTTCCTTCT
>JACPCR010000057.1 GCA_016179685.1 Planctomycetota bacterium | reverse complement strand
CTCACGCATCCGGGGGGCCGCGTAGCGAAGCCCGTGCGGGCTTCGTCCGCCGTCTGTTGTGTTCACGCGCCTGGGGCCGCGCGTTCCGTGTAGCGAAGCCCGTGCGGGCTTCGTCCGCCGTCATACCCATCTCAACCGTGAATACGCCCGATCTCCCGAAACAGTATGAGCCGCAAAAGGCCCAGGCCCGGTGGTATCCCCATTGGGAAAGTCAGGGCTACTTCCACGCCGAGCCGGACCCCGAGCGCGCCGCGTATGCGATCGTCATTCCTCCTCCGAATGTGACCGGCGCACTTCACCTCGGCCACGCCCTGAACAATACCATCCAGGACCTCCTCATCCGGTGGCGTCGCATGCAGGGCCGTGACACCCTCTGGATGCCCGGGACGGACCATGCGGGCATCGCCACCCAGGCCGTCGTCGAACGCCGCCTCTTCGAGCAGGAAAAGCTCTCACGCCACGATATCGGACGCGAGGGACTCGTCGCTCGCATCTGGAAATGGAAGGATGAATACGAAGCCCGCATCCTCGGCCAGCTCCGCAGGATGGGCTGCAGTTGCGATTGGCAGCGCACTCGCTTCACCCTCGATGACGTCTGCGCTCGGGCCGTCCGCCATACCTTCTTCCGCCTCTTCCGTAAAGGCCTCATCTACCGCGGCAAGAGACTCGTCAACTGGGACACTTTCCTCCAGACCGCCGTCGCCGACGACGAGATTTTCTACGAGGAGGTCCAGTCCTCCCTGTGGTATTTCCGATACCCGCTTACCGACCGTTCCGGTCACGTCGTCATCGCCACCACCCGGCCCGAGACCATGCTGGGCGACACTGCCGTCGCCGTGCATCCGGACGACCCGCGCTACCGCGACCTCGTGGGCAAGACCGTCACTCTACCTCTGGTCCACAGGGAGATTCCCATCCTGGCGGACGCGAAACTGGTGGACCCCAAGTTCGGAACCGGCTGCGTCAAGGTCACTCCAGCTCACGATCCGAATGACTATGCGACTGGGTTGCGCCACGGCCTGGCCATGATCAACATCCTGACGCCGGACGGCCACATCAACGACAATGGCGGCGCGTTCGCCGGGCAGGACCGCTACGAGGCTCGCCAGAACGTCGTACGCCAGCTCGAGAGCCTCGGCCTCCTCGAAAAGACGGAACCCTATCCAACAAAGGTCGGTCACTCCGATCGCTCCAAGACGCCCATTGAGCCGTATCTCTCGGACCAGTGGTTCGTCCAGATGGCCGACTTGGCCGAGTCCGCCATGCAGGCCGTCCGAGACGGCCGAGTCCGCTTCCATCCCGAGCGCTATGCCCGGTCCTACCTCGATTGGCTCGGCGAAAAACGCGACTGGTGCATCAGCCGACAGCTCTGGTGGGGACACCGCATCCCCATCTGGTACGCCGAGAACGTAGAGGAATCAGACCTCCAGGCCGCTTTTCGTGGACGCGATGATGTGTGCTGGACCCGCTTGGACGCCAGCGGTCGCTGGCTCATCTGCAGCTTGACCGATCTCACGCCTGATGCCCTGGGACACGGACATGCCCTGACGCAGGACCCGGACGTCCTGGATACCTGGTTCAGCAGCGCCCTGTGGCCCCATTCGACTCTGGGCTGGCCCGAGGCGACCCCCGAACTGGAGCGCTATTATCCCACCAGCGTGCTCGTCACCAGCCGCGATATCATCAGCCTCTGGGTCGCTCGCATGGTGATCACCGGCCTCGAAAACCTCGGCCAGGTCCCTTTCCATGACGTCTACATCCATGCCAAAATCCTCGACGGCCAAGGCCGCGCCATGAGCAAGTCCGCCGGAAATGGCGTGGACCCCCTCGATATCATCGAAAAATACGGGGCCGACGCCCTCCGATTCACCTTGGCCTCCCTCTGTACGGACAACCAGGATGCTCGGTTGCCCGTCAAGCCCGAGGCGCTGCCCGACGGACGACGCATCAACACTTCCGAGCGCTTCGAGTTGGGCCGTAACTTCGCCAATAAGCTCTGGAACGCCTCCCGCTTCGTCCTCCTGAACCTCGAAGGCGTCGCCCAGCAGTCCTCCAAACTCCTCCCGGGGGCCGAATTCCGCTTCGAAGACCGCTGGATGCTCAGCCGCCTCACCCGGACCACCGAGAAGGTCACCGCTCACCTCGAAGCGTTTACCATCAACGAGGTCGCCAATACCCTCTATGACTTCGTGTGGCACGAGTTCTGCGATTGGTATCTCGAAATGGTCAAACCCAGGCTTCGTCCCGAAGCCGACGCGGACGCCCGCCTCTTCACCCAGCGCTGCCTGGCCTACGTCCTCGATCATGTCCTCCGCCTGCTGCACCCGATCCTCCCCTTTGTGACTGAGGAAATCTGGCAATATTTTGGCCAGATTCTGCCTCATCGGGGCCTCCCCAGCGCCCGGCAGGATAGGGCATCCGCGAGCGTCATGATCGCCGCCTGGCCGATACCGAATCGTGACCTTCTCGATCCCGCCTCCGAATCGGAGATGGTGCGATTCCAGCTCATGGTCCGCGGCGTACGCAATATACGCCGCAAGCTCAACCTGCCCGAGCGCCAGAAACTCGATGTCCGGGTCAAGGTCCCTGACGCCATCGTTGCCGCGGCGCTTCAGCATCACCGGCCCCTTCTTCAGAAACTGGCCCTCGTCGAGGATGTGCAGATCGCCCCGGACCTCGCCAAGCCCGAAAACGCCGCATCCGAGGTCGTCGAGGACGTCGAGGTCTACGTCCCCCTCGCTCACATCGACCGCGAGGCCGAAAAGAAGCGCTTGGAAGACAAGCAGGCTTCCCTCCGCCACCAGATCGAGGAAATCCGCAAGAAGCTGGGCAATGAGCACTTCGTCCAAAGGGCGCCGGCCGCCGTGGTCGAGCGCGAGCGCACCCGCCTCGGGGAGCTGCGGGACCAGTACGAACGCCTGAGCCGCAACTTGGTGGACCTCAAGGCCTGAGCCATCTCGCGTGCGATACGTGAGGGACGGAAAGATGTCCCGCCAGACTTCCTCCAGTGGGAGGCGGGTCTGGTGTCAAATGAGGACGGACGCCTGACACCTGACACCTGACACCCAAGACCCATGAAACGCGAGCTCCATGACGGACGAAAAGACGGCCTCGAGCCCCTCGAATCCCTGGACGTCCGAAACGCCCGTGGTTTCTCCGACCTCCTCGATCGCATGTCTCGAACCGCCTTCGGCGGCCGGCGGCTCGGCGAGGCCTACCAGGTCCTCAAGGCCATGGCTGCCGATCGCGACTGCACCATCGTGGTCACGCTCTCAGGGGCCATGACCATCGCCAAGATGGGCCTCGTCCTCTGTGAAATGATCGAAAACGGCCTCGCCCACCTCATCGTCAGCACCGGCGCGCTCATGACCCATGGCCTCTCCGAGACCATCGGGGGCGTCCATTACAAGCACGACGCCCGAATCAGCGATCGCAGGCTTTTCCTCTGGGGCTACAACCGCGTTTATGACACCCTGGAGATGGAAGCCAACCTCTATGACGCCGAAAGCATCGTCCACGAGGTGCTCGGCCGACTCGACGCATCGCATCCCGCTTGCTCCTCCGATATCACCCGCGAGATCGGCCGCCGGCTCGTCGAGCTCGGACAGGTCCCCAGCATCCTCGGCTGCGCCTTCCGCCGCCGTGTCCCCGTCTACATCCCCGCCTTCACGGACTCCGAGCTCGGACTCGACGTGGCGACCTACGCTCTCAAGAAAACCTGCAAGAAGGGTGACGACCGGAATCCCTCCGGCTTCTTCAAGACACTCCCGTCGTTCAATCCTTATGGCGACCTATACGACATCGCACGCCGGCTCATTCAGGCGAAGCGAATCGGCATCTTCACCGTAGGCGGAGGCGTGCCCAGGAACTGGGCGCAGCAGGTTGCCTGCTTCGCGGAAATCATCAATATGCGCCTCGGCGTCCGACTCCGCGTCCCTCGCATCCAGTACGGCGTGCGCCTTTGCCCCGAGCCCGACCACTGGGGCGGCCTCAGCGGCTGCACCTACAGCGAGGGCGTCTCCTGGGGCAAGTTCGTCAGCCCGGAGGACGGCGGCCGCTACGCTGAAGTCCTCGCCGACGCCACCATCGTCTGGCCCCTCCTGATCCGCGCCGTTCTGGAAGGCCGCGGCCAGACGCCTGAGGCCGCGACTCGCTCCAAAAACGCCCGGGCTCGCCGGCGCCGCCGGAAGTGAGCACTGTCCCGCGTCAGCGAAGTGCTGCCTCAAACCGACCCGTGTGGCTCGAGTGATCAGCACTGTAATAGGTGCGTCATTGGGATGCGCCGTTTCACGGAGGCGTGAGGAAAACCTCCGCGGCCCTGCGGACCCTCTCGTCCGGATCGGCCCTCGCCCGGTCGAGAAGCACGCGCCGGCCATCGGCCGAAAGATAGCGGCCGAGCTGGAGGACCTGGCGGCGGCGGGCCGCGTCGCCCCCCGCCTGCCACTCGGCAAGCAGATGCTGCAGGAGCAGGCCGTCGGCCTCGGCCCCGCCAAGCTGAGCCGCCGTCGCCGCGGCCAGCCGGGCCACTCCAGGGTCCCGGGCACGGGCCAGGCCCGACCAGGCGGCGGCATTCCTGGCCGTCATGGATTTCTCGATGGCCTGGTAGAGAAGCCGCAAGACGTGCGGGCGCTGTTCCACCCGGGCCTCCGCCACGAATTCCATTTCGAGGGAGTCCGGAACGCAAACCAGGGCGTCCTGAAGCCGCGCCACCTGCCCCCGCAAAAATTGGAGGCGATACTGCATGTCCTTCATCAGAAGATAGCCCTGAGGGTCGGTCTTCGGGTTCGGCATCTTCGCGCTGCTGAACAGCGCTGAAAGATACTCCGAAAAGAATAGATACTCGTTATAGGCGTCGAGGACGCGCCGCACGCTGCCCGGCGATCCGCAGGCATAGAGGGCAACGAGGGCGTCCACGCTCAAGTCTGCCGGATCAGGAAGCACGAGAAGATACTCCTCCTGCGTCCGAACGGAGTCCCGGTCCACTACGGGCAACCGCGCCAGAAACTGGGAAAGCCGAGGAACGGCCTTGGACGAACGCAGCCCGGCCAGGCCGGCGAGCACGGCGCGGCGGGTGTCGAGATCGGCCGAGTCGAGGTTCTCGAGCAGCGAAGGGAGGGCCCCGAGGGACCGGGTGGCCCCGACCAGTTCGAGCCATTGACGGCGGATAGCCGGATCGACCGGCACGTCCATCGTCAGAAGGGGTCCCACCCAGGCGGGGAGAGCGAAGGGGACGATCGCCTTCATGATGGCGATCTGGAGCTCCGAGGAGATGTCCGTGTCGCCAGTGAGTTCCTCGAAGAGGACATGGGCCGTGGCGGCGTCGCAGCGGGCGACTGCCTTCTGGATGAGAGCGACTTTCTCCGCGTCCTCCGCCAGGGTCAAGTCCTCTCGTTCCGCCGCGGACAGCCCTTCAACGGCGGACGCCTGGGGTGGCGGAAGAGCATCGGACATCTGACGTCGCGGCGTCCACAGCCACTCCAGGACGCCCGAAAGAAATACGGGCCAGTCCCTCCAGTCCCAGAAGGGCAGGCGGCCCTCGGGCGGCTCGCCGCACACGCTGCCAGCGAAAACAGCGGTACGGCCCCGTCCGAATTCGCCCAGGACCAGCGCGGGAACGTCGGCCATGGCGAGAGGCACCACCGCGCCTTCCCGTGGCACGAGCCGGTGGTAGAAAAACACGGACGGTTCGGGGGACCAGTCGAGCAGGCGCGTCAGGGGATGGTCGCCCCGGGCCTCGAGCGCGATCCCTCGGCGCTCCTGCAAGAGACGCGCCCCGTCGCCAGGGATCGAAACAGGAAGGACGGCTTCGAGAACGGTCCCCCGCATCCGCCCCTTGTCCAGCGTCCAGTAGCCGCCGAGAACCAGGAGTCCGCCCCCGTGCTCGACGAAGCCTCGGATCGCCTCCTTCTGCGAGTCTGAGAAGGAAGTGGCAGGCACGTTGTTGAGCAGGACCAGGTCGTAGTCGAAAAGCTCTTCCGCCGTCGCCGGAAAGCCGGCCTCCGCTCGGCCGCGGTGGAGATAAAAACCCTGCGCGTTGCGATAGTGGTCGTATAACGCCTCGTGCAGAACGCCTCCGCCAGCCTCCGACAGGGCCTCGTCCACTCGGTAAGATTCGTTCCAGATGCCCTGAGCCGCCAGAACGTGGGGCAGACGATGGTGTCTCCAGGCCCATTCCTCGCCAAAGCTGAAGGCGGCGGTGAACATCAGGCTAAGAAGGACGTGCTTCGATATCGGCATCCGTGTTGCCCCTTCCCATCGAGAAATTCATTCCACTTCCCACACCAGGAGGGTCCAGTAGTGGTGTTCGGGCACAACCGCGGTTGCCCGGCCCCCGGTTTCCTCGAGCCGCACGGCCAGCGAACGCGTCCCAGGCTCCGGCGAAAAGGCATGGACGGCCTTCACTCGGGAACGGTCGCCGATGCCGAGGAAAGTGACCCGGACATCCTTCTGCCGGGCGGGCACCTGGGCCGCGGGCCGGAACGGGCCCGGCGACGGCGGCTCGGTGATCAAATGGAGAACGATCTGGAGTTTTCCACCGGACTCGCGCCGGGCGGCGTGGTCCGCATACCAGATCGGGCCCGGGGACTCGATCTGGAAAATCTTGCTGGCCTCCGGCAGGCCGACAAAGTCGGGATGCCAGAGCCACTCCCCGTATCGAGTGGCGAACTGCGCATAACGACCCGTGGGTGACTGATCCCAGCGGTAGTCGTTGTAGGGATGTGCGCGGCCAGCGAGGGTGAAAATACGCATGTAGATGTAATCCAGCTCCGAGAGGCGCTGCACGCCGGAGTCCATGGCGACCACGAGGAAATGCCCGCCTCGGGCGCGAACCAGGTCCGATTCCCGGAGTATGCGGCGACCGTAGTCCAGCCACGTTCCGTGGTAGTGCCGGATGGCCTCATCCATGATCTGGCCGCCGCCTGCACACGCCTCCGCGAAAGCACGAGGCTCCTGCACCGTTGCCACGGCTTCGTCCGCGCCGTAGTTGTAGGAAAAGACAAAACCCGGATGCGCCTTGAGAATCCGATGCTTGGCCCACCGGATGTTGCGGTAGGACACCTCGTCCCCCGTCCAGGTCTCCTTCTTGCCGAAAAGGTCGGGGAAAAGGGTCCGGGCCTCTTCGGAGGCCCCCAGCGCCTCGAATTCCCGGTGCACGCCCTCGCCGCCCATGGCGCTCCAGCGCCACGGCATGTCGAAACGGACCCCGTCCCATCCGAGCTGGGTGGCGGACCGGAGAATCTGCTCGGCCCCGAAGTCGAGGGCCGCAAGCTGCCCGCGGTCGATGCCAGCCGAGTGCCAGGTGCGGCCCACCATCGCCAGAAAAGGCTTGCCGCGCCCGTTCGCCCACTGCTGCCAGCGGAGGTCGCGGACCTTGAAATCCATGCCGAGCCCAATGGCCTGGTTCGAAATCCAGTCGGGATGACGCCGGGCGAACTCCATGCCGATCGGCCCGCAGGCCGAGGGCCAGGAATAGGTGATCATCTTCATCCCGTTCTCGTGCGAAAGTCGAATCCAGCGCCGGCCCTCCCCGAGCGTGCTGTGGTAGGCATTCTGGCCCGTCCACCATTCCTCCGTGTCTGGCGTCAGGTCGCTGAAGCTGCACGGCGCCCACGAAAAAGCCTCAGAAACGTTCATGTAGGCCGAACGCTCGCCCTCCACCTTTTCCTCCAGAAAGCCCGGACGGCGCGCCCAAATCCATTCGAGAAAACCAGGCGCCTGGATCGAGACCTGCCAGATGTTGCGGCTCACGCTGAAGTACTCGGAGGCCTCGTCGAGTTGGCGGTCGCCTTCGAAAAGCCGCGTACGGACCTCGCGGCCGTATTCGGCGGGACCCGCCGAATGGTCGATGCGGACGACCAAGCGCTCCCCGCCGGGCACGTCTACCGCCTTCTCTCCCGCCGGGGAACGTTCGTCCATCCCCGCGACAACCTCGGCCCGGACGAGGACGCTCCTGGGCTGGTCGCCCAGGTTCAGAACGGCGACCTCGATCGGGTTGGCCTCGCCGGGCGCGGCATGGACCTTCTGCGGCCGGGCGCGTTCGATCAGAACGTCCCCTCCGATCCGGACGACGCTGACGCGGTCGGCCAGCAGGCAGGGGAATCGAATCTCGCCGACCTCGAGCTCGAGAACGCCCGGATCGGTCTCGCTGCCGGACTCCGCCGCCTGGGCCGCCTCGCTGGCCTCGGGCGCCGTCGGGGCAATGCCCGCTGCCGCCTGGGCCGCCGCCTCCTTGGCCCGCACCCACGACAAGGTGAAGGAAAGTGACCGGCGCTGCCTCAGAACAACCGTGATGGAAAAATCCTCGTAGTCTCCGGGCGTCGAGAAACTCCAGCGGCTCAGGTCCCTCGATCCCATCGATCCGTCGTCGGATACCAGGGTGAGGGTGGCCAGGGTGAAGGCAACGAAGGCCTCGTTCAGACGCGGCGATCGAACGCGGAGTGTGACCGAGTACCGGCCGGGCGCGAAGGCCTCCGGGGGCAGATCGAGCGAGAACGATCCGGCATTTTTTTCGAGCGAAAGGGCGATAGCGGCCTTGCCCGAGGCGAGCGGGTCCGAGACCCTCGACCAGGGGCCATCCAGTTCCTCGCATTCCACCTGGAAACTGCCAGCCTCATCGGCCCGACCCGTGGGAGCAAAGACCAGGAGAGGGAGAACAACGAATCGCCATTTCATCGGTGGCTTCCGAGTCATCGAGTTCGCAGGTGCACCCGCACCTGCGAACTCGACACCGAGGGGAATAGATTCACTCACTGCAGCAAATCCAGAAGGTGCTGAGCCGGTCGCTCCTCCAGCGTTTCGAGCACGGAATGGATCTCCCTGGCGCGGCGGACCCCGAGTGTCGGCTCGGCGAGCTGGTGGAATTTCGCCTCCAGCTCGGCGTCGCTCAGCGGGTCGTCCCAATCGCCGCGGGCCCGCATCGTGGGACTCGACCCGCGCCGTCCCCCGCGGAATTCGATCGTCACTCGCGCCAGGCACTCCTCGGGGAAACGCGCCTGAAGGTCCGGGGCCACCCGCGTGCGCACCCTCCGGCCCAGCGCCAAGATAGCCGCATCCGACAGCCGGTCCGGATGAATCTGCGCGACGCCCAGTTGGCCATCGACGAGCGCGGCAGCAACGGCCCACGGCGTGCTGTACTGCGCCGCGTCCGAGTCACGGGGTGGAAAGGCCGTCAAGGCCGCGCCCTCACGAAAGGTCTCCACCTCGATGGCTTCGACCTCGGAGACGCTGAAGCCCATCTGCCGCTGGAGCAGGAACGCGGCCTCGACCACAGGCTGCGTCCACCGGCAGGTCGGATACGCCTTGAAATACTGCCGGAGAATGAGCCAGTCCGCGCCGAGCGTGCCCGCCAGCACCCGGCCTTGCGGCTCGGCGGTGAAGAGAGACGGAAGACCAGCGAGGCCCGCCTGAAGCATGGCGAGGGCCATGGCGGCGGACCATGCCCCGGCCCCAGCCCCATCCTTGAGGATGCCTGGCGAGTGGATACAGCGGGGAATGGGGGACATGGGGCCGTAATATTCGGCCGCGCCGAGCACTTCGTCAAACCGGTCCATCGGCAGCCGAGCCAGGACCGCGCCCGCTGCCGCGGCCCCCAGGGATGCCCAGGAGCCGGAAGAATGGTATGCCGGCGCGTAGTGATGATGCACCACGAGGCCGGCCCGGCAGGCGACCTCGTAGCCCGCAACGACCGCCGTCAGGAGGTCGATACCCCGCGCGGAACGGCCCGCGCAGCAACCCACGGCTACCGGTGTCACCGTGGCCCCCGCGTGGCCCTTGTTCGGCCGGAAGCCGTCGTGTGCATCAAGGGCGTCGATGGCCAGGGCATTGTAGAAGCACGCGCCGGCAAGCGTGCTGGAACGGCCCCGAAACCAAAGGGAACAGGGGCCCGGGCCAAACTGGGACTCCGTGAGAATGCAGGCCTGGGCCGACGCCGGTAGTGCCACGCTGCCCGCCGCCGTCGCTATAGTGTCTCTCAAGCACCGGCAGGCCTGCCGTCGGACCTCCTCCGGCAACTCTTCCCATCTCAGGGCGGCAAGCCAGGCGGCATGCGCGGGCGGGGCCGGCCGTGACAGGGCACTTTCGTTCATGCCGTCCATTCTACCGTTTCGGAATTCCTGTTGCGGGATAAACTGTTTCGCTCTTCGGCAAGCGCTAAACTTGAGCCCCTCTGGGCCCACGCCGGCTCCCGCCTGCTGGGCCGTGCCGACCAGCGCCAGTTTGACCAGTTCGTCCATCATGCGATGACGTATTTTCCGTCGAGGAACGGGCCGAGGGGTCGCAGCGCGTGGCCATCCCACTCGCCGGCCACGTCGCATGGCCGTCCGCCAGTTAGGGCAAGTCATCTCCCGTATGGCCGGGGCATCAGCGGCAGCGCGTAGCCAGCGCTATCTCTGGCGAACCAGCCATCTTCGCGCGGCATCAGCGTGATGTCGTGAAGCACAGCACCGAACGACGTCAGCCACGGCTGCCGCGCAAATTCCGGCGTGAGCGACTCCAGGAATGCACGAATCGTTTCTGCTCGAGGCACGCGCGTATGGACGGCCGCGGCAGCGCCATCGCGGCGCAGAAATCTGGCGCGCTGCCGGGCAGTACCCGGATAGAACACCACGAAAGCACGCTGCTCGGAGCCCGGCACGATCGATTCTGGGAACGACTGGTCCCCCGCAGAAAATGGAGGCACGAGTCCCGTGCGCCGCGTCGCGGGGCCCACGAGCCAAGACCGCTGCGTACGGATTCGCTCCTCTTCAACTCTTTCCCCGCCGCCGCTGAACCAGCGTCGGGAGGCATTTCGGATACTTGGTCCAACCTCAGAGTCATGGGACGTGAGGCGGGCAGTCTCTTGCGTATGGCCGGCCGCTGATTCCCCTCGGATTACCTGGTTCGCCGTCGGATCAACCTCAATGACGGCGCGCGTGTTCCGACGGCGGGATGGAGGCCTCCGCGGCCTTGCGGACCATAGCATCCTCCAGTCGTTGCGAGCTGGTCGAATTGGTTATCGGAGACGGGAAAGTGGAGAATCTATGAACCATTGACCCATTGAACAAACAGGTCATTCGGAGGCGCGGGATGATGGCTTTACCCAAGAAGGTGCGTTTCCTGATTGTCGGAGCGGGCGTGCACGGGCTCAGCACAGCGTGGCATCTCGCCCGAGAGCTGCGGGCCCGCAGGCGCGGAGACGGGACCGACGTTCTCGTGGTCGACAAGACCGGCGTGGCCGCGGGAGCGAGCGGCATCGCCTGCGGCGTCATCCGCAACTTCTACTACCAGCCCGCCATGGGCGAGATCATGAGGGTCAACCTCGAGGTCTGGGAATCCGACCCCGCGGCGTTCCACTTCAACCCCGTGGGTTACCTGGCTGCCGTGGGCGAGGTCCAGGCCCCTGACGTCCAGTCCATCTACGAACGACAGGCGGCCACCGGATTCCGGTCCACCTTCGTCCGAGGCGAGTCGCAGGTGTCCGACTACATGAGGCGGATTTTCCCCGATTGGCGGGCGCGGGGTCTCACCGCGTTGATTCATGAACACCAGTTCGGGTTCGCCTGGAACAAAGAGTCCATGCGCGGCCTGGCGCAAAAGGCCCAGGCCGAAGGCGTCAACCTGCTCGAAGGGGTCGAGGTCACCGGCTTTGCGCGGCGTGGCGACGGATCGGTCGGCATCGTGTTGACCAGTGGCGGCCCCATCGAGGTCGAACAAGTGGTCATTGGAGCCGGACCCTGGATCAAACGTCTGTGGGGAATGCTGGACCTTCCGATGAAGATCGATATCAAAGGCCGCGACGGAAAAATTTACAAGGACAATGACATGTGGACCTTTTGGCGGCTGCAAGAGGGGGAGATGAAGATGGATGTCCGGTCCTATGTGACCTCGGACGGGAAGACCCCGCCGGTCATCCACGTCGATTCGAGCGAGCCACTGATTTCAGACAGGACCGGAAAGTTGATCACCGACCATCTTTGGGGAATTTACTGGAAGCGGGACCGCGAGGGCGTGCAGGGCGGGGGCGTGCCGGAGAAGATCGGGCCGGACGCGCAAGTGGACCCCTACGGGCCCGCAAGCCCTTACTATACGGTCGGGGAGGATTTCGCCGACACCTGGACCGCTGGCCTGGCACACTGCCTCGAACGATTCAAGGGCTGCAACCGCCTCTACGACAAGGCCCCGTCCGGTGGGATAGGGGCATTTGCGGCCGACTCCTTTCCCGTCTTTGACTCGATGCTGCCCAACGTTTTCGTCATCGCAGACAGCAATCACGGCTACAAGATGATTGGCGTGGGCCGGGAAGTGGCCAGGGTCCTGATGGGAGAGTCCAGCGCTGTGCTCCGTCCGTTCCGTTTCGCCCGTTTTACGGAGGGCGACCTTCATCCGGTATCCAGAAGCCCATTTCCGTGGAGTTAGCTATTAAGAATCGACGATTGAAAATTTGGAATTGCAAATGGAAAAACACGAAGCCTCGTCCTCCCAACTGTCAATAAAGGGTCCCGCTTGGCTAGAGGCCGAGACCACCGGCTTCGAGATGTCGCTCATCGAGGACAACCTGTCCAAGACGCCCTCTCAGTGCCTTAAGGAGCACGACCAGGCTTTGAAGAGGATGAGGGTGGTTGGAACCTGTTCCAGGCGGAATCGATTTCTTCAACTGACTTCCATTTGGCTTCCAGCCTTGCTGGTCCTCAGTCCCCCCTCAATGGTCGGCGAGCAAAACCTCCTGTTCAATGGCATCTCAGAGAGTAGTTCCAGTTCTCCCGCTTCACCGAGGGCGACCTGCACCCGGTCTCCCGCAGCCCTTTCCCCTGGAGTCAGCGAAGCGCCGCCTCAAACCGAACCTACTTCTGCTTCTTCGCCCACTGCCGCTTCATCGCCTTCATCTCCGCATTGACCCGCACCGGCTTCGGGCGAGTTTGACCCGACTTCGGGTTGATCCACTCCCCATTGTTCTTGCGATGGACCGGCTTGCGCTTTTCCACTGGCGCGATCCCGAATGGCACGTGCGGCTCGGCCTGATACCAGTAGGCGACCGACGACATCTCGTTGCAGAGATGATTCCCGTGCCCATGCTCGATCGTCACCCGCACATCCTTCTGAAAGCGGACCGGATTTTCCAGGTGGTGCACGTAAGAGGTCTGGTAACCCTGGGTAGCGGACTCGTGAATGCTGCTTCCATTGCGCAGGAACGCGTTCGGCTGCATTCCCCACGCCTGGTTCAGGTAATCCTCGCTTCCCGTCCCGTGCAGGTCCGGCGGCCAGTGGTATCCGTCCACCCAGATCATGTCGTCTCCTTCCCCCCACCAGGTGCCCTGGAAGTTCGTCACGCTCAGGTTGCATCCGAGGTAGTGTCCGCGGCCCCGGGCTTCCAGGATCAAGTAGTTGTTCTGCCAGGCCAGGCGCTCCAGGTTCACGATATTCGCCTCCGGCGTATTCACCCGGATTTCATGGGCCCAGCCGCCAAACGGGTTCTCGCGCCGGAACTGGGCGTGGAAGTAGCCGACCTCCTCCCACGGCCTATCGACCAGTTCGTGGTCCACGTAGAAGTATTGCCCGTAGGCCTTCTGGCCCTCGTTCACGAGTTCGATCCGGGCGGACCGATTGAACGGCATGGGCGCATAGCAGTTGAGGGCGCACCCGGCCCCGAACTGGTTGTTCCGGGCCGTCGAGGCGCTGAAAAGAAGGCTCTGGTAGCTGTTCACGATGCAGTGGCCCAGCCCGAAAAAATCTCCCAGAGGGACCAGCACGCTGGGGTCTTTCTCCCCGTCCCAATAGATCCGGATCAGGACGTCCCGGTACACCTCCGCCCCGCTCTGCGTCATCCACAGGTGCGTGATCTTGCCCGGCCCATCGATCTCGGCGAGGACGCGGGTCTCGCCCGCCTCGATTCGCCAGTAATCCGCGTTCCGGCCCGTCACGTCATAAGACGACGCACGCCGCGTTCGGCCGCGTCCCAATCGGAACAAGCCATCCAAAATGTGGTGGGTGCTCATGCTCATCTCTCCATTGCTCTTCACAGCATCCTGCCGATGGAATTGCAGTACGGAAATGCGGGTGCACCGCCGTACTCGAATACCGGCCATCGTCCGAAGGCCAGAGTCTATCCTCATCGGAACGCCTTGGCCAGGCTGAAGAGTGCATCAGGAACGGTGCAGAACTGCCGATGGTCATCGACCACGAGAAAACTGCCGCTCGAGGGCCCGTGCGTCTGAAGGCGGGTGTCAACTCGCGCCATTTATCGCTGGCCTCATTCGTCTATAATCCTCCTGGTCTATCCCTTCACCTTCAGGACTCCCTCCCATGCCTCTCATTCGTGGCGTCGTCCCCGTCATCCCCACCCCTTTCCACGACGACGGCCAGGTGGACTTCGAGAGCCTGGACGCTCTGGTGGATTTCGCGATAGCGGCCGGCGCGGCCGCGCTCTGTCTGCCCGCATTCGGCAGCGAGTTCTACAAGCTCACGGAGGCCGAGCGCGGCCAAATTGTGGAGCGGGCAGTCCGACGGGTCCGGGGCCGTGCGCCGGTAGTGGCGGTGGCCAATCACCCGTCCGCGCGCGAGGCCGCGCGCACGGCCCGTGAGCGTCAGGACCAGGGCGCTGACGTCATCTGCACCCTGGCGCCCCGGACCTTCTCCCTTTCCGAGGCGGATCTCTTCCGTTACTTCGAGGTCGTCTGCGGGGCCGTCACCGTCCCCTTCCTGATCCAGGAATTCAATCCGGGCGGGTCGACGGTGGGGGCCGCCTTCGTGCAGAAGCTTCACGCCGCGCATCCCAACTTCCAGTACATCAAGCTCGAGGAGCCCATGGCGGGCCCCAAGGTCGATTCCATCCTCCAGGCCACGGGAGGAGAGGTCGGCGTCCTCGAAGGCTGGGGCGGCCTCTACATGATGGAACTCATCCCGTGCGGCATCTGCGGCATCATGCCGGGCCTGCCCATGACGGACCTTCTCCGGCAGGTTTTCCACTTGCGGGCCGGCGGCCGGGCCGACGAGGCCTTCGAAATCTTCCGGGAGCTCTGTCCCTATATCGTCTTCAGCCTCCAGCACCTCGAACTCTTCCATCACCTCGACAAGCGATTCCTGCAGCGCCGGGGCGTCCTCCATTCCACCACCGTGCGCGATGCCACGATCCGGCCGGATGCACGCACGCTGGCCTACGCGGATTTCCTGTTCGACCGCCAGATCGCTCTGCTCCGAGCACGGAGCATGCCCGTCCATCCTCTTGTAGAAAAACCACTGAACTAGTGAGACCGCCCGATGAGTACCCGATCCTCGCTTCTCTTCCTGTTCCTCCTGCAGGCCCGCGCGAGCTGCGCTTCCGATTTTCTCTGCCTGCAGGCTGAAAACTTCGAAAAGGTCGACGCGGCATGCCGCAACTTCGGCGGCGTGGCCGCCGTCTTCTTCCCCAAGAAGGAAAGTTCCATCCAGACCTCGGTGACGATCCCCGCGGCCGTCCAGGCCGAGGTCTGGGCCCGTGTCTATTTCCCCTGGGCCGGGCAGGACTCCCTCAGCCTCCAGATCGCCGGACAAGCTTTCTCCGTCTCCGCCCGCAACGAGCACAGCGGTGGCCGCTGGGACGCCGGAAACTTCCAGGTCTGGCACTGGGTCAGGGCCGGCCGCACGGCCCTGCCGGCCGGGCAGCATCCGCTGGCTCTCAAGCCCGTCAACGGCAACGAGCAACGCATCGACCAGGTGGTTCTTTACTGGGGGACGTCCCCCCCCTGGACCCAGCCCTGGCTTGCCGGCGATATCGACCTTTCCGGGCCGGTGCTGGAATGGAAGAAAGGCCCCAGCCTGCCCATTCTTGCCCATCAACTCGCCGTGACCGACGCCGGGCTCGAGAATATCGGCAGCCATACCGTGGCCGTGCTCCGCGGGGACGGCGACCGGCTTGCCGCCCGCGTCCAGGTCCGGAAGGCCTTTTCGGCGCAGGTCTGGGCCAGGGTCTACTTCGAGGCGAAGAACATGTTCGAAGGCCTGTCCATGGAAGAAATGGCCAACAATCTCTACCTCAGCGTGGACGGAGAGCTTCGACGATCGGTCTTCGAGCAGAATGACCGACAATGGCACTGGGTTTCCACCGACGGCCCCTGCGACCTCCAGCCCGGCCTCCATCTTGTCACACTTCAGAAGCAGGGCTTGCCCGTCAAGGTGGATCAGGTCGTTCTCCATGCCGGAGGAGACGAAGCCTCCCAACCCTGGTTCGAGTCGCCAGCGCCGCCGGTCCTTCCCTTTGGCTTTGGCGAGGGCGTCGAGGTGGCGCGGGGCGGCAACTGGCGCGCCTGCGGGGACGGCGCTGCGGGTACACGGCTCGCCTTCCTGGGGGAGCAGGAGGGGCCCGTCCGTTATCCCGTGCGCATCGAATTCGGACGCGATATTCCACGGCTCGATCTCGTGCACATCCGGGGCCGCGAGGTGCCCGCCTCTGCCCGGGCCGCCGTGCCCGCCCAGCAGCTTAGCCTCTGGGCAAGAAACACCGGCGCAGTCTTCCGCGCCGAAATCCTCTATACCGATGCCAACGGGGAGGCCTTCCTGCAGCCGCTCCATGAGGCCGAAGCCTGGTCCGGCTGGCGTCTCCTCTCGGCCAATATTCCGCTTGGTGCCGCGCCGGGCGCGGTCTTCTTCGATCGCACGGGCTACGCCATCGAGGTCGCGTTGACCCCGCCGGCGGCGATGGGTGTCGCTCCGGCCGCCCATGCCGCCGGGGTGCGAAGCGCCGGCCCCGGCCGCGACGGCCGGCCCGATTTCCCTCTCGAAGTACGCGGCCTGCGCATCCTCCCGTCACCGGGCCTGCAGGAGCTCACCCTGGGCGAGCCCTTCTTCGAAAGCCCGTTCCAGGTCCGCACGCGGCCCGCCGCTCCAGGCGATGCCTCGGTCGCCCAGGCCGAGCGCCCCTCCTTCCAGATCGAGGTGATCAATACCCGGGAAGTGCCGAAGAACGCTCTGGTTTACTACCGTTTCGGCGAGCTGGAATCGGACCTTCTGGAGGCCTCGGGCCGTGAAGCCCTGTACCAGGCCCGAGAGGTGGTCGTGCCCGGACACGGCCGCGCCGCCGTCACGGTGACGCATCTGGACCCCCGGCCCGGCCTCTATTTTCTCGATTGCCGCGCCGGGCATGGAAAGCCCTGCCGCCGCGCCTTCGCCGTCGGGCCCGAATGGCAGGAAAGACTCGCCGCCTGGCAGAGGCGGGAAGAAACGCTCGCCGGCGCCTGCCGATTCTCGCCCGACGGGCGCGACGTCCGCCTCCAGCGGCCCGACGCATCGCCGCTCTCCGCGGCCGACGTTCCCTCCGCCTACGGGGCGGACCGTGGTCTCGTCGTCCTCGATGACGGCCTGGACGTCTGCTCCCTCGAGTATGCTTTGAAGCGGGGCTACGCCACGCCCCTCGCGGCCCGCGGCTTCGATCTCTCCGACGAGGCCGGCTGGCCCCACGCCGACGTGCCCAACAGCGTCCTCGCCATTGATCCGCTCCTCGGCCGCTGCCAGTTCGCCCCGGCCCGGCCCGGAAGCCTCCAGCTCCTCGCCAGCGTGCAGACCGGCTTTGGCGTTCCCGGGCCCCCCGTCACCGTGCGAGGAAACTTCGCCTACGTCGGGCCAGGCGAGGGGCATTACAGCATCGTGGACATTTCCAGCCTTGGAAAGCCCCGCGTCGTCGCCAGCATCAGTTCGTGGTACTTCTCGCATCGTCTCTTCCTCACGGGGCCCTACGGCTACTTCGAGTCCTCCCATCGCGGGCTCATCCTCGTCGATGACCTTTCCAACCCCTATCAGCCCGGTCCGCTCCGGAACGTCCGATTCGACCGCGCCCGGCACGGCCGCCTGGCGCACCTGTTCGATGCCGAGCGTGTCGGCTATTCGATGAGCGCCGAGCCCGCCCTTTACGTCTTCGACTTCTCCGATCCGCTCGCTCCGCGTGAAATCGGCAGGATTCCCGGCGTTTCCGGCTTCGTCCCCGCCGGCGGGCGCGCCCTCACCCACCTCGGCGACGCCATCCGGCTGCTGGACCTCTCGCGCCCGGCGCAGCCGAAGCTCCTGCCCGGCGGCCTCCCCCGTGAAAAGAACGAGAAGGGCGAGCCGACGTCGGGGCTTTTCGCCGCCTCCCCGGAGCATCTGGCGGTGCGGACCGGCCAGCGCATCGATCTCTACCGTTGCGAGGGGGGACGCGTTTTTTCCGCAGAGAAGATGGCTTCCCTGACGATACCTGAAGGATGCGGCGGCCACGTGTTCGGCGCTTTCCACCGCGGCTTGTTCCACCTCTTCGACGGGTGCAACGGGCCCGGCCAGTACAGCATCGGCGCCCGTAGCGCCCGAAGCCGCTGGTTCGTCTTCGAGTTCGGCCCCCAGAAGGTCGAACGCGTCGGACTCTACGAGCATCCGTGGCCCAGCGCCTTCGGCAACGTGACCTTCACGGATACCGCCGCCTGCCTCTCCGATTACAATTACGGCCTGTGGACGTTCGATTTGTCCGACCCGCGCAGGCCGAGGCGCGTCGGCGGCGTCGCCACCGCCGGTGAATCGGACGGCCTCTGGCTCGACGGAGACATCGCCTACCAGTGGCAGACTTTCGGAGGGGCCGTCTTTCTGATCGATGTGAGCCGGCCCGAGACGCCGCGCCGCGTAGGCGAATATTGGGACGGCGCCTGGCTGCCCTACGGCAATACCCGACGAGGCAACAACACCATCGCCGGACGCCACGGCTTCCTCTACGTCCCCCGGCAGGACCGAGGCCTCGTCATCGCCGACGTCCGCGAGCCCGCCAGCCCCAAGCCCCTCGGCGAGTTTCCCGATGAAAAGGGCCAGCCCCTCCCGGTCTCCGGAAGCTGCATCGATGTCTGGGGCGACAGCGCCAGCGTCCTGGCCAGGGACCGACTGGTCCTCTACAGCCTCGCGGATGCGGGCAAGCCGGCCCTGCTCTCGTCCCTGCCCGTGCCCGTTTCAGACACCCTGTGCTACCGCGGTCAGCGGATTTACCTCGGACATGCTCAGGGCGCATTCACCCTCGTCGATGCGACCGACCCTGCGAAGCCATCTGTCCTCGCCACGTTGGACCTCAAGCCCTATTGCACCTCGCCCATGAGCGAGGTGATCTCCGGCATCGCCGTCTCCCGGGAGCACGCCTATCTGACGGGCAGGGGACTCCGCGGGGACGGCGCGATGTTCCTTCACATCGTCGACGTCCGGCAGCCAGCCGCCCCCCGCTGGGTCGCCACCGTTGATCCCTACCCTGACCTCCCCGCTTCCCCCTGTTCCCTGTGGGGCGACTTCAACCAGGACCTGATCGTCGATGGGGACTACCTGTTCATCGGCAATTACGGTCAGATCGAGTGCTACGACATTTCCGAGCCGGAGCGGCCCCGTCTCCATGCCGTGCGCCATCTCGGCTACCAGTGGTCCGTGGGCCGTAAGCGCGGCGACCATCTCTTCGTCCCCGCCCTCAGCGGCCTTCTGGTCCTCGAGGCCCCCAGCAGCAGCCAGCGGCCCAGCGGCCGGGTGGAAGCGCGGGCGCGGTTTCAACCGGAATGATTCATCAGCCGCCGAGACGCAAGTTCCAACGGAATCCTCCCCTAGGGACAAGTGCGAAGGAGGGATATTCCAAACGAGACGAGTTCGGAAGTGCAGGAGCACCTATGCGTTCGTCTACCGGTCAGTCCCTCCGCCTTATGCCCTTTTCTTTCAAAAGGGCGGCCACCCATTTCTTTTCTTCGGGATCGAGGGGCATGGGTGGGTCGGACTGGTAGTCCACCTGCCGTTGATAGAGGCTGTCTACCGCTGCCATCTTTCTTGGAAAGATCGGGCATCCTGGAGTAGAATAGCCCACGTTCGGCGCCTGGGGCGCCAGACGTGAAAAACTTCTTAGGTTTGAGTTGCGCTTTAGATGTTGCAGGGTGTCCCGCCAGACTTGTCTAGCGGGACACCTTGCCGAGCCTTGCTAGGTTGCGCATATCGCCCGCCTTGAGGGAACGAAATCCCAGGACACGCCCTCCGAGGTGCCTCCATGGCCGCTTCGGCCATTGTCATGTGCCCCAAATGTGGAAGCCCGAGCGCTTCTGGCCCGGTCTCGCCGGGTCAGAAATTTCAGTGTCCCAAGTGCGGGAGCGTCTTCGGGGCATCATCCGCTCCGGCTGCAGGCCCCGCCTTGGATGCCGCGAAGCCGGCCGCGGCCGGCCGCGTCATCGCTGGCCATGATCTGAAGAGTCTCATTGGCAAGGGAGTCCACAGCACGACCTACCGGGCGGTGCGAAGGGACCGGAATCAGACCGTGGCGTTGAAGGTTTTCGAACTGGCCCGGGCAAAGAATCCCGAATGGGTGCGGTCCTACATGGAATCTGCGAAGGCGGTGGCCAAGCTCGCCCAGCCCCGCCTGGTACGCGCCTTCGCCATGGGCTCCGATCAGGGGTTCGCCTTCGTCAGCGCGGAGTTGGTCGAGTCGCCCAGCCTCGAAACGGTGCTCCGGAAGCAGGGGCGGCTGCCGCCGCCCGCGGTGGCCAGGATGCTCGAGCAGGCCCTCGGGGTCCTGGTCGAGGCGGAAACCGCGGCGGGCATACACCGCGGCAGCCTGCGCCCGTCCCATTTCCTGGTCGGGCCGGGGGGCGACCTCAAGATTCTCGATTTTGGATCGCCCGGCTCGCCCGAAGAGGAGGAAGCCCGGCTGCCCTTCTACATGAGCCCCGAGGAGGCCGGCGGGGCGTCGCCCGACGCGCTCAGCGACCTCTACTCGCTCGGGGCCATCGCCTACCACGCCCTCTGCGGCACGCCGCCGTTCCTGGCCGACAATCCGGTTCAACTCCGGATCAACATCTCGGAGAATGCGCCGCTGGCGGCCCACGAGCAGGACCCGGGCCTGCCGAAGGGGTTGTCCGATGTCCTGGCGCGGATGATGGAGCGGGATCGGGCCCGGCGCTTTCCTTCGGCCCGTGAGGCCCTCGGGGCCCTGCGGACGGTCCAACCCGCCCCGGCGACGCCGGCGCTCGCTCCGCTCGAATCGGGCGAAGCATCGCCGGGAGGAAGCCCGGCTCTCGAGGCTGCCGGGGGCGCTCCGGCCGCCAGCGATCCCATTCCGACGATCGCCTTCGGGGACCTCTCTTTAGCGGGCGCGTCGAGCGGCTCGGGTCCGGCCGCTCCGCTGGCGCTGGCCGGGTCCGGCGGCGGCGGCACCGCGGCCGCAGGGGTCCCCGCGGCCCCGGAGGTGGTAGCCGCCGCGGAATTCCGGCAGTCCAAATTCGAGGTCGCCCGGGCCATCTACCGCGTGGTCATGTGGTCCATCATCCTCGGACTCCTCGGCGGGCTGGGCTACTACGGCTACAACGAGATGAAGGGGCCGGAGAAGAAGGAGGAGGTGCTGCCGTCCGCCCGCGAGGGCGTCCAGGCGAAGCTGCGCCAGGCGCGCCAGTTCGCGTCGGAGAACCCGGGCCTCTATCTGGATGTGATCAACCGATATCAGCAGGTGGTGGAGGAGGCGGGCAGGACCGTCGAGGGCGTCGAGGCGGAGCGGGCTATCCAGGAGTGGAAGAGCCGGTACGAGAATGCGGCCCGGCAGGAATGGGAGAAGCTTTATCCGGTCTCGCTCGAGATGCTGCAGCAGGACCAGTTTCGAAAGGCGTATGACCAGCTCACGGAATTCTGGACGCGGTACAACGCTGCGCAGGTGGCGAAGCCAGCGGCGGACCTCCGCAACGAATCGGCGGAACGGGCCAAGGTCTTCATCCAGAAAATCCTGAAGAAGGCGGAGGAGCTGCGCGTCGCGGGCCAGACGCAGGAGTCCCGGGCGCAGATCCTGCTCATCCAGGAGCACTTGTTGCCGCCCATCGAGGAGGAGGTGAAGCGATGGGTGACGGAACTGGAGGAGCGCTTCGAGCCGGTGGCGGTGAAGGCATCGGAGACGGCGGAGGAGAAGGCGAAGAAGATTTATGACAGTTACCGGCAGGAGATGCAGCCACTGGCGCAGCTCAACGACCATGATGGCGCGCTCGATGAGGTGAGGCGTTTTTCCGCGCGGGTCGAGAAGCAGCTCGAGGGCGCGAGGGAGGGCGAGCGCATCGTGTGGGAGAAATACCGGCACTGGGCGGAGGTGGATGCGCAGTCGCTCGAGCTGGTCAAGAGCCGCTGGACAACCGCCGTGGAAAAGTGGGTCGAGAGCCACAAGGGGCAGAAGGTCAAGGTAGGCACCACCTTCGCCCCCGTCGACAAGGTCGAGAGCAACCGGCTCTATTTCAAGCAGGGGCAAGACGTTTTCACGGAGCCTGCGGGGATGCTTTCAGCAAACGAGATGCTGCCCCTGGCGTTTCCCAAGGACGAGTTTCTGCACGGCGGGGTGGAGATCGAGCGCGGCTGGTGGCTGCTCTACCAGTCCAAACAGACGGAAGCGACGGAGGCGGCGACGTCGGCGGAGGAGTTGAAGGCCGATGCGAAGGACCTCCGGGAGGCCATCGCTCGCTGGTATTACGAGGGCTGGACGCTCTCGCCGCTCTTCACGGGCAAGGGCAGCGCCATACCCGAAAGCAAGGGCAAGGTGCAGCTCTATTACGATTTCTCGAGTCCGGTCCAGGCGACCGATTGGTTTGCGCTCGAAGGCGAGCACATGATCATCAGGGGAATGTTTTACCCGAGGATACCGGGCACCCGCGGCTCGTTCATCCAGGGCATGCTGCCGATGATCTCGGAGGTCGAAATCAGCGCGGACGTCATTTTCGAGCGCGAGGAATCCCTCTTCCGGTTGGGATTCATGGACCCTGAGGGCCGGCACAAGGAGTATCATTATTCCGAGATTTCCTGCAGGAAGGTCGGCTACTGGATCGGCACGCACAACAAGATGCGGCAGGGGAACGCCGCTACGCCCGTGAAAATCGAGCCGATCGCCTCGGGCGTCGACCATACCCACAAGGTCCGGCTTCATTGGAATCGCAACAAGGTCCGCCTTCTGGTGGACCAGCGCGAGGTGCAGGCCTACGATTTTCCCGGCACGGGGACCTGGGTGCCCCTCATCGGAAACAACAATGGGAAGGTAATCGTGGACAACCTGCTCGTGGTGGGCCGGCCCTCCGAGGAATGGATCGCGCGGCAGGCGCCGGCCCTCTGGCTCGCCAAGGAGCTGCGAAAGGACGAGGCCATGATGAAGCTGTTCAACGGCCGCAACACCGAGGGCTGGAAACAGTTCGGCAACGGCCGGTGGACGGTGATCAACGCGGGCGACAGCGGCATCCTCTGCGGGGAGGGGATCAATCCGACTCTCGAGACGGGCAGTCCCGAGTGGCGCAACTACATCATGAGCGCCCAGGTCCGCATCCCTGCCGGCGCGTCCGTGCGCCTCTACGTGCGGCGGCATCCGGGAAAGGACCCCGCCTCGGACGGTTTTGGCACGAAGGACGCCACGCAGTATGCCCTGACGTGCGGGCAGTTTGTGGACTGCGGGGCGAAGAAGGGGCCGGAGCTCTACGACTGGTTCAGCAAGGAGACCTTTGCGGGGAACTGGTATGCCCACTGGCATGATCTGGCCGTGGCGGTCAAGGGAAACTATTTCTCGGTCTTCATCGACGGACGCGCCTACCTCCAGATCGAGGACAACACCTTCAAGAAGGGCGTGGTGGGCATTTACTCGAACATCCGCGGCGAGTTCCGCGACATCCGGCTCAAGCTGCTCCAGGGGCCTTAACGCGGCCTCGCTCCCCAAGAGGCATTCGCAGATTGCGGTTTGAGGCAACGCTTCGCTAAGCGCCGGGGGTGATCGGCCGTCGTGCGCGTGCGCTTTCCTTGACGGCGAGGCAGACGGCGACGGAGGCGCGGCCGTCGGGCCCCGGGATGAGCGGTTTCTCGCCGGTGCGTACGCAGTGGAGGAAGTGTTCGATCTCGGCGCGGAAGGCGTCGAAGGGCGGGAGAGACTCCTCCTCGCAGGCATGGATCTGGTCGCGCCGGCCGAGCCACCAGCGGTCGGGCCGGTCGAAGGGTCCGCTGAAGCGGATTTCACCGCCGTCGCAGGCGAAGAAGAAGAACTCATTGGCGAAGGCCCATTCGGTGGCCTGGCCGGCGCCGACGGCGGCGATGGAGCCGTTGGCGAATCGGAGGGTGAAAGCGGCGACGTCGATCTGGGGCCTGTAGGCGGGGTTGAAGAGGTTATCGCCTTCGGCGTAGACGGTGGAGACCTCGCCCATGAGGTAGCGGAGCTGGTCGACGGTGTGGATGGTATTTTCCAGGAGGGGTCCCCCGCCGTCATTTTCCTGCCAGAACCAGTCCTTGGGGACGCGGCCGAGGGCGTACTTGGCGACGGCCCAGCGGATGGGTCCGAAGTCCGACTCGATGGCGGCCCTGGTCCGCTGCACGAACGGGTGGAATCGTTTTTTCTGGGCGATCATGAGCAGGACGCCAGCGCGGCGGCAGGCGTCCATCATGGCGTCGCAGTCCGCGAGGGAGGGGGCCATGGGCTTTTCGCACAGGACATGAGTGCCGGCGCGGGCGGCGGCCTCCGTCAACTCGCGATGCGACTTCGGCGGCGTGCAGAGGCTGACGGCGTCCAGCCTCTCCTTTTCGAGCATGGCCAGGGGGTCCGTGTAGGCCCGGGCGTGGAACTCGTCGGCCCGCTGGCGGACGACGCTCTCGACCTGATCGCCTGCGGCGGCGATCTCGACGCCGGGGAGGGCCTGGTAGCACCGGAGATGCTGGACGCCGATGCCCAGCCCGATGACGCCAACGCGAAGTGTGTTCATGGGCCATCCTCGGAAGAATCCGTTTCAGGGGTTGCTTGTTTCAGGAGGGGTGGAAACAGAAATTCTTGTTGAAATCCGCCGGCAGGCGGATTTCAGAATATGAAATGGCAGAGGCCGAAGGCCGAGGGCATTTCTCGCTACGCCCTTCGGGCTCGCGGATTTCATGAGGTTCTTTGCACCGTGCTGTGGCGCTTCCACCGGAGGTCGTCCTGCTGGGGGTAGTCGCGGCGGAAATGAACGCCACGGCTCTCCGTGCGGGACAGGGCGCACTGGCCGATCAGGCGCGCCACGGTGAGCATGTTCTGGATTTCCCAGCCCGAGAGCGAGTCGAACTCGGTGCGAAGCGCGTACCGATTCCAATGCTCGACGCGGGTCAAGGCGGTTTGAAGGTGTTCCTCGTCGCGCTCGATAGCCACGTCGCGCCACATTTCGCTCTGGAGAGAATTGCGCAGGTCCCGGAGGTCCATGGGCAGGTGATCGGGGAACTCCGGCTCGTGCCGGATGCGGTAGACCTGGGACGGTCCGGGGGAGCGAGCGGCGGCGAGGCCTGCGGCTTCGCCGCTGAGGAAGCCGAAGACGAGGCCTTCGAGGAGGGAATTGCTGCCGAGGCGATTGGCCCCGTGGAGGCCGGTGGAAGCCACCTCGCCGCAGGCATAGAGGTTCTGCACATTCGTGCTGCCGTGGAGGTCCGTCTTGATTCCCCCGACCATGTAATGCTGGCTGGGCCGGACGGGGATGGGCTCCTTGGCGATGTCGATATCGAACTGTTCGCAGAGGCGGAAGATTCGCGGGAATCGGGCCTGGAACGCCTTCTTGGGGATGTGGCGCACATCGAGGTAGACGTTCGTGTCGCCGGTCGCCTTCATTTCGGACACAATGGCGAGGCTGACGGCGTCACGGGGCGCCAGCTCGGCCTTGTCGTGATAGCGCGGCATGAAACGCTCGCCCGACCGGTTCACGAGGATGCCGCCCTCGCCGCGGACGGCCTCGGAGATCAGGGCGCGGGTGGCCCCGGCCACGTAAAGGGTCGTCGGATGGAACTGGACGAACTCCATGTCCTGAAGAACGGCCCCGCCGCGGTAGGCGACGGCCATGCCGTCGCCGGTGACGACGGTCGGGTTCGTGGTTTCGCGGTAGACCTGGCCGCAGCCGCCGGTCGCGACCAGGGTCTGCTTGGCCCACACGCATTGGAGGCCGTCGCGCCAGCTATGGATGAGGAGGCCGACGCAGCGCCCCCCATCGGTGAGGAGGTCCACGGCGAAGGTATATTCGAGGGTCCGGATATTGGGGATGGAGCGCACTTTCTCCACGAGGCAGCGTTCGATCTCATAGCCGGTGGAATCGCCGAGGGCATGGATGATGCGTGCCGCGGAATGGCCTCCTTCGCGGGCGAAGTGCAGCTCGTCCCCCATCCGATCGAAGTTCGTCCCCCACTGGATCATCTCCTGGATGAGGCGTGGCCCCTCGCGCACCACCGCGCTGACGACCTCCATTTCGGAGAGGCCGTGCCCGGCGGCGAGCGTATCGGCGATGTGGCTCTCGAAGCTATCGTCCGGCTGGAGTACGGCGGCGATACCGCCCTGGGCATGCGGCGTGCTTCCGTCGCTGATCTTATCCTTGGTGATGATGAGCACGTCCGCGTGCTGGGCGGCCTGGATGGCGGCCCGCAGGCCGGCGACGCCGCTTCCGACGATGGCCACGTCCGTGAAGAGGTGGGTATGGCGCTGGGTGTCGAAACCGAGGAGATATCGCCCCGGGAGGTCTTGAGGATTCATGCTTCAGTCTTTGCTGGGGCGGCCTGTTCGAAGATGGTCTTTGGGGAGAAGAGGGTGCCGCGGCGGTGTGCGACGATCAGGGCGGCGACGACGTCGCTGTCCAGGGTCTTACCGCTGAGCTCACGGAGCTGCAAGAGAGCTTCTTTGGTGCTCAGGCCGGTGCCGCTTTCTCCCTTGGAAGTCATGAGGTGATCGAATTCATTAGCCGCGGCCACGATCTTGGCGATCAGAGGGATTTTGTCGCCCGTCAGATGTTCGGGCACGCCGGAGCCGTCGACCTTTTCATGGTGGTGCTTGATACCGGGCAGGATGTCTTCGAGGCCGGGCATGTTCTCGAGGAGTCGGACGCCCTGGTGGACGTGCTCCTCGACGGCCGAGGCGGGACCCTCTCCGCTCCGGCCGCGATCGGCCACGAGGGCGATCTTGCCGATGTCGTGGAGAAGGGCGGCCAGTTGGACGTTATTATTGGCGGCCTCTGAGAGGCCCATCTCCTGGGCCACCGCGGCGGAGTAGGTACAGACGCGCTCGGAGTGGCCCTGCGTCGTCGGATTCTGCTTTTCCATCGCCGTGATCAGCGTCCGGATGGCCCCGGCGAGGATTCGGCGCTGCTGCGCCTGCATGAGCACGTTCTGAATGGCAATGGCGGCCTGAAACCCCACCGCCGTCATCAGGTCCAGGTCCTCCGGCTTGAACGGGTGCTGGAGGCCAGCGGACTCGAAGTACATGATGCCGATGATGCGATCGAGCGAGACGAGAGGCACGCAGATGACGGAATGGATGCCCTTCTGGATGACGCTTTCGGTGGTCTTGAAGCGGGCATCGGACGCCGCGTCGCTGGTGAGGATGGGCCGGCCGTGCTGGATGCACTTGCGGATGATGGTGCGGCTGACCTTGACCTCGCTGGTGCCTTCGCCTCCGGCGCGTGCCTTGGGGACGAACTGGTCGGACCTGGAGTCCCGGAGGAAGAGGATGCCGTGCTTGGCCCTGATGCCCTCGGCGGAGACTTGAATGAGCTTATCCATGAGCGGCTTGAGGTGGTGTTCCGCGCTGATCGTCTTCGACAGCTCGAGGAGGATGCCGAGATGGACGGCGGCCTCCTTCCCGTAACCGGCGGCACGCAGTTCGTCGAGCTGGTTGCGGTCCAGATGCAGCTCCACGGTCTGCTCGGACGCGTCGCCCTCGTGGTATCGGACCCCCGGCACCGGCGCCTCGGCGTCCACCGCATGCGCTCGCGTCTCCAGGTCCTCGAAAACGAACAGGGTACTGCCGATCCGAATCTTGTCCCCGGCCCGCAGCAGCTCCTCCTCGATCTTCTGATCGTTGACGTAGGTGTTGTTCCGGCTGTGGAGATCGCGCACGAAGCACATCTCGCCGATGCGGAAGACCTCGGCATGGGCCCGGGAAGCCGCGCTGTCGTGAATCTGGATCGTGCAGGATGCTTCCCGGCCGATGGTCACCGGCGTCTCCGCGATGGGGAACATCTGTCCGCGATTGGGTCCGGTCTGAACTCGAAGGGAGGGCATGGTTCCAGTTTCGTCGAAGGAATCCATTCGTCGCCATCGACGCCGGATGCGTCTCCGCGCGTCCGGCGTCGATGGCGGTCTCGTCAGGACGAGAGAGCGGGCGCGCTTTCGTCCCCGGAGGAGAGGCGGCCATCCGTCATTCGCAGAACACGGTGGGCCCGGGCGGCCAGGTCCATTTCATGGGTGACGAGGACGAACGTCTGGCGATCTTCACGGTTGAGGTCCAGCAGGAGTTGATAGATTTCGGCGCTCGTGGCCGCGTCGAGGTTGCCCGTCGGTTCGTCGCAGAAGACGATGGCGGGCGCGTTCATCAGCGCCCGGGCGATGGCCACCCTTTGTTTCTCGCCGCCCGAGAGTTGAGAGGGCCGATGCCGCAGCCGATGGGCGAGGCCGAGACGGGCCAGCAGGTCCGCCGAGCGCTTCCACGCTCGGGAGCGAGGCAACGGGCTGCCGAAGAGGCCGGGTCCGATCAGGGCGGGGAGCATGGTATTTTCCTGGGCGTCGAGATCGGGAAGCAGGTGGAACATCTGGAAGACAAATCCGAATTCCCGGGTCCGCATCGCCGCACGCTCGCGCTCCTTCAGGCCCGTCAGCTCCCGGCCCCGGTAGAAAATCTGTCCCGACGTGGGCCGGTCGAGCAGGCCGAGGAGATGCAGGAGCGTGCTCTTGCCGCTTCCGGAGGCCCCTATGATAGCGAGAATCTGGCTAGTCTCAATTTGGAGATTCACTCCACGGAGCACTTCCAGCTCCCGAGTCCCGTCCCGATACACCTTCCGCAGGCTGCTGGCGCGGAGGAGAGGCTGCCCGGCGGCCGACTGTTCCGGCGGAGATCCTTCCTCTCCGCTGCTGCTGCCAGGGATTTTACTCATACCGGAGAGCCTCGACCGGGTCAAGCCGGGCGGCCTTGAGGGCGGGATAGAGGGCTGCGAGGAAGCTGATGGCCACGGCCGAGAGGGCGATGCAGAGGATGGACATAGGGTCCTTGGACGCCGGGATATGGTCCAGGTAATAGAGGTCCGGGGGGAACACATGCCAGCCCCACTGGTGGTAGACCCAATCGGCCAGGGGATTCATGATTTCGAGGAAGCCCAGGCCGGCGGCGACGCCCAATCCGGCCCCGAGAATTCCGATGAGCGTGCCATTGAAGAGGAAGATGGACATGACGCCGCCGACGGTGGCCCCGATGGACTTCAAGATTCCGATATCACGCGTCTTTTCCACGACCATCATCCACAGCGTGGCCATGATGCAGAACCCGGCGACGATGGTGATGAAGAGGAGGACGACGGCCATGACCCGGCGCTCGTTCTCGATGGCCCGAAGCAGGCTTTCCCTCTGTTTCTCCCAGGTCTCGACCTCGTAGCCGGGTCCGAGGGCGCGACGCATCAATTCGACCACTTCTTCGGCCAGTTCATAGCGGTCCAGCCGGACACTGATGCCGCTGACGGTTTCGGAGTCGCCCACGAGGGCCTGGGCGTCCCGGAGGGGCACATAGACCGTGCGGCTATCGTGCTCGTAATTGCCGGATTTGAAGCGTCCTGCGGTGACGAACTCCACGGGCTGCACATCAAGGAAGCTGGCTGGGGCGACCAGCTCCACGAGGGTCTCCTGCGGCAGGAACTCGAGGAGAGCGGCCCCGAGCAGGGCAGGAGGGAGCGGCCGGAAATCGGCGCCCTCAAGCCCATCGGACGCATTCCCGGCCTCCGTCCCCGAGGTCTCCGCGCCTTCAGTCCGGCCGCTCTCGCCGTCTCTCTCTTTCCCGGCGTCCGGGCCGCCAGGCTCGTCCTCCGGGCGAGCTAGAGAATCAGTGGAAGGGGAGATATCCGAAGGCCCCTCGGTTTCGCTCCCCGGTCCCGAGTCATGCACAGGCTGAGGAAGGCTTTGCCGGATGCGGATACGGGCCCGGAAGTTCTGGAAAGCATCCCCCAGGGCATAGCGCTGGAACTCCCCGATGGAGGCCTCCGCGTCCGGATCGACGCCGCGGACGATGGCCCAGGTGGAGAGTCCCTGGGCCTGGATCAGGGCCAGGGTTTCCACATATGGGGCCGCAGCCCGAACGTGCTGGACCCCTCGTATCTTGTCCATCACCTCCGCAGGGTCATGGATTCCGAAATCGGACCGGACGATCACGTGGGAAAGGGTTCCGCGGATGCGTTCCCTCAGCTCCACGCTGAAGCCTTTCATGACGGACAGGATAACGATCATGGCCATGACGCCCAGTAGGACGCCAGCCACGGAGACGAGATTGATCTTGCGGGCCCGCAGATACCGGATGCTCAGGAAGATTTTGTACATCGAGTTCTCGAGTACGGAAGCGCACCCGCACTTCCGTACTCGAGAACTTTTGGGAAACCCAGTGATTTACGAAAACCCGATTCTATCTCGATGGCCACTTTTCAAAGAGTTAGCCCGGAACGGGTCCCCTTGGGAAGGCTTCGCTACCCCGTTCATGACTCATCCCTTTGACCTGATCGTCCCCCCCCGAACGGATGGAACAGCGACCAGCAGCCGATGCCGGAGTCCCGGCAGGATGGCGGCATCGGCTACTCATGCGTCTCCCCGGCCGCCGTGGCAGTCTCGACGAGCACCCGAAAACCCACGTCCGGGTGACCCACGGTCGGGTCCTCGCCCTCCCGCTCCGCCGAGCGACACCACCACAAGTTGCACCCGGCTGCACCGCCGCGGATGGACCGCTCCTTGGGTTTGGCGACGTTTTCCAGGCACGGGTCCTCAGGCCTGACGAGCGAGAAGTAGTCTTTGTCGTACCAATCGAGACACCACTCGAACACGTTGCCGTGCACGTCGTGGAGGCCGAAGGGATGCCGTCGGTCCTTTTTCGGGTCCTTCTTGTCCTGTTGCTCCTTCGTGGCGACGGGATGGTGTTTGGCATCGCGCCGGCCGGTCTTCTTGATGGGCTCCTCCGGGTTGAATATCTCGTCGGGCCGAGTGCCCTTGTCCGAATTGAACGAGAACCACATGTAAGGGTCCATCAGCTTTACCGATGCGGTGCGGTCGCCGAACCAGTATTGCTTGGCCGAGCCGGCGCGGCAGGCGGCTTCCCATTCGGCCTCGGTGGGGAGGCGGCACTTATCTTGGCTGCCCGACTGCTTGAGTTTCTCATTGAGTTTACCGATGAACTCCTGGCAGTCGTTCCAGGATACGCTTTCGACGGGATTATCGTCGCCTTCCTTGTACTTGCAGGGATTATGTTTCATCAGGGCATACCACTGGCCCTGGGTGACCTCGGTCTTGCCGAGGTAGTAGGGTTTGGTGATGCGGATTCTGACCTTGCCGCCGTCGGCCCCGCCCTCGTCCTTGTCTCGGCCGGAATCGCCCTTGTCGCTGCCCATGTAGAACTCGCCCGCCGGAATGAGGATGAACGTCATCTTCACATTCTTGTCGAGATCCAGATCGAAGCGCTCCGGCACTCCCAGGGCCTGGGAGGTCTCGAGTTGCCGCCGTTTGGCCTCATCGCGGTCGAAGTCCGGCTTCTTGTAAACCAGTTCAACGGGGACTTTCTTGCGGGTTTCCTCGAGCTTCTTATGGGTGTAGGCGACCTGCTGCTCGGTCAAAGGGGTGTCCTTGGCGATCTGGAAGGCATCGAGGTAAAGCTTGCGGGCCTCCACCCATTCCTCTTTCTTTTCTTTCTCTTCTGCCGAGGCCAGCTTCTCGGAGAAGCGGCGACTCGCGTCTTCCATCTTCTCCGCGTTGGCACGCTCGGTCAGAGCATTTTGCACCTCGGCCTTGTCGAGGGCAGCGCGGAGTCCGACACTTTCCGCCTCCCGGTAGGACTCGATGGCCTCCTTCCATTTTTGTTCCTTGGCGTGCTGCTTGCCCCGGTCCATTTTTTCCTGGAACTCGAGGCGAAAAACCTTTGCGACCAGCGTCTTGGCTTCGCCCGCCTTGTCATCCTCCTTGAGGAGCTGGCGGGCGATGCGTTCCGCTTCGGTATAGGCCTGCCGGGCATCGGCGAGGCGGCCTTGTTTCAAATGTTCCCCGCCATCCTGCATTTGACGGCGAAAATCGCCGACGGCAATATCCATCTGGAGCGCGTTCTGGGCCTTGGCTTCCACCTCCTGGACGCGGGGGGTGCCCAAATTCTTCTCGCGGGCCACTTGCAAGGCGGCCTCGTACCTCTCCTTGGCCTCCTTCCAGCGCCGGGCCGCGGCGTGCTCGTCGCCGGTTCGCAGAGCCGCCGCATAGGCTTCCGTTCCGCTCCGCAACTCCTCGGCTCTCTGGAGCTTCAACGTAATGGGGTCCGCCGCCTCGGCAGGAAGCTGCCCCTCTCGGGCGAGCTTCTCGGCTTCCTGGTAGGCCGCGATGGAGGCCGCCCAATCTTGGGCGGCCAGCGCCGTGTCCCCGCCCCGTACCGCGTTCTTCACCCGCCAGGCGTACCATCGCGTGCGGGCCTCACGTTCCTTCTGCTCCGTCGCGGCAATCAAATCCTGAAGGCCGGATTCTCGAGCGACCGCGACGGCAGCGGCCAAGGCCTCCAACGCACGAGTCCAGTCCTCCTTCCCTTCCAAGGAGTCGCCCTCGCGCAGCTTCTCCTCCACCTGGGCTCGAGACACCTCCTTCCCGATGCTGCCGAGCCGGTCCTGCGCCTCCTTCTGCGAGGCCTCGTCGAGCGGGGACTCCACAGCGACCTTGTGAGCCTCCGAGTAGGCCAGTCGGGCGTCTTCCCAGTGACGGGCCGCCAGGCTCTGGGCCCCGCGCTTCATGGCCTCCTCGTACCGCACGAGTGCGTTGCCGCCCCTGGCCTGCCTCAGCTTCTCGTTCGCCTCCTTGACCCTGTCTGGGTCGAGGTGCTCCTTGAGGGCGGAGGAGACGGCCTGTTCAAAGGCCCGAACGGCCTCTTCATAGTTCTTGGCGGCGAGGAGGCGGTTGCCCTTCTCGATTTGCTCCTGGAAGTTGCTCTGGGCCGACTCGATCTGCTGGACCGTTTCGAGTCGCGTCTGGGCATCCGAGACTAAAGGGTCGCCGAGGTTGCTTTCGCGTGCCACTCGCAGCGCGCTGTTGAACGCCGCGGCCGCTTCGGTCCACTGCCCGGCCTTCTCGTGCTCCAGTCCGGACTTAAAGAGGTCCCCATAGTTTCGTTCGACCTTTTTCCTGCGGGAGGCCTGGCCCTTTTCCTGGGCCTCCTTAGCGTATTTTTCAGGAAGTTGCTTCTGGCGCGCCAGGGTTTCGGCCTCGCCGAAGCTCTGGTCCGCCTCGTCCCACTTCTGCGCCTCGCTGAGCTCCGTGGCCTGGCGAATCCGTGCTTGGTACGAGGTGAAGGCCTGGTGGAGCTGAGAAGCCTTTTCGCGCTTCTGCCGCGCTTCGGCGATCCGTTTCTCCGGCAGCCCTTTCTGGGCCGCCAGCTCCTCGGCCCGGCCGAAGGCCTCCGCGGCCTTCTCCCAGTTGTCCTCCACGAATAGATTGGCGCCTTCCTTCATGACCTTCTCGAAAATCGCGGTGGCGACCCCCTCTCTGGCCATCTGCTCCTTCATCTCGGCCCGGGCCAGCAACGCCGCGTCCAGCGGGGTCTGCCGCGCGATCCCCGCCGCCTCCTTGAAGGCGGCTTGAGCCGTCTCCCAACTCTGCTCGGCCTCGAGGCGTTCACCCTCGGCCATTTTCTCCTCGAACTGGGACATGGCGACCTGGAACTTGATCTTTTCGAATCCTTCTTCGGCCTTCTTTTGCTGCTCGTCTCCCAGGAAACCCTCGATGGCCAGTCTTTTAGCCTTGGTATAACTCTCGCCGGCCTCCTTCCAGCGCTTGGCCGACACCTGCTGCTCCGCGGCCTGCATGGAGTCCAGATAGTCCATTTCGTTGCGGGAGGACTGGATTTTCTTGAGCAGCGTCTCGGTCAGGTTGGCCTGGCCCGCCAGCTCCAGGGCGCGGTCGAACGCCGTGCGGGCGTCCAACCACGAACTGGCCTTGCGGTGCGCCTCCGCCTCGGCCATCTTCTGGGCCAAGGTGGGGATCACCTTGAGGACGCGGGCCGTCTCGTCGCGCCGATCCCGTGCGAGCCTTCTCTGTTCCGCCAGGGAAGCGCTGCCCGCGATCTTCTCGGCCTGGTCATAGGCCTGCTCGGATTCCGTGTAGAAGCCCCGCGCCTCCTCCCAGAGGCCGGCCTCGGCCTTCACGGCCCCTTCCCGGTTGCTGGTCTCCGCGGCGGCCATCCGGGCGTCGAAGTCCACTTTCTTCTGGGCAGCCTGCTGGCTGCGTCGGACCTGGAACACGGCGAGGCTGACGCCGAGGACGAGAACGGCGGCGGAGACGCCGGCCGCGATGAGAAGCTTCCTGCGCCGGACCTCCTCCCGGATTTTGTCCTGGGCTTTCTGGGCCAGCTCCTGCGCCTCCGGGAACTGCTGATTGGTGGTCAGCGCTTCCCGGGCGGACGCCAGGGCCTGTTCCCATTTTTTCTGGCCGGCCCACCGGAGGCCCTCCTCGAGCCGGCCTTGGGCCGACTGGTACTGGGAACGAAGCTTTTGCAGCCTCGTTTGGACGTCCTTGCGGAACGGCTGGAGGCCCTGGATGTGTTCCAGCAGCTCGATGGCGGCCTTCGGATTGACCTCGGCCTCGAACTGCTCGGCCTTGGCTTCCATCCGCCTCAACTGGTCGAACTTCTCCGAGGCGGCCTGGCGCAAGGTGTCCAGTTCGGGATCGGACCCGATCTTGGCGACCTTGGCGGCCTCGGCCATGACGTCCTGGAATCGGCCCTCCTTGTTCCACTTGCGCAGCCAGTCGATCTGCTGCTCCATCTGGCGGGCGAGACCGGCGATCTTTTCCATCTGCTCGGCGGGGACAGTGTCTTCATCCAGGGTACGTGCATCGAGAAAGAGCTTATAAGCGGGCCGCCAGAGCCATTTTCCGGCGGCCTCCTCGCCCTTGCGGGCGAGCTCGCGGCCAGCGGCCTCCTGGTCCCGCGCTTTCTGAAGCCTTTCGGCCCCCTCGGGCCAGTGGCCGATGCGGAGGGCCTGCTCGAGGGCGGCAATGGCAGGCTTGAGCTTGCGTTGCTCGAGCAGCCTCTGGGCCTCCTCGACGCCCTGCCGGAAGCTGCGGTCGCCTTCGGCCACTCTTTCTTGAAGCTCGTGCAAGGCGGGATGAGAGGGCCAGACCTGGGCGGCCTGCTTGAGCAGGTCCTGGGCCTCGGCCCATTTTTGTTCCTGGGAAAGCCTCTGGGCCTGCTCCATCCACTGCTTGAGCCGGGCGATGTCCGCCTGCACCTTTTGGAGGAGCCCGGACCCCTCGGGCCAGGCGCCGGCCTGCAAAGCCTTCACGAGCGATTGCTCGGCCTCGGCAAGAGAACGAGCCGAGACGAGTCGGCTGGCCTTCTCGACGGCCAGGCGGAAGGCGGCGTCGGCCGCCTTGGTATTCTCGAGGCCCTGCCGCGCCCCGGCATGGCTGGGCCAGGCCTGCAGGACCTTCTGGAAGGCCTCGGTGGCCTGTTCCCAGTTCTTGGCCTCGAAAAGCTGCCAGGCCTGGGCGAGGCGCTGTTCCGCCGCCTGGCGTTTTTCCCGGATTTGCCTGTG
Organism: Planctomycetota bacterium; assembly: GCA_016179685.1. Classification (GTDB taxonomy): domain Bacteria; phylum Planctomycetota; class PUPC01; order JACPCR01; family JACPCR01; genus JACPCR01. Next base: position 81,951 of record JACPCR010000057.1, on the reverse strand, counting down.
GAGCTGCTCGCCCTGGGGCCAGTGCCCGGCCTTGAGGGCGCGGGACAGGGCATCCTCGGCCTCCTCGAGGTCCCGACCCTGAGCGAGGGCCTCGGCCCGGGCGACCAGCCGTGCCAGTTCATCCCGCGACCGTGAGGCGGATTCCAGGCCTTCCTGCGCCTCGGGATGGTTCGGCGAGAGGGCGAGCGCCTCCTGCCAGGCTGCGATGGACTTCTCCCAATCTTTTTTCTGATTGAAATCTCTGGCCTGACGGACCAGCTCTTCGAGCCGAGCGACGTCGGCCCGGACCTGCTGGAGCAATTCCTGGCCTTCGGGCCAGTTTCCAGCATCCAGCGCGGCGACGAGCATTTCTTCTGCCAGGGTCAGATTGCGGTCCGCCGCCAAGGAGCCCGCCATGTCCCGAAAACGCCCGAATTTCTCGCAGGCGCGCTTCGCTTCATCGAGGCATTCCTTGGCCTCCGAATGCGTGGGCCAGACCTCGATGACCGCCTTCCAGAGCTCGATGGCGGCCTGCCAATCCTTCTTGCCCGAGGCCAGCCGAGCATCCTGGATGAGCTTGCCCGCCTGGCCCAGCTCGGTTCGCACCTGCACGAGCCACTGCTGGCCTTCGGGCCACTCGCCGAGCTGCAAGGCGCGGCTGAGCGCCTCCTCCGCCTGCGCAAGCTGTTTTTCCTGCATGCAGCGCCGCGCCTGCTCGATGTACGAGAGCCACTGGTCGCGGGCCTGCACCGCTGCCCGCAGGCCGCGTTCCGCCTCCGGGCTGGAAGGCCAGGTCGCCTGGGCCAACTTCCAGGCCTCGATGGCCGCATCCCACTTCTTCTCCTGCTCGGAACGCCGGGCCTGCTCCATGGCCTGCGTCGCCTGGGACATCTTCTTCTCCAGGTCGGCCGCCACGCCGTTGGCGTCCGAATCCTCGACGTCCAGTTCCAGAATCGAATGACACACCTCCAGGGCCTTCTGCAAGTCGCCCTTCTCCCCGGTCTCCTGGAGCTGCTTCTGCAGACCCGATACGCGTTTGAGCGTCCGTTCACAGACCTTCCGGCCCGATACCGCTTGCGGCTGCTCCGGCTGGGCCGAAAGAATCTCCTCGTACATCTCCAGGGCACGGCGGGGTTGCCGGGCGTCCCGCAGGCTCTGGGCCTCGGACAACCTGCGATGGGTGTCCCTCTGCCGGATGAGGTCCGGGAAGGCTTGAAGCTTGACCTGGATGTTTTCGTCTCCGGCGCTGAGGTCCAGGGCCTGCTGGAGATGCTGCTGGGCGGCCTCGTACTCTTGGGCCTCCTCGGCCTTGGCGGCCATCTCCAGAAGCCCGCTGAGCCGTCCGACCGACGATTCAACCTGGCCTTTGAGCTCCAGGGCTTCCGCCCGGCCCGGGAAGTGGCTCAAGACCGCCTCGATCTCCGCCAAGGCATTCTTGGGCTGCTTTGACTGCAGGAAGCCCCGCACCTTTTCGAGGGCTTGGGTGACCTCGCGTTCCTCGAGGAGATTGCTTCCACAGTGGATACAGAACGCCCCGCCGACTCGGACCTCCCCGCCGCACTTCGGGCACTTCTCCACCATGGAGGTGCCGCAGAAGGCGCACCACTTGGCCTCGAGGCGGTTGGGACGCCGGCAACTCGGACTGGGGCAAATGCCCTCCTTGAGTTCTTCCACGGCGGACGCGGAAGCCGGCGGGGGCGACCCGGCGGCCACCGAGGCTGGAGTCGAAGGCGATTCCTTTTCACCGGACGGCCCCAACTCGATCTGGTCCAGGACTTCCAGAGCCTCCGCCGCCGACTGGTATCGGTCCGTCGGATTCTTGGCCAGCATCTTCCGGACCATCGCACCGAGGTCGGGCGGCACCTCGGGCCGGGCGACCCGTATGTCCGGGATATCGGCCGACATGTGCTTGAGAACAAGCTGGATCGGCGTCTCCGCGGTGTACGGCTTGTTGCCGCTGAGCATCTGGAACAACGTGCAGCCCAGGGAATAAATATCCGCCCGCGTATCCACACGCTTCGCGTCGTCCGCCTGCTCCGGGGCCATGTAGTCCACCGTGCCCATCATCACGCCGGAAACGGTGTTGCCCCCCCGCATGCTATTCGCATCCGTGAGCGAGGCGATCTTGGCGAGGCCGAGATCGGCGAGCTTGGCGACCACGCTCATCCGGTGGCCCCCGCCGCTCCGGTCCCGAAAGCCCTCTCGCCTTCCACTTTCTTCCTTGGCGGCCTTCAACAGGATATTGTCCGGCTTGATGTCCCGGTGGATGATGCCCTTCTCATGGGCCGCGTCGAGCGCCAGAAGCACCTGCTTCGTGATGTCGATGGCTTCCTGAACTTCCAGGCACTTCTTCTGCTCGAGGCGGTTCTTGAGGCTCTCACCCTCGACGAACTCCATGACGAGATAATGCTGGCCCTGCTCCGCGCCCACGTTGTGCACGCGCACGACGTTCGGGTGATCCAGCCGGGCGGCGACCCGCGCCTCCCGCTGGAAACGCTCGATGAAATCGGGCCGCTGCTCCGCGAGGAAACGGGGAAGCACCTTGACGGCGACGTCGATATCGAGGCCTTCGTGCCTCGCCCGGTAGACCGCGCCCATGCCGCCCTGCCCGAGCTTGGACTGGAGGCGGCATCCGCCCAGCACGAGGCCGATCATGGGGTCGTCCGCCTTCTTCGCCGCCGGCATGATCAACGTGGCCTCCGGCAGGTCGGTCAGACTCCCCGTTTCCTTGGTCGGCGCATCCTGCACAAAGGTGGGCACCGTGGTCACCTCTTGCTGGCCCACGGACTTCCACGGCTCGTAGGTCGAAGAAGGCGCGGAGAACTGTGACCCGCATCCGGGGCACTTCACCGGCTTGCCCGCGAGCTCGTCGGGAATCTCGAGGACTTTTTGGCAATTCGTGTTGGGGCAGCGAAGGCGCATGAAGGCCGCTTCAGGTCTAGGCCAAGGTTCTTGTCATTTCATTCACGTATACTGAAAATGAAATCTGGCGAACGAATGTCACTTCTTGAGGGCGAAGCCCAGAAGAGGAGCTTCCCGGTAGAATCCTTCCAGGATGCGGAAAGACGGACCCACGCTAAGCGCCAACGTCCAACTTCGACGCCAAGCGTCCCCACGGGGCTACGAAGCCGTTTCCATCACCTCTGAAATTCGCGTGCCCCAGGGAGTCCCACGGAGAAATATAAGTGTATAAAGGATAGGGATTCACGTCAATCCAAGTGATGACTTCTTCCCTTTGGACGCAAAAGGCAAGACCGGAATTCATCGAGAACGGGTCCATCGCGGCGCGAAGAGGCCTCACTCTTCCGACCTGGGGATTCCGGCGGCCAGACCAGCGCTACCACAGCAGAATCCGCGACTTGCTTTTCCCACCCGCTCATGTCTCAATAGAGGGGTGGAATGCGGATTCGGTTTTCTGTCTCATTTCACCGGCCGCCTGGCAGCCGTTCAGCATCCGAGCTGCCTTTTCCCGGTGGACCCCATGTCGTTTCCCTGCCCCGTTTCTTCCTGAGAATCATCCCCATGCCCCTGCGCCGTGTCCCCCGCCGCCAGGCACTGAACTACGAACTGGATTACCACCTCCCGCCGGTCCTCGAGGTGAATCCGGGCGAGGCGTTTGAAGTCGAAACTGAGGATGCCGCTTCCGGCCGGCTTCGTTCGGCGGAGACCCTGCCGACCCTCGAGAACCGGCCCGAGCTCCGTTTTTCTCCGCCCAAGGTGAATCCGGTGGGAGGGCCCATCTTCGTCCGGGGCGTTCAACCCGGCGATCTTCTGGCGGTACGGATCGTGGACATCGAGGTGGATTCCCAGGGATACACGAATCTGCGGCCCGGGTCGGGCCCCCTGGGCGATTCGAAGCGCTGGATGGGTGACAGCGGGCCATACACTCACATCCTCCGCCACACGCCGGGTCCGAGCGGAACGCTCCGCGACGGCATCGTGCATTTCAACGAGCGCATCCACTGGCCGCTGCAGCCGTTCATCGGCACCCTGGCCACGGCCACTGAACATGACGTGCCGACCAGCGGCTACGGCCAGGGGCCCTATGGAGGCAATCTGGATGTGCGCGATTTCTGCCCCGGCTCGACCGTGCTGTTGAATTGCTACCAACCGGGCGGTCTGCTGTTCGTCGGGGACGTCCACGGCTCGCAGGCGGACACGGAGTTTACCGGCACCGCCAACGAGGTTCGTTCCGTCGTTCGGCTCTGCTGCGAGGTGATTCCCGGGAAGCGATTGCCGGCCCCACGGGTGCTCAAGAAAGAGACGATCATCTTTCTGGGAATCGAAAAGCCGCTGGAGACGGCAGTGACCCGGGCCGTTCTGGCGTTCATGGAATGGCTGGTGGAGGACCATGGTTTGAGACCTCGGGAGGCCTACCTGATGGCGTCGCTCCACCCCCGCATGCGGGTTCACGTGTACCAGATGGTGCCAGGATTTGGGCTGCATTTCGTGGCGGGCGTGGAATTCCCCAAGGAGGGCCCTTGAGGCGGGCGAAACCCGCAACCGAACAAGGCTCGGAAACAAAACAGGAAAAATCCACTTTCAAAAGGTCTCCGCGCTCGCTTGGGGGCGTCCGGCGGAGAAGTTGCACGTTAAGACTCGAAGATGGTTGCACCACAGCGAAAGACGATTCTGGCTTCCGTCCAGCGACTGGTGGTCAAGGTCGGCACCGCAGTCCTGGCGACGGAGGAAGGAAGGCTGGATGCCGGGATGATCCGTGCTCTCAGCGAGCAGGTCCATGCGCTCCGCATCCGCGGCACCACCGTGGTCCTGGTCACTTCGGGGGCAATCGGGGCAGGCATCGGCCAGCTCGGTTTGAAGGAGCGACCGACGGATTTGCCGAAGCTGCAGGCGGCGGCGGCGGTGGGCCAGTGCCGATTGATGGCGCTCTACGACGAGGCGTTCGAGGCCCATGGATACCCTGCCGCCCAGATGCTGTTGACGCGAGAGGATTTCGAGAGCCGCAAACGTTACGTCAACGCTCGGAACACCTTGTGGTCGTTGCTGGAGCTGGGGGCCGTGCCGATTATCAACGAGAACGACACGGTGGCCGTGGACGAGCTGAAGTTCGGGGACAACGACGTCATTTCCGCCCTGGTGTCGCACCTGCTTCACGCCGACCTGCTGCTTCTGTTGACCAACGTGGACGGGCTGCTCAGGTCGCCGGACGCGGGGGGCGAGGGAAGCGGCATCCTGAGCGTGGTGGAAAGCCTGGATGAGAAAGTTTTCGGCCACGCCACGGGGGAGCGCTCGAAGCTGGGTTCCGGCGGGATGCGGAGCAAGCTCGAAGCGGTCCGGATCGCCCTCGAGGCGGGCCATCTCGTCGCCATCGCCAACGGGCGCGAAAAGGACGTGCTGCTCAAGATTCTGGCCGGGGAGGAGGTGGGGACCCTTTTTCTCCCGTCTGGGCCGAAGATGAAAAGCTGGAAGCGATGGATCGGGTTTGCGGCCCGGGCAAAAGGCCATGTCCGCGTGGATGAGGGCGCTCGGAACGCCCTGGTCGGCCGCGGCAAGAGCCTGCTCGCCTCGGGCATCCTGGCCGTCCGCGGGAATTTCCAGGCGGGCGACGTCGTGTTCCTTGAGGATGCTTCAGGCCGCGCCTTCGCCCGAGGCCTGTCCAACTACTCCTCGAACGACCTGCAAGCCCTCAAGGGGCTGCGCTCGGACCAGTTCCACACCGTGCTCAGCGAGACCGCCTTCGAGGAGGTGGTCCACCGCAACAATCTCGTGATCCTGGGCGACTTATAGTGCGGCGGCACATATCGCGTCGAAGATGGGCCAGGCGCCCGCCACAGTTCAGACGCCGTAGCGGGCCCGCCATAGCTTCCGAAAGAGTCCGATCTGCGAGACCAGCTCCTCTCGCACATCCAAGGCCATTTGACGCAGAAGCGCGAGTTGTGCCCGGCCTAGAATCCCGTTTTCTTCGATCCGCCTCAGCGCCTCCAAGCACGACTGAACCTCGCCGAGACAGCGCTTGCAATAGGCAATGCTCATCCCCAGGTCCTCGCCCATGTTGCTCCCGCCGAGACCGCCCGCAAGCTTGGCCGTCATCCCGTAAGCATGGCCAAGGAGATCGATCACCGGCTGCGGGGTCGATTCTCCATCCCTCTCCTCCGGGAGATGCCGGTGAATCTCGCGGCAAAAATGATGCGCCTTCCGATACGCCGGATGCCGCCGCACGAGCGCCCAGCTTCCACGGTCGCCTAACGACCGAGCCACCAGACCGGTAAGATCGAGCGTTCCCTCCCTGTTCCAATCGGGCCAGTCCAACTCGGTGTCACCGGCCCCACTCTTTCTGGCCCCATTCGTTTGAGGCAGGGCGCCGCCAGGCTCGCCCCGGACGTCCTCCAGGGCGCCGATGCCATGGCTCTTGGCTGTCCCGGCGTCCTTCACAGCGGCGTACTTCTCCATGAGTCGGAGGCTCATCTCGGTCCTCCGATCCTGGTCCTTCATGAACTGCTCCCACTGGTGTTCATCCCAGGTGGCGTCTTCCTTACGGCGTCTGCTGGGGTCCGAATTGGCCATGAGCCTCTCCTGGCGTTTCCCGGTCAGTGCCCCTGCTGCCGCCCGCACAAGAGGCGCCAGCCCATTGAGTGGTTATGCCTGCTGACAATCGGGAATCCATTCCTGTCGCAAGGTAATGTTTAACCATTTTAGGCCGAGAAAGTCAAGTAAAGGTTGCTTGAGACAGCTCCTTCAGGAGATCAACCCATTATTTAGCAATGAGTTAAATAAACACGCCGTAACTTCTCAATAAGCTCGGGGAGGAGAATCAGGTCAAGTCCATGAGTTATGAACGTAGGCGAAGCCCTTCCTCCCGTAGGGATGCCGCCGGGAAACGGGATAAATTCCGGGCTTCGCCGAAGCGCGGCCAACTTTATCCCTCCCGCGCCTGTCCCTGTGGGAGGGACAAGCGCGGGAGGGATCTTCGATTACGCATTTCGCTACGAATACTCGTGAAATGCTCCATCATCATCGATTATGAAATCGGGCAGGTCCATCTCCCTGAACATATTGAGAAGTTACAACACACCGACACGGATGGCGTTCGGGGATTACCGTTCCGGCGTGTTACCGCTGATCGACCGAGACGAAGGGGCGCTTAACCTGGCCAGTATAAATCTGGCGCGGCCGATGGATACGGGTGGTGGGGTCGTTTCTCATTTCGAGCCAGTGGGCAATCCAGCCGGGGAGGCGGCCCAGGGCGAACATCACGGTGAACATATTTGTGGGAATGCCCATCGCGCGGTAGAGAATTCCGCTGTAGAAATCCACGTTCGGATATAGCTTCCGTTCGATGAAGTACGCATCCTTCAGAGCCGCTGACTCGAGATGCTTCGCCAGCTCGAGCAGGGGGTCCCGAATGCCCATCTCCGGCAGTATCCGGTCGGCCACCTTTTTCAGAATCTTGGCCCGCGGATCGAAATTCTTGTAGACGCGGTGTCCGAACCCCATGAGCCGGAAATCGGATTTCTTGTCCTTGGCCATATCCACGTATTTCTGGTAGTTTCCCCCGTCCTTGAGAATCATATCCAGCATCTGGATGACCTGCTGATTGGCCCCGCCGTGGAGGGGGCCCGAGAGGGCGGAGATGCCTGCGGAAATGGCGGCGAAGAGATTGGCCTGGCTGCTGCCCACCATGCGAACCGTGGATGTACTGCAATTCTGCTCGTGGTCCGCGTGCAGGACCAGGAGCAGGTTCAGTGCGTTTTCGAGCGACGGGGAGATCGGGAAGGGCTCCGCCGGGACAGCGAACATCATGTGCAGGAAGTCCGCGGGATAGGAGAGATCGTTCCTCGGGTAGACGTACGGCTGTCCGATGGACTTCTTGTAGGTGAAGGCCGCGATCGTCTTCGCCTTCGCCAGAAGTCGGATAATGTTCAGATTGATGTCTTCGCCATTGGCGGCGTCCGGGTAATAAGCTTCGAGGGAAGCGACCATCGAGGAGAGGATGGTCATGGGGTGCGCGCCGCGGGGATACCCCTCGAAAAACTTCTTCATGTCCTCGTGGATGAGGCTGTGATGGGTGAGCTGGTCCTGGAACGCTTCCAGCTCCCTGAGATTGGGCAGTTGGCCGTAGATGAGAAGGTAGGCCACCTCGATGAAGGTGGACGACTCGGCCATCTCCTCGATCGGGTAGCCGCGGTAACGAAGAATGCCTTCCTCTCCATCGATGTAGGTGACCGCGCTCTTGCACGAACCCGTGTTCGCGTAGCCGGGGTCATACGTGATGGCCTTCGTCCGGGCCCGCAGGCCTGTCACATCGACCCCGAGCTCGCCCTCCGAACCGATGAGAACGGGGAAGTCGTACTCTTTCCCTTCGAGAATGAGTTTGGCGGTGCTCATGAATGGGTCCTTCCACTCCCAGGTTCGGGGCAAGAGGATGGAGATCGAGGGGAGGCCGCGAACCTTGAAAGTATTGAATGGACAGCCGGCACCAAGGGAGTCTGAATTCTAATGTTCCGTCCTGGAACATGAAAGCGAAATCTATCCGCCAAAGCCCCCGGTAGTCGCCTCTCCGCCAGGGGCACACGCCAGTAGGCGCGGAGGCACACCAAGAGTGCCAGCGGCATCCACGTCGAGCAGACCCGTTGTCGACTCTTGGGGCTGGCCCGGGTTTTCCACAAGGCGTACCAGCACGCTCGATATCCGCCTGTGCAGGAATCTCTTGCCATTCAGGCTACGCCCCGGCCTTCTTGGCACCTCGTTCCGGGCTAACCCTGAGCGAGAACGACGCAAGTCGTTCGAGTCGAAGCCCGCAGGGCGCATTTCGAACACACTATCTGAGAAATGTGGGCTAACGACGCTCCGGGCGGCAGAGGAATGGGCGGTTGAGGCGGCTGGAAGCCACTTTTCCGCCGTTTCCGGGCGACGCTCACCTAGGGACGACGTATAGTTTCTGATGCCGAAGGGGTTTTCGCAACTGAATTCGGCCCTTGGGGCGTCAAACTTGAGTCAGAGACTTCTGCTGAGCCGCCAGGGTTGGGCCGGCGAAGCCGGGCAGCCCCGGCTTTGAAATCCGCGGAGCCCGAAGAGCGCAGCGGATTTCATGAGTCTTTTCCATCAGCGTCTCGGGAAGACCAGTGCAGCACGAGCAGAAACGCGGCCGTGAGGCCGTACATGGTGGCGAATTCCGGGGCCGCAGCCAGACCGAACTTGTTCTGAATCCCGTGGTCGGTCAGGTCATAGGCGTGGATGAGCCCCAGGAGTGAAAGCACCATGGCCACGGTCGTCCAGACCGCAGCACGCAGGAAATCCCGATCGATGATAAAGACCAATATCGCGGCGAGAACCATGGAACTGAGCAGGAAGCCCTGATTCAGCGCGATGATCCCGTGCAGATAGATGCCTTTTCCCGTGAAGGCTTTAGCGGTCTCGGGCATCGTTTTCCCGGCGATGGCAAGCGTATTCTCGATGAGGAAAAGGGCCCAGTTGGCCAGAGCAGGAACCAGCCCCAGGGCGACGGCCAGCGCATGGCTTTTCGGAGTTTCCTGGAAGGCCTGGGCGGCGATGATGATCCCGATCCAGAGGAGGATTCCCAGGGTCGCTTCGAGCGGGATGAACCTCAGTACGAGGGTCATCCCGCCGGCGAGGCACAGGGCGCTGATGGCTATCCCGTTGAGGATCGAGTAGCCGGCCCGGGCGCCCATGGCCTTCCAGGCAGGATGTCCGATGTAGATCGTCGTGGGGAACGCGCTACCGAATAGGGCCGCCGCGAGGCTGCCGATCCCATTGGCCAGCAGGGATGGCCGGGTCTCGTAGCGATCACCGGCGGCCTCCGCGCTTTCGAGATTCTGAATAGACCCGATCACGTTGAAGAGGCCCATGGGGAAGATCACGGACAGGTATTTCCAGCCTTCGGGTCGGGCGAAGAGGGCAAAGACGTCTCCAGGCACGGGCACGGGCGGCCGCAGGCGGAACGCGTACGGCTCGGTTGAAGGCTCGAAATAGGGCATCCCTGCAGCGCGGAAGAGCCAGGCGAGCCCGACGCCCAGGAGGACGGCGAGCAGGCCGCCCGGCACACCTAGGGGCAACCGGGCCCGCGACGCATAGGTGATCAGAATCATCATCATGGGGAGTAGTCCGATCGCCGGGTTGGCGAAAATCTGGAACACGAAGCCCATGGCGATAAACGTGATGGCGATCCCGGCGAGCGCGGTGAGGAGGGCCGCCCGCGGGGTATGGCGTCTCAACCCGTCGCCAACGAAGGCCCCGAGTGTTTCCATGACGCCGCTCAGGAAACAGGCAAAAAGGCCAGCCTGCCACGCCAGCGTCGGATTCCCGCTCTCGCGGTAGACGGGTCCCATGATGAGAAAAACGTAAGCGACCAGGCTCGGCGTGTTGATGCCGTACGGAAGAGCGGTGATATCCGCCCGGCCCGTCTTCCTCATGAGTTGCCGGGCCTGCCACGCATAGAAAAAATTACCCACCAAGATGGAGATCGCCGCTCCAGGCAGAACGCGGCCCGTGACGAGGTCCTCCGGCAGGCCGCAGACGAACCGGCAAAGGACGGCGATCAGCATGAGCTGAAGGAGGTTATCGATGAAGAGGCCGAAAAATCCGTCGACGTCGCCGCGGACAATCCAGGAGGGTTTCATGGTGGGACATGGTAAGACAGGAGCGGAGTCGAGACAATGGCGGCTCAAGCGTTTCTGCCGCGGAGTGAAAAACAAAGTACACGCTCGTGGAGAAGGCTTTCACAAGCGCGATGGAAGCACCCTCGACGGTCCCTTGTGAGGGCGCTTTGATCGAAGATAATAGGTTGTCCCCTCTTCTATCGAAGGTGCGCTTCATGCCGCTTTGTCACGAGTCGCTTCCTCCTGCCTCATGAAATCTGTTTTCAACATTCCCTGCCTGCGCTTTCTCCTCGCACTGGCCGGGACGCTCGGCGGCTTCGTCCACGCCAGCGGTCTCGGGCTTCCCGAGCCTGGACGCGACGGAACGGCCTCACTGAACCTCCCGCGGCAACTGACCACGAGCACCTACCAGGATTTCCAGGGGGCCGCGTCGCCGGATGGGCAATGGCTGGCTTTCGTATCGGACCGTTCCGGCAATCTGGACCTCTGGCTTCGATCGCTCGGCCCGGGCGACGTCCCGCCGGAGAGGCCTTTGACGGAATCGACCGCATCGGACTCGATGCCGTGCTGGAGTCCGGATGGCGAGAGCATCGTTTACTGCACGAATGGAGATGACCCGAAGGGCGATATCGCCATCCTGCATGTCCGGACCGGCAAGGTGCGCCTGCTCACGGACCGGTTCACGGCCGACAGCCACCCGGCGTGGTCGCCCGACGGGCGTTCGATCGCCTATGCCTCGGCGGCCGGCGAAGAGCCTGACCGGGTGCTGGTGCTCGACCTGAAGTCCGGGGCGTCCCGTCCGCTGACGCCGGCGTCGGGCCGCAACCCGGCCTTCTCGCCGGACGGCGAACATATCGTCTTCGATTCTGCGGAAAGGTCGCCACCCGGCATCTGGGTCGCGCGTGCGGACGGGCGCGGCCCGCCGAGGCCCGTCGCTGGAAGCCGCAGGCTGGACATTCTGCCCTGTTTCAGCGGAGACGGGAAGAGTCTCCTGTTTGTGCGGTTTCAGGACGACACGAACGGGGACGGCCAGGTGGACACGCGGGACAACCCGAGCCTCTGGAGCGTGCCGTTCGACGCGGCCGGGTCGGGGCCGGCCGATCCCTTTCCGCTGACCAGCAGCGAGGACTATTCGATCTTTCCCTCACCGTGGGGGCGGAAGGTGATCTATACCTCGAGCGGGCGTCAAGGTCTGGACCTTTGGGCCTTGCCGGAGGAGGGTCTTCTCCGGATTCCGGCTCGGGCGGAGGAGCAATTGGCCATGGCCCGGCGGCTCGAAGGAGGTCGTCCGCCGGCCCACCATCTGGCCTTGATGGCCTACCGCCGGTGCGTCCGGGACTTCGCATCGGACGCCGGGGCCGCGCTCCATGTCGTCGAGGCCCGCTATCGCCTTGCGCAGGTGCTCCTAGCCTTGAAAAATGACATCCAGGCCGAGGAGGAGCTTCGGACGCTCCTCGCCAACCGTCCGGGCTCCGGCATTTTCACCGGGCTGGCCGAGCTGGCGCTCGCCAGCATCCGCTTCGAACGGGAGATCGGCGTCACGGACGACCCGGCCCAGAGGCGCACCGCCATCGAGCGCGGCGTCGCCGCCGTCGAGGAGGTCTTCCGGCGTCACCGGGATTGGCCGGAGGTGGCCTCCGCTGCCCTGCTGGCCGAGGGACAGTGCTGGCTGCGGCAGCGGGATGACCAGTCGTTCCTGAACAAGGCACTGGACGCCTTCGGCCGGGTCCTGTCCGACTATCCGAATCTCCGTGCACGGTGCGCTGAAGCGCTTTTCCAGCGTGCGGCCATCTACGAGGGCCTCGGCAGCGATGAGAGTCTCGCCCAGGCCTATCTCGCGGTCCCTCAGTCCTACCCCGCTGAAAAGACCTGGTGCACGAAGGCCGCCGCACGCATCCTGGACATCGTGGCCGGGCCCGACGTCCCGGACGCCGAGCGGGTCCAGAAGCTTCGGGACGTGGTGGAGCAGCAGCGCGACCTCTCCGTGCTTCCCGCCCTCGCCCAGAACCAGGTCGGCGACGCCTTTTACCGGATGCTCGAATCGGCCAAGGCCAAGAGGGCCTACGAGGACACCGTCCGGAATTTTCCGGCGGAGCCGGAGCAGGTGGCCCGTGCCCAGTTCGCCCTGGCCCAGATTTATTACCAGGAGCAGAATTATGAAAAAACACTCGAAATGTACAGCCAGATTCAGGAAGCGTATCGCACCGGAGACGAGCTGATCTACCGCCTGGCCCGGGAGCGGTTCATCCAGCGGAAACTCGAGAAAGCGGAGCGACACCTCACGCTGTTCCGCGAGCCCCAGGCCGCCATGAAGGAGTATCTCGAACTGGCCCAGTTCGATCCGGGCGTCCTCGAAGCCTACCGCGGGCAGGTGGCCGCGGCGGACGTCTTGGACCAGGTTCACCTCCGGCGGCAGACCCAGGCGAACCCGAAATTCAAGGATCGGGCGAGCCTGGAGGACCTGCACCCGAATCTCCTGCGCCTGTTGTCGGACTTCCGTTCCCTGACTCAGAAGGGGGGGACGGAGGCCCAGCCGCTCCGGGGCCAGCCTCCGCCCCATGCGGTCGTCTACGTGACCGGCCTGATTTACACGTATTTTGACCCCGAGGATTACCTCTCCACGGCCATCGACTTTTTGCGCCGGTCTATTGCGCTCGACGCCCAGGTGGTGTATCCGCATCAGACCCTGGGCTTCTGTCTCGAGCAGGATGCCCAGGCCGCGGGCCGGAAGAACGGGAAGCCGGACCGCGGCCTGCTCCAGAAGGCGCTGGAGGAATACCTCACCGCCCTGGCCTTGAATGACGAGGAGATCAACGAGGGCGTGGAGCTCGGCCTGCACGTCAACGCGGGCAACTGCCTGATGCAGCTCGGCGAGGCCCGCCAGGCCTATGACCACTACGCCAGGGCCTTCCGGCGTTTCCGCGCCTACTCGGAAGCCCGGCGGTCGCCCTTCGACCAGGAGGAGCGCTGCCTGGTCTTCCTCCAGCGCTTCGGCGAAGCGGCCTTCCAGCGCCAGCAGCTCGCCGATGCGGAGGACAGCCTCCGGCTCGCCCTCGAGATCGCACGGAGGCGGGTGTCCGCCTCGGACTCGCCGGACCGGCGGAAGCTCCTGGTGTCCGTGGCTCGGACTGCGGACCGTCTGGCGTTGAGCCTCCAGGGCGCGGGCAAGCATGAGGAGGCAGCGCGCTATTTCCTCCTCGTGCGCGATCTGAACCGTCAGACGGGCCACGCGGCCAACGAGGCCAAGGCCACCCGCAACGCCGCCTACAACCTGTTCCTCCACGGACGTCAGAAAGGAGAGTCGCCGGACGAAGAATCGCTGACCCTGGCGCTGCAGCATTTCGAGGAGGCGCTCCGGAACGTGGAGACCTACACGGACCCCCGGAAGACCGCCTCCGACGAATCCAGCCTCATTCACCTCGAGCTGGAGGTCGACCTGGGCGGCGAGCCGGGCGGCGGCCTGCGCTTCGACCAGGTGGCGGAGGAACGGCTGCTCTACACCTACATTGGCAAAATCTACGAGGAGTCGCTGGACTACGAGAAGGCCATCGAGGCCTATCGGCAGAAGCTCAGCCGCTACCCGGAGAAGCCGCCGGAGGGCCAGGCAGCGGCCGTCGGCACCGCTCGAGCCGTGCTGCTGAACCAGCTCGGCTATTTTCATTTCAAGCTGGGCCGGCTGGAGGATGCCCGCCGCTTTTTCGAGCAGGCGCTGTCCGTCGCCGAGTCCCTCGGCACCTGGCCCGGCGTGCTGATCAACGCGGCCAACCTCGGCGCCCTCGCCTGCCATCGCCTCGAGCGTGGTGAAAGACTCCCGGCCAGCGAGATCGAGTCCGCCATCCATGGGATGGTCGTGGCCCTGCAAGGCGCGGCACGGAAAGCGCCCGAACAGGGCGGCGTCTATCGCGTCCACCTGGCAAACCAGCTCGGCGTGCTCCACCACTTCCTCGCCCGCAGCGAGTGGGAATCCGTCGATGCCGTGCCCGGACCGGTCGGTACGACCGAGATTTCACGATCCCTCGCCGCCCTCGAACACTCGGGAGCGTCCCTCGGCTACTTCCGCCGCGCCCTCCAGTTCCTGCAGGGACGTGAGGCGTCTCCCGATCTCGGTTTGCGCCGCGACCAGTGCGCCATCCATTTCAACATGGCCCAGGTCGCCGAGCTCGCCTCGGATGCCCCCTCCGCACGCGAGTCCCTCGCCCTGGCCCGGGAGACTGCCGACCGTTTCCGCCTTTCCGACTTCCAGTGGAAGGTCCGGTATCGGGCCGCCCTGCTCCTCCCGGAGGGCGAACCGGCCGAAGGCCTGCTCGCCGCGCTCCTCGAGGCCATCGGAATCCTCGAATCCGCACCCCCGCTCGATCCCTTCCCGGCCCCCGACCAGCGGCTCGCCGACGCCTTGTACCGCCGGGCCGTGGAACTCATGGCCCAGCAGGGGCGGCTCGATGAAGCCTTCCGCCTGGCCGAACGCGCCCAGGAGCAGCCTCTGGTCGCCGCGGCGGTCCACCAGCCTTTTTCGTTCCGCAGCGAAACCTACCAGGCCCTCGCCGCGCCCCTTCGGGCATCCCTGGAGAGTCTCCGTGAGATTCGCTCCGAGCTGGCCTCCGCTCGACCCGAAAGCGGCGGGGACGAAACGTCATCCGGCGTCCACGCCGCGCTTCAGAAGCGATTTGACGACGAGCTGGCACGATACCGCCAGCGCCTGGATGACGTCGCCCGCGACTATCCCGAGATGGCGTCGCTCTTCCGCGTGGGTGTCGCCGGTGCCGAGGAGATTCAGCAGCTCATCGCCGAGGACAACCTCGTTCTCAAGTACTTCGTCGCCGGAAAACATCTCCTCGTCTGGGCCCTCACCTCCAGCGACCTCACATCTCACGTCATCCCCTGGGACCCCGCCCTCCTGCCGGCGGCGGCCGCCGCGGCCGCTGGCGGCCAGGGCCCAGCGGCCGCATCTTCCGCCCTCGCGGAAAGACTCCTCGGCCCCGTCGCCGCCCCGCTCTCCGTTCATCGGCGCGTCTACCTCATCGCCGATCCGGCCCTGGCCGAAGTGCCTTGGGAGTCCCTCGCCGCGCCCGGAAGCCCCCCTCTCCATGAACGGGCGGAGCTGGCCTTCCTCTCCAGCGCCAATGCGTTCTTCTTTTCCTACTTCAAACGATCGCCGCACAAGAAAACCCTGCTTCTGGCCGGCCCGGCCGAGGCCACTCAGGCCGGGGTCCCGCCGGCGGGCGGGTCCGACCCTTTCGCCATGGCCGTCGAGCGCTTCGAAGCGGCGGGCCGGCCCGCAAAGCTCCTCGACCTTCTCCATCAATACCACGCCGTCCAACTGAGCGGCCCCATCGACCTGAACGCCTCGGACCCTCTGGCAACCTCGCTCGCCGCCGGGCCGGGCCTCCGGCGCTTCGGACTCGTCCAGGCCGCACGGGCCATCGAGGCCGGCCGACCCTACTCCATCGCCGAATTCAATCCGGAGGCCTCTTCGGGCGCACTCGTCACCCTGGCCCAGCTCCGCTCGGCCGAAGGCTTCGCCAGCCCCGCTTCCGTGGGCCTTCTCGCCCGCGCCCTCACCTTCGCCGGATTCCCCTCGATTCTCACACACGTCGCCGCGCCGGGTCCCGCCGGCGACGCCGCCGACCCCGAGGCCATCCATCGCTTTCTCCAGGAGTTCTACCGCCTCTGGCGGGACCATTCCGCCGGGGAGGCCCTGCGCCAGGCCCAGGACGCCGCGGCCCGGGCCGGCGTCCCTGCCTCCGTCTGGGGCCGCTTCCGCCTGTTCGGACACCTCGGCCTCGATGCCTCCGAAGCCCTCGAGTTCGCCCAAACGCACTGGGAACAGACCTTCCAGGCCGCCTGGAAGGCCGCCTCCACCGCCCGCGACGAGGCCGAGTACGCCGAGGCCGTGCGCTATTTCGAAAACGCCCTGTCCCTCGTCGAAATCCGAAAGGCCGGAGACCGGCTGCCCACTCTCTACCGCAACTTGGCCATCGCGTCCTTCAAGGCCCGGCTGCATGAGAAGGCCATCCTCTATGGTGGAAGGCTCGTCGACCTCATGCGCCAGGCCGGGGACGACGCCGGACTCGCTCAGGCCCTCTTCGATCTCGGTGTGATCCACAACGAGGCGGAACGGTACGAGGAGGGCATCCGCCATCTCGAGGAAGCTGCATCCCTCTTCCAGAAGCTGGGCCGCAAGGTGGACATCTTTTCCAGCCTCGGCGAGCTGGGCAAGGTCCAGCAGTTCGCCGGCCAGTATCTCCAGGCCATCCAGACGCTCCAGGACTCGATGAAGCTGGGCGTCGAGGTCGGCGATGAGGCGGGCGTCGGCACCCAGCTCCGCCTCATCGGCGCGGTCTACTACCGCCGCCTCAACCAGAACGTGAAGGCCGCCGAGTCCTTCCAGAAGGCCCTGGACCTCTTCCGCCGCCGCGTGCAGGAAGGCGGCGACGCGCGCGACCGGCGCAACGTCGCCCGATGCCTCATCGACCTCGGCCTCGTCCACGAACGCCGGGCCGACTGGGACGAGGCCGCCCGCCTCTACCGCGAGGCGCTGGACCTCGCCCGCGCCCTCGGCGACTCCCGTCTCGTCTCCGAAGCCCTCCTCAACCTCGCCAACACCCACTGGTTTCGCGGCGAGTATCAGAAGGCCTTCGAGCTGCAGCGCCAGGCCCTCGAGGCAGCCCGCGAGGCCCGCGACCCGTTCCGCGAGCAGGCCGCACTCAACACCGCCGGGCTCATCTCCTGGACGCTCAATGATCCCGACCGCGCCAGGGAATACCTCGAGGCCGCCCTGGCCCTCTGCCACTCACTGCCCGGCACGAACGGCCGTATCGAGGTGGCCAGCACCCGGAACAACCTCGGGCTCATCGATCGCTCCCTGGGCCGCTTTGACGCCGCGCTCGACCACTTCCAGCGGGCCCGGGAGATCGACGAGGCCCTTCGCAGCGATTGGGGACTCGCTTACGACGAACGCAACATCGGGGTGACTTGCCTCCTCATGGACAAGCCTGGGGACGCTGCCTCCGCCCTCGAAAGCGCCGCCCTCCGCAGCAGCCGTATCGGGGATACGACCAGCCACGTCAAGGCGCTCTACAGCCTGGGCGAGGCCCGCCTCCGGCTCGGCGAGACCGACGCCTCTGAAAAGGCCTTCGAGCAGGCCCTCGACCTCTCGCGCCGGTTCTTCATCCGCGAGATTCACTGGCGGGCCGAGCAGGGCCTCGGCCGGACCGCCCTGGCCCGGGGCCAGCCCGCCGCGGCCCTCGAACACTTCCGAGCCGCCATCGACGTCGTCGAACAGATGCGCGCCGCCATCAAGATCGAAGAGTTCAAGAACGGCTTCGCCACGGACAAGCTCGGCCTCTACGAGGACATCATCATCCACCTGCTCGACCAGGGCCAAGACGCCGAGGCCCTGGATTACTGCGAACGGTCCCGGGCGCGGAACTTCATCGACCTCCTCGGTAATCAGAGGCTCGATCTGGCCAGCCGCACGGACGCCGAGTTCCTCCAGAAACAGGCCTCGATCCGGCGTGAGATCGCCGCGCTCGAAGAAGCCCTCGCCCAGGCGCCCGAAGGGCCGGAAAAGGAAGCCGCTTCCCAGGCCGTCCTCGCCGCTTCCCGGCGGCACGAGGACCTCCTCATCGACATGCGGCTCAAGAACCCACAGCTCTCCTCCTTCGTCTCTGTCAACCCCCTCAAGGCCGCCGAAATCCAGAAGCTCCTCGAGCCCGGCGTCACCCTCCTCGAGATTCTGGCCACTCCGCAGGAGCTGGTCGCCTGGATCATCCGGCCCGACGCCATCCGCGTCCAACGCATCCCTTGCCGCCTGCCTGACCTCCGCCGCATGATCCAGGATTACCGCCGCCTGCTCCAGTCCGTCAAGGACGTCCGGGATGAATCCCGGGAGCTTCACGACCTCCTCCTGAAGCCGATTCTGCCGCTCCTCGAAGGCACGAGGTATCTCGGCATCATCCCTCACGATCACCTCCATTATCTCTCCTTCGCCAGCCTGACGGACGGAGATACCTACCTGGTCGAAAAGTTCCCCATCTTCTACGCCCCGAGCGCCAGCGTGCTCCGATTCTCCCTGGACCGCCGCAACCGGCCGAAGAACCAGCGGGTGCTCGCCGTCGGCAACCCGGACCTGGGCAACGAAGCCCTGGCGCTCCCCTTCGCCGAGAAGGAGGTCGAGAATATCCATTGGGACTTCCCCGAGGTCGACGTGCGCAAGGGCCAGGAGGCCACCGAGAAAATCCTCATCGAGCATGGAGCCGAGTATGGCATCATCCACGTCGCCAGCCACGGCGAGTTCGACGCGATCAACCCGCTCCTCTCCCGCATCCTCCTCGCCCGCGATGAGGTCAATGACGGCAACCTCCAGGTCGAAGAGGTCTTCCGATTGACCCTGCAAGCCGACCTCGTGGTTCTGAGCGCGTGCCAGAGCGGACTGGGCAAGTTGGAACGAGGGGACGAGATCATTGGGCTGAACCGCGCCTTCACCTACGCCGGCACCCACTCGCTCCTCAGCACGCTCTGGCGCGTGAGCGACGTCTCCACTGCCATCCTGGTGAAGCATTTCTACCGGAACTACGCCAGCCTGGATAAGGCCGCCAGCCTGCGCAAGGCCCAGCTTCAGGTCATGCGCTTCTATCCCCACCCTGCCTACTGGTCCGCTTTTGTCCTCACCGGCGATTACCGGTAGTTTTCCGCGGCAGAAATGCGAGGGCACTTTCCGCCGCGAAATTACTCTGTACGGCTCGGCTACGCAACTTGAAATGTTTGAATTTATGGCTATTATGGTAATTCAAATTCCATAAAAGAAGGAATTATGGAAACGATAAGAAGATTTTTCCAGGCACCGGCCGGAAGTTTCTTCCTTTTTGGGCCGCGTGGGACGGGTAAGACGACCTTCCTGAACCAGGCATTTCCCGACGCGCTTCGCATCGACCTGCTGTCGCCTGCGGAACACCGGAGTTATTTGGCTCGCCCGGAGAGGCTTGAGGACCTGATCGCTGCAAACCCTGCCAAGAATGCCCTGGTTATTGATGAAGTCCAAAAGGCACCCGGCCTACTCGATGTAGTCCACAAAATGATGGATTTGCACCCAGCCCTCAGGTTCATCATGACGGGGTCCAGCTCACGAAAACTCAAGCGGGTCGGCGTTGACCTACTGGCCGGCCGGGCCATTCCTACCGTAATGCATCCCTTCCTGGCCTCGGAATTGGGCAACCGGTTTGTCCTCGCAGATAACCTGAAGCTCGGTATGGTCCCTTTGGTTCTGGATGCCAGGGAGCCTGGGCGGACATTGGCAGGCTATGTCAGCATCTACCTCAAAGAGGAAGTCCAGGAAGAGAGCCTGGCCAGAAACTTCGGCAATTTCGCAAGGTTCTTGGAGGCAATGGCCTTCTCACATGCCTCGGTCTTGAACGCTTCAGAAGTAGCGCGGGAGTGTGAAATCAACCGCAAGACGGTTGAAGGCTACCTGGCCATCCTTGAAGACCTCCTCCTGGGTTTCCGACTACCCATCTTTTCACGACGTGCGAAGCGAATCCTGATCCAGCACGCGAAGTTTTACTATTTTGACTGCGGCGTCTTTCGCTCGGTGCGGCCCATGGGACCGCTCGACCGCTCTGAAGAAGCTGAAGGGGCTGCCCTGGAAGGCCTGCTAGCGCAGCATCTCAAGGCCTGGGTGGACTATCGGGATAAACGTGACGGTCTCTACTTCTGGCGTACGAAATCCGGACTGGAAGTCGACTTCGTCGTATACGGTGAAGACACGTTCGCCGCGATCGAGGTGAAGAACAGGCGCCGGGTTGATTCGAAGGATACCCGGTCCCTTCGGGAGTTCGCATCGGACTATCCGGAAGCCGAGACGCGTCTTTTGTATCGCGGCAAAGAGCGCATTGAGGTCGCCGGTGTGCTCTGCATTCCTTGCGAGGAGTTCCTGGCTGCCCTGCATCCCGGCCGGCCACTTGTGTAGCCCGCACCCCGGTAACTACCACGACAGCGTTTGATTTTGACGTAAGTCGTTGGAGTGAGCGCTTTAGCGCTTGTCCCACGCCTAAATCCCTCCCAGACTTGTCCCTTGGGGAGGGACCCTCCCATAGTCCCGACGTCCCAACGGGATCCCTACGGGAGGTTCCCTTCCACTGGTGCAAGTACGGGAGGACAGGTGCGGAAACGGGGTCCCTTCGGGAGTCCGTTGACGCCGAACACTCCTGATGGTTTACTGGCTACACCGTCCAGAGTCCATCTGGGGTCTCTGGGTCACCTCTTCAGGAAGCCCGGCGGAAATCATTGAGCGGAGAATTCCCATGGCGAACACCATTCTTGAGGAAGACGTATTCCCCATCGTTGGATGGGCTGGTCCAGGCGACAACATGATCCGTGACGACGTCATGGCAGGCATGGCCCAGGCGGGTTTCACCGTCAGCCACTCCTCGGCCGGGCCCGCACTGGACGCGGTGCTCCAGGCGCTGGACGTCGCCCACCACAACGGCGTCCGCTTGCTCCTGGTTCATCCCGCGTACCACGTTGGCGACGACTTCAAGTTCACGCAGAAGCGGAAGAAGGAGGTCAAGCAACTTGTCGAAAAGATTCGGGAGCATCCGGGCCTTTACGGCTATCACCTCCGTGATGAGCCGCGTTTCCATCTTCTGCCTCTCTTGGCCGAGGTCGGGGATTTCATCCGTGCCCTGGACCCCTATCACCTCATCTACATCAACCACTTTCCGCCGACCCGTGGGTGGGGCGCGCCCACCGTCGAATGGTTCTGGCGGGAATACATCCGCCTCAGCAGGCCTCAAATGCTCAGCTACGACCACTACTGCATCACCATCGGAACGAATGAAGACCTGGAGAAGGGACGGGGCCAGCCCAACGTCTTTCCTGACCACAAGATTATCGTCAAGCCGGATTATTTTGAGTGCCTGGACCTGCTCCGGGCGCTTTCCAGCCATTACAGCATTCCGTTTTGGGCATTCACCTGCTCCGTGCGCCACGGCGCTTATCCCCCGCCGACCGAAGGCCACATCCGCTTCCAGCTTTTCAACAACTTGGCCTACGGCGCGAAGGGCCTTCAGTATTTCACCTACGCCCACGATCAGGCCATGGTTCGGCCGGACGGATCGACGACTGAGACTTGGGAGTTGGCAAGGCAGATCAACGCGGAGATTCACACGCTCGCGCCAGTCCTGCGCCGACTCCGCAACGTTGGCGTCTTTCACAACGGGTCCCTCTGGAGCGGGACCCGGCGGCTTCAGAAGTCCGGCGAACCGCTCAACGTCAACGTGCTGGGCGACCAGGTCACCGCGGGGTTTTTCCTCGATGAACATGACCTCCGCTACGTGCTGGTCGTCAATGCCAACCCATGCGCCTGGGCCCGCATCACCATCGAGGTGAACGTGAAGGAGGAGAAGCTTTACGGAGTCGATCCTCGTGACCGAACCGTGCGAGAGATATGGCCGCCGAATCCCAAGGCGCAACTGATCGCGTTGTCGCCGGGCGAAGGAAAGCTTTTCCAGATCGGCGGACAGGGTCAAGCCAAGAATTTCTAATGAAATCCGCTGCGCCCTTCGGGCTCGCGGATTTCAGAACCAGGGTTGACCCGGCTTCGCCGGCCCAACCCACGGCAGAACCTGACGCGCCCTTCTTTTTTCCCTCTGCGTTCTTCTGCGTCCTCTGCGGTGCACTATCTTACCGCGGAAAACGCAGAGGGGCGCAGAGGATCAATCCCAAGAAGTTCTTGTCTTTTCCGGTTCTTCCGGTTTTCCAGTCGGTCGCCACATGAGATGATCCCAGGCCTCCTTGGACCCCGCTTCACGCTTCACGAAACCGCAGCAGCACCGGATTCTCGAAGTGCGCTTCGGCGCGTTCGATCCAGTATCCGAGCCTTCCCCGGACCTCCCGGTATCGGACCTGGTGGATCATGAGGCGGCCATCCGCATAGACTTCCACGCTCGGCCCGTGCGCCACGACCTTGATGTCCACCGCATCGGCCGGCGGCCACGAGCGGGCGTCGATCCACGTCTCCTGGCCCAGGATGCCGAATTCGATGCGGCCGAACCGCCGATCGGCGACCACCCGCCATCCGGAAGAGGCCGCGGCGTCCGCCCGGAGGAGCAGGCCAGCGCGCTCGCCGCGCTCGAAGCGGACGCGGGCGGAGAAGATGACGTTGGCCTGCTCGCCCGGCCAGAGCGCCCAGGCCCGGCCGCCCAGATTCTTTCCGCTCACCACGTTCCCCATCTTCCAGTGTTCCGGCCTCGGACCGCACGCCTCGGGCATTCCCGCCGGCGCCGGCGGCACGGACTCGGCAAACGACTCGATCCCCTCATGGTACCTGACGTGCATCGAGCCGTCGCCGAGAAACCGCACGTGCCGCGGTGGAGGAACGGTGAGCGGATGGACCAGCGGCCCGGTCTCGTCGCCCGGGCCCGGTTTCATCGCCAGCCAGCCGTAGAGGTAGCGCTCGCCCCCGGGCCCCTCCACCGTCCTCGCCCCGCCCATCCGAAGCGTCCCGTGCGCCGCCACCACCACCTCGTCCGCCGGCCTCTCATAGGGGCCCGTCCAGCCCCTCTCCGAAACCGCATAGAAATCCCCCGCCGTCTGGTACGGGTCCGTGGCCATCACGGGGACGCCCCAGCCCGGATGGGTCATGAACACGAGGTAATGCCGGCCTTCATGCCGGAACAGGGAGGGCGTCTCGATGGTATGGAATCGGCCCGGACTGTAGAGAGGCGGATGCGCTTCCCAGCGGACCAAATCCTTCGAGGTAGCCCACGCCAGGCAGCCTCGGACGTCCGGCGGCTGCCGGACATCACGGGCAACCACGATCATCCCGAAGGGACCGTCCGGACCCGCGGAGATCACGCAAGGGTCCCGAAACCACAGCCGGCCGAAATCCTTCTCCTGGTACGTCGCCTCACGTGGAAGAGATGGCTCGTAGCAGCGCGGGTCCGCACGCAGGACCGGATTCGCCGGATGCTTCTCCCACCGCATGCCGTCGCGGGAGGTCGCCAGCCCGATCGCCTGCTGCTGCCCGGGTCCCGGCCGGTCCAGGCCCGTGTAGAAGAGATACCACGTGCCCCGATGCAGAAACACGTCCATGTGGTAGATGCTGTAGGCATCGAAATCGCCCGCCGGGCCACACCCGAACGCGGCTGGCAATTCCTCCCAGCGCAGGAGGTCCCGGGAAACCGCATGGCCGACGGTGCGCCGGCCCGCAATACCGCCTCCCGGGTCCAGGGGCGTCTGCTCGGTGAAGAGATGGTATTCTTCACCGACTCGCACGATGGTGATGTCCCCGATCCGGTGTTCCCGCGGCGTCCAGAGCATCCGGGCCCCTCCCATTGATTCGCCCGAACCAAGATAGGAGAATGTTGCCACTTCGACAAGGGGCAACCAACCGCGGGAACAACCAGCCATGAAAACTCGAACGAGGCTTACGGATCAGGAGCCGGATTTCCAGGCCGCGTGCACGTGGTGGAGCGATCTGCCGGACATCTGGACCCCGGTGGGTTGGAAGAACCATCTGTTCCGATTCAACGTCTTCTGGAACGGGATGATCATGGCCCAGCCGGACTGCAACCGCCGGACCGAGGCCTGGAAAGGGCAGGGAGTGCAACTCACCTTCCTCGCGGCGACTCCTTTCGTCACCTTTGAAGACTTCGTGCCCCTCGAACGGACGACCTATACCTACCGCGATGATGGCATGGTCCAGCAGGGCTGGGAGGGGACCGAAGCGCCGGTGCTGTGGACCGAGTGGTCCGCGGATGGGGTTCTCCTGAGACAACACGTGTTTGCGCATATTCCCGGAGGTGGCGAGGTTCAGACCGGCGTCGAGCCCCTGTTCGCCTGGATACGCCTCTCCATCAGAGACACCTGCGAAGGCATCCCTCTGAACGAGAAGCACGGCTTCCTCATCACCCTCGATGCTCCGCACGTCAGTTGCGGCATGAGCATCCGCAACAACGTTCGCTTTCATAACCATCCCCCGGAGAAGATGCGATATCCCAGGGACCTCCGCCTCGAGGGGCATCCCTACGATCCATCCCGGGCCACCAGGGTCCTTGAGCCCGACGGCCGGGTCCGGCTTGCAGTCCTGCCCGGACAACGATGCCGCGTCGAGTTCTCCGCCGGGACGCCCAACATCCCCCGCTACCTCTTGTATGTACAGTTCGACGCCCGCAAGGGAAGGCACGTCGACCTGCTTCTGCCCATGCTCCCGACCGACCAAGAGACCATCGACCGCGAGATGTCGCTCGGTTACGACCGGGCTTTTCGAGAAGCAAACCGGTTCTGGTCCCGCAAGCCAGCCACGGCGGCGCGTTTTGTCGTCCCCGAGATGCCCGTGACGGAAGCCGTGACGCACAGCCTGAAGATGGGGGAGGTGATCGCGGAGAAGAACCCGGCGGATGGCCAGTATTCGATCCTGAGCGGCTCGTTCCACTATGCGAATCTCTGGGCCACGCCGCATTCGATGGCCTGCATCATGCTGCTGGACTCTTTCGGCTACCACGACGCCGTATCCCGCTATCTGGAGATATTCCGCAAGGAGCAGGGCACCGTGAAGCCGCCCGGCAAGAGCTTCCAGCTTCATCCAGGCTACCTTAGCTCCCCGAAGTCGCTGACCTCGATCGACTGGCTCACGGACCACGGGGCGCTTCTCTACACCATCAGCGAGCATGCGCTGCTCAGCGGGGACCCTGATTTTTTGGCGAGGTGGCTCGACCCGATCCTGAAGGCCTGCGAGTTCATCCGGAACGCCCGGGCGATCACCGGGCACGGCGGCGCCGAGGGCATCATGCCTGCGGCCATCGCCACGGACAACTGCAACGAAATCCAGTCCGTGTGGACCGACGGCTGGATGTTCAAGGCGCTCACGACCGCGGTCCGCGTCCTGGAACGCGCGGCTCATCCTCGTGCCACCGAGTTCGCCGCGGAAGCCCGGGCCTACGCCGAGGCCTTCGACAGCGCCCTCCACAGGGCATGCCGAACCATGCCCCGCTGGAAGGACGCGCGCGGACGCCAGCATCATCTCGTCCCGACGGCCATCTCGGGACCCCGGCTCGACCTGGAGACCCGCGGCGCCTTCTACCTGGACGCCGGTCCCCTCTTCCTCGTCTATTCCGGCCTGCTCGACGCCAGGGACGAAAGGATGGCATCCACCCTCCTCTGGTTTCGCCAGGGCCCGCCTCGCCGCTTCTACCGCTATGACGGCAACCTCGGCCAGTTGCCCTCCCTCGAGCACGAAATGTCGAGCTGCGAGCCCTGCTATAGCTGGAACGTCTTCCATTCCTGGCAGCTCGCCGACCGACAGAAGTTTCTCGGAGGCCTCTACAGCCTCTTCGCCGGATCGCTCTCGCGGAAAACCTACACCTCCTGCGAGACACGCGGCGGGATTACCGGTACGACCTTTTCCTCGCCCCTCGCCGTCTATCTCGCCCGGCTCGCCGTCGTCGACGACCAAATCCGCGACGGGGAGCTTCACCTCCTGCGCCTCATGCCGCTGGCCTGGACACGCCCAGGCTGCGAGGCGCAGTTCGAGAAGATGCCCACTCGCTTCGGACCCGTCACCCTGATCACTGAACGATCCCGGGACGGAAAGACGTTCCACGTCCGGTTCACGCCCCACTACCGTTGTGCGCCCCGGAGGACTGTCTTGCATCTTCCGCCCATCGCGGGGCTGCGCCGGGTCCTCGTCAACGACCGAACGGTGTCCGTTGGGTCCCAGCGCGTGGTCCACTTGGGCCGGGGTTAGAGGCGTAGGGCCAGGCGGCTCGCCTGGGTGGACGTGCGTGGCCCACCTGGGAGGGGGTTAGGCGCTTGAGGCGCCAAACTTCAAAAAAACGTTTTAGGATTGAGTTGCACTTCAAGGGGATACTCACTTTTTCGATCCCGATCTCGACGTGCGCTCAATCGTGTGGGAGGGTTTTCCCCGCATTCGGTAGCGGGCGATAGCCCGCGTTAAGGGGAATGCTCCATGCAACACCGCCAGCCGTCCAGATCGCCCGGCGAGAACGAAACTTTCGTGCGTCTGATTGAAATCGCCCAGGAGGATGGGCAGGTCCGCGAACAGATTCTGGGCCTTCTCAGGCTGGCCCCCTTCCAACGCCGATCGATCCTGAACACCCAACTCGACCAGATGCGTCTTCAGGGCGCGCCCCAGGAGTTCATCGAGGCGATGGCCTCCCTCCTGGACGACGCCGTGGCCGAGCGGGTCATCTTTTTGCTGAAAACCGTTTAGCCTGAATTTCCCATCCCGGCGGATAAGAACTGAGTGAACCTTCCCTGTTCACTGTCTCTGAGTCTTTCCATTTCCGACTTGGAAAATTACAATCGGCATGATGCCCCGGGGCGGCATCTCGAACCCAGCAATCGGGCGTTCCCAGGCTCCGGTGATTCCCATCTTCTTGAGGAAGTCATTCATGCCCACCTCCAAGGCCTATCGTGTCCGTGCCGCCCGCTGCGACCACCGGTCCACTGATGAGGAGATTTATCGCACCCTGCGCCGCATCACGGACCCGCTGGAGCGTTCCTGGTCGAAACTTGAAGCGGCCCGGAAAATCGTCATCAAGTTCAACACGATGATGCCCCCGGACCGCATCGTCCGCATCGAGGGGCGCCGGCAGGAGCTCGTCGATGACTCCGTCACCGACGCCGTCCTGCGCCTCCTCCGGGAGCGCACGAAGGCCCGGATCGTCATGACGGACACTACGGGCTCGTTCGCAAAGGAGGAGCTGAATATCCGGCCGATTCTCGAGCGGCACGGCGTCGAGTACGTCGAGTCCAACCTTCCGCCTTTCGCCCTCTACGACGTCCCGGGCGGCGGCCTCATGTTCACGCGCTACCAGCTCAGCGCCGTCTTCAAGGACGCGGACGCCGTCGTTTCCGTGGCGAAGATGAAGAACCACGCCTTCATGGGCATAACCCTCTGCTGCAAGAACCTCTTCGGCCTGCCGCCCTACCCGCCCCACGGTCACCGGGCCCGCACCTATTTCCACCACGTCATCCGTCTTTCCTACGTCTTGCCGGACCTCGGTCGGATCACGCAGCCGTGTCTGAACATCATCGACGCCCTGACGGGGCAGGCTGGCTGCGAGTGGGGCGGCCAGGGCCGCGTCTGCAACGCCCTGATTGCCGGCGATCACATCATCGCCACCGATGCCTGCGGCATGTGGCTCATGGGCCATGACCCGGCCTCCGACTGGCCCCGGCCGCCCTTCCGGCGCGACCGCAATCACATTCTTATCGCGGCCCAGCATGGCTTCGGAACGGTCCGTCTCGACGATATCGACTTTGAGACGGAGGTCGAGCCGCCCCTCGCCGCCTTTGATTCGAACGAGGTGGACCGGGAAGAGAATCTGCGCATCCTCCGGCGCACGGCCTGCGAGCAGGGGCTTTACTACCGGGATCACCGGCCGGAGCTGGCTTCCCGATTCGCGGGCAGCTTCATTTACCTCCAGGAGCGCGAGGTGGTCTGGAACGGGCCAGATCCGTCCAAGGCCGGGCCGGTCCAGAAGGTCAGCGCTGGCCGCAACAGCGCCGTCTGGCTGAAGAAAGCGGACCCGGAGGAGGTCGAAGGCGAGCATTTCGAGGTGTACGAAGACATTCTGAAGAATTTTCCAAGGTCTTGAACCTGGGGGTCGCGATGACCGCCGCCGACATTCTGGTTGAGGAGCTTCAGGCCCGGAACGTCCCCTTCGTGGCGAGCCTGACCGGGCACGGACTCGATCCATTCCATCTCGCCTGCCAGCGTGCTGGCCTCCGCGTGATGGACGTGCGCAACGAACAGGCCGCGAGCTATGCGGCTGAGGTCGCGGGCCGCCTCTCGCGTTCGGTTGGCGTCTGCGCGGTCAGCGGGGCCGTGGCCCACGCCAATGCGATGTCCGGTGTGGTCAACGCCTGGTTCGATGGGTCGCCCATGCTGCTCCTCACGGGCATCACGCCGCTGCGGGACCTCGGCTGGGGCAACTTTCAGGACTTCAATCCCGTGCCCGTGGCCGCGCCCGTGTGCAAGTTTGCGAGGCTGCTCGACGTGCCCGAGCGCGTCGCGCAGGTGGTCCATGAGGCCTTCGCCGCCGCCACCTCCGGCCGGCCTGGCCCCGTTCACCTCGCGCTTCCCCTCGACGTCGCCAGCAGCGAGGTCGATCCCGCCCGTCTTGTGCGTTCCCCGGTCCGGTGCGGAGACGTGCGGTCCGGGGGCGCGGCCGCGCCCGAGGCCGTCCAGGAGATGGCCCGGCTGCTTGATGCCGCGCGCCGGCCCCTCCTCGTCGCGGGCAGCGGCGTCTATTACGCCCGAGGAGAGGCCGCGCTCGAACACCTCGCCCGCCAGCAGCGCATTCCCGTCGTCGTTCCCATCTGGGACCGCGGAAGCGTCCTCCAGCCCTACGAGGAGTTTGTCGGGGTCATCGGCGCCGCCACGGGGGGCCCCAGCCTCCTCTCCGAGGCGGACCTCATTCTTCTTGCGGGCGCCGAATTCGACTACCGCGTCGGACAGGTCTCTCCGCCGCGCATCTCCGACCAGGCCGCCGTGATTCGTATCCATGCGGACCCCGCTCGGCTGCGGCAGGGCATCGAATGCCGACTCTCCGTCCAGGGGTCGCCCGCCACCGTCCTCGAGCAGCTCGCCGCAGCCTGCCGCGTGGCCGCGTGCCCGCCTGCCGCCGAATGGCTCGGCGAGTGCCGACGCCGACTCGAAGCCCATCGACAGCGATGCCTTGACGCGGCCGACCGCCTTCCCCCCGGCATCAGCGGCCGAGACCTCGTCCTCGCCGTGCGGAAAGTCCTCACCGACGAGACCGTTCTTCTCGTGGACGGCGGCAATATCGGCCAGTGGTTTCACCAGCTCCTCACGGACCGCTATCCCGGCCACTGGGTCACCTGTGGCGTCAGCGGCGTCGTCGGCTGGGGCCTGGCGGGTGCGCTCTCCGCCAAGGCCCTGTATCCCGACCGGCCCGTCCTTCTCCTGTCCGGCGACGGATCATTCACCTTCACTCTCGGGGAGCTTGAATGCGCGTCCCGCCAGAAGCTGCACTTCACCGCCGTTGTCGCCGATGACCAGCGATGGGGAATTTCCGCCAGTGGACACGTGCGAAGTTATGGTCGGCCCCTCTACAGCGCCCTGGGCCCCACACGGCTCGACCTGGTCGCCCAGGGGCTCGGATGCCGCGGCGTCCGAGTCGAACGGAAGGAGCAGCTCCTCCCCGCCTTGAGCGAAGCCCTCCTGGCCGACGCGGTCACCGTCATCCAGGTGGCCCTGGTGCATGGCGGTCCGGTTTGAGAACGGACTTGGCAAGAATCCGGGTCAACACTTCATCCTTTCCCTGATCCGTCCGGCATGCGCCCGGATTTTGGCCAGAGCGGCGGGAAACGATTCCATCTCGGCCTCCGTCCCCAGAAGCACCGGGTGATGCAGCGTCAACACCCGGCGGTCCGCTTCACTCGCATTCAGCAGCTCATCCGCCTTCCGGTATCGGCTCGGCGCATGGACCCGGTGCAGGCCGCGCAGGCCCGGGTCGAGGGCCACGCCTTCGACCCGCATGGCCTCGGAGAAGGCCTCACGGGGCAGCCCTTCGAAACAGGCCGGGTCATACTGGAATCCGACCTTGTAATAACCGGGCTTCGAATCGGAAGGGGGATTCTCGAAGAGCCTCAGGCCCGATTGCGAGGCGAGTCGCCGGCCGAGCCAGGCAACTCGTTCCGAGCGCCGTGCGTTGGCGGCGTCCAGCGCCCCGAGCTGAGGCAGGAGCACGGCGGCCTGAAGCTCCGAGAGAGGATAGGCATGGCTGCCGCGCCGGACATGAATCCGGATGCGGGCCGACACGGCCTCGTCGTCCGTCAGGAGTGCGCCGCCTCGCCCCGCGCAGAGCAGCTTGCTGCCGCCGAAGCTCAGGACGCCGACGTGTCCCCAGGTGCCGGCGCGTCGACCGTACACGCGTGCGCCCGGCATCTGGGCCGCATCCTCGAGCACCCACAGGGCATGGGCCTCAGCGAAAGCCGTAATCGCCGGCATCGGTGCAACGCCTCCATGCAGGTGGGACACGAGGATTCCCCGCGTCTTCGGACCCAGCGCCGCATCCATGCGGGCCGCATCCAGATTCCAGTTGCCCGGGTGCACGTCCACCAGCACCGGCACGGCCCCGACGATCAGGACATTCTGGAAGTTTCCCTTGAAATCGTACCCAGCGAGGATGACTTCGTCGCCCGCCCCGGCCTTCAGGCCTCTCAGAGCCAACTCCACCGCCGCCGTGCCGCTCGAACAAAGCTCCACGATGCCCCGGCCATGGAGGGTCCCCAGCCGAGCCTGAAGCTCCTCGATCTTCTCTCCATGATACCTGCCCCAGCGCCCGGCTCGGTAGGCCTCAGCCAGCGCCTCCTGGATCGCCGGGTCCGGGTAAGGCCAGCCCGGGGGACCGTTCGGGCACAACGGCTTGCCGCCGAGAATGGCCGGAAGTTCGGGCAAATCCTGGTCCATAAGTCGGATTCTTTGTAGCCGAAGGGCGTGAGCGCTTCGGAAAGGGCCAGACCAGATATGATAGCATGCTGATGCGTACGCTGTCGGGAAGATTCTCTGGACCGCCCATGACCCCTTCCTGCCGGAACACCAGTGGGCCGCCGTCGAAAAGAAATTCGTCTTGCTCGTCCATGCCCCCACCGGCCGCATCGCCGATTCCTCCTCTGATCTGGAGGCGCTCAGCGACCTCCAGATCACCGCGCAGGCGATCGGATTTGCCGCGCATACCGTCCGGGGCGGGACGGATCACGGCCTTTATG
This sequence comes from Planctomycetota bacterium, assembly GCA_016179685.1. Taxonomy (GTDB): domain Bacteria; phylum Planctomycetota; class PUPC01; order JACPCR01; family JACPCR01; genus JACPCR01. The sequence goes on along the minus strand of JACPCR010000057.1, from coordinate 50,638 downwards.
CGTACGACCGAGCACGAGGAACGTGGAGTGGATACGCGGTGCAGGGCGCCCTCGCTGAAGTCTCCGTCCAAAAAATCTTCATGGAGGAAGAGACGGTCAGCATCCACGTCCAACTCGGCGATCGAGAACGGGTCTATCGGCTCGATGCCGCGAGGGGCCGGTGGACAGAAAAACCTTGAAGGGTCACCGTCCGCCGGACGTGTTTGTACTCGTCTTCCTAGGACTGACTGTGCGCAACCGCGAGCGCGTGTGCGCTTGAAGCGGGAAGCAAGAAGTGGGCAGAATGGGACGAGGAACTCCGAAACCGGTGGCCCGGTGATCACTGATCACTACAGGTTCAAGGTGTACCAACGTCTGACGTGATACGCCCGACAGGATTCGAACCTGTGGCCTGCGGTTTAGGAAACCGCCGCTCTATCCTACTGAGCTACGGGCGCTTGAAAGACTTGTACACGCTTACGGAAGTGCGGGTGCGCATCTGTAGGCGCGTACGGAGTGGATGCGTTCAGAACCGGATGAGCGCCTGAATCTCCCTTCCCTTAAGTCGGTCACGGCCATGGAGGAAGGCCAGTTCCACGAGGAAGGCACAGCCGGCGACGACGCCTCCGCGGCTTTCGACGAGCCGGCAGGCGGCCGAGGCGGTGCCGCCTGTGGCCAGGAGGTCGTCCACCACGAGGATGCGGTCGCCGCGGCCCACCGCGTCCTCGTGCATCTCGAGGGCATCCTTCCCGTACTCGAGCGCATATTCCACCCGGACCGTGCGGTACGGAAGCTTTCCGGGCTTGCGAGCGGGTATATAGGGCACACCCATCTCGTAGGCCAGAGGGGCACCGACGATGAAGCCGCGGGACTCGATGCCCAGGATGCCGTCGAGGGGGACGGCCCGGTAAGCGCGTGCCAGGGACTGGATGACCGCGCGAAACGCAGCGCGATTCTTGAGTAAGGGTGTGATGTCCTTGAAGACGATACCCGGCTTTGGGAAATCCGGGATATCTCGGATCAACGCAGCCAGCTCCTTCTCCTCCATCAGCTTTCCTCCGGTTCGTCCTGGGTCATGACCGCGTGGAGCTTGCGGAGGGCTTCATCCTCGATCTGGCGAATGCGCTCCCGGGTCAGGCCCATCTTGTTGCCGATCTGCTCCAGTGTCATCGGCTCGCCCGAGACGAGTCCGTAGCGCATCTTCAGGACTTCCCCTTCCCGGTCCGTGAGGCACTTCAGATATTGCTGAAGCTTATCGCGATCGTATTGTTCAAAGAACTCCTCGTCGGGCTTCTTGATGCTCTGGTCCTCAATCACATCGTTGCCGGACCACTCGAGGTCCAGACTGATGGGCTGATTGGCGGTGCTGGCGGCTCGTACGACCCGCTTGATCACATTGACCTTCTCGACGGGGATGCTGACCGCGCGGGCGATCTCGCCTAGGGTGGGCTGGCGGCCGAGCTTGCCGGCCAGCTCGCTCGTGGCGTTCTTCCACTGGGAGATGATCTCCACCATGTAGGCCGGGATACGCACCGTCTTTACCGTATTGGTGATGGCCCGGCGGATGGACTGCTTGATCCACCAGGTCGCATAGGTGCTGAAGCGAGTTTCGGCCTTGGGATCAAAACGTTCGACGGCCTTCAGGAGACCAATATTCCCCTCCTCGATCAGGTCCATGAAGGCGAGGCCCCGATTCACGTAATGCTTGGCGATGCTGACCACCAGCCGGAGGTTGGCGATGGTCATCTGTTCCCGAGCCTTCTTGTCGCCTTTGCGAACGCGGACGGCAAGCTGCTTCTCCTCCTCAGGGGTAAGGAGGGGGATCTTGCTGATGTCGTTCAGGTAGGTCTCGAGTTCGAATTCCTGGGAGCTGGGCACGCGACGCGGCCTTTGGGGCTTGACCGAACGGAAAGAGTGGCGACGCCGGCGCTGTGGCCAGCTCGACACCGGCGCTGGATTCTCTACTCTTGTGGCGCCCGTTACCCTGCTGGTCTTGCCCGGTTGATGAAAGAAACAGGCCCACCCAAAGATTGACAACCACCCGACAGCAAAAAGCGATTATATGCGCCATGTATCTCAAGTCAAGCCGTTGGAAGGCCGCGAGTTGAACGCCGCATAGAGGACGTTATACTTCCACCTAGATCTTCAGGCACCGAAGTGCGGGCACCTTCAGTACCTGGAAACTTGGGTCTTATGGAACAAATCTTATTGCCTACCTCTGCGGCTCAGCATCCTCGTCCAGGAGCGGCAAAGGCCAGGCCAGCTTTCCTCCGGCCGTTCGTTGCGGTCTGGCGCGCCTTGAGCATGGCGGCGCATTGGCTTGGGGTGCTGAATACCAACGTCCTCATGGTCCTCGTTTACGTTCTGATGCTCCCGCTGGCGAGCTTCATCCGATTCCGCGACCCGCTCCGGAAGCGCCTGCATGGGGACACGTTTTGGGAGGACCGGAAGCCGGCCGATCGGTCTTTGCGCCGCCACACCCTCCAGTTTTGACGTCCTTGAATATCCTGGGCATCTCCTGCTACTACCACGATTCCGCTGCGGCCCTCGTCCAGGACGGAAAACTCGTCGCTGCCGCCGAGGAGGAGCGTTTCAATCGCCAGAAGCATTACTTTGGCTTCCCCGAACTGGCCATCCGCTATTGCCTGAAGGAGGGGCGGATTGCGCCTGGGGACCTCGATTACATCGCCTTTTATGAGAAGCCGCTTCTGAAATTCGAGCGGCTCTTCACGACGTTCGTGGCGACCTGGCCGCTTTCGCTCAACACCTTCCGCCTGGCGATGCCCATCTGGCTCAAGGAGAAGCTCTGGCTGCGGAAACGGATTTTGAGGAGCCTGGGCGTCGATAAGCCGGTCCTCTTCGGCGAACACCACCTTTCTCATGCCGCGAGCGCCTTTCTGGTTTCGCCCTTCACCGAGGCGGCCATTTTGACCCTGGACGGCGTCGGCGAGTGGTCGACCACCACCTTCGGGTACGGCCGCGGCACGGAGATCACCCTCGAGAAGGAGATTCGATTCCCCCACTCCTTGGGCCTCTTCTACAGCGCCCTCACGGCCTATCTCGGCTTCCGGGTCAATGATGCCGAGTGGAAAGTGATGGGCCTGGCCCCTTACGGGAAGCCGACGCTGGTGGACCGGATCAGCGAGCTGATCGAGGTGAAGCGGGACGGCAGTTTTCGGCTGAAGCTCGAGTATTTCAGCTATTTCTACCATTCCTCGATGCCGTTCAACCGCCGATTCGAGGAGCACATGGGGCAGCCGCGCCGGCCGCCGGGTGACGACGAGCCGTCCCCGTTTTACAAGGACGTGGCGCACTCGGGCCAGAAGGTGACGGAGGGCGTGATCGTCACGATGGCCCAGGCGCTTCACGAGCGCTATCATCTCGACCATCTCTGCATTGCAGGCGGCGTGGGGCTCAACAGCGTGGCAAACTGGCGTATCTTACAGCGAACGCCGTTCAAGGACATCTTCATCCAGCCGGCTGCGGGGGATGACGGCGCTGCGGTGGGCGTGGCCTATTACATCTATAACACGCTGTTGGCCAGGCCCCGCATCTACACCATGACGGACGCCTACCTGGGCCCCCAGTTCAGCGACGAGGAGATCGAGGCCTTCCTCGCCCAGCGCGGCGTCCGGCACGAGGTCTTGGCCCGCCAGGCGATGCTGGAGCGAGCGGCCCGGGAAATCGCCGGGAACAAGGTGCTGGGCTGGTTTCAAGGCCGGATGGAGTTCGGACCCCGGGCCCTGGGGGCGCGCAGTATTCTGGCCAACCCGATGAATCCGGTCATGAAGGACGTCATCAATGCCAAGATCAAGTTCCGGGAACGATTCCGGCCCTTCGCGCCCAGCGTGCTCCGGGAGAAGGCGAATGAATACTTCGACCTCGGCGAGGTGGACAGCCCCTACATGCTCCTGATCCCCGACGTGCGGCCCGAGAAGCGCTCCCTCATCCCGGCCGTCACCCACGAGGACGGCACTGGCCGGGTCCAGACGGTCACCCGATCCGCCCATCCGCTGTTTTACGAACTGATCTGCGAGTTTGAGAAGCTCACGGGCTGCCCGGTGGTGCTGAACACCTCCTTCAACGTGCGGGGCGAGCCCATCGTCTGCACCCCCGAGGACGCCTACAACTGCTTTATGAAGACGGGGATGGACGTGCTCGTGATGGGCCGCTGCGTCATCACAGAGAAGGACGAATCGACCCTGAACGAGCAGGTGCGTCAGATGGATTACGAGCGGCTGGAGAGCACGTAGGGAAGCGCCCTGTCCATCCATTCGGGCGCTATTTTTGAGCTGAAAGGCGCGTCACCGAAGCCTTCCTTTCAGCGGGGTGCATACTGAGGGTATAGGTGCTGGTCGCGGTCTTGAGTTCACTGGTAAACTGCTGCGGGCCGGTCTCGAGGAGCTTGATCTCGGGCGGCTGCTGTTCGGCGCCCAGCGAAAACGCGGCGAGGAAAATGGCCTCGCGGCACGCCTTCCGCCGCGCAAAAGTGAGCTCCATCGGGTCCGCCTGATACCCGCCGACGGTCAAACCCTTGAAGGCTTCCAAGTCGCCGTCGGAGATCAGCCGCATTTTGAGGGCGTTTTTGAAGTCGATGCGAAGTTCCCGGCCGCAGGAAGCGGCTTCGATCCGTGAAAACGACCCCCGCTTCGGAAGGTCTTCAGGCGGATGCTCCAGCAGGGAAAGGGGAATCTGGAAAGCGGCAGGTGAGTGCCCGTACTGGTAGCGGTCCATCGTGCGAGGCCGATTGGCCGAGACGTGGTCGAAGACAACGTAGCATCCCTCGATCAGGGCGATACACCGCACCTGGCGCACCCCCTCGTAGAAGGGCGCGGCCGGGTCGGTGGCCACCAGGGCAAGCGGGTGCTCCGGCGAGGCGTCGAAGACGAGCAGGCTGGCGTCGGCATCGCGTTCGTCGTTCCCATCGATGACGATCGTGTTGTGGGCGGCGGTGGATTCCATCCAGCCAGCGTGGGGGGACCCATAGGTGATGCGTCCGACGGTGGAATCGACCTGGCCGCCGTTGCGAAGGAAGAAGGTGGTGAGCTTGTCCCGTTCGCCTCGATCGAAGGGTTTGATGTAATTGAGGGAGATGCCTTTCCAGTCCGCGGCGCTGCCTTGGCGGAGATAGACGTAACCGGCACCGGGCATGAGGATGGACGTCGCCGGCAGTTTCTGGACGTCGGGCAGGCCGAGGACGCCGTAGAGGGCTGTGAATTCGCGGCAGCTTTGTCTTTCGCTTGAAAGCAGAGGGAGGTACTGGGGGTCACGATAGACGTTGTAGGCGAGCTCATAGGAGACCGAGCCGACGGGCACGGCGGAGGCGGCGAGGGTGCCGTCGAAGACTCGCTTGAGGCGCGGCGTATAGAGGTTCACGCCGTAGGCATGGGCGAAAGCGGCGAAATCATTGAGGGCGCCGAAGACGGCCCGGTGATAGGCCCCGCCCTCGTGCGCAATGCCGTCTTCGCTGAAACCGTACTCGACCAGCTCGTGCCAGCCGAAGTCGCCGTAGATGGCCTCGGCGGCGAAGGGCCAGAAGCTGGTGGCGAGTCCGACGGAGCCATAGGCCCGGAAGTGTTCGGCCTGCTGGTTGTTGTATTCGACACTGTGGGAGATGACGTCGGCGGCCGCCTGGCGCAGGAACGAGACAACGGTGTTCCTCTGGGCCTCGTCGAGGCACGGCGCGGCCTCCAGAAGGCTGTAACCTTCCGCAAAGTGAGGCGTGACGTAACTCGAGTGGAGCGAGTTGGCCCCCAGCTTGGAAGCGCTGGACGTGGACCGGCGTCCGTAGATGGGCATCTCGGGATACCGTGCGGCGTAATCCAGAAGAATTTCCGCCGCCTTCCGAGCGTAGGCCGGATCGCCCGTGGCGAGCCAGGCCAGGGCGAGATGGCGGACGTCTTGGGCGCGGGCGCAGTTGTAGCGCATCAGCCAGGCCCGGTCATAGCGATCGTTGTTCTCGAAAACCGCCTTGCAGGCCGGACAGATATGCTTATGGAACGTGATGGGCGTCTCGGGCTGAAGCCAGACGCGGCATCGGTCGCAGCGGTAGGCCTGGTCATGGATGGGGGGGCCGAAGTCGGGGACAGGCCAGTGGAACTTCATCGCTTGGCCGGCCTGAGCGACCTCGCTCTGGAGCCAGCCGCGGATGCCCGGCACGGCCTTCTCCCGGGCGGCAAGAAACGCCTGGAAGGACTCCGGATTCCAGGGATTCCGGTGGAAAACGGGCACGGACGCCCAAAGGGGAAACCGGCGGTATCCCATGAGAGGGATGACGTCGGAATCGGTCAGGCCGGGGATGAACGCTTTGGGGATCAGGGGCTCGGAGTAGAGCGGGGGCAGCGACATGGCTTTTCGCCGCGGCATGAAAAGTCGGATGGGAACCCCCTTTTCCTCTCCGGGCCGGAGGTCGAAGGACTCCGCGGGCGCGGCCGCCTGGAAGTACTTGAGCGTCCGTGCGGAATCCAGGTCGAGGACAACACGCTGGGGCTGGCCGGTCAGGTTCTTGATACGGAGGGGATAAGAAACGCCGACCTCGCCGGCATGATCAAAGGGTTCCGCATCGAGAAGAGAGAACGAGATGGAGACGCGGCGACGGACGAGCCGGAAATGCCGGAACAGGGTCTTCCGCTCCGCAGGCTCGCCCGGGTAGCCGAGGATGCGGCGGTAATGGTTGAGAACCAGGGCGCCCCTCCTGGCTTCCTGCGCCCGGCCCAGGTACATCCCATCATCGTCCAGGTGGAGGTCGAAACGACCTTCGGACCACTCACCGGTGCGCGCCGGAAACTTCAGATACCAGCTACTGATGTCGTCCTGACCCGGGTAGCCGTGCAGCGCGAGGTTCAGACCGACCTGAGAGATGAGCGGCTGAATCTCGAAGCGGACCTCGTCGAACTGGCCGGGGTCGATGCCCAACGGCCGGAGGTCCAGGGTAAGGACCTCAGCCATGCCCGCGGGAAGCGACCATTCCAGCTCGCCGGACGGGAGGCCTCGGAGGTGGAGGGAATCGCGCGGATCGTGCCGCAGCAGGTCGATGGGCACGACGTCGGTTTCGGCAAAGGCCGGCACGGCGGCGAGAACCACGCCCAGGAGACGGAGCATTCGGCGATGCAGATGGTGGCACTCCTTTCCACGGTGGGATAAACCATCCAGAGTAACGGAGCTGGCCACGGGCTGAGAATGTGGATTCACGGATTTTGCGTCTGCTGTCATAGGCGCTTCCGACTTGACGTCCGCATGGAGAATCATTATACTGCTCATTCTTGTCCACTTTGACGTGAATCCCATGGGTAGCATTTTCGAGCGTTCTCCGTCGGTGCTTGGCCTTCCGGCAGACCTTGGGGTCGGGCTCGCCGTATCCGTACGCCCGTCGCCCGGGGCTGACGCGAGGTCATAAAGCTCTGAAAAACCTCACGAAGCCACGGGAAACTGTAAAGCCCGTGGCTTTTTGAATTTGATAGGCCATGGGCGCCCGGGGCTCATGGCTTTTTGTTTGGAGTAACCTGCGATGGGAAGGATCATGACGGGATCGGAGATCGTGTTGGAGAGCCTGAAGCACGCGGGCTGCGAGATCATCTTCGGCCTGCCCGGGGGTGCCATTATTCCGATCTACGACGCCTTGCTGGACTCCGGGGTCAGGTCCATCCTCGTGCGGCATGAACAGGGCGCGTCCCACATGGCCGACGGCTATGCGCGGGCCACGGGCAAGCCGGGCGTGGTGTTGGTCACATCGGGCCCCGGCGCGACCAACACGGTGACCGGGATTGCGACGGCCCACATGGACTCCATCCCCATGGTGGTGATCACCGGACAGGTGCGGCGCGACATGATCGGCAAGGACGCGTTCCAGGAGTCGGACATCACCGGGATCACGATGCCCATCGTGAAGCATTCCTACCTGGTGAAGGAGGTGCGGGACCTGCCGCTCGTCATCCGGCAGGCCTTCCACATCGCATCGACGGGCCGGCCGGGCCCCGTGGTGGTGGACGTGCCGGTGGACGTGTCGAAGCTCAAGGCGGAGTTCGCCTGGCCGGATTCGCTCGAATTGCCGCACTACAATCCGCCGACCGTAGGGGACCCGAACCAGATCGATCGGGCGGCGGATCTGATCTCGCAGGCCAAGCGGCCGATCCTTTACGTGGGCGGGGGGGCCATCACTTCCGGCGCGCACCAGGAACTGCTCGAATTCGCCGAGAGGGCCAGGTTGCCCGTGACGACGACGCTTCTGGGAAAAGGGGCGTTCCCGGAGACGCACTCGCTCTCCGTGGGCATGCTGGGGATGCACGGAACGGCCTATGCCAACAAGTGCATGATGGAGACGGACCTCATGATCTGCATCGGGGCGCGGTGGGACGATCGGATCACGGGCAAGCTCGACGAGTTCGGAGTGACGGCGAAGAAAATCCACGTGGACATCGACCCGACGGAGTTCGGCAAGGTGGTGCGGCCGGATGTATCCATCCTGGGCGATGCGAAGTACGTGGTGCGCGACCTGAACCGGCTCGTGAAGCAGGGGGACACGCGGGATTGGCTGGCGACGATCGAGGAATGGAAACGAAAGTGGCCGTTGCGTATTCCGGACGGCAGGGGCCTGAGCGCCCAGTTCGTGCTGCACGAGATGTACACGGTGACGGGTGGGAAGGACATCGTGAGCACGGACGTGGGGCAGCACCAGATGTGGTGCGCCCAGTTCTACAAGACGTGCAAGCCGCGCCAATGGCTCTCCTCCGGCGGTGCGGGCACGATGGGCTACGGCTTCCCCGCGGCTATCGGCGCCCAGTTCGGCCGGCCCGGCGAGGGCGTCTGGGCCGTGGTTGGCGACGGCGGCTTCCAGATGACCATGTACGAGATGTCCACCGCAGTGGTCCACCATCTCCCCGTGAAGATCGTGATCCTGAACAACCGTTACCTGGGCATGGTGCGGCAATGGCAGGACATGTTCTGGAAGAAGCGCTATTCCGGGGTGGACCTCGAGGGCAATCCGGACTTCGTGAAACTCGCCGAGTGCTACGGCGCGAGGGGCATTTGCGTGAAAACGCCATCCCAGGTGCGGCCGGCCTATGAGGAGGCGATGAAGATCACGGACGGGCCCGTGATCCTCGATTTCCAGACGGAGAAGGAAGATAACGTGTACCCGATGATCCCGGCCGGCGCGGCGCTGGCGGACATGATCTTCGAGGCGCCGAAGCTGCCCGTGAGCATGCCGGCCCCCGGCTCGGAGAACATCTCCGTTTAGCGGAGCGCTGCCTCAGACCGGCCAGAAGATTGGCTCGAGGGACCAGAACCGAAATAGAAAAGCGCAAGCGCTTGGCTAAAAGGCTTCCCGCCGGGAAGCCGCAGTTTTTGGGGCGTACAGGCCTTGGCCCACTCGAGTACGAGCTAACGCTTTTCGAAGAGACCCTTCTCGAACTTTCCAGACTCACTCATGAAACACACGATTTCCTGCAGAGTGCGTAACCGGCCAGGGGTCCTGGCCCGAGTGGCGGGCCTGTTCTCCCGCCGTGGCTACAACATCGACAGCCTGGCGGTGAGTGCCGCGCACCAGCCGGGCGAGTCCCGCATGACCATTGTCGTCGAGGACGCGGAGAACATCATGGGGCAGATCGTTCAGCAGCTTTACAAGCTCATCGACGTGATCCAGGTGATCGACCACACGGGCGACACCGTGGTGGAGCGCGAGCTGGCCCTCTTGAAAATCCAGGCGCCAGCCGAGAAACGGATGGAGATTCTCCAGCTTGCCCTTGTCTTTCGCGCCCGGGCGGTGGATATCAGCGAGGGGGCCGTGGTGCTCGAGGTCACCGGATCGCCCGACAAGATCGACGCCATGGAGCGCGTGATGGATCCGTACGGCATCGCCGAGATGGTGCGGACGGGGAAGGTGATCGTGGCCCGCGGCACGAGGGCCACTTGATCCGAGCGCGCGATGCAGAGAACGTCGTGTTCTGCCATTCCTCGAGGCCGCGGAGAGACCCTGCCTTCAATTTCCGCCGAGGACGTCCTGGCAATCTTTGATTCGGACCCGCGCTACAGCATAGGTGTACCCAGGTTGGCCGTGGAGGCCATCGCGGTCGAACCAGACCTCGTAGATTTCCGATTTTTGAAGCACCACATCGGACACGCTTTGACTCACCTCCAGGATGTCCGTCGAACCGCGGGAGCCTGTCCCACCCTGCGATTCCTCATACCGGACGACCTTCACCTTGGCCTGGAGGACCATGGCGAGCTGCTTTCGGGCGTCCTCCGTGGCGCCGTCGATAGCGTCTTTCCGGTACATGGTCGGCCCCGAAACTCCGACCGCCGAGTAATAACCTTCCTTGACCGGGTGGACCACCCAATCGGGCACACCTTTCTTGGACTCCGTCAGGCCCTTTTTCTCGGTAGAGGTACACCCCGCGGCAAGCCAAATAAGCCCCAACAGAGCCACCCCGAATATGCCATAACGAGCTCGTAGCATGGCCAGTTTCCCCCTTAGAATTCTGCAATGTTATTCCTCCGCGCAGCGCCCACTGACGTGGGCATCGAGCGGACAGCCGGCGTAAATCCTGTGCATAGGGAATGCTGAGTGGAGGAAGACGCGCCGACCCGTCCATTCCGTAGGGACCCCGTGGAAAAGGGGGCCTGAGAAGGATGGGCGGCGGAGCGTTAGACGAAAAAAAAAGCCTCCCAGAAAGCCTTCTGGAACTTTCTGGGAGGCTCAAGCTCAGGAATCGATGAGTATCCTGTCCATCCTAAGGTATCGATCGCGTTACTTCCCCTTCATCGAATCCAGTTCCTTGAAGGCCTCGTCAGCATTCTTCAGGATGTAATCCTTCACCTCCTGCTTGAGGGCGGCGGCGTCCTTGGTGATGTTCTTGAAGAGATTCAAATCCATCACCGCCAGAGAGTACATCGTCTTCGTGGCGGGATCATGGTACATGTCCACAATCTGAACGCCGCTGAGGTCAGCTTCCGTGTAGGACTTGCTCACGTCCTGGATGAGCTGCTCTTCCTGGCGGGCATCGTTCGTGCCGACGGATCGGAAGTAGTCCTTGGCCAGGGACGTCACCTTCACGTTCAGGACCTTGGCTACCTCTGTTCTGGCGGCATTCTTGGCCGCATCCTGAAGTCGGGCAATGTTGTCGATGTTCGACCTCGAGCCCACCCCATAGATGGCCCTGCCGCGGTCTCCCTCGAACGAGCCGCTCCCCTTCCGAACCCACTCCGGTGCGTTGGCGAATACTCCGCCACTCTTCATCTCCTTGCCGGATGATTTCGAAGAGGACTTACTGGACTCGCAGCCGCCGAGCAACAAGGTGGTGGAAAGAACGACGAACCCCATTCTCCGCACATAAGGAATCATAAATAACCTCCATAATGAAACCTGCAAAGCCCCACGAGCGGGGCCACAACGCCAATCCGGACTCCTTGTCATCCTTGACCCATACTTGCAACCTGTTCACTCTCCCCCGCGCCGGCGAAGGGGGACGCACCCGGCGGGAGCGGAGACAACCGGTTACCTCGCGTGCCGGAACGGAAATCCCGCGGCACTTCCGTTCCGGCACGCGAAAATTCGTTCATCTCTTCCAAAAGGGCATCTTTTCCTTCGGGACGGTGGCGACCTCCTTCAGCTCGCTCGCTTCCTTCGCGATCACCTCCACCTTGTCCGACAGACTCTTGACCTCTTGGGCGATGGCCTCTGCGGCTTTCGCCTTCTCGCTCTCCTTTTCCATGTCCGCGAAGGCCTTCTCGGCCCTTTCCTCGATCAGCTTGTGAATCTCTTCCTTCAGCTTCACCGCCTTCTCATAAAACTCGTCCAGATCCTTGTCCCGGCGGTTGTATTCCGCCACCGTCAGGAGACCCTTGTTATGATACTCGCAAAGCTTCTCGTACCGGCGAATCAATTCCTGCTGCGTATCGTTCCATTTCATCTCGGTCTCCCTTTTGAAGCCGATCTCCGGGCCAACGCTCAGGATAAACGGAATATTCAGCTTGAAACCGACCACCAACGAGGAGACCTTGTCGCGATACAGCTTGCAGTCCAGCTTCGGCCGCTTGACCTGCGCCGTATAAGTATCGTCGGTATACATCTTTACGTACTTGGCCGCCTGGGCCGAAGGTGCACCCAGAAGTCCCACCAGGACCAGACAACAAACGCTTCGCATGACTAGGCTTCCTGTCTACAATGACCCTGTCCCACCCATCCATCCCGTTGGAGTGAAATAATCTTATCCGAGCGAACCGATGCTTGCAACCCGATAATGGTTGCGGCGAATTGCCGTCTCGGCCACTGATTCTTATACTCCCGTAACACCTTCTTCGCCGCGCTGTTTCCTCATTGTATCTGGACGACGTAGTATGAAGCGCCACATTTCTGCAACTGTCCATGGACTCGAAGTGCCGGCCAGCCAGCCGGTGACGCGGGCGCTGACGGTCCCCATTTCCATGTTCGTCTTGGCGCTGGTTTCCGCCGCCCAACTTATCGGGCCGGAAGGCTGGGCGGAGCATGGGAAACCCGCTTGGGTGAAAAAATTCAAGGATGCTGATCTCGAAAAAACGGGCATGCTCCAGGGCTTCGGTTCGGTCGAGTCCACGGGTGACGCTGCGCGGGATCGGGAATCGGCCGACAGCCAGGCTCTCCAGGACCTGGCCAAGCAGATTCATGTCCACGTCGAGGGTGAATCCGTGGACACCTGGGCGGAGAAACTCGAGGGTGGAAAGAGGCAAACCTTGTCGGACGTGCGGTCCCGGGTACGCACCTCCGTTGACTTTACCCTTCAGAACGTGAACTTTCGCCGCTGGCCAGAAAAAGAAAAAACTGACAAGTACTATGCCCTCGCCTATCTTGACCCGGCCGCGGCGGCGGACCGTGTGGCCGAAGAGATCAAAGCGCTCTGCCGGCGTCTGCAAGAGAGCCGGGAAATGGGGCGAGAGGCCTTGAAAAGGGGTGAAATCCGCAAAGCCATCGTTTTCCTGCTCAGGGCCCGGTGGGAGTGGCTGCAGGCCACCAGCCACGCAGCCAATTATGAGGTTCTGCGTCGCAAGCATCAGACCGCTGCTGAGGGCCTGATTCCCGGCGGCCTTGCCGCTCTCTCTCCCGAATCTCTCTGGACGGACCTCGTCCATGGGCTGCATCTTGACGGAGTGAGCGGCGGAAACCAGAAAGTGACCGAAGGCCAGTTGCCTCAGCAGCCCCTGGTCGCCCGTCTCCGCTTCAGCGGGGAGGAATCGAAGGAGGGGGAAGCGGTCCCCGTGGCCGGCGTCCCAGTCCGTTTCAGCCTACTCAACGCCGAAGGCGCCCTCCAGGCCGGAGTCCCAATGCGTACCCGAGGCCTGAGCGACGCGGGCGTCACCGCGTCCTCGTCCGGAGACTCCGAGGCCGCCACGGACTCCGAAGGCCAAGTCGCCTGCCAGGTGCTCGCCATGAAGTCGCCGTCCGGCCCCATCCAGTCCGTCACCGCCACGGTGGACCTCGAACGCATCGCCGGTGAAGTTCGTGAGGTCGATGTGGCCATCTTGAAGGGCTGGCTCTCACCCCTGGCCAAGCTGAAGACCGTCTTCGTCTTTGAACAGGCTGGAGTGGAGGAACTGTCCCTCGAGCAATGGGTCCAGCGGCAGGCCAGCAGACTCATGAAGCATGCCGGATGGCCCAAGCAACCCAAGGTGCTCGTCGGGGCTTTCACCTACCGTGACACGCAGGCCGCAGGGGAACTGGGGCGGAAGCTCCACGGCCTTTTCTGGAAGTTCCTGTCAGAATCCGGCGTTCAGCTCCTACCGACGGACCCCCACGGTATCGGCGTGCTTCTCCGTGGGGAATACCAGGAGGACCAGGAACAGGTCGAGGTCAAGATTTTTGCTGAGGACCGGGCGGGGACCCAGCTTGCAGCCATCTCGGCTTTCATCGGACGCGACAAGGTGTCCGCGTTCCCCCTGAAGCTGGCCGAAGAGCCCCAGCGGTTCGAAAAACATGAAGCAGTGCTGGCCGCTGTTTCCGACCCTGGTGTGGCGTCCCAAAAGGATTTTTGCATCCAGATATGGACCGACCGCGGCAAAGCCCCTGTCTACCAGGATGGGGAGGAGATGACCGTCTACTTGAAGGCTACCCGGGACTGCTACGTTCGGGTGGTTTACATCACCGCGGATCAGCAATGGCTGCTCATCTATCCCAATCGCTGGGGAAGCGACGATTTTCTGAGGGCTGGCGATACCCTGGAGTTGCCTGGAAAGGGCTCCAAGTTCCGCTTTGTCGTGCAGAAGCCTTTCGGGCCTGAAACGCTTAAAGTGATTGCGGCCAACCACCCGCTCGCCATGCCGGATGGCAAGCAACTCGATGGGGCCATGTTGCTCGGCGACCCATCGCCGCGCGCCCTCATCCGCGGGATGCGCGGCATGCGCGTGGAGGCCCGTACCGGGGACGAGCCTCCGCCCAGCCCCGCCTTGGCCGAGAGCTTCATTGTCGTCAACACGCAGGAAAAGCCCCAGCAGCCTTGATCCGGGTTTTCTTCTCAACTGAATGACGAACGAGCCAGACTCCCCATCCGACAAGAATCGCAAGAGTCCCGTGGATCCTCCCCGGCGCGAACTTGCACCGGAGCAGGGAAAGACGCGCGATGGCCGATGGGACCGTGTCGAGGAGTTGCCGTCGCGGGAGCGTATCCTGCCTCCGAGCGCGGGCAAGGGCCAGGGCGGTATTCCTTCTCGTTGGTGTTCGAAGCCGGCATTCCCTAAGGCGGAGGACGCAAAACGGGGGCGGCTCGAAGGCCGGGTGCTCGAATTCCACAGCGAATGGTGCGTTGTACAGATCGGTCCCGAGACCCTGCGCTGCAGGCCCCGAGGCAAGATGCGCACCTTGGGGCCCCTCTACAAGCTCGCCGTGGGTGACTTCGTCCGGGTGGAGACGGGTGCGAGCGGCGAGGGACGGATTCTCGAAATTCTGCCGCGTCGCAACGAAATTGCACGGCGTTCCCTCGGTCGCCATCGCAGCGCCCAGGTCATCGCTGTTAACGTGGACCAGATGGTCATCGTCGGCTCGGCGGCCAGCCCACCCTGGTGGCCCGGATTGATTGACCGATATCTCGTTGCGGCCGCCGGCAGCAGCCTGTCACCCGTCATTTGCATCAACAAGATAGACCTCGACGCCAGCGGCGAATCCGTCCGGCACACGGAAGAGTACCAGGCGCTCGGTTACCATGTCCTCCGATTGAGCGCCTTGACCCGTGAAGGCCTGGAGTCCATGAGGGAACGCCTTAAAGGAACAACATCGGTGCTGGTAGGACAATCCGGCGTCGGGAAGTCTTCGCTCCTCAACTCCCTCGAGCCGGGTCTTGACCTTCGCACCGGCGAGATCAGTGGAGCGACGGAAAGGGGCCGGCACGTCACCAGCGGTGCCCGGCTTCTAGCGCTTTCCGGCGGCGGTTTTGTCGCGGACACTCCGGGCGTCAGGAGCTTCGTTCCCTTTCAGATTGGTCCGAACGACGTTCTGGCGGGTTATCCCGAGATCGCCCGGGCCGCCGCCGGATGCCGATTTCCCGATTGCCGCCACGCTCAGGAGCCGGGCTGTGCGGTCCTCGAGGCGGTCCATGATGGCGAAATTCTCACTCGCCGCTACCGCAGCTTCCGGAGCATCCTCACCGGTGGAATCGAGTAGTGGGGATTTTGTGTTACGGTGATTCCGTTTAGCTGGCTATCGGGTACAGCACAATATGAAGTTGAACAGGCCAACCTCGAGGATCATCGATCTCCGGTCCGATACGGTTACCCGGCCGACACCCGGCATGCGGCGTGCCATGGCCCGAGCGGAGGTGGACGACGACATTATCGGCCACGATCCGACGACCATGCGGCTGGAAGAGCGTTCCGCGGAGCTGCTGGGCAAGGAGGCGGCGCTTTTCGTTCCCTCGGGCACCATGGGCAACCAGATCGCCGTCAAAATCCACACGAAGCCCGGCCAGCAAATCCTCTGTTCCGAGACGGCCCACGTCGCCAACTGGGAGGTCTGCATGTGCGCCGCCCTCTCGGGCGTGCAGCCTCGGCTCGTGCCCAGCCCGCTGGGCTACTTCACCGCCGAAGCGGCCCGAACCTGCATTCCGCCCGACGAGCATTATTATCCCCGGACCGGCCTCATCTGTATCGAGAATACGATGAACACGCCGGGAGGCCGGGTCTTTCCCCAAGCGGAGATCGCGGCCCTGGCGCGGCTGGGCCGCCGCTTTCATATTCCCCTCCACATGGACGGAGCACGGCTCTTCAACGCGGCCGTCGCCTCGGGCCGATCCCCCTCCCAAATCGTCCGGCCCGTCCACAGCGTCTGCTTCTGCCTGTCCAAGGGCCTCGGCACCCCGGCCGGCACCATCCTCGCCGGTAGCCGCGATTTCGTCCGAGAGGCCCGCCGTGTGCGCCAGATGCTTGGTGGCGGCATGCGGCAGACCGGCATCCTCGCCGCGGCCGGCCTTTACGCGCTCGATCACCACATCGACCGGTTGGCGGAGGACCATGCCACCGCCCGCCGATTCGCCGAAGGCCTGGCGGAAATCCCCGGCATGGCCCTCGATCTCGAGGCCGTCGAGACCAACATGGTCTACTTCGATCCCACGGGATGCGGCATCACCACCGCGGCTTTCGTTGAAGCCATGGCCCGCTACGGCGTCCGCATGCTCCACGAGACCGGGCCGGTGCTGCGCGCGGTCACTCACCTCCAGGTCACCCGCCGGGACATCGATCACGTCCTTGATGCCGCCCGAAAGGTCGTTCGCAGGAAGCTCCGCAGGCGACGCTGAACCGCGCTCGCCGAATGCCCGTCTCGCTCCTTCAATTATTTCTCAATCATCTGCTGGAACACCGCCTGGGCGATGTCGCCCGTCACGAGTTTTCCACCGATTCCGAGGCGATCGTAGAGCCTGCGGGTCCAGTGGAATGGCCGGACCGGGGCGTTGACGAGGCCGACGGGCCTGGGGACGGCCATGGCCGCGGCCTGGGGGATGTCCATGACTCGGAGCACGTTGAGCAGATGGGGGCCATCCGCGTGGGTCCCCGACGGGGACTCTGCCAGCACGCCAGCGATGCGTTCATCGAGCGCTGCGGCATAGAGGGCCAGGACGCCGGCCTCGCCCTTCCCATAGGTGAAGATTCGCTTCGACGGCACGCCTTGCATCGACCGTACCAGCTCAACGGTCCGGAGGAGGTCCCACACCTGCAAGCTCGCCACGGTCCGGCCGACCAGCAGCCCTCCCCGAAGGACTTGCCACGTCTGGTTGGGATGCCAGCTCGACACGCCGGTGCCGCGGGCTTCGACTGCGCAGGCCGCGTGCGGCGATGCAATCCCCGAAATCGCACCCGCAAAATAGTCAAGGATGTCGCCCGGCCCCATCAAGCCGACCAGCATCACGTCCGATGCGCCCCGAGGGATCAGCATCCGCGCCCGGAGGCGTATCCGATCCTCCGTCGTAAAGTCCCGCACCAGGAGACGCGTCCCATTATGGTACTCCCAGTCGGCAACGGTCTCGACGTCCAGCGTCTCCGGCTGCTCGGGGAAGTGGCGGAACACCTTTTTGCGGAGCAGCGCGACTTTTTCGGCCCGAACGTTTTCCCACTCCGAAAGCGTGTCTCGGTGCGGCACGCGCCCCGGCCGTGAAATCAATAGCGGCATCAGAGCAATCCGGTCCTCCGATGGCGGCGATCCGCCGAAAACGGTCAGCTCCCGATCGGAATACCTCGGCTCCCGAGGCTGCAAGAGGGGCTTCTGCCAGCCGGCGACGTGTCGGTCAAACCACTCTTGGATGGCTTCATGCGCCGGCTTCGAGTAGGCATGGGGGCCTGGATACTCGCAAAGCTGGCAGGAATCCTCGCATCCGTAAAAGCCGTACACCCTTCGAATCTGCTCCACGACCCGCCGATAGGCGGCTGGCAGGAACAGCGAGTCCTCGCGGGCGGCGTTGACCAGGAGCGGGCGGGGGGCGCACAGGGCGCCCACCTCAGAGATTTCTCGCTGATAGAGGTTGTGGTACAGCATGCAGTCGCAATGGCCGTTGACGTTGCGCTCGGACAGGTACGACGCCAGGGTGGAAGTGCCGCACACGGGCGCCATCGCGCGGACGCGCTCATCGGCGATTCCGACCCACCAGGAGAGCGCCCCACCGCCCGAGATGCCGGTGACGCCCACGCGTTGAGCGTCCACCTCCTCCCGGCTGCACAGGAAATCCAGCGCTCTGAGGGAGTTCCACAGCTCGCCGCCCGAGGCCGCGTATCCCCGGTCCACCCAATCGTAGTGCCTCTGGCTGTGAATCCCGTGGTGGTCGCCCAGACTGTCGCCCTGCTCCAGCGTATCCACGAGAAGGCATACGTAGCCGCGGCGCGCCCACAAGTCGCCCTGCGCCTGGTAATGCACCGTGCCGATCAGGCCATGGCCGCAGACGTAAAGCACCGCAGGCGACGGGGTGCTCAGCCCCTCGGGCACGTAGAGGTTCGCCGTCACAGAGACGCTCGGAAGGCTCTCGAAGGACACCCGATGGATCGTGTAGCCGTCGCCCTGCGTCTGGCCGTGCAGGCGCGGCCGAAGCGGATGCCGCTCCGGCATCGGGTCCAGCCCCACCATCTCGAAAAATTCGCGGCGGCGCTCAGACCGGACACGTTCCCAGTCCGCCTTCGACCGGATATCGCTCAGCGCCCGATCGCTCATTCGACGCCCCAGTTCCACCAGGTAGTCCCATAGAGTCTGCATGAGGCGGGGTTCTCCTTTCTTCACTTCTCTCTCGGACGCTGCGCAGAGTCCGAGAACCATGACAAGCCAGGTCATGGCCGATACAATTCGCCGTCAGCGCGGCGGCGCAGCGGCAAACCCGGGTGGCCGCCGGTGGCCGGAAGGGTTGTTTGCCTCGGAAGGCAAGAAGACCCGGACGCCTCAAGAATAAGGAATCGAAGCCATGAATCCAATCGCGCCTGGTCAGGATGCCACTTTGAAATCCCTCACCCCCAGTGCTGGTAAGGTTTCGCCAGGGTTTTACGGCGCCCGGAAACAGTTTTACCTCTACCTTCCGCACGCGGTCGATTCGGTATCCCTCACTCCCGTGGCGACAAACGCCCGCGCCACGGCGACGATCCACGGGCAGAGATTGGGGAGCGGCCAGGCCACCTCGCCCATCTCGCTCGAGGTGGGCCGGAATCCCCTCGCCATCGAGGTGACTGCAGAGGATGGCATCACGAAAAACGACTACTCACTTCGAATCATCCGCCGCTATCCTACGCCCACCTGGATACGACTTAAGGAGAAATGTCCGTGGACGCCGCGGGATTCCGCGGGTGAACTGGTTTTCCAGGACGCCCTGTGGCTTTTCGGGGGATATACGCCCGAGCTGGTCAGCGACGTCTGGCGATCCGGTGACGGTCTCGAATGGACCCGCGTGGGAGAAATCCCGAGCCCCAGCGGCGTCAATATCCCCGCGGTCTGGGCCTACGACGACCGGATGTGGGTCGTCAGCCAGGACGGCGTGCTGTTCGCTTCCACCAACGGGTCCCAGTGGTCCCGCGTCGCCGATCAGGGGCCCTGGAAGGGCCGCTATTCGGCCGGGGCCGTGGTGTTTCGAGACCGGATGTGGCTGCTGGGAGGGTCCGGAGGCCCGGCCTTCAACGACGTCTGGTCCTCCACGGACGGGGTGAACTGGAGGCCGGAAACCCCCGAGGCGCCCTGGTCGCGCCGGCAGCTTTTCAGCATGGTCGTGGCCCACGACGACCGGATGTGGGTCCTGGGTGGCGGCCTCACGGTCTATCACCCCTTCCGGGCCTACACGGACGTCTGGAACACGGAAGACGGCCGTCGCTGGACGCAGGTGGCGGAAGCCGCTCCGTGGCCGGCCCGCATCTGGAGCTCCGCCGCGGTCTACCGCGGCCGGATGTGGATTCTCGGCGGTTTTCGGGCCGAGCCGACCTGGAACAACTTCGACGACCTCTGGTACTCGGAGGACGGTGCCGTCTGGCATCCCCTCGCCTCGGAGTGCCTCTGGTCGCCCCGGCATGAAGTCTCGGCCTACGTCTTCAGGGACCGCCTCTGGCTTTTCGGGGGCAACGCGTGGCCGCTGATGAACGACGCTTGGTCGCTGCACATCCCCGGCTTCTGTTTCGTCACCCAGCCGGTGATCGAGGAATTCGCGACCGCGCAGTACACTTACCGGGCGCGGGCTGATTTCAACGCGAGCCGGCAGAAGGTCCGATACCGGCTCATCGAGGGTCCGAACTGGCTGAAGCTCGACGTTGAGACGGGCGTCCTCAGGGGCACGCCGCCCGCACCCCAGGACGTCCGCGTGACGATCGAAGCCTTTGACGCCGCCGGGGAATTGGTCCGGCAGAGTTATACGCTCCACGTGCTGGGGAACTGAAGGCAGCCGTGAAAGGTGTGTCTTGTCGAAATCACCGGATACGGCGGCATGATATAATCCGCTTGGTCACGGGAAGGGAGGCCCTCGTGGCAAGAATACGCCAGGAGATTCAAATCCAGGGGAAAGCATGCTGGACCCTGTTCGACACGGGCGCTCGGAACAGCTTTGTCGTGCCGGAAATCGCCGCGAGGCTTACCACTTCCAAGGCAGACCAGCCTATCAAGGCGGCAATAGGCGGCGAGGTCAAAGTCGTTCAAGAAACTGCAATTTCGGAAGGCTGGTTGGAAGCCACTGGATTTCCACCCACGCCCGAGTGGTGGACAGGATAGGCAGGGACGAAGAGGGGAAGCCGGTCGAGGTCTTGTTTGGCGCTCTCGCCATGCAGGAATGGGGAATCCGGCTTGTTCCGGAGGAGGAGAAGCTCGATCTCACTCACTATCCGAAGGAGTTTGTCGAGTTTACTGGCCCTTGAGGCGGAAGGAATGGGTCGAGCAAAGCAGCCGAAGCGCTCCGCTCCGTTACAGCCGGCTCATGAACTCGAAGGCCCGGTCCGCGTTGCCCGGCAGGGCCTCGTGCGCATAGTCCGGGTAGATCACGAGGGACTTCTTTGAGGGAATCTTGTTGTAGGCGGCAAACTGCGTCGAAGGCGGGCAGACCGTGTCCATCAGTCCCACGGTCATTATGACTTCCGCGCGGATGCGGGGACACAGGTGCTGGACGTCGATGTACGCCAATTTCCGGAATATCTCATCTTCTCGGCGGTGCAGCGGATCGAACTTCCGGAAGTAGTCCTGGAGCTCCCAGTAGGCATCTTTCGCGAGGTCCATCTCCCAGACGCGCCGGTAATCGGAGAGGAAAGGAAAGACGGGCGCGGCGAGCTTGATGCGGGGCTCGAGGGCCGTGCAAGCAAGGGTGAGCCCGCCGCCCTGGCTGCCGCCCATGGCCCCCACGCGTGCAGGGTCCACGTCCGGCATGTTCATGACGATCCCGGCGAGTTGGGCGGTATCGAGGAAAATCTGACGGTACAGAAGCTTCTGAGGGGGGCCGTCGAGCCCGCGGATGATGTGGCCCCGAAGGGTGGTCCCCGTCACGCCTCCGGCGTCCTCGGAGAGCCCCCCCTGGCCGCGGCAATCGAGCGCGGCCACGGTATACCCCATCGCAGCATAGGGCAGCTTGTCCAGCCACTCCCCGGCGCTGCCGGAGTAGCCGTGAAACATGAGGACGGCCGGGTGGGGCCCCGTCTCCTTCTTTGGCCGAAGGAGCTTGGCGTGAACTCGCGCACCGCCTACCCCGGTGAAGAAGAGATCGGAACATTCCGCAAAGGGCGCTTGAAAGGCCGACGGCCTCCGCTCGATCTTCGGGTCGGTTCGGCGCATCTCGGCGAGGCCGGCGTCCCAGAAGGCGTCAAAATCATCGGGACGCGGGGTGCGGCCCTGGTAGGTCTTGAGCGACTCCATGGGCAGATCGAAAAGAAGCGGCATGATCGGGTCTCCTGAAAAAAGATGGCCATTCCGAGGTGTGAGAGGTTTCCTGAGGCCTGACACCCAACACCTTTACTTGCCTTGCCAGGTTTCGGGCAACACCCGCAGTGCCTCTCATCCTTCCAACTCGAATTCCAGCACGTTGGCCGAGCGCGGGGGAAACGAGAAGGTGAAGGGGTTGGCCAGCTTGCGCAGCCGCGCGGTCACCTGGCAGATACGGTCCGGTTCGTCGAATGAATTGACCGCGTCGATGTTCCCGGCCGTGAGGCTATGGTGCAGGCCCTTTCGCTTCCACTGGCCTTCGTGGAGAAGAATGCGGGCGTCCACGGCGTCGCGGTGGTGGAGATTGACCACGCTGAGGAAGAGGCGGCGGAGGCTCTCGTCGAGGGTGGCGCACACGTCGAGGTAGGGGACCTGTCCGGCGAGGGGTCTCGAGGACTCGTACGACTCGCATTCGACCCAGGAGTCGAGGGCGACGGGGCCGCTGTGCTCCACGGCCATCCGCAGCGGATGATAGATCGTCTGAAGGAACAGTCCCCGATCGTCCTCGGCGGACACGGGCCTCGTGCGGATGGGTGCGATCACGTTGACGAGCTGGGCGAGGTTCGCCATGCCGATGGCGGCGCACTGCCGGCGCAGCATGTTCAGGAACGCGGCCACGCAGAGGGCGTCCGTCAGGTCGTAAGTTTCCTCGAGCTGCGGAGGCGCTTCGCGCCGGTCCTCCAGCTTGTGTTCCGGCACCCGGGCGCGGTACCACACGTTCCACTCGTCCAGGGCGATGCGGATTTCGTGCCGGAGGCGGAATTGCCGCCGCGCGGCCTGGATGAGCTGCCAGAGGATGCGGACGTAGTCCTCGACCTGCCGGGGCACGGCGAGCAGGGAATAGTGGCGTCGGGACGCCGCCTCGTCTGCGGGCACGCCCGATGCGGCCTCCGGTGCAAAGTAGAAGTGGGCGGAGATGTAATCGATTCGGGGTCCCAGGGTTTTCAGGACCTCCCAGTCCCACTCCATGTGCTGGGCGCCGCAGGCGACGAGTCGGATTTCCGGGTCCACCCACTTCATGACCTTGGCGAACTCGAGGGCGACGCGGGCGTATTCTTGGGCCGACTTGTGCCCGATCTGCCACGCGCCGTACAGCTCGTTGCCGAGCCCCCAGTATTTCACCCCATGGGGCTGATCGTAACCGTGCCGACGCCGCAGATTGGCGTAGGCCGTGTCGTTCGACCCGTTACAGTACTCGACCCAGGCCTGGGCCTCGTCGATCGAACCGTTTCCCAGGTTGGCGCAGAGGTACGGCTCGCAGCCCATGGCGCGGCAGCACTCGATGAACTCGTTCGTGCCGAATTGGTTCGTTTCGATGGCATTCCAGGCCAGATCCACGCGGCGCGGCCGCTCGGAGCGATGACCCACGCCGTCCAGCCAGTGGTAGCCGCTGGCGAAGTTGCCGCCCGGCCAGCGCAGGATCGGAATCTGGAGGCCCCGGGCCGCTTCAAGAACGTCCCGGCGAAGTCCTGACGAGTCCGCCAGAGGCGATTCCGGCTCATAGATGCCTTGATAGACGCAACGGCCCAGGTGCTCGACGAAATGACCGTAGGTCTTGCGGTCGATCCGGCCCAGTCGCCGGCGCAGGTCGATTCGAATCTCGTTCATGACTGTCCTCCCACGTACCGGACCGCCATCAGGGCGATATCATCCTCCTGGGCCTGGCCTTCCGCGTAGTCGGTCACCGCCCGAATCAGGGCTTGAAGCAGGGCATCCAGGGACCCCTGGCCCATCCGGCGGACGATCTCGCTGACGCGGGCCAGCTTGAATTCCTCCCCTTGCCGGTTCTTGGCCTCCACCAGTCCGTCGGTGTAGAGGAGAAGCAGGTCGCCGGACTGCAGTTTCAAGGTGCATTCCTCCATATTTTTTTCGAAATCTTCCTCGGCGCCGAGCCCGATGGCCATGCCGCGGGACTTGAGGAGCGCCACGTCGCACTCCCGGCGGGCATTGTAGAGCAGCGGCAAATTGTGTCCGGCCCGACCGAACTGCAGGGCGTGTCGCTGGTAGTCCAGGACACCGTAGAAAACCGTGATGAAATATTGTCCCCGGAGGTCCGGCACGATATCCCTGTGGATGAAGCGCAGCACTTGAAGTGGAGAAAGCGTTCCCGGGCCCCGCAGGTCGAAGGCCTTCTTGGTCATGCTCATGAGCAGGGCTGCGTCGGCCCCGTGGCCGGAAACATCGGCCATGAGCAGGCCCAGGTGAGCCTCGTCGACCGTAATGAAGGCGTAGAAATCGCCTCCGAGCTGCGCCGCCGGCTCGTAACGGCAGGCGACCTGGTAACCGGGGAGGTCGGGCGTCTTCAGGGGTAGAATCGATCGCTGGACATCCCGCGCCCGGTCCAACTCAGTCGCTGTGCTCTGAATCTGCGCTCGCGCCGAAGCGAGATTGTCCTCCAGTTCCCGGACCGTCCCCCGGGGACGCCGCCCCTCGTTGATGTCCCTGACCAGACTCTTCATCTCTTCCAAGCTGCGGGCCGGCTGGGGATTCTTGCCGAACTCGGGGCAGTGTTTCTGCAGGTGCTGGGTCATCAGCGGCGGGGCCACCGAGAGCAGCAAGGCGAGCTCCGCCACCCGAACCTCTTCTACGACACAGGCGCAGAAGGGGCAGACCCAGCCGCCCGTCGCATCAAACAGCCGCCACATCTCGAGGCTCTCCATCTGCGAGCGCACCGCCGCGACTTGGCTGCGGAAACGATTGTGTTGCTGCACCGTCTCACGCAAGGTCTCGAGAGGAATTTCCTTGGCCCCCGTTTTCTTGGCCAGATCGCACGAACGCAGGTGCGCTCCGACTCGGTCCACCATCTCTTCCGTCGGCCGGTCACCCATCGGCCGTGTCACTTCCGTCGGCTGCGCACAATAAGGACAATACCAGCGGTTCTCGAAGTCGAAGAGACGCCAGGCCGCCTGCCGCTGAAGCCGGATTCTCAAAGAGGAGCGCTCTGCCTGCTCCTTTAGCGTGGCGGCCAGTTGCGGCTTGCCCTTCCCTTCCTTCCATTCCGCACAATCGTTCGCCAGGTGATCAAGAATCTGATCCTGAAGAGCCCGCGCCGGATCACACCGAAAGCCGACCTTAGCGCAGAAGGGACACAGCCAGAATTCCCCGTCAACAAGAATCTTCCACCGGTCCGAGTGCCGGGCAATGCCCCGGTGAATCTTTTGCTTCCAGAGGTAGCGCTTCACCGGCCCAGCCATGAATCCTCCCGGAAGGGAAAGACCACATTTTGCCGGTGGGGAATACCTTGTCAAGTTTTCTTGACACCGGGCCCGGCCTTGGGTAAAAACGATAGACGCCCCATCTGCCGGAACGAAGGCCTACCCCATTTCTATTCCGGCGGACGAGACCCGTCATGGACGTTGGAATCCCGGCGGCATGACGGCGTGGATGACGAGCGACTGAGCCACCATGCTTTCACACCTGTATCGAGTGCGCCAGTGCTTCGCCGCTGACCCCCGTATCGGCGACATCGACCAGGCGGTCCGCCAAGCGATCGAGTCCACGGGTGTCTTCGAACGCCTTTCGCCCGGCGTCAGCGTCGCCATCACCGCCGGTAGCCGGGGCATCCGTAACCTACCCGACATCCTCCGGGCCACGGGCGAGGCCTTCCGCCGGATGGGCGCCCGACCGTTTCTGATCACCGCCATGGGCAGTCACGGCGGCGGCACCTCCGAGGGTCAACTCCACGTCCTGGCGGAGCTCGGCGTCACCGAAGACTCCACTGGCATGCCCGTCCGCTCCACCATGCAGACTCACGAGGTCGGCCGCACCCCCGCCGGGATGCCGGTCTACCTCGATTCGATCGCCCGGGCGGCCGACAGCATCTGGATCGTCAACCGCGTGAAGAAGCATACGGACTTTCATGGTCCCCTGGAGAGCGGGCTGTGCAAAATGATGGCCCTCGGGCTCGGCAAGGTCCGCCAGGCCCAGCTCATTCACGCCCACCGGCCCGGCGACTTTCCCTCTGCCATCGAATCCCTCGCCCGCGTCCTGATCGACACGAGGCGGATTCTTGGCGGACTTGCCATCATTGAAAATCGCCGGGGCGACACGGCCGCGCTGCACGGCGTGCCGTCCCAACACATCCCCGACCGCGAGAAGCTCCTGCTTCAAGAGTCCTACAGATTCTTCCCGAAGCTGCCTTTCGACGAGGCCGACGTGCTCATTGTCCGCCGAATGGGCAAGAATATCAGCGGCGCCGGCATGGACCCCAACGTCCTCGGCCGCCTCTACATCGAGGGCGAGCCCGAGCCCGAAAAGCCCTTCATCCAGCTCGTTGGCGTGCTCGACCTCACCCCGGAAACGGATGGGAACGCCGCGGGTGTCGGCCTGGCCGACCTCACCACACGGCGGCTCGCCCGCTCCATCGACTTTCCGAAAACGCATCTCAATACCCTCACCTCCAACTTTCTCCAGCGCGGGAAAATTCCCATCACCCTCGAGAACGATCGGGAACTGCTGGAGACCGCCCTCGGATCGGTCCAGGGCGCGTTTCGCGCCCGCCCCCGCGTGGCCGTGATCGAGGATACCTTGCATCTCGAATCACTCCTGGTCTCCGAGTCCCTGCTCGAATCCCTCCCTTCAGACGGCGTGAGCGTATTGGACCGGCTTCCGTTGGAGTTCGACCGAGAAGGCAACCTCCCGGCATGCAACGATTGAACCTCAAGCGATTCGCCCGCGATCTCCTCCTCCTCGCCTTCCTCGGCGCCCTGCACCTCTACCTGCTCGCTTCCCTCTTCTTGAGCCCCGTCCGGCTTCGCCAGGCCATCGAGTCCGAGCTCAGTCGCCGCCTCGGCCAGCCTTTTGACATCGCCGGCCAGCGCCTCGTCTTCCCGGATACCCTCGAGCTGCACGGCGTGCGCAGCGCCCTCGCTGTCCAGCCCGAAGCCCCTCCCTGGTTGCAAGTCTCCTCCATCCGATTCCAGGTCGACCCCCTCCAGCTCCTCCGGGGCCGCGTCGAAGTCCGCCGCATCGAGGTGTCGCAGCCCAGGCTTATCCTCGACCTCTCCCCGCAGCCGGACGCCGCGGGCAGCCGGGGCGCTTCGCCCGACCTCTGGGGAGGCGCGTCTCCCGGCGGATCACGCCTCCTGCTGGATGACATCGACATCGCCGACGCATCCGTCACCCTCCTTCGCCTGCCCGGCTTCGGACCCGATGAAAGGGTGGAGCTCGCTGACCTCTCCGCACGCATCAGCCGAATCCGGGGCCTCCACCAGGGCTTCCGCATCACCGGAGACCTCTCCACCCAGGGGTTGCCCCGGTGCGCCTACCGCCTCGATATCGACGAAAGCACTCACACCCTTCGCGGGGACATCCACGCAGAGGACGCGGAAATCTCCGAGGACCTGTTCCACTATCTCCCGCTCGCGGTCCGGGAGCTCTGCAAGCCCTACAGGCCTCGGGGCAAGTTCGACCTCGCCTTTGGTTTCCGCTTCAACTGGCAGTCCAGGACCGCGGAAACCCTCACGCTTCGCGTCGACCTCCGCGGCTGTTCAGCGACCATTCCCGCCTTCCCTCATCCCGTGGAGAATCTCTCCGGGCACATCCAGACTGACGGGAAGAACCTGCTCGTCCGGGAGGTGGCGGCGCGGCTTGGAACTGCCGAGGTGGAGCTTTCGGGCCATCGGATTCTCTCTGGCCAGGAGACTGAGGAAAACTGGAACATCGGCCTCCGCGGCCTGGCCCTCGACCAGGACCTCGAGACATCCCTGACCGCGGCCACCCGGAAACTCTGGAAGGACGTCGAGCCGAGCGGCCATCTTCAAGCACGGCTCAAGCTCACCCGGGAAGGCGCCAGCCCCTTCCGCATCGTCGCGGATTTCCAGAGCGACGACCTCCGCATCGTCTATCGCCAGTTCCCCTATCCAGCCCAGGCCTCCGGCGGCCACATCGAATGGGACGGCGTCACCTGCCTCTTCCGGAACATCCAGGTCCGGGCCGGCCCCACCAGCGCCGTGGTCAACGGCGAGGTCGAGCCCGCCGCCACCGGCCAAAAACACTTGCACGTCCGCGTCTCCCACGGTGTCCTGGACGATCGATTCCGTGCCGCTCTGCCGCCCCGGACCCGTGGCGTCTGGGACAAGATTGCCCCCTCCGGCATCGCCGACGGCGAGTACGAGTATTTCAGAGACCGCGAAGGCCAGCAAAAATACCGCGTCCGATTCGTCGGCCTCGAAGCCGCCGCACGTTATGCCTTCTTCCCCCTCCCGGTCCGCTTGCTCTCGGGGACCGCCACATGGACCCAGGACAGCGCCACCCTCCAGGATGTCCGGGCTGCTTTCGGGCCGACCACCTTCAAGATCGATGGCGAGTTCCATCCGAACCGGCCGCGGCCCGGCGACCGTATCACCGTCGCCGCGGAGAATTTGAAGCTCGATGCCGCGCTCCGGGCCGCGCTCCAGCCCGGGATCGTCACCCTCTGGGACGACCTACAGCCGGAGGGAAAAGTTCAGGCGATCCTGGACCTCCACGGCAGCAAAGAGGGTGCCTGGCGCTATACCCTCAACCTCTCCTCCGATAACGCCCGGATCGGCTACCGCCCCTTCCCTTATCCCGTCCAACTCTCCGAATGCACGGTCGAGTGGGACGCCGCCTCCGCACGGCTGCTGAACTTCCGCTGCAAAGCGGAGGGGGCCTCTTTCGGCGTCCACGGCGAAATCGCACGGGGATCGGCCGACGTGGCCTCCTCGGTCCTCCGATTCGACTTCCAGAAGCTCGACTTGGATAACCGACTGCGCCAAGCTCTCCCCAAGGACGCTGCCGCCGTCTTCAGCCAGTTCCAGCTCCAGGGCCAGGTCGATGGCTCCCTCGAGGTCCAGTTCGAACGCCAGGAGCCTCCGCGGTTCGACCTCCAGGGCCGCACCGAAAACGCCTCGGCCACCTACCGCCGCTTCCCCGTGCCCGTGCGGACCGACCGCTTCCATCTCGCCTGGGACGCCCAGGGCCTGAAGCTCCGCGCCCTGACCGGACGTATCGGCGATGCCCCGGTTTCCCTTCAGGCCAGCTTGCCCCATACCCCGGGCCAGCAGGCCCAGATCGACATCGCCGCCCAGGACCTCCTGATCCAGCCCGCCCTCGTGGATGCGCTGCCCGAGCCGGCGCGCCGCATCGCTCGACAGTTCCACCTCGATGGGGTCACGGACCTCGAGGCCCGCCTGGCCTGGCAGACGGGCACGCAAAGCGAGTTGCGCTATGCGGTGACCCTGGGATGCAAGGACCTCTCCGCCTGCTATGACCTCTTCCCCGCGCCCCTGGCCCATCTGTCCGGCAAGTTCACGGTCACTCAGGATTCACTGACCCTCCCCAAGCTCGAGGCCTCCCTCCGCGGCAGCCCGGTCACCATTGAAGGCGCTACCTCCTGGGCCTCGGGCCAGCCCCAGCCCGACCTCGCCTTCGAGGTCCGTGACCTTCCCCTCGATTCACACCTCTACCAACTCTTGCCGCCCGACTACCAGGAGCTCTGGAAGGACCTCGCTCCGTCCGGCCGGATTCGCAAAATCCGCTACCAGCTTCGTGCTGGCGATGCCGGCCGCCTCGCCCATACCTTCCAGTCCGAGATTGCAGAGGCCAACATGACCTATCGCTCGTTTCCCGTCCCTCTGACGGACCTCACGGCGGCGGTCTCCTTCGACAACCAGCAGGTCAGGGTCGAAAACCTCAAGGCCGGCGCCCTCGGTGGAAACGTGCAGGCCTCCGGCACCTTCGGAAACGGCACGGCCGACCTCGATATCGCCGCCGAAGGCCTCTCCTTCAACGACGACCTCTTCCAGCATCTCCCCGCCGTCGTCCAGGAGTTCTGGAAATCCATGTCCCCTACCGGCGACCTGGACGTCTCTACCCACGTCCATTCCGTCTGGGACCCCGTCGAGTCCCGGACGGATTTCCAGAGCGTCATCTCGCTGAAGAACGTCGAGGCCGCCGTTGGTTTCCTCCTCAGGGAGGTTTCCGGCGTCATGCGCCTGAAGGGCCTGGTGCGCGGCGACGTCCTCGAAAACCTCGACGGCAGCGCCACCCTGGAACAGCTCCAAATCCGGGGCGAAACCCTGCGGGACATCACTGCCACCCTCGTCAAGGAGGGAGACCGCATGTTGATCCAGGAACTGCGGGCATCCTACCACGGTGGTCTTCTGCGCGCCGACTTCGACCAGGACCGGCCCCAGGCCCTGACGACCGCCCGACTTTCCTTTTCCAATGTCAACGTGGGCGACTTCGCCTCGCGTTTCGGAAGTCAGTCCCGCCTCTCCGGCCTTGCCCGCGGCGACATGCAGATTTCCGTCCGCGGGGCCGATGTCCAGACCCTCGATGGAGGCGGCAGGCTCTTCGTGGACGGTGGCGAGCTTTGGGACCTCCCTACCCTCGACCTCCTCTATGGCATCTTGAAGGTGGACCGGAAGAATCGCGTCCGCCAGATGGAGATGCAGTTCGGCCTCGATGGGCCCGCCATACAGGTCCAGACCCTCAAGCTCGTCGGCGATGAATACAACATTTATGGGTGCGGCCGCATCACCCTCGACTGGGTGCTCGACCTCACCCTGTTCGTGGCCAAGAGCTCCATGCTCAAGGACGTCGTCAAAGCGATCCCCGCCGGACCCCTCACTCACATCTTCAAGGTCTTCCTCGAACGCTTCGAAGCCTCCCTATACCAAGTTGAGGTCCGTGGCCCGATCGATTCCGCCAAGCCCGAGTCCGTCCCGTTCAAACATTCCGTTCCCGAGAAGCTTCTCGAGGAAATGCTCAAGGACGGAAAGAAAACCTGATAAAATCCGCTGCGCCCTTCGGGCACCGCGGATTTCAAAGCCCGGGTTGGCCCGGCTTTGCCGGCCCAACCCAGGCGGTTAAGCAGAAGTCTCTGAATCCAGCCTCCAACATCTGAGTTCATCTCGGAACATCTCCATTGAGCGCACATCGGGATCGGGATCGAAAGAATTTTTATCCATTAGAGGGCAACTCAAACTCAAGAGCTTTTTTTGAGTTTGACGCCCCAAGCGCCTTACGCGCCGCCCCTCCCTGGGCGTCGATTCTCCCGCAGGGATCGTTCGGAGGAAACGGGGGTGCGGTGGCCTGCAGCCCCCGCCCCTCCCCTTTCCGCCGCCGACCGGGCCGGCGCAACAAAACAGGGAAGATGACGTATTACAGATAGTGCAACGGGCTCGTCAAGAGTGGGCATCAAAAACTGACAACCATGGACTTCAAGGGGGAGCGATGAATAGTTTGAAAACAGCCTTCTTGATGACGGGCCTGATGGCCCTGTTGTGGGGCATGGGCATGCTCTTCGGCGGCCCGCAGATGGCCGTGGTCATGTTGTGTGTTGGACTGGCCATCAACTTTTTCAGTTTCTGGTTTTCGGACAAGATCGTTCTGGCCATGCACGGGGCCCGTGAAGTGGCCCCGAGGCAAGAACCGGAGGTCTATGCCATCGTCCAGCGTCTCGCCGGCCGCGCGGGTATCCCAACGCCTCGGGTCTACATCATCCCGGACTCGAGTCCCAACGCGTTCGCCACGGGGCGCAACCCCTCACACGCCGCCGTCGCTTTTACCGACGGCATTCTGAATCTGTTGGACGAAAATGAGGTTGAAGGCGTCACGGCTCACGAGCTCGCCCATATCAAGAATCGGGATATTCTCATCGGCACCCTCGCTGCAGCTTTTGCCGGCGCCATCATGATGATCGCCAGCATCCAGCGGTGGTCCCTCTTCTGGGGCGGGATGGGCCGGGATAATAACCGGCGAGGCGGCAATCCTCTGACTCTGGTTCTCGCGCTGATAGCCATGATCGTGGCGCCCCTCGCTGCCATGCTCATTCAGATGGCTATCTCCCGCTCCCGCGAATATCTCGCGGACGAGACCGGCGCCCGCATTGCCGGATCGCCGGACGGGCTCGCCAGCGCCTTGGCGCGCCTGCGGGAGGGCGTCACGCGTCGCCCCTTCCAGCATGCGCATCCGGCAACGGCCCACATGTATATTGTCGCTCCGCTGAGTGGGGATAGTCTTTTCAGCCTGTTCAGCACCCACCCGCCCCTGGAAGAAAGAATTCGGAGGCTTCGGGGCCTTCGCGGCACCCTGCCCGCCTGAGGATGAATCGGGCGATATGGCTTTCCGCGTTTGCGCGCACGTGCACTAGCCCCAGCTCGTGATGCCCAGCTTTTCCATCCGCGCTCGGATCGCCGCCTCCGCCTCGCGGAACGGCCGCTCCAGAAAGGCCAGGTGGTCGCTCTCGCCGTGATGGTGAGTCACGGTCTCAGAGGCTGGCCGCCGGCCCGAATGCCGGACATAGGTGAGCCCGCCCTCGATCAGCGTCATCATGTACGCCGCAGATTCCAGGTCGAACAGGTCGTACTCTCCGCCCACGGCCACATACACGGGACTGGTATGGGCGAAGATGCCGCGCCGCCAGCCGTCGAAATGCTGCACCGCGGTGTAGCCGGGCCCGCCGCACCGCGCGGCCAGCCACGTGTTCTTCTCCACCTTCAACTTTGCCTTCAAACCTAGCGAGCGTGCCCCGGCCTTCCGGTCCGTCGAGGCCACCACTTTCCCCTGCTGCACAATCTGCAGTGTATGGATGGGCAGGATGCTCTCGGCCCTTGCCTCGACTTCCAGGTTGCCCCCGTTACCCGGCAGCCGAAGGGTGCTACCCATCGTCTCGCCGTTCACCTTGAACCACAACATGGGGCCGCTCGACTGGAACGTGTTCCCGCTGCGCAGCCCCCGGCACCAGGTGTCGTAGTTGAACTCCTCGTCCGGCGGAATGTACACGTACGTGCGGCTGACGCCCACCGGAACGTCGCTCGTCATCTTGTCCGTCCCGCCGCAGATCGGCAGGCGGTAGCCGCAGTTCAGGTAGCGGTAGTACTCGCCGTGGTTGTAGAGCGAATGCACGAGAAACTCGACCGCGTCCAGGCGGCCCGTCGCGACGAGCGTTGCCGGCTCGCAGTTGGGCGTTGGAATGTGCGGAAGAACGACCGTGCCGCCCTGGGCATGGCACGCGTCCGCCCAGTGGGAAAGCGTGGTCTCGAGATGGCCGCCCATCTCCGCCTCGCTCGGGCCGTCCGAGCACCAAGGCATGACCTGCTTCTTGATGCCCAGGAGCGTCAGATGTCCCAGGATGTGCTGGCGGTTTTCCGAGCAGGCATACACGATGTTCTGCCCGTTCTGCATCACGCTGGGCCGACCCGTGAACTCCTCCGTGTTCGTGAACAGGTGTCCCCACTGCGACTGGAGCAGGTTGACGACGTTGAGGTCCTCGCCCTGGCTCTCCCGATGGGCGCCCACCGTGCTCATGAAGTGAACGTGCGTATCGCCGCTGAAGTACCGCTGCTGGTTCATGTTCACCCAGCGCTTCATGCGGATTTCCAGCTCCCGTTGGCCCTTCCGGACCAGAATCTTTTTGCGGACCGGCAGGTATTCGTAGCCGCGGGCGCAGTCCACGATCACCTCGCCCTGCGGCAGCCAGCCCTGACACGTCCCGTCGATGTAGGCATAAGAAATCTGGCCCAGGCGCACGTCGCCTCCAATGTCGATGTGCCAGGTCCCCTGGTCCGAAAAGACGTGCGGATGATGCCCGTGCGGGGCATAGGGTATGCCCAGGGGCGATCGGAAATGGATGCGGCAAGGGATGGGCGTCCCCGTGTCCTCATCCACCACTCGGGTGTGGACCCAGTTGGAGCCTCCGCTGAGGACCTCGAGCTGGAGGCGCGGACTGACCTTCACCCTGCCCTTCTCCTGGAGTTGGCCCCAGTTGGCCTTGCCGAGCACCTCGCCCTCGTTCTTGACGGTGATCGTGGCGCTGGGGACCGCGGCGATCTCCACGTAACTCGAGCCGCTCTTGTTGTTCCTGGCCTCTCCCCAGCCACGGTAATCGTCCTTGAGAAACTCCCGAGCCGGCTTCTCGGGCAAGGGATAAGGAAACGTCGCTACGCCGCGATCGACCTCGACCTCGACTTTGAAAGGCTTTTCCGAGTCCTCTTTTCTCGGGAGGGCGATCTTGACCTCCTTCTTGCCCTCGCGGTTAAAGGGATGCTCGTCGAGGTAGCCCAGGGAGACGGCGGCAACGATGAAACGAGGCCCCGCCGGCACGATCTCGACCGATTCGATCCGCGCGCCAGGACGCGGGTTGCTCCAGACATACAGCACGTAGTCCCGCGGCCAGGCCTGGCCGGCCTCCGTCTGCCTCGATCCCGTGCTGCCCCAGGGACCCTCGTAGCGCGCCGGCAGCCCATCCGCTCTGTCCGGCGCGGCGAGGAACGGAAGCTGGCCCCAGGCCACGGGCACGACGGAAATCTCGAAGCGCTCGCGGATGGTCACGGAAACGGCCTCGCCGCCCGCCAGGTGGAAGACATAATGCGCGGCGACCGCGCCCAACGGACCGTTCTGCTGGAGCTTCGAGTCGAGTAGCCGGTGCGCGAAGAGCACCTTCTTGGCCCTGCTCCGGATGGGAATGACGACGCTCTGTGGCGAACAGCCTTCGCCGTTCCCCAGACCCAAAAAGACCTTGCGACCGCGCCCGTTCCGGGGCCCGATCTGGAACGGGAGGCCGCGAAGCTTCTGCAGGCCCACCGCCGGCTTCGCCTGGGGCCCGAGAATCGTGACCGGAGCATTGCACAGCCGCGCGATATTCAAGGCCTGATAATCCTTCATCGTCGCGTCCTCCAGAAAAAATGAGCTGATGCTGTCTTTTATAGCGGACGAATTCTTGGAATAGAAGGGGAGACTTCTCGTTTTCGCAGTCCTGGGCTTTGTGCCCAGCTCGCGAGCCCGCTGATGGGCCGGAAATGGCCGCAGGCAGGAGCATCAGACGTGAACTTCTTTTCCGGACCGAGCAGATTCATAGACGGCTTCGATGACGCGCAGGACTTCGAGGCCCCACTGGCCGTCAACGGGCACGGGCTCGTCCCGGGCAATGGCCTGGATGAAGGCGCGGTCCTCCTCGAGAATGTGGGACTTGCGCTCGCCGAGGTCCAGTTCCTGCGCCACACCCGCCTCGTCAATGGCTTCGAGCTTGCCCCAGGAGGTCCCTCGAAGGATACCCCGGGTGCAGAGAATTTCGTATTCATGGGGCCCCGTGTAAGCCGTATGCGAGCCCGAGAGGAACTGCCCAGCACAACCGTTCTCGTAGCGGACGAACCAGCCTCCGATGGCCTCGAGGTCCGGCACGTCGGACCGATGAGACCAGCTGGCGCTGACGGTGCGTTCACGGCTGCCGAGAATCCAGCGCATGCGGTCGATCTGATGGACGCCAGTAGCGATGACCGCGCCGCCGCCCGCGAGGGCGGGGTTGAAGAACCAGGCCTGGCGCTTGGGCGCCCAATGCTGGTAGATGAGGGCATCGCGAAGGAAGACGGGCTGTCCGAGAGTGCCCGACTGGATGATTTCCCGGGCCTTGCGGATGGTGGGAAGGAAATGATGGGCCTGGCCGACCATGAGCTTTCGGTTGGCGCGTGCGGCGGCGAGGACCATGGTCCGGCACTCGGCGACGGATGCGGCCATGGGTTTTTCCACGAGGACATGCTTGCCTGCGGCCAGGGCCGCCACCGTCACGGGACAGTGGAGGCGATCGGGCAGGCCGATGATGACGGCATCGATCTCAGCCTGGGCGAGCAAGCTCGGGTAATCGGGATACGTCAGGATGCCGAATTCCTGGGCGAATTTCTGGCGGACCGGCTCAGCGATATCGGCCAGGGCGACGAGCTGTGCGCCCTCGATCTGCCGGACCGAGCTGGCATGCGAATGGCCGATACTTCCGCCGCCGACAAGTCCGACGCGAACCATGGGATTCTCCTCCGTAACGGAACGGGTCAGAGGTGAGTCGGAAGCCGCGGAATTGGAACCCGAGGTGACCCGTTTGGCAAGCATGCGGTTCAGAGCCCAGCGGTGTCACCTTTCCGCGCCTTGTCGGGTTGCGGCCCTTGGGCCGCGTTAGGAGTGTGATTTACGAAGCTTGCGAATTCGCTTCGTTGTGACATAGAGAAACAAGATCGGATTGAACCACGGAGAGCACGGAGAAAGCCAGCAAAGGTATTCCTCAGAATCCCTCCGTGGTTCACCTTAAGTTTGCATCCTCACCATAATGAGAGTCTCTGCGCCTTGGTGGCTATTGAACAGTCTCCACCTGGGTCATTCCAAGCCCATAACCAGGGAAAAGGGACAAAATGCAAGTCTATACGTAGAGGGCTCTTATCCGTTTGTTTCTTGGGAAAGTATCTCCGAACTCTCCCCGCGGGGCCGCTCGGGCGTCATACGTGGCACGTCGATCCATCAACGGACAGCCTGTAGACTACCGGTTGCCTGAAGTCTGTCCCCTGTCTTTCTCTGCCCGCTTCTCGCTTCCTTGCTTCCCGCTTCGGGCATCGGAGTCCCTTGTCCCTTGTCCCTTGTCCGAGAACTTCCGCTCTTCACTTCCGAACGCGTGTGCTCGTAGGGCTGCTGGCCTGGGTCATACCGGCTTCGTCCGCTGGCCTGGAGTGGTCCGTCGCGCCCGGCCTGGGCGGTTTGAGGGAACGTGGGAAGTGGTGTTATTTGGTGGTGCAGGTCGAATCGTCCGAGGAGGCATGCCAGGCGGAGATTGTGGTGCGGAATTCCACGCGTCTGGTATACCGCCATCCCATAGAAGTCCCGCGGGGTAGCGAACAGCGGCATTTCGTTTATTTCATGCCCGAATCCCCGGAGTGCGAGGTCTCCCTCGAGGTCGGAGGACAGCCGGCGGGCCCGCCTCGAGTCGCCACCCTTCAGCGGGCCCGATGGTGGGGCTTTGTCGGCTTGGTCGAGGTGGGAACGCCGACGCGAGTCGACTTGGCTCTAGAGGGCGATTCCGCGTCCCCGATAGCAGGTCTCGCCGAACGCGTCTACGTGCGATCGGATTGGAAGGACCTTCCGGCGGACCCGGCTGGCTACGATGCCGTCCAGGTGATGTTCCTGAGCAACGTGGACAGGTCGGTGGATGTCTCTTTCGGGCAGGCGGCGGCGCTTCGTGCCTGGGTCGAGACGGGCGGCTGTCTCATGGTTTTCCTGGGCCGGGAAGGATTCGTGGCGGAGGGTCCGATCCGAGACTTGCTGGATGCGGCCCATCTCACTGTCTCGGGCAGCATGACGTTTGGCGGATTCACGGCTCTCCGGGGCGGCTTCTCTCCGGTGGAATCAGGAGAAACGCTCCGGATAGCCCGCATCCGGGCGCCGGAGGGCAGCGCCCTCTGGCAGAACGAAGGGGTGACCCTGTCGGCGGTGGCCCCGCTGGGGTGGGGCCGGATAGGGATTTGTGCCCTGCACCCGGGCCAACTCGGCGGAACGCCCGAGGAAACCGGGTGGTCCTGGAAGCCGATTTTCCGTCTGGTGGGACTCCACCGCGCGGAGGCCACACGCCCGGGTGAGCCGGAACATTCGAGGCCTGCCTCCCGTTCATCTCTACCGGACCACTTCGGCTCCCTGCTGATTCCGGGCGAGGTGGCTCTGCCCCTCAGCATGGGCTGGATCATTATTTATTTAGCAGCTTACCTGGCTGTCCTGGGACCGTTCCAGGCCTGGCTCATCCGGCATGGAAAGTCCTTCGCCTTCTGTGCCGCCGTCTTTCTGGCCTCCGTGTTCTTCTTTGTGGCCCTGGCCGGGGTGATCGTGTCCTGGAAGAAAGGCGATGAGGTCTGGCTGAGGGAGGTGGGCCTGGTCAGCTTGAGCGAGAAAGGGGCAGCCCGCGGGATTCTTTATACCAGCTTTTTCGTGCCCCGGAGCGGACGCGTCCAGCTTCGATTCGGGCCCGAGGTGCTCGTCGGTCCCATGGATTCCTTGGATTGGGGTCTCGGATGGACGCG
This sequence comes from Planctomycetota bacterium, assembly GCA_016179685.1. Lineage (GTDB taxonomy): Bacteria > Planctomycetota > PUPC01 > JACPCR01 > JACPCR01 > JACPCR01. The sequence goes on along the minus strand of JACPCR010000057.1, from coordinate 13,003 downwards.
TGGGATTTTCGGAGAACAGCCACGAGAATGGATTGGCCGGTATCTGCCGGAGGAAACCCTTGCAGAGATTCGGGTCCAACAGTGGAACGGCCACGTCCTGGCTTCGAGATTCTGGCACGTGCCGCCCCGACTCGCCGGGGTCTCACCCCTGCCCGAGGGGTTATTGCCCAAGCTCCGCAGGACTCATTGGATCACCTCGAACGGGATTTGCGAGCTTGGCGAAGCGGACCTCGAGACGATATCTCCGGCGCCGGCGGGGAAAAAGGTGTTGCCGGCGGAGACTTTTCTCAAGGGGCTGCGCCCCTATCGGTCCGGGGAGGATCATTCCGAACGGGAGATCGAGGACGTGCTGCTCGGGCTATGCCTGGGAGAGCCACGACACGTGCCGGACGTGGACGTTCTGGACGTTGTGGCCTCGGGCCGATCCGTACTCGTTGGCTTCACGGAGTGCCCGCGGTTGCACGGTGAGCTCAGCATCACGCCTTCGCATGTCCTTCGCGTCTGCCTGGTGCGCCGGATTGTGGAGACGAGGAGCGTCGAGCGCGGCAGGTGAAGCGTGCAGCATGCAGAGTTGGAACAGCGACCTTTGAAGGTCCGACGCATCACGCATCAAGGCCGGCGTGGAGTGTGGAGCGTGGTGCGTGCAGAGTGGAACGGAGACCGTAACTGCTTGGCGAACAGCCCTCTGTCGCCCTTACAGGGCTTTATGGAGGCATCCATCTGTCATCCCAGGGCGGCGCTCCGCCCGCCCTGGCTATTTCATTTCGTCCACTTCGGGGCTCTTCTGAGAGAGTGAGCAGGGAAGGTTCACCAAGTTCTTACCGGGGACCTTTGAGGGTCCCACGCATCGCGCTCACCATCGCAGGAGCACCTTCAGGGCACCCTCGGGCTTCTCCGACTCAAGCCGGAAGGCCTCCTCGAAGCTGCCGACGGGGAGAACGTGAGAGACGATGGGACGGACTCGGATTTTTCCTTCGGCGATCATGCGGAGCACTTTTTTCGAGTTGCGGCCGCTCGTGGACCGCTCCATGGGAAAGAACGAGTCCCCATAGCCCGCCGCGCGGGTGGCCACCAAGTCGACCTCCTTGTGATAGACGTCGGCGACCCAATGATGGAGGGTGACCGGATTCTGATACCAGCCGAGGGCGACGATGCGGCCCTTGTTGCGGGCGACCATGATGGCCTGTTCGAGCACGGAGGGGACGCCGCTGGCCTCGATGGCCACGTCCACGCCTTCTCCGTCCGTCAGTTCCTTGACGCGGGCGTCGAGGTCCTCCTTGCCCGGCTGAATGACGGCGGTGGCGCCCAGATCCCTGGCGAGATGTAGCCGGCTCGCCCGCAGGTCCACCCCAATCAGGTCCAGCGCTCCGCTGAGCCGTGCCCACTGTGTGACGAGCAACCCGAGGGGACCCTGGCCCAGGACGGCGACGCGGTCGCCCAGGAGAATCCGGGCGCGATGCACGGCGTGAAGCGTCGTCCCACCCCACGAGACGAACACCGCCTCCTCATCGGAAACGTGCTCCGGCACCTTCAAGGCTCCGGAGCCGGCAAGGACATACTCTTCAAAGCTTGACCAGCCGGCGATGCGGTCCCCGGCCTTGAAATTCTTGATTTCGCTGCCGACGGACACCACTTCGCCAACCATTTCGCCGCCGAAGGTCATCGGCGTCCCGCGATAGTAGGGATTGCGTGGCGACTGGCGCACGTAGCAGCATTCGCCCTTCAGGGAATAGACATGCTCCGCGCCGATGGAGCAGACGCGCAGCTTGACCAGGAGCTGGTTGGGACCCGGCGTCGGCTCGGGCCTGTCCACCAGCTCAACATGTCCGATTTCCTTCAGGATCAGAGATTTCATAGGCACCTCGCAAGAACTTTCCCAAGCTGAAGGCTGCAGGTTGAAGGCTGCAGCCTCCGACCCTGCGAAAATAGATTCAGCGCCGGAATATCGTTAGACCTGCGGCTCTGTTCACAGCCTGACCGGCCGCTTCTCGCGCCACGACCGATAGGCCGATTCAGTCAGCCGGGCCACCTCCAGCGCGAACCGAGGCGGCTCATGCCCCTTGCCGCCATTGCGGATAAGAGCGAAAAAGGCCGCATCGGGACTGGTCGGACGGATTCGCTTCGGAATCTCCAGCGGCTCGTCATTGAGCAGGACCGACTTCAGTCCCCACTGGTGGAGATGGAACACCAGGCAGCCCTGGCTTCCATGGATGGCCAGGCGCTCGTCGTGGCGGCTTGCGTTGCCCACGAAGCTCAACGAGCCGTAGGCATCCTGCCGGAAGCGGATGTTCACCACCGCGTTGATGTCCACCGGCTTGCCGGTCTTGTCCATAAACGCGGAGACCTCGGCCGGCTCGAGCCCGGTGATCCAGAGGGACACGGCGACCAGGTGGCTGCCGGTATCCATGAACATCCCGCCGCCGGAGAGCTCGGGGACGAGCCGCCAACCGCTGACGCCCTGCCAGTTCTGGGTGACGTAGGCCACCACGGCTCGCAGTTTCCCAAGCGTACCCGCCTGCACGAGTTCCCGCGCGTAGCGATGGGGCGCGTAGTAATGGCGCTGGTAACTCACGTCCAGGATTCGCCGCTTCTTCCTGGCCAGGGCGAGCAGAGCCAGCGTGTGCCGCGATGAAAGGGTCAGCGGTTTTTCGACGAGCACGTGGAGTCCGCGTCCCAGGGCGCGCCGGGCCTGCTCGAAGTGCATGGAGTGCGGCGAGCTGATGACCACCGCGTCGAGCTTCTCCCGATCGAGCATGCGCCGATAGTCCGGATAATAGCGCACCTCACGCCCATACTTCTCCATCAGGGCCTTGGCCTGCGACTCTTCCGGATCGGCCACGCTGGCGATCTCGGCGGCCCCATCCGTCTGGATGCGGGGCACATGGGCGCCGCGCATGTTGCCGCCGCATCCAATCAAACCGAGCCGGACCTTCTTCTTCGGCATGAAATCCTCGTGGTGGCAAAAGGGTGAAGTGGAGGATGCCAACATTATAGAGGCCGCCAGGGTCCAGTGATAGAGCGCGTCCGGCGGCCAGCTTTCGTTCGCAGCCCCCGGCCCGCTCTCTGAGGGCACGAATCCGCCACCCGCGCCCGATCGACCTCCTTCTCGTCGTCGTGCCCGTTCTCGCCGTCGAAAAGGCTCTGCCGGGTGATAGGTTGTGGGAGTGTTTGGGCCATGCCTACTCGTCCCGGCGGTCGGAAGTCTTCCTGACGCGGTTTGGAGCTATGAAGGCGTAGGCTTTGGCCGCCAAGGAGATTTGGGCTTGCAGAGTCTGCGCCAATGGCGTATGGTTGACTTGTGATCCTCGTTGAGACACCCACGTTTACCCGTCGAGTACAGTCGCTCATCTCTGATGACGCATGTCGGCGCCTGCAAGTTCAACATGAACAAAGAGTTATTTGAAGTGCTCTCGGAAAGCATCCGCTGTTGTTGCTGGGAAATAGTCAGGAAAATGGCCCTTCGCGTTCATGCGCGCGGAAGGTGGATTTCAAGAAGTGCATAGGCTAGCCTCTCTTAAGGCGGGCGAAGCCCGCAACCCAACAAGTCTGGAAAAGGTGTCAGGTGTCAGGAATCAACGGACATCTGAAACCTTTCAATATCTCCGCCGGATGCCCGCGTAGCGGGCGCGGAGAAGTGATAACCGAAGACTCTAACATTCTCCTGTTTAAGTCGTTACCGGCCTCAGAGGACGGAAGTGGAGGCCGAGCAACTCGCCAGGAGTTTATGTTAACGTAGGGGGTCCGATTGGGGGTGCCTAGTGCTGCGATAGCCGCCTGGCCTGGTCCGCGCGGCGTCCTGTGGGACCTGCCGTATCCGGGCGTTGGAATGCCCCCTGAAGCCATGTTCAGGCACTGCTTCAGGCCCGCATTCCAATCGCTTCTCTTCGGATGGCCCATGCGCGTCCGAACGAGGTGCTTTCATTCACGCCGTTGGTTGGTCCTGCTCGCCGTCCTCCTTCTCTTGCCCGGTCCCGTCGCGGGCGAGGAGCTTGAGGGCGCGGACCCCGAGGAAGTTCTGAAGGAACTCGAGGCCGGCGGCGGCCACGGGCTAGCCCAGGCGAACGAAGAGGATGAGCGCGAGACGGAGGAACCGGAGGCGCAGGAGGCCGGCCTGACGATGCTCCTCGACGTTCCGGTCCGGGCCTTGCCTGCGGAGCATTCCTCCAACTGGATTCGAAGCGTGACGGACCTTGGACTGCTCCTGCCGGAGGGGGAGAAATCAGGCTGGGCCATCTTCGAGGTGGCGGGCCTGCGCATCCTCGTTCTTTCGGGTCCCGAGTCGCTGATGCCACGGGTGGAGGTCGCCGCGGAGAATGGCGAGTGGAAGCTGCTCGCCGAGGAGGAGGGGAAGACGCCGCGACCCGGGCCGCGGTCGTTTGCCCTGCCGGCCGCCGCCGATAAGCCTCGACGCGTGCGCGTGACGCTCGAGAAGCAGGTTGGGGCCGCCGCATGGCTGCAAGGTGTCCTGCCGGAGACCGGGAAGATCAACGCCGAGTCCGCCGTGCAGCCGCGGCCGATGGGCGACCCGCTCCGCTGGCGGCTGGTCACCTCGCTTGCTGCGCTGGAAGGAAAGGCGGGGGGTGTGCCGGAGCGCGGAAGCACTACGCTACGGGAGGGCGAGCCAGGACCCGCGGGGGGCGAGATGGAGACTGGGAGCGCCAGCATCCCTGCTGGCAGCGGTGGCAATTCCCCTGGGAGCGCCAGCATCCCTGCTGGCAGCGTCCCTGCCTACGCGGCTTCATATTCCTGGTTCGTGGAAATGCGCACCGGGCCTACCGAGGATGCCTGTCGTCAGGCCGAGTGGCGAAGACCCGACGCGGCTCGGCTCGATCTCTGGTTCGCCGCGGCCGACCGCTACGTCCAGGTGCGGTTTCACGCCGAGGGCGACCTGTCGCTCCTGCCGCCCCGGGCCACGCTCGGGCTGAGGGAGAACGACCCATTTCCCGCCTTTTCCGACTCCACCCACCGGTCACTCGGATTCTTCCCTGGCATTGAAGCCGTGGGCATCGGCTCCGCGACGCCCTCTTTTCGTATGCGAAAGTTGGGAACAATGGCGGCGGCCATTGAGCGGGGCCGAAAACTGCTCCTCGAGTTCGATGAGCCCCGGCAAGTCAACCTCATCTGCGCCCGGATCGGCGAGGGCTGCCAGCGACCCCGGGAGCTGATCATTGAGGCTTATGACGCCGCCCGAGCACGTTGGGTACCCGTCTCCATCCTGCATCCCGCTGGCTATTGCGTGTCCGTCGTAACCTTTCCAACCGTAGTGACTTACGGCATCCGCCTGCTCGCCTCACACGGCATCGGCGAAATCATCGGATTCGAGGCCAGGAGCGTCTCCGCCATGGTTTCCGGGATCGCCTCGCCTGTTTTCCAGTTTCACCTGCCGGGCCGCAGGGATGGTTTCATCCCCCTCATGGGCGAGAACGAGTTTCAGGTGAAGCTCGCGTCCCTCTCCGACCAGCCCTTCAGCGGTGTGCTGTCCGTCGCCGTCCTGAGCCGGAAGGACGGCAAGACCGAGGTTCTGGCGGCAACGGAGAAGCCGGTGACGGTTGATCCGCGGAAGGAGGCGTCGGAATCGGTGATCTTCATTTGCGACCGGTGGGCGGAAAACCAGTCGCTTCGACTGCGTCTCCAGAGTGCGGAGACGCCGCCTCGGGTAGTCGAAACCCTCGAGTACCCGGCAAGGGCGGCCGACCACGTCGGTGCGCGGCTCGTCAAGCCCGGCTACCGGCACGGCGTCTATGCGTCGCAGAAGTCGGACGAGATCGAGGTGGAAGGCGTGGCGGCCGTGCCTGTGAAGGTCCTGTCTGGCCGGAAGCAGCTTTCCATTCGACTGGCCGTGTATCGCAAGGAGCCGGGCTACCGAATCCGCGAGTATCGCACCACGGATTTGGTTTCTCTGAACACGCGCCGATATCCCTTCAAGCTGGCGTTGAGCGACACACCTTCTGGCCACTTCAAGCTGCTGGTCACGCTGCATGCCCCGCCGGTGGGGAATCAGATCGCGAAAGGCGAGGACAACCTCTACATCTTCCCGCCAGCGCCAAGCGAAGTCTGGCTCGATGCGGCCGGCCGTTTCCGGCACAACGGTGCTGAGTTTTTTCCCCTTGGCCTGATGGACGTTCCGGAAGATGAAAAGCTGTTCAGGGACCTGGCCGAAGCAGGCTTCAACGTCGTTCATACCGAGTGCCCGTCGCTGTCCTACTTGAAGCTGGCGGGGAAGTGCGGCCTCAAGGTCATTGCCGGGCTAGGCACGAGCTTGAGGCTTCCGCAGGAGGACAAAGCTTGTGCGGACGGGCTTCGTGCCCTGGTAAAGCCGATCCAGGATTCCCGGCATCTCCTGGGCTATCTGGCGGGAACGGATGGAGCTGGGACGTCGCCAGGGCAGCCTGGTGTGGCCGAGGCCTCACCAGCAAATTCGGCCAGTTGCGAGGTCGGCTACCGTGTGCTCTTCGAGGCCGATCCCTATCATCCTATTATTCAAGGAGTTGGACCGGATGACGACCTGGAGACACGGGCGGCAGCTTCGGATATCCTGGCCTGCAGCGTGCCTTCGATCCCGGACGCGCCTACACGATTCAGCCACATCTTCGAGGAGGCACGGTTGGTGTCCTCGCTTCAAAACAAGGGCGTCATCGCTCACCTTCCCCTTCTGGATGAGCATGGCCTCAGATGCCTTTTCTATGCCGCGGTTGCATCCGGCTGCCGAGGCGTACTGTTCAGCCGACCGAGCTGGCCCCAGGCGCAGCCGCTGGTCTCAGAGGCACGAAAGCTCTTGCCGTTTCTACTGGGAGAGGAAAGAGCGATAATAAGCCGGATACAAACATTTCCGTTCCCTTCGGGCCACTTTATTTCCGGTGAAGGAAATATTGTTTGGATCGTTAATACATTGGGGGAAAAGCGCAGGCTGGCTTGGCGTGCAGGTCTGCAGGAGGGCCTCATGCTACAAGAAACCATTACGGGACAGGCATTTGAGCACAGAAATGGTGACGCCGAGGCGGACTTCGGCCCATGTGAGGTGAAGGTATTCAGGGAAAGCGGGAATGCTCGGTGATGAGGTGTCAGGTGTCAGGTGTCAGGTGTCAGGTGTCAGGTGTCAGGTGTCAGGCCTGCCTTGATGGTTGATGGCTGATGGTTGATGGTTACTGACCCCTGACCCCTGACCCCTGCCTTGATGGTTGATGGCTGATGGTTGATGGTTACTGACACCTGACACCTGACACCTGCCTTGATGGCTGATGGTTGATGATGACTGACCCCTGACCCCTGACCCCTGCCTTGATGGTTGATGGTTGATGGTTACTGACCCCTGACCCCTGACCCCTGCCTTGATGGTTGATGGCTGATGGTTGATGGTTACTGACCCCTGACACCTGAAAGATGAACCGGTCTTTTACGTGGCTTCTTTTCTTTGCCCTTGCCCTGCCGGTCTTCATCCATGCGGAGACTCCGGGCCGGTCCGGCCCGGCGATTTCCGCTCGTTACTGGCTGGGGCAAAGGCTGAGGCCGGGCCGATGGAACACCATCGTGGTTGACATCGAGAACGGCGACCAGGAGTGCCGCGGCCTGGTCACCTACCTTGGGGGCAACGAGGGCGAATGGAAGATCGAGAAACGCGTCGAGGCGCCGTCCAAAGCCCATGTTCGGCTTCCCTTCTATGTCGTTCCGCATCTTTCCGAGGGGGATTTGTTCTTCACGCCAGAAGGAAAAAAAAAACCTCAACCCATCCATCTCGCGTGCCTGGGAGTGACACCGGACGATCGGAATGTCATGGGTCTGTTAGGCGCTCGTTCCCTGAGCCTCTTGCCAGACAATAACCAGGAACAACCGTTGTGGACCATGTTGCCTCTCCGGGAAGAGGAGATGCCGGACGAGGCCCGTGGCTACGATGCCTTGGATGTGCTGGTGTGGTCGGACCCGGACGTTACGGTCCTGACCCCGGCCCGAATGGACGCGCTCGAGCAGTGGGTCCGTGGAGGCGGCAACCTGATTGTCATCCCGGGCGAGCGCTGGCGCGACCTGGCCTTGAGCCCCCTGGCGCGGCTGTTGCCGTCACTCCCAAGGGATAGGAGGGATGAGACGGACTGGAGAGAGGTGAGGGAGATGTTCACGGGCCCCTTGCTTCAGCAGTGGCTTGCAAGGGAAAAATCAAGAGCGCCCAATGACCGGCATTCCCTCTTTGCAGATAGCGCGCTATCGGACGAGTTGGGCGATGCCGGCCACGTTGAGGTCGATCCGGTCAAGAAAAAGTCTCCTGCGCAGACTGGAAGCGCCAGTCGATGGCGGCTGTCCCGCGCCGAGGCCCGGGCGCTCTGGGACAAGGGGCGCTTCGGCTTCGGCCGGGTTGCGGTCTTGGGGTTCAATCCGACCGAACCGTACTTTGCAGACGTGCCGGACCTTTTTTTCAGGCTGTACACTTCTGTTCATGGACGGCGTTTCAAGCCTTTGCGAGAGGTCGAGGCAGGCCCGATAGCCGTCCCAGCTCCTCGTCAGGGTAAAGGTGTGGAATCCTGTTGGTCCGCCCTGGGTCATTTCGACGCTGTCCAGAGCATCGGCTTCGAAAGCATCTTGCTTTACCTGGGCGTTTACGTCTTGCTCCTGGGCCCCGTTGACTACCTGGTCCTGAAATGGCTGGGACGGCTCGAATGGACCTGGCTCACCTTCTCGCTGATCGTGGCTCTGGCCGTCAGCCTCGCCGTCTCCTGGGCCATCGGCGCGAAAGGCCGGAGGTTTCTCTCCAACTCGGTCACCGTGCTCGACCTCGTGCCCGGGACCGAGGACGGGATCGGTCACGAATGGGTCACCGTCTTCTCCCCTCTGGCTACGAGCATGGAGATCAGTCATCCGGCCCCGGGGAGCGCAGTGCTGCCGGCGGACCTTGGACGATATTCTGGACGGTGGCGAGGGTCACAAGTATCGGAGTCAGCCGGCGCCCGATTGGTGTTGGCTGTGGGCCAGTGGTCTGTGGCCAGCTTCTACACGCATTTCCTCCGGAAGGACGCAGGGCGTATCCAAGTTCGGCGGTCGGATAACGACAAGAAAGAGTTCCTGCTGCAAAACGCAACTCCTTTTCATTTCAAGAGATACTGGCTGTTGTGGCCTGATGGAACTTCGTTGGGCGCAAAGCCCCTTGAGTCCGGAAGCCAGGAGAATCTTGGTTACGCACGTACGAGCCTACCCTTCGTGCGGGGCCGTGACATCGACCCTGGAGAGGAGCTCCATTGGGTTGACCCTCGGCTGAACCACTTCGTCAAGGACTCTCTGTCGACCCGGCAACGGTCGTGGCTGAACACGGGCAGGTCTCTTGGCTCGCTAGCCTTTCATCATTTCACCCTCCCCGAGGAAATCGGCTCCGGCCAGGTCCTGTTCCTCGGCCTGACCGAAAGCGAGCCTTCGGCCTACCAAATCCAGGGGGTGGACATCGTGCGGGATCATCTCTGCCTGATTCGGGCCATCATGGACCTCGAGGCCGCCGATGATCGAGATTAGCCGACTGACCAAGGCCTATGGGCGCTCAAAGGCAGTGGACCATCTGGACCTGAAAATCCGGGAGGGCGAGCTGTTCGGCTTCATCGGACCCAACGGCGCCGGCAAGACGACGACCCTGAAGATTCTGGCCACGCTGCTCCAGCCGACCTTCGGACAGGCCTGGGTGAACGGCTACAACGTGCGGCGCGAGGGCCATGGTGTGCGCCGGTCCATCGGCTACATGCCGGACTTTTTCGGCATTTACGACGAGATGAAGGTATGGGAGTACCTGGATTTTTTCGGAGCGGCGCACGGCGTCGCTGGCTCCGAACGCCCCCGCGTCATCGGAGACGTCCTCGAGTTGACCGATCTCGGCGGCCAGCGCGACTCGCTCGTCCATACGCTTTCGAGAGGCATGCAGCAGCGGCTGGGCCTCGCCCGCGTGCTCATCCATGACCCGAAGGTGCTGCTTCTCGACGAGCCGGCGTCTGGCCTCGACCCCCGGGCCCGCATCGAGTTTAAGGCGTTGCTGCGGGAGCTGCGCAGCATGGGCAAGACGATCCTGCTTTCTTCGCACATTCTTTCGGACCTGAACGAGATGTGCACGCAGGTGGGCATTATCGAGCGCGGCCGGCTGTTGTACAGCGGACCCCTCGACGGCCTGACGCGCCGCGTCCAACCCGCGCGCCGACTTCGCGTGCGAGTGCAAGGAGAGCCGGCTCGGGCGCGGCAGGTCCTCCTCGAGACCGGGGCAGCCTCGGTGTCCGAGGAGGATGGCAACCTCGTGGCCGAGATTCCCGAAGAGGCCGGCGGTCTCGCGCTGTTCTCCACCGCCCTGTTCCGAGCCGGCCTCGCCATCACCCGGTTCGAGGAGGAGACCCCGCGTCTCGAGGAAATCTTCCTACAGGTGACACACGGAGTCGAAGGGGACCAGGGGACAGGGGACACATGACAAGGCTTCTTCTCGTTTTTCGCACCGCAGCCATCCTGGCGTCCCGGGACCTGAAGATGATGGCCCGGCGGCGTCGGACTTACGTGGTGCGGACGCTCTTCGCCGGAAGTCTCTTCCTCCTGCTGGACATCCTGTGGGCAACCGAAGGGACAGGGCGAAAGCTCGAGTCGGTTGCGTCCATGGCCGCGTTCGGGCAGGGGCTCTTCATGAGCTTGGGCGCGCTCGGGGCGATCCTGGCCGCCGTGCTCGCGCCGGCCTACACCGCGGGCGCGATCGCGGAGGAGAAGGAGCGCGGCAGCATGGACGTCATCCGGACCACGCAGATCGGCAGCGCCGAACTGGTCCTTGGGAAATGGGCCTGCCGTATTCTGCCGATTCTTATCCTCCTGGCCTCGGGTCTGCCCTTACTGGCCGCGTGCACGCTCTTCGGCGGCGTGGGGCCCCGGCACGTGCTCGTCATGGGCATCAACCTCATCGGCATCGCCGTTCTGGGCGCCTCCGTCGGACTGCTCTGCTCCGTCGTCTTCGCCCGCACCTACCAGGCGTTGATCGCCGCCTACCTGAGCCTTGGGATTTTTGCGTTCCTGCCGGTATTCGGTGGTCACATCGACCTTTTCGCTAATGTCATGATAGGGACGTCTTTCCGCACCTTCCCGGGCTATGATGCAAGTGCTTGGTGGTTCTATCACCCTACCGTCAACCTGATGGTGTTCCTCCGGGAAATCCGTGCGAGCACGGGACTGGTGCGCGAGTGGGCCGGACTCGAAGCCGTCCCCTTCTACTTCGTCGCCTCTTTTGCCTGCCTTTTTATGGCTATCTGGCTGTTTCCCCGCTGGCTGGAAGCCGCGCCGCCGGCGCCCGGCCGCAAGCTGTTCGGGGCCATGGACCGCTTCTTCGAAAGGTGCAACCGCGGCCTCTGGTCGGTCTCGCTCGACGCGGACCGCCTCGAGGGAAACCCGGTGGCCTGGAAGGAGCGTCACTTCCGGCTGACGGGAAGGACGGATTACCTCATTCGGGCCGGCTGGGTAGCATTGGCAGTTTTTGGAATCATCGAGGTGGCTTTTATTTCTCACTTTCTACAATTGCCAATAGCCGCTACGGAATACACAAGGCATGACCTTGTGCATGTTCGCATGTTGGGAGCGATACCTGAAGGTGAGCGGGTGATGGCCGGATTGACAATCCTGGCGTACCTCGTCTTAGGCACCCTAGCCGCGTTTTCCATCGCCAGGGAGAAGGACCGAGGGACTTGGGAGTCCATCTTGACGACGCCGCTTTCTGGGTCGGCTATCCTGATGGGCAAGATGCGCGGGACCCTCAGGGCCAGTTACCTCCTTCTCACGCTTCCTCTAGCGCATTTCTTCGTGCTTCAGATCTTGTGGAATTCTTCCCGCGTTGCGGAAAGTCATCTCCTGCGATGGGTCGGCCCCTTCTTGCTTGGAGCGCTCATGCAGGCCGCTCTGGCCTGGTGGGGCTGGCGCACAAGCCGCAACCTTTTCGTGGCGATGGCGACGATCATTGTCTCGTCCCTCTTGTTCCTGTGGGTTTTCATGCCGGCATCTGCCCTTCCAGAGCCCCTGCTCAGCGTCCTGAGCCTGCTCGGCGTGGCCCAGTTCCTTCCCGAAAACCCGCTCAGTTCGAGCCAGCCCGTCTTGATTCTGTTAACGCCGTCGGTCCAAGTTGGGGCGTGCGTGTTGCTCTGGTATGTGACCGGGAGCGCGTTCATGAGTCTGGCATCGGCGGTGATGGGCGGTGCTTTTTTTGTGAGCTGGCTGTTTCTTCCATCGGCGTTCAACAGCTCAGAATTTCTTGTTGCCTTTCCTGGCGGATGTCTGTTTGCCCTGACCCTGGGCACCTTTTTCTCGCTCCGGTCAAAGACGACGATCCAGGCTCTCACTTGGACGCTCTCGATGGGGCTAGCCAAGACCTTGTTGGTCGGGAGGGCCATCATGTTCATGTCCAGAGAGAGTTTTCCGGATACGCTGGACATGGCCATCATCGGAAAAATTCCCTTCTTATCCGTGATTTTCGATGTCGAAGCAGCCTGCCGAGCTGCGATCATAGCCTTCGATTATGTGGTCTCAGGCTTGCTCTTCGTCTGGATGGTTATCCGATTTGATCGTCTGGTGGGAAGGTCGCCGCAAGGGGCCGGCCGACGCGTCGAGATTTCCACAAGTAACCCATCCACAAGCGGTTAAATCGACCTCATGTAACTTCTCAATAAGTTCGGGGAGATGGACCCGCCCCATTTCATCATCGATGATGATTCGGCACTTCACGAGTTTTCGCAGCGAAGCGCTCCCTCCCGCAGGGAGCCCGCCGGGAAACGGGATTTTCGAGTAAGCGCTTCGGCGAAGCCCGGAATCGAGGAGCCCTCCCAGGGGGATAAACTTGGCAGGGCTTCGGCTACGTTCGCCGGGAGTCAGCCTCGAATGGCGTAGCGAAGCGCGTCAGCGCTTCGTCTGGGCCCTCACATCTCATCTCTCGGACGGAACGCTGACGCGTTCCGCTATGTGTGCCGGGCATGCTCGGCGTCTGGAGGTGAGAATGTGGGAGAACAGCCCCACATTCAAGTCCTCTACC
>JACPCR010000093.1 GCA_016179685.1 Planctomycetota bacterium | reverse complement strand
CTCGACGTATCCTACGGATACGCCATCGTCGTCGCGCCTCGCATCCGGCTCAAATCTAGGCCTCCAAATTGCACAGGTTATTTCTTGACAGGCCCTTAGTAAGCGGCGAGGAATGCCTGGCGCGCGCTGCCCGCGGCCCTGCGCCAGCCCATGAGCCCCAGTTCAGTTTCGATGGCGGTGAGGCCGCTGAGAGTATGTTCCGCGTCGATGCAGCCCATGTGGGCGATGCGGAAGATTTTTCCTTTCAACTCGTCCTGTCCATTAGCGATAAGGACTTGGTGGCGGTCCCGCACTGCGGCAATGAGTTGGGAGCTATCCAGTCCGGGCGGCATCCATGCTGCCGTGAGGCAATCGGCGGGATCGAGGGCGAACAGGGCAAGGCCCAGGGCCTGCAGCGCAGCGCGGGCGCCCCGGGCCAGCCGAGCGTTACGTTCCCAGGCGGCTTCGAGTCCGTCCCGGAGCAGGATGCGGACCGATTCTCGGAGGCCGAGGACCAACGTGAGGGCGGGGGTGAAGGGCGTATCGGACTTGGCTGCGGCCACACGGGCTCTGCGGAGGTCGAAATAGAAACTGCGGGGCCTGGTCGCTTCAATCCGGGCCCAGGCCTTTGCGCTGACGCCGACGAAAGCGAGGCCCGGCGGCAGCATGAGCGCCTTCTGCGAGCCGATGATGGCCAGGTCCACGGACCACCCGTCCATCTCGAAGGGCACGGCCCCGATGCTGCTGATGCCGTCCACGACCAGCAGGGAGGGCGTTGAGGACACGATGCGGCCTATCCCGCGTACGTCCGAGAGCACGCCGGTCGAGGTATCGCACAAGGTGGTGAAGACGGCGCGGGTTTCCGGGTGAGTGCGGAGCGCCTCCGCGTAGGCATCCGGCGGCACGGCTCGTCCGCGTGCCGCGCGCAAGGGGATGACCCGGACGTCGAAGGCTTCGCCGATCTCGACGAAGCGCTCGCCGAATCGTCCATTGACGCCGACCACGGCGGTATCGCCGGGCGAGAGCGTATTGGCAACGGCCGCCTCCATGCCACCGGTCCCCGAGGCGGTGAGAAGGATGACTTCGCCCCGAGTGCGGAAGACCTTCTTGAGCTGTGTGCCCACCTCTTCCAGGACGGCGTTGAAGGCCTTGCTGCGGTGATAAATGACGGGTTCGGCCATCACGGCGAGAACCTCGGGTGGGACCTCCGTGGGGCCCGGCGTCAGAAGCAATACGTGGGGTTTCGATGTCATCGTTGCGCCCCTCTCGCCAAGGATCAGCGAGGATTTCTTTCAGCCATCCGTTGGGGGAAGCTGTTCTGTTTATCGGGAACGCCATCCCCCCGGGAAGACGTTCCCGATAACGGCTATTCAGACCTGGAACTGCCTGACGGCGACGCCCGCTTCCCGGAGCAATTTCAGGGCCCCTTCGTTCATGGGATAGTCCTGGTGATACACGACTTCAACGATTCCGCTGTTAATGATCATCTTTGCGCACAGGAGGCAAGGGGCGTCGGTGCTGTACAGCGTGGCCCCCTGGAGACGCGTGCCGTGATAAGCGGCCTGAGTGATGGCATTTTCCTCACCATGGGAGCAGAGGCACTCCTCGAGGCGGGTGCCGCTGGGGGCATGGCTATTGCAGCGGGGGCAGCCACCCTCGTTGCAATTACGGACGCCCCGCGGGGTACCGTTGTAGCCGGTGGAGATGATGCGACGGTCCTTGACCACGAGGGCGGCCACTTTGCGCTTGACGCAGTTGCTTCGAAGGGCCACCACCGAAGCGATTCGCATGAAGTATTCGTCCCATCCGGGCCGCGAGGGGGAAGTAGCCGCTGTGGCTGCCGGGCTTTCTTCCCGGGTCGGGGCAGGCTGAGGCAAATCGGCAACGGCCGTCTGGGACTGGAGGGACTCGGCGGCGGGCGCAGCGGAAGCCGTGTTGCTGGCCTCCTCGGCCGCCTCCGGCGCGTGGAATGGACATCCACACCGGGGGCAGGCCAGTTCCTTGCCTTTCATCGCCTCCGCCACATCCAGAAGGGAACGGCATTTCAAGTTAGGACACCGAATTCTCATCGTCCCTTTCGGCCTTTCTCTTCTTCCTCTCGGGCCTGGCGTTCGGCCAGCCGCTCGCGGCAATTTCGGATCGCGTGCAAAAGCTCCTGGGGCGTCTGATATCGGCGCTCGCGGTCCTTCTCGGTCATCCGCTTCAACATCATAACGAAGTTGAGGGACAGGTTCGGATTCTTGCGGCGCGGGTCCGTGAGCGGCTCATTAAGCTGTTTCGCCATGATCAGGGCAGCCGTCGCGCCTTGGTACGGCAATTCGCCGGTCACCGCATGGTAGAGCGTCAGGCCCAGGGAGTAGATGTCCGAACGCACGTCCAGGTCCTTTTCACCTCGAACCTGTTCCGGCGAGGCGTACATCGGCGTGCCCACGATGCCGCCGCCGGAAATCTCCTTGGTGTCATGGTCATCCCCCTGCTCCTTGGCCAGCCCCATGTCCATCAGCTTCATGCTCCGGTCCGGCATGACCATGAGGTTCTCGGGCTTGATATCCCGGTGGACAATCCGTTGTTGCAAGGCGGTATCGAGAACGCTGGCCACCTGGTGGGCGATGGTGAGTGCGCCGGCCTCGGGGATGGCCCCTTGTTTTTCGATCACCTTGAGCAGGGTGGCGCCCTCGACGTATTCCATGGCGAAGAAATGGAATCCGTTGCTTTCTCCGACCTCGATGGCGCCGACGAGGTTGGGATGTTTGAGGGCGGCGGCGGCCCGGGCTTCCCGGTAGAAGCGTTCAACGAACTGTTGTTTCCGGGCGAGAGACGGCCGGAGGACCTTGAGGGCGACGATCTGGCCCGTGGTCTTGTGCCGGGCCTGGTATACCTTGCCCATGCCGCCTTCGCCCAGCTTGGCCACGATCTCGTATCGGCCCAGCGAGGGCGTCTGCTCGCTCTCTTTGCCCCGAGGGGCAGAGGAGGCCTTTGCCGAAGGCGACGCGGTCGGGGCGGAACGAGGCCCGGCTGGCGGGGTCGATACCTGGGGCGACTCGCTTTTCACGGTTGGTGGCGGCGTCGGCGCTTCGCCGCTGACTGAAGCCTTCGGCCGGGCCGGCGCCGCGGGCACGGCCTCCTGGATTTCCGGAACCTTCATCAGGATTTCGCACCTCGGGCACTGTATTCGGGCACCAGGCTCGAATCCGGATACATCCAGTCTGGCGGAACACTTGGGACAGGCGACAATCCGGGCAGGCATAAGGGATCAGAAAAAAGGTTTGAAGGTCTCGCGGACCATCTGCCGCACCGCGGCCGGAGTCGTTCCGTCCTTCAGAAACGTACGGGCGCTGAGCGTATTGAACCAGACGATCTTCCCTGTCGCCGCCTCGATCACCGCCAGGTGGAGGTCCGCATCACTCCGGCTGAAGACCGTTCCAGAGCCCTGGAGGGCCATCTGCGTGGCGGAATCCACGAAGTTCTGCCTCCAATGGTCCGGGGATTTCACCCGTGCGTTCATCAAGGCCATCACGATGGCCTGGGACGGGTAGCGTTCCCCGGCCCGCTTTGCTGATTCACCCACGCTGTAGCGGAAATGGGGGGAATTCTCGGACGTATAAACGTCCTTGAGAATCTGCTCGGCCGCGCGGGCGAACGATTTCTGCAGTTCGGGGATCGCCGTCGAGCCCGCTTCAGGCGAAGCCAGGATCACCGTGCGGCCGGCGGCCCTGAGGTTGGCCTCCAATTCGAGCGACACAGACTCCGAAATCCGCTCGGCCATCAGCGCCTGCTCCGCGACCGTCCGGTCAGGCATGACCTCTTCGGCCACGACCTGGGCCGGAACGATGACGAACGATTCGAACGCGGGCCGGGCGCGGGAATAGTCCGGGCTCGTGCGTACCGTCGTACAACCCGACACGGCCAGAGAGAGGATGAGGGCGGAGCGGACGGCCAGGGTGATCGGACCGCGGTCTTTGCGACTGTTGCCCTGCCTGGCGAGCTGTCGTTCCGATTCGATGCAAACCGCTACGTGTGACATCTTGCGCCTCGAATAGGAGAGTCTTCTGTTGCAACTCTTGAGTGCCTGCGCCCGTACCCGCGGGCGCGGAGAAGTGACAACCCAAGGCGGGCGATGCCCGCAACCGAGCAAGGCTCGGAAAGGTGCGCCCCCACGTCCCATCGGGTCCCTCCCATGTTCCAACGTCCCTCCCAAAGGGATCCTGCGGAAACGGGATCCCTTTGGGAGGGTCCCTCCGGGAGGGACAAGTATGGGAGGCGGGTCAGGTTTCAGGAATCACCTGACACCTTTCAATATCTCCGCCGGGTGCCCGCGCTAGCGGGCGTGGAAAAGGTACACCCTAAGACTCTGAAACTCTAACGTGCCGGTCTCGGGCTACCGGCGGCCTTCTCTTGCGGATTCTTCCGCTGCCGGGGCATCCACGATATCCCCCAGATGGCCGGAGACCTCGAAGCCCAGCGACCGAAGGTGGTCGGCCGTCCTCGGTGTCCGCAGAATCCGAAGAAACTGCCGGAGCGCCGGGATGTCGAGGCGGGACGCGGGGGCGACGAAATCATAGCACTCATTATCGAGAAAATGGAACTCCAGGCCATAGGCTCTGGCTACGTTTTCGATCCCGATGCCCCAGTCGGCCTTGTTGCTGGCGATGGAAGCGGCCACGGCGTTATGGGAACGCGCCTCGATCTCGTAACCCCGAATCCGCAGGGTCAACGCCTGCAGCGAGAGGCCGGCCCGCGCTGCTTCCGTGGCCAGGAGGCGGTCCGTCAAGAGGCGGGTGCCCGAGCCCCGGTTGCGATTCACCAGAGCCAGGGCCTCGCCGGCGAGATGCTGGGCCACCAGGGCCGCCAGGGTAACTTCAGAAAAGTGGCCCGGCCTTACCAGAATTCCCTGCCGTCTCGAGTAGCCGCGCACGAGCGTCAGGCCCTCTAAGCCGCGCAACAGCGGAAGGTTGTACTCGCCCGTCACCTCGTCCAAGAGGTGAATACCGGACAGGTCAGACTCGCCACGGCGGGCGGCCTCGAGGCCGCCCAAGCTGCCGATGTGGAAAATCTTCACGGCGAAGCCTGCCCGCTGGACCTCACCGAGCAGGAAATCCAGCCCCACGCAGTGGCTGCCGATCGAGGTGAGGTCCGGCACGGCAATCGTCTCCCCGATCAGCTCCACCTCGACCTCCTGACCCTGCAGTACCATCTCCTGGTTCGCCGGAATGCGGACGAAACCGTCCGCCTGGCTGAACGTCGTCACAGCGCCGGAGCCTTTGGTCCAGGGGTAAGCCCGGTAACCGTCCTGACCGGGGACGAGGTTGACCATGAGGTATTCCATGCGGCCCCTGTCCGAGTGGTAACGAATGGCTTGGCGCGCCCGGACGCGCCGAGGCGATTCAGCGGGCAGCCCGCCCCAACGGCGGAGGAACGGCAGGACCAGGTCGCGGAACGTGACGATCGCCGAGGTGGGGAAGCCTGGCAGGACCACCACGGGTTTGCCGTGAACCACGGCCGCGCAGAAGGGCTTGCCGGGCTTCAGAGCGACTCCGTGAAGGATGATGCCGGGTGGCCCCATCCGGGAGAGCACCCGGTAATTGAGGTCTCCCCCTCCCTTCGACGTTCCGCCGGAGAGCACGACGATATCCGCGTCGAGGCCGCGGCGTATGGCCGTTTCGAGGCGGTCCTCATCGTCGCCAACGATGCCGAGGAAGAGCGCCTCTCCGCCGTTTTCGCGCACGGTGTCAGCGACGATCCGCGAGTTGGAATCGTAGACGCAGCACTCGCGCATGGGGACGCCGGGCGCGAGAATCTCGTTCCCGGTGGAGAGGATGGCTACGCGGGGACGCCGGACGCACGGCACGGGGTCCATTCCCAGGGCGGCCAGCGTGCCCGTTTCCCGCGCGCTGAGGACCTGCCCCGCGCGGAGCACGGTCTCTCCCAGCATGAGGTCATTACCGGCGTGGCTCAGGCCCTCGCCGGCCGCCGCGGGACGATACACGCGTACCTCGCCGGGCCCCGTGTCCGTGTACTCGACCATGACGATGGCGCTGGCCCCCCGCGGGATCACCGCTCCGGTGGCAATCGCCGTGGCCGTGCCCGGGGCGACCGCGTGCTGGGGGATATCGCCCGCCCCGAGGTTCTCCGGATTGAGCCTCAGCTTGACCGGCTTTTCTTCGTCGGCCCCATAGGTATCCCGCGCCACAACGGCGAACCCATCCACGTTGGCGCGGTGGAAGGAAGGTACATCCACGGGCGACGCCACGTCTCGCGCGAGGACCCGCCCCAGCGCCCGTTCGAGCGGCACGAGCTCCTCGGGGAGGGGAGAGGGGTCCAGGTGCGCGTGCAGCCTCGCTGCCGCCTCGTCGCGTGATAGGACCGACAAGAACTGATCCTGTTTCATGACCCGTAACGGTAGACGTCGACCATGGAGCCTTCAGGGTAGCCTTCGATGGCATCGTCGATCACCAGAAAGCCGTCGGCCCGAGTCGTCGAGGTGAGGATGCTCGACCCGCTCACGCGCAGCTTTTCCACCGTGAAATCCTCGTGAAGATGCACGCGCACGAATTCCGTCCGGCCGATGGCGGAGACCACCTTCTGGAGCAGCCGGCATCGGAGGCGCGGATAGGCAAACCCGACGTCCAGGCCGAGCTTCCTCCGAATGGCCGAGCCGACGAAGGCATCCGCCGTCACCATGGCCGCCACGGGGCTGCCTGGCAGAAGGAACACGGCCCGGCCGTCGATGAAGCCGAGGCCGAAGGGACTGCCGGGCTTGATCGCCACGCCGTGCACCACCAGCTCACCCAACTCGCGGACAATGCCTGGGGCGTAATCCTCTTCTCCCACCGAGCTTCCACCTGAAACGACGACCAGGTCCTCCCGGCACTCCCGAATCGCCGCTCGGATCGTCTCCGCGCGGTCCGGCAGGATTTCCCGGTGCATCGGAATACCGCCATAACGGCGGACCAGGCCTCCGATGACGTATGAATTGCTGTCGACGATGCACGTGCCGTCCGCCGCCTGACCCGGCTCGACCAGCTCGTTTCCGGTAATCAGGACGGCGACGGTGGGGGAGCGATAGGCCAGCACGGCCGGCCGGTGGACGGACGCGAGCACGCCGATGTCCTGCGGGCGCAGTCGGCGTCCCCGGGCCAGGACCACGTCGCCCCTTGCCACGTCCTCGCCCGCCCGCATGATATTCTTGCCCGGCGTCACCTGGCGGCGGAAACGGACCCGACTGGCCTCGGCCTCGGCATACTCCGCCATCATCACGGCATTAGCGCCGTCAGGAATCGCTGCTCCGGTCATCACCTTGACCGCTTGGCCCGGCCCGGCCCGGCCCTCGAACGCCCGGCCCGGATAGGCCTCGCCAATGACCTGGAACTCGAGCGGGTTGTAGTCGGAGGCGCCGGACGTCTCCTCGGCCAGGACCGCATAGCCGTCCATGGCGGACCGGTCGAAACAAGGCACGGCGACGGGGGAGACGACGTCTTCCGCGAGGACGCGATCACAGGCGTCCCTGAGAGATGTCGATTCGGCCTCGCCGGGCCTGATCCGGTCCTGGATGATTTTCCACACCTCGGCGAACGATTTCCGCTCGACGAAGCCCGACATGCGCACATCATGCTGGATGCCCGGGCCCGGTGTCATGAACTGCCTCCTGCCCCGCCTTTCTCAACAGCTTTCAGCCGGGGTTGGCGAGAAAGGCGGACTCATCAGCGTCATCCTACCTGTGGCCGAGGGCGAATTCCAGCGGGGCGCTCACGCTACGTCCGACGCGGGCCCGCCTCTCCCGGCGAGGAAGACCCGCCGCTGCGCCAGCGGGGGCCTGTCGTTCGAGTGCCCGTGCGAGTCAGAGCCGCCGCTGCGCCGGCGGGCGATCTATCCAGTGCGCCAGCCGTCCTTGGTAGGCGCTTCCGAAATGGCGACCATCGGCCTCCGGCCTCCATCTTTCTTCATCGCGAAAGCGCTGCGTGGCGCGGGCCTCTGAGAAATGACATCTGGAGACTCTTAGAAGGAAGCTTCAGGCGGGCATGACCTTTAGACCGCGGGACGGTCTCCACCAAGCAAACGGGGCTACGAACGCGGGAGACAAGCCGCGACGATGTTCCACACCTCGCGAGGTGTGATCGGCCTGCGGGCAGCACGGGCGGAACCTGCTGGGACGAGCACGTGGTAGTGCGGCCGGCCGCGGTCAAGTCTTTCCACCTTGCGAGGTGTGATCGCCCTGCGGCCAGCACGACGGTTTTTCGCTGGGACCAGTAATCGGGGCTTGACTGACCGCGGTGATGCTTCACACCTCGCGAGGTGTGACGGGTCTGCGGGCAGCCCGGGCGGAACTCGCGAGGTACAGCGGCAGGGGGCCGAACGGTCTCGGAGCGTCCGCTTTTCCCAGTCCAAAGTTCGCATCCTTTTCATCTCCTCAGAGCTGCCAAGTGCTCGGGTCCGGAAGCACACCACCGCTTCCGAGCCCGACTTCGATAGATTCTTGTGATTCGGCTGCTGGAGTCAATTTTCAGCCTGCCCTATTCTGCTTGACAAGCCGGGCCCGGCGGGGTATCGGGATTCCCTCCGGCCGGTTCACTGCGAATCCGCTGATCCGCGAACCCGAGTACATCTTATTCGTCTCATGGGCCGACGCCTTGGAGTTTTCGATGGTCACGTATTCCTCGGCTGTCCACGCAGCGGGCGCGGTGATCTTTGGTCCAGAGCGGGATCGCTTCATGTCCTTGGAAAACGCGCTCGACGGCAGCCATGGGGCGCTTCTGCGCAAGCGCTTCGCTTCCGCATGAGGCTTCTTGGATGCTGTCTCGCCGGGATTGCTTTTCTTCACGTGGCTGCGCTGTCCGAAGAGCCTGCCGACATGGAAGTCGGAGGACTCGAGGAGGTCGATCAGGCGATTGACGATCAATCGGACTCCGATGAGCTGGGCGGCGGGCGCCTCAACGAGATGCTCACGGCGATGGACAACGGCCGGGAGTATGACCGGCGCGCGGCGATCTGGCGCGCCCGGCTTCATCCGCAGAGCCGCAGGCTGGTGGCGAAGCTGGTGCAGGTTGTCCAGCAGAAGGAGGCCGAATATGCCTCGATCGCTGCCGCGGCCTTGGGGGAGATGAAGGCCGGACCGGCGGTGCCGGTCCTGCGGGCGTCGCTGCGCCATGCCTCGTCCTGGGTGCAGGAATCGGCGGCCTATGCCCTGGGTCTTATCGGCGACGCATCGGCCCGGGAGGACCTTGAGGGGGCACGGCCTTCCGAGGCAGGCCTTTCCCGCTGGATTTTCGAGGATGCGCTGGCGCGGTTATCCGGCGGGCCGGGCGTCTCGAGCCCGCACGCGAGGTCCCTCCGCGGCGCCAGCGTCTATTTTCTGGGCGCGGAGGGGGCCAGTTTGCGCGACGGATGGCGTCCCCTCGTCGAGCGATACGGACTTCGCGTCGATGGCATCTCTCCGCCGCCGTTGAACACCGTGATGCGCTACTTCGGCGGCCCACCGGATACCGGCCCATTCGAGTCCCTCCTGAAAGATCGGGACGGCCGGCCGCAGGTCGATGCTGTCGTTGTCTCGGGATTACTGGCCTATGAGTTTCCCCCGTTTCTTCGGTGGAGGCTCTTTCAGTTCGTCCGGCGCGGCGGCGTCCTCATCGTCCTCGGGAACACCCCGTTCGTCCGCGGCGAGATTCGGACGGTCGAGGGCCGTGTCGTCCACTTCTTCGCTCATCCGCCCCAGCTCTGGCATCAGTGCCTGCCACCGAAGCTGGATTCGAGTTTTCGTCCCTTCATCGGAGGTTTTCGTGGGGCCTTCCGGCAGACCCTCCGGTCCGGCGTCGCCGATTTCGGGCACGGCCGGACGATTCTTCTTGCGAGCGCCTCTGCCGCGGAACTTGGCGTCGAGGGACTCGACCAACCGGAGACCCACTCGGACCACCGCGACAAGAATTGGGGCCAGGGAATGTTTGGCGTCTCGCAGATCGAAAACCTTCTCCTCTACGGGCTCGAGGGGGAAAGCCCATTCCACGCCCTTCTCGATCTCTACACCGGGCCCGAAAAAATCGTCGCCGGAGAGGCGGCCACCTTCTCCATGAACCTATTCTCCGCCACGGGCAAGTCCGGCACGCTCGATCTGGAGGTCCGGATCGAGAAGCGGCCCGTCGTTCGCAAGACGCTCGATGCGGACCTCCAGGGTCGCCATCTCCTCCCCCTGAAGGCGTCCGTCGAGCTGCCGTGGACGATCCCGGACGGGACGGCTGAGGCCCGCATGGTTTTCATCACGCCCGACGCGAGGTCCGAGTCCGCCTGGACCTTCGCCGTCACCTCGCCCCTGCGCCTCTCCTGGAACATGGAGGACTCGTATGAGAAGGTCGGCGGTGAGTTGTCGGGCCAGGCCAGTGTAGAGGATCAGCTGAGAGAGAAGATCGAAGACCTCACCCTGGCCATCGAGGTCGCCGATCATCGCTCCCGGACGCTCCAGCGGCACGCTCAGCCGGTGAGCCTGCGGCCCGGCCCCAACGGGCCGTTCTCTCTCAAGCTTCAGGCGAGGGACTACCTCATCGGCTCCTATACGCTTTGCCTCAAGCTGCTTCGGGCCGGTGAGGTCATTCAGAAGTCCATTCGACTCCTCCACCGCTGCGGGCCCTACCGGTTCGACCAGGACCTGGTCTACGTGCCGTGGAACACGGCGGCGCTGCCGTCGGACGAGCGCATGCGCAACCTGCTCCTCGAGTCTGGCTTCAACGGTGTGTGGGGCCTGGATGCGCTTCCCGGCTGGTACAACTGGGGCGTAGATGGCCCCCGGATACGGTGCATGGCGGCGTGGCCCGGCGATTGGGTCGAGCAGACGCGTGGTCCCCGAGAGATGACCATGGCCGAATTCGGACGCTACATTCGCCACCGTCTCCCCGGCTACAGCATCATGGACCCCTGGGACGAGTCGGCCATTGAGATGGCGACTTCGGAACGAGGCGAGGACCTTTCGGGTGAGGCCTCGGGTCTGTACCGCAATTGGTTGAAGTCCCGATACTTCGGCCTCGAGGGCTTGAACCGGGCATGGGAGAAGGACTACCAGGTGCAGGTGCAGCCGCCTCCGGGCGCGTTCGTGGACTGGTCCATGCCGGGCAAGGCGCGCATTCCGCCTCCCCGGCCGTGGCAGGGCGACCTGACGTCCTGGAATCAGGTCTGGGCCTGGCGGGGCTCGCCGGCCGACTGGCGTCATTACGCCGAGAGCCTTTGGGGCGAGATGGTCTTCTCCGAGTGCCTTCAACAGTTTCGAAAGACAAACCGTGGGACCTATTGGCACTGGGCCGACGCTTTTCACACTCGGCTCTACATGGGCTGCCGGCCCGGCCAGCTCAATTGGGAGTGTCACCGAAGCCGGGCGCGGTTCGGCCACCGGCCTTCGACGATCATGCTTCATTTTTACTACGCCATTCACGACAAGCGGCCCGAGGCCATGCGCGTCGGCCTGTGGGACGCGCTCGCCGGAGGCGGCCGGCATCTCATCAATTGGAGTCCCAACGTGGGCGTGGTTCATGGCCTCGAGGACGACTGCTCCATCTGGTATCCCGATTACACCCTGCGACCCCACGGGCGCGCCGTCGCGGATTCCATTCGGCGGGCGCGGACCCGGGCGCAGGTGCTCCTGGATGGCCGGAACGCCCTTTCCCGCACCGTCGCCTTCCTCTATTCGGGCGCGTCCGAATGGCCGTTCGGCGTCGGAACGCCTCGGGCGCTCTTCGACGCCCTTCTCTACGCGGGCATCCATCCCGAGTCGCTCCAGCCCGGCGTCCTGCGGAGCGACCGTATGCCTCTGGAAAGCTTCCGCGTCATCTTCCAGTGCGGTGATGCCGACCTTCCCGAGGCGTGGAAAAAACGAATCGATGCATGGCAGAAGCAGGGCGGACGACTGCTCGACTCCGCCGAGTTTTCCTTCCAGGGCGAGGGCGACCGCACGGAGGCGTCCGGCTTCACCGCCTACCAGAGCCGGGTCCTCGCCCGACTCGAGGAGTGCGGCGTCAAGCCGCCGGTATCGGTTGTGGACGACAATGGATTGCCCGAGCCCGCAGTCCAGCCCGTGCTTCTCGAGACCGAGGATCGAAGCCAGCAGTATCTTCTGGCCGTGGTGGACTGGTCCCTGGAGGGATGCCAGGCCTTCGGCGGACTTGAGCAGCACGACTTCGAGGAGAAGGTGGATCTGCGAGAGGGATTGAGTGGCGGCGGCGTGCGTTTTACCGTCTCCGGCAAGGCGGAAAGATACCAGGCATGGGCGCAGGTGCGCGCGGCAGAGCCGTTCGCTGGTGCCGTCAGCGTGGACGGCAAGCCCGGCTTGCCCCTGACGGTCGCCAGCGGGCCGCGCTCGCTGCTCTGGTCCGAGCGCGGGCTGGATGGGAAGCCGCGGTGGGTGGCCGGCCCGGCCTTCGAGCTTGCCTCTGGCGAACATGCTTTGAAGGTCGAGGTGCGCAAGGGTCAGCCGCAGATCGACCGCGTCTGGGTGGTCGGCGAGCAACTCCTCGAGCCGAAGCTCCTGTGCCGACTGCCCGGCGTGAGAGAGGTCTATGATGTCTATGGGGACCGCCTGGTATCTCGCGTGGGTGAGGAGTGGCCGTTGCGGCTTCAGGCCAGTTTTGGCGAGGTTTACGGCCTCGTGACGGAGGACCTGGGCCCCGTCGAGGTGAAGCCGCGCCTCCTGGTGGGCGAGACGGACCGGCGACTCGAGGTGAAGGTCATGGTCCGCCGTGCGGACGGGCAGCCCTCCGGCTGCCGGCACGCGTTCAACCTGAGCGTGTTGGACGCCGCGGGCCGTGAGATCGAAGGGCTCGGCGGCAAGGCCTCCGTCCTCGGATGGCGAGTCGTCACTCTCTATCCCGCCCACGAGGACCCGCCCCTTCCGTGGACCGTCGAGGCCAAGGACATCACCTCGGGCCGGTCCGGCCAAGCGCAGGTGTCCGAGTCCACGGCCGTCGCCTTCGCCGAGCGATCGCCGCTCGCACCGGTCGAGTTCCGGGCCGACCCTCTCGATCCGCTCGAGGGGCATCTCCATTTCGTGCCCTTCCGCGTCCGCGTGACGAACCGAAAGGAGCGCCCGCTGAAAGGCGTCCTGGAAACGGAGATTCCCGGCGAGTGGCTGCTGGAGGGTGAGACGCGGAGGGACATCGAAGTGGCCGCAAGCGGCAGCGCCGTTTTCGAATGGGTGGCGGCGCTGGGGCGACCTCAGGCGGTAGAACTGATGGACCGACCGCCTCGGGCCTGGCTTGCTCTCGAGGAGGGACCCAGGATGGAGGTCCAGTTCGAGGACGTCTGGGTACGCCGGTGGGAGAAGGCGCCTCCGCTCCTGACCAACTTTTCGGAGGCCGAAGTGCCTCTGGAAATCCAGTCCTCCGTGGACCGGCAGATTTCAGGCCGCATCGAGCTGGGGCTTTCGACCCACTGGGAGATGCTTGGAGCGATGCCCGGTGAGTTCTCGATCCCCGCCTCCACGGAAGGCAAGCCTGCGAGCGCCCGCTTGGCCTTCAAAGCCCGGATCAAGGCCTTCGCTCCGGTCAGCCCCGAGGTGGTGCGCATGTCCCTGCGGCTTCACCATTCCGGGCGGGTTCACGACATCGGATACCGGCTCGTGGAGCTGGAGAAGCGCAGGGAGTGGCTCACTGCGCTTCCTCCGCTCGAGGCCGTCGGGGTGATGGATGAGTTCAAGCCGGAGATGCCGGCGGAGCCGGTGGTCGCGGTCAAGGGAAAGCTCTGGGGACTCGAATGGAAGCCCGAGGAGCGTGATACCCTGATCGACTTCGAGGTGCCGGTGGGGCAGAGGCTATTCGCCTTCACCCATGTCTGTTTTCCGGAGGAGGCGGAAGTGGCCGTGCGAATCCGCGGCGAGGAGAAGGTGGATGTGTGGCTGGCGGGCGAGCGCATGTTGCCTCGGGGCCGCGAAGACGCGGCCAAGACGCCAGAGCCCCCGAAATCCCCGGCCTCGGGCGAAGCAGCGGATACGGACGAGGAGTCCGAGCCTGCGGAGTTGAAAGGACTGGCCACGATGCGGGCGCCCGCTGGCCGGTGGCTTCCGCTCGTGCTGCGCTACCACCGACAAACGTCTTATCCGAACACGGACCTTGTTTTTCTGAACGAGGCCGGGCGTGTGCTCTGGGAGGCGGAGTTCCGGGCGAATCCGCCGGGAACGGCAAGTTCACCAGGAGGCGGAACAGAATGAGGAACACCTACCCCTTTCTAGACTGGCACTGGATTCATTTCACGATGAAGCCACAGACCTGCGAAGGGGGGGGCGCGTCAACTACAGAGCCGGGGCTGGAGGCTGGGTGCGTATCGAGTTGCGACCAAGGCGGGTGGCTATCCGCCGTCCCCGGTGCCGCCGCCGCCTTCATATACGTTTGAGGCCTGCGACGTCTTGACCGGTGATGAGTTGGACCGAGCGGCCACTTGGAAAGGCAATTCTGACCTGTCGGCGCTGGAGGGGCAAAAAACCGCCATCCGTGTCCAGCTCTGCAGGGCTGCGGTTTTCGCCGTGAGCCTCTAAAATGAAATCTGCTCCGCCCTTCGGGCTGCGCGGCTTTCAGAAGCGAAGAGCCCGTGAGGACCGCCGCTGGAAAGCGTATCATCAGGCCGCGCCTCGGCAGGTTCAGTTGGGTACGAGGGAGATGTCGGATTCAGATCGTCGGGACTTCATGAAGGATCAGCACCTGCTGGAAGCGGCCTTTGCCGCTGACCGTATCATCGTGACCCTGGACGAGAATCTCCGGCGAATTCTGGCCTCAATGCCCAGAGATCAAGAGACGCGAGAATCCAACACTTGGGTAAACCCGAAGACCGGCGGGGATGCTCTGCTCCGGCAAATAGAAGCCACGCGAGCTCAGAAATAATACCCCTCGGCCCGGGCCTTACCCCTGGTTGCACAGCTCATAGGTCTGCCGCAGCGACGCAATCGGGTCCCCCTTCGGCTTGAACTCGTGTCCGACGTAGAGGTCGTAGTTCGTCGCCGCAATGGCCTTGCAAATCCCCGCGTAATTCATCTCCTGAGTGTCGTCCATGTCGTTGCGGCCCGGGTTGCCCGCCGTATGGAAGTGCCCGATCCAGCGAATGTGCTCCCGGATCGTCCGAATGACGTCGCCTTCCATGATCTGCATGTGGTAGATGTCGTAGAGGAGCTTCACCCTCGGACTCCTCACGCGCTCGCACACCGCGACGCCCCAGAGCGTGTGGTCGCACTGGTAGCCCGGGTGATTCACCTTCGAGTTGAGCAGCTCGAGGTTGAGGTTCACGCCCTTCTTTTCAGCGTAAGGGGCGACGCGGCGCAGGCCGTCCGCGACCGCAGCGATGGCCTCCTCCTCGCTCATATAGGGCTGGCGGTTGCCGCTGAAGCAGATCAGGCCGGGGATGTGATGCTGCGCCGCCAGGTCGATCGAGGTCTTCAACTCGTCCTCGATGCGATCATGGTTCGATCTCTTGTTCAGCCCGTCGGGCAGCGACGTGTGGCCGATCATGCTGGCCACGGCGAGCCGGTGCTTCTTGGCCAGGGCCATGATGTTCTTGAAGTCGTCCCCGCGGCCCCACAGCTCGACCGCCGCGTAGCCGATCTCCGCCGCGGTCTTGAAGAGGACCTCGAAGCTCATCTCTTGGGGTTTGAACAACGGATAGCAAATGGATTGCTGGATGCGCATGAGAACGTTTCCTTTTCAACAAGGGAAGGACAAGGCCTTTCAAACGAACGGCCTTGCGGCTGCGAGCCTGCCGCGAGGCTGCCGCCATGATGTTCGTGGTCCGGAGAGCTACACGGCGAGTTTGACGGGTTGGCCGGTTTTCATCGACTCGTTGGCCGCGCAGGCGATGGCGGTGGCCTTCAGTCCGTCCTCGTAGGTGGCGAGGATGCCCTGGTTCTTGCCCGCGCGGACCGAATCGACGAAGGCGCGGTCTTCCCGGGCGAAGATGTTGGGCTCGCCTGCGATGGCGATTTCCTCGCCGTCGGGCAGGTGGATTCTAACGCTATGGTCCCAGCTTGCAAACTCGGCCTTCATGCCGGTGGCCCAGACGTGGAGGCAGATGCCGCCGCCCACGGGCGTGCTGCACGAGCTGTAGAGGTTCGCCGCGGCCCCGTTGGCGAACTGGAGCTGGACCATGGAGGCGTCCTCGATGGTGTAGAACTTGGGGCGCGGCTTGCGGCCGCGGACGGCGGCGGCGTAGACGCGGGCCACGTCCCCGAACAAGTAGCGGGCCAGATCAATCGTGTGCGTCGTCTGCTCGAGGAACTGGCCGCCGGACTTGTCCTTCTGCACCCACCATTCCCAGATGCCCACGTAGGAACTGGGGCCGCCGCCGATCCATCCGCCGTGCATGATGACGGGCGTCTGACTCCGGAGCAGCTCCCGGACGCGCTGGACGGACTTGCGGTATCGCGTCATGTAGCCGACCGCGGTGACGAGGCGGTTCTTGCGGACCCCCTGGGCGATTTGTTTTGCGGTGCGGAGGTCGATGGCCACGGGCTTCTCGACGAAGAAGGGCAGCCGGCGCTGGATGACCAACTTTTCCGCGGGCCCATGGGCGAAGGGCGGCAGCATGATATAGACGCCATCGGGGCGGATTTTGTCGAGCATGCGGCGCGCGTCCGTGAAGATGTCGCCGCGTCCGCCGACCTGTTCTCTTCGAGCTGCGGCGTTCTCCTCCTTGAGGTCGCACCAGGCGGCGAATTCGACGTCGTCGAAGGACTTGAGACCCTGATCGAGGTGCTGGCGAACGATCCCGCCGCATCCGATGAAGGCGAGTTTGACCTTTTCGGCCATGGGATTCTCCTTGGAGAAAGGAAAGAGGCCTGCTCACGACGCGGAGGGGGCTGCGCCGGGCTTTCCGGAGAGTTTCCAGCAGAGGATGCCGGCCGCGAGCGCGTAGAGGAAGACGATGCTGCCGCAAGGCGACGAGCCGAGCAGCTTGAGCCACGCGAAGATCAGCAGGGGAGTGAGGAGCAGCCCGAGGACGAGGGCGAGGGACCAGAGGAGAAAGGCCAGGCCGTAACGCCGGGTGCGGGCGCTCAAGCCGTCCCAGGAGCATCCGAAGGCGCGAAACCAGCAGGCGAGGACGAGGGCCAGGAGCGCCGGCAGCGGCTGGCACAAGTACGCTGTCTCGATGGGCAGGCCGGGCCGGACCAAGGCTCGATGCGGGTCCGACGGAGGGTATCGCACCGTCAGGGGCTGCATGGCCTGGACGTCGCGCAACTCCGCTGCGGCCGCGGAGGGTACGTTGAGTCCGCTGTCCGAGGCCGCGTTGTAGCGCCTCGTGCGGTACTCCGTGCCGGTCTCGCCCGTGCCCGGGTCTGATTCTCCTGCGAGGTAGAAGGCGATTTCCAACCGGAGTTTCTGGGTGACGGAGGCGCGGTCCCTCCAGCGTCCTTCGTGGGCGTCATAGGCATTGCCGGGTGACCGCTCCTCCTCGATCTCGGCGCGCACGATCGCTCCTCGGGCCTCGGGCCAGGTGTAGGCCAGGAAACCTTCAGCCGCCTGCCGGCCCAGACAACTTGCTGCCCAGAGCAAAGCGCCTGTCAGGAACAGTCCGATCAGTCCGGCAAGGAATCGATTCGCCGCTTCCTGCGTTTTTTTCCCCCCGGGTGTCTTCGGGCGGAGGTCGAACCCGCTGCGGATTTCGTCCTCGATGAGCGGATCACCTGCGGGCTCGCACGAGACGCGGCCGAGGGATTTCTCCTCGGGTCCCGTTTGCCAGATGATCTCAACGGTATCGGGCGCGGGCGTATCCTCCGGGTCGGTCCCATGGAAGGTGAGCTCGAGTCTCCGGTCCTTCCGCGCGTAGCCCAGGAGGTCGAGCGCGGCCCCGCCGCCAGGCGGGCGCACCCGCAGGTGCTCGAGGGTGGCCTGAAGGAGGTCTTCCTTCTCGATGTCCGCGGACTCGACGACGAGGTCCACGTTCCCGCGGAACTCGCCGTGCTCATGGGCGACGCACGAGTGGAACGTCAAGTCCGTGCGTGTGCCTCCGATCTCGATCTGGGCGTCCATACCTTGGCCAGAACATGTGGCCAGGCTTACCGGCCTGGAAAAACGTTCACACAGGGACCCGGCGGGGCCGCCATCCTCGGGGGAGCGGCCCCGCCGCCTGGAGCATCTCTTTCCGGTATTCCGAGGCCGCCAGCGGCTCGCCGTGGGCGTCCCTTGGCCGGATCAGCCAGGTCGGCCGAGGCGGCAGGCAGGCCAGCAGGTGCGGGAGATCGAACTCCCGCAAGATGCCCCAGGCCATGGTTCTCAGATTGTACAGTTTTCGATTGTAGTCCCGCGTCTCGCAAAGATGACGGTAAGAGACGAGGAGGTCCTCGAAGGCCAACTCTGCGAAGCCCGGCTCAATGGCGGCGGCGAGGAGGCCGAGGACGGCAGTGTTGCCCCGGCCGTAAAGGCCGATGCGGCCGGAGTCGCTTCTCGTCTTCAGGTAATCATAGGCCCGGAGGACGTCGAAGGTCCTCAGGCCGAGGAGGCTGATGCCGAGCATCATGGCATCGCACGCCATCTTGAACTCGGAATCGAAGGAATCGGCGTTGCGGGCCGGATTGACGGGCCTCGCCTCGACGGCCCCGACGCCGCGGACGTCGAAGACGAAGACGCGGTGTTTCCGGCGCAGCAGTGCCTCGAGCCGCGCCGTCTCCGCCGGGATGGCCTGCGTTCCTTCGGGCAGCAACACCAGGTCCGTCTGGGACGGCGGCTCGGCAGACCGCGGATGGATCATCACGCCCGTGACGATGATGTCCGGCTCGCTGAAGAAGAAGATTTTTTCGACCGGGCAGCCGTCCACGACGGACTCGTGGGTGGTGCGAGCGAAGATGGGGGATCGGCGTTTCTCGGTCTCGATCCCGAGGATGCGGACCACGGCCTGGCGAAGGGACGCCGGACTCCGGCGGCCGGAGTGGGCTGTTCGCGAGTTCTGGCGAAGGTTCTCGAGGCCCAGATCGTAGACCGTACGACTTCGGGGAAAAGCGGCAAGGACCTGTCCCGCGGGCGTAGCCCAGAGCTCCGACTCGGGCAGAATCTCCGGTTTCCCGGTGACGAAGTCCGGCTTGCGGCTCATGAGATGCCGGAGGAACCAATTGACGCAGGCCTGGCGGAGGCCCGGCGAGTATTCGTGCCGGGACGCGTCGATGGCGATGTCTACTTTTTTCTCCGATCCGTAGAGGCGGTAGACTCGGCGGGCGCGGCGCACGGCCTCGATCGAACCCTCGATGGGGAAGTAATCGGAGGCCACGGCTCCGACGAGCACGGGCTTGGGCGCCATCGCGGTCAGGAAATCGTCGTGATCCGGCCCGTGGACCATGCAGCCGCGGACGATCTGCTCGGCATCCTGCGGCTGACCCGTTTTGAGGTAGCTCTCGAGCGTCATGACGAAGGTGCACGGCACGGCCGCGGCGAAACGCGGCTCGCTCATCATGAGCAGCGAGGTCTGCGTCCCGCCCCCGCTATTGCCCGTCAGCCCGATGCGGGCCGCGTCCACCTCGGGCCGCCTCTCGAGGTAATCGACCCCGCGGATGACGTCCCAGATGAAGTGCCGGGCGATGCTCGCCCCTTGCAGGATGAGGGGCAGACCCGCATGCGTGTGCTCGATGGTGCAGGGGCCGACGGTCCGGCGCCTCGTCGCCGGATCGAAGTACTGATATCGCTCCCCTTGCCCCAAGGGATCGACCGCCAGGACCACGAAACCGTTTCGAGCCAGGTCCGAGCATACGGCCTGGTAGTTCGCATAACCCTTGCCGAGGTCGCTATGGCCGTGCACGAAGACGACGGCAGGGGCCGGGGCAGCCACGAAGCGGGGCCGGTAAAGCGCCGCCGTCACGTAGAACTCCGGCAGGCTCTGATAGACGATTTTCTCGATGAGGAAGGACCCGCGGTCCAGCGTCCCCGTGACCTGCGCCCGCAGGGGCGTCCGTTTCTCCGGCAGCCCGCCGATGGCATCGAGGAAATGGGCCCGCACGCGCTCGCGCCGGGCCTCGAAGGAGCGGACGCTCCTCAGGCCTGCCTTCTCCTTCTCCTGACGCCGGAAATGGGCCTCGGCCCTGCGCCGCAGATCGTGCGCCACCTGGTCCGCCGTGTCGTAGTAGCCGTCCACGAAAGGGGAGAAGGTCAACATGAGGATCGCCCGGGATTTCTTTCGCCGCACCAACTCGAAGAGAAATGGAAGTTATCAAAGCGCCCCGCCGGAGTCAAACCAACACTTCCCTCATCCGCGGTGTCTGTGCCATTGACAATCCTTTTGCGGATAAGAGATAATCACGCACCATGCGGCGTTTTACACGAACACCGACCTACACCGGACCGGACGATCCAGAACGCGGCCAGGTCCGCGGGACGCTGGCCCTGGGCGAGACCGTCGTCATCGAGACGGTGGGCGGGCATGACCAGCATTACGAGCTCCAAGGTGAGTTGAGGCCGGGCCTGGTCATGGAGGTGAAGACTCCGCGCGGCTCCCGGCCCGGCGGGCCGTTTCTCATCGAAGGCGTCGAGCCCGGCGATTGGGTCGCCGTCGAGATTCTTGAGATAGAAGTGGGACCCTACGGGTTCTACCGCAATGGCGGCCCGCACTGGGGGAGTATTCGCCTGCTCGCGCCGGTACGCGACGGGCTAGTCCATTTCCCGCCGGATTTCGTGGTGCCTGTCCGGCCGATGATCGGGGTGATCCAGTTGGAATCCGTCGCCCCTTATCACATCGACCATGGGGGAAACATGGACTTCAATTCCATCCAGCCCGGCAGCACCGTGCACCTGCGCGCTCAGAAGCCGGGGGGGTTGCTCTCCCTGGGAGACGTCCACGCCAGAATGGGAGACGGGGAACTGACCGGCACCGGAGTGGAGATCGATTCGGCGATCACCCTGAAAGTGGACCGCTCGCCGGGATTTCCGACCAGCAGCCCGGTGGTGGAAAAGACCCGGATCGTAGAAAGCGCGGAAGAGTGGCTGACCAGCGGGCGCGGCGCCAACTGGGAGGAAGCGGTCCAGATCGCCTGGAGCGAAATGGTGGCCCTGGTCTGCGATCGCTACGACACGACTGCGGAACACGCCAATCTCATCGTGGGCACCATCGGCGACGCCCGCCCAGGATACGCCGCCGGCCAGATGAACCTGCGGGGCGCCCCGTCACCGGACGCCTACGTGACCTGCCAGATTGCCATCACCAAGGAGCTGCGGCGCACCGGCAAACCTTTCCGGGCCTGAAAGGGTTAGCGGCTGCGAAAAGCTCCCCGCTTACATCAGGGAGCGCTCCTCACTACGCGTCTGGCATCACCGCCATCCGGCTTTCGCTGCGCACGCCGCCGGCCTCCAACGGCTGCCCCATAGAGTTGACCATTACGACGAATCTCCCTTCGGAAGAGAGAACTTTCACCGCCGTGTGGTGAACTCCCGCAGGCGTGGAGAAAGCCGGCTGCGAAACCACCGGGGTCTGAATCAATCGGGCATCAGCGCCTTCAACTGCTGCAGCAAAGGCGGCAGATCGTTCTGGAGGGTCTTCCAGACGCGGACCCAATCCACGCTGTCGTATTCTTGTACAAGCCGGTGGCGCATTCCAGTGATGCTTGCCCACGGAACGTCGGGGTGAGCGTTCTGAAACATGCGGTCCAGACGGCCCGCAGCCTCACCCAAAATGACGATCTGGCTGAAGATCGCCCACTGGACAGGTTCATGACTGATGAACTCCGCTTCGCTCAATCCGGAGGTCAGTCTCTGGGCCCTTTCCACGGCCTGAATCATGTCAAAGATGGAAGCATGTGGATCATGCGGCATAGACCACCGCCGTCGAATTGAGGATGGCGTCGCGCCGTATCCGATTGGCACTACGCTCGAGGTTCTTCCGGTCCACAAGGTCCACCTTGCGTCCAAAGAGCAGTGAAAACTCCTCCTGGGCGCGGGCAAGGTCCATGAGAGACCACTGCTCATCCGCCTCGAACTCGGCCAGAAGATCAACGTCGCTATCGGGGCCAAGCCGGCCGGTTCGGGCGGAGCCGAAGAGTTCCAAGCGGCGGATCTTCCACTTCCGGCACATCCCTCGCAGGGCTTCGTCCGGGATTTCAAGGTCAGCAATTCTCATTTGTTTTCGCCTCCTTTCGCCTTTCCTTGAAATCGGTGCGAAGGCGCGCCACGCCATGGATGGCCCGGGCGGTCGTCCCGAGGGAGCGGATGCCTTCTTCGGGCGCCCGCCGGGGGCTCGCCCTTCACAGGCTTGCGCCAAGCGTTGGTCACCGCCAACGCTCTTCATCGCGAAACCAGGGGTGGAACAGGTATTGTATCAGGAAATCGCCAACCGATAAGAGGGGTTGTGGACCGAGGTTCAAGGGCATTGAGATCGCTCCCATTTTGAGGCTTGGAAGGCGCAGGGGGGAATTGTCCCCTTCTTGCGTGGAAGCCCGGAGCGAAGCGTCCGTGCAGATTGACGAGACGAAGGGCGCATGGGAATATCGTGTGTGCGCCGAGCTTCAGATAACTGCGCAGTGATACGGTATCCTGTCTCAAACTCATCGGAAGAGCTCGAGCGGGATGTCCAAGTAGTGCCGACGCTATGCGGCGGCGGAGGTTTCAATCCACGCCCCCGTGCGGGGGGCGACGAGGTGGCGCGTTATGCGCCTGATCTGACACAGTTTCAATCCACGCCCCGGGCGTGGGGAAGACAGGCAATGGTCCCTGGGGATTCGGGACTTTGTCGGTTCACCCCCACAGGCGTGGGGAAGACGAAGAGCGAGCTAAGCGGGACGGTCTTTACGTGCGGTTCACCCCCACGGGCGTGGGGAAGACGATATGCTTCTCCATCTCTTTGAGCATGGCGGCGGTTCACCCCCACGGGCGTGGGGAAGACACCGCCATGCGGTGATCGACGGCCTGCTTTTGCGGTTCACCCCCACGGGCGTGGGGAAGACCGGTTAGGCCTTGGCGGCGGCACGGGCCGCGGCGGTTCACCCCCACGGGCGTGGGGAAGACTGGAGAGACTAACCCAGGCCGGCTCCGCCAAAGGCGGATTGGCCTGGGCTATGTTGTCCCGCCCCTTCGGGGCTGAGGAGAGGATGCCTATTCGACGGGCTTCACTACGACTCGGTCTTCCGAGCGCAGACCGGCCCGCATCCAATCGCTGACCCCGTAATTCACCAGCACCGTGAACACGCCCTCCGGAGCACGCACCTTGACCGCCTGACTATCGGCGTCGGTGACCCCGCGTTCGCCGCAAAGGCCCATGATGGAAATCACAACGACACGACGGATGAGAAGACTCGACAGTGACAGTGCCGCGCATGTCGTTATGGTTAAATGCTTTAGACGCTCACAGCGTAACTTCTCAATAAGCCCGGGCGCAAACATTCGGAGAAGCCGTGACGAATAGGGCTCGCCACCGCCAAGGTTATCCTTGGTTCTTGCCACTTTCTTGCCTGTTGCCAGACGGGTCTTGACCCTGAAAGGGTCGCACCATCTAGCCCAGGCTAATCGAGCGACCTGCCGGCAGGCAAGGAGCGAGGGCCAGCCTGGGTCATGGCAAGCGGAGCGGAGCAGGCGAACCCTGTAAGGGGTCAACAACGAGGCCTTGTGCAACCCTTTCAGGGTTGGACGTGATCGTTCCCTGAACCCAGGGCGGCGCTCATCCCGCCAGGATTCGCTTGCCCTGGGCTACGATGTTTGACCCTTTCAGGGTCGAAAAGATACCTCCTGTGAATGGGGGTAAAGCTCAGGAATGAACCTGGAGGCGGATAAGAGCGATGGCCGTCGGTGATGGGTTCATTGAAAGTTCACAATGTTTACTCCCGAACTTATTGAGAAGTTACCTAAAGAGGATGAACCAGTCAGTCGAGTTGTCGAAATCGCCCTTTTCGTCGGCTTCATTGCGGGGCACGGAATCGAACACTCTTACGTCACGGGCGCCGTAGCGTTCGGTAATTCGGAGAATATCCTGACGTTTTTCCTTCAGCATTTCATTTAGGACCATGGTTCGCTCCTTTCGGGTGATCTCGAACTGAAACTCCTGCTTTTCGCTGGTGAAGGCGCCAGGCCAGGCGTTTTCCCAGCGCAGCAAGTCCTGGGTGTAGAGAAGCCACAACGAGTTCGAGTTTTCCGACGTCCTGGTTCTCCCATTTCTCGAGGCCGCCCTCGAAATCGTCGATCACCAGGACTTCGGGCCACTCCTTGGGCTTCCGGGTCTCCTCTGCGGCCAGGAAAGCCGGGATGGCGAGGAGCAGGGCAACAGCCGCAACCGTCGTCGATTTCCACGTCATCCTTCAATTCCCTTCCGACTTCGCCTTCGTCAGCTTTTCCAGCTCCTGTTTCAGAGCGCCCACCTCCCGGATGAGAGTCTTGAGCCGCAACAGGACCATCATGATCAGCAGAAAACTGACGATGGAAAGAGCTTCGCTCATGTTCATCTCCTCAAGAAGCCATGCCTGAAAATCCCAAGCAGTCACGGAGGTAAAGCCCGCGTTCCAGACGCTGCCGGCGAACCGCGCAACGATCGTGCGATAGACATTCGACGGCCACTTTTATAAAGTTTTTGCAACTCTTCGGCGATGGGCCGCGGATGGAGGAATCGTAACGTCGAGCGGCCCCGCTTGGAAAGGACTTGTTCGAGAGAGTGAGAGTACGGAAGCGATGAAGACCTGTCGAAGGTCGGCCGGTATGATTTATGAGAAAGCGAAAGCAAGCGTCCAACGGTCCGATGCGTGAGAGGGATGGTGCTCGGCCGGATGCCGGCCGCTCCTGGTCCCTGTTCTTCCTGTCCGTGGCCGCGAGCCTGGCGGCGGAAACAGCGCCCCAGCCACCCTTTCGTTACGTGTGGGGCCAGGCCTGGCATATCCTGCCCGATACGCATTCGGACGAGTCCGGCTACTTCTCTCTCTGCGAGGGCCGAGACGGGCAGATTTACATCGGCACGGCCAAGTACAACCTCAACGCCTACCTTGTGGAGCTGGACCCTGCCACGGGCCAGCAGAAAGTGGTCATCGACACCCATCGGGTTTGCGGCCTGATGGCCACCGGCTACGCGGCGCAATCGAAAATCCACACCCGGAACTTCGTGGGCCCATCGGGCAGGGTCTACGTGGGAAGCAAGCAGGGCTATCGCAGGGAAGGCGACACCTTGGAGTATCCTGGCGGGTACGTCATGACCTACGATCCGCAGACGGGCCAAGGGGAGAATCTCGGGATGCCGTTTCCCGGGCAGGGGGTGATCGACACGGTTGCCGACGAGGCCCGTGGCGTTCTCTATGCCGTGACGTGCGAGGACCAGCACTGGATGAAGCTGGACCTGAAGACACGGGTCTATAGCGAGCTGGGGCCGATGTTGACTCCGTATGCGAGCACGCTGGTCGATGGGCGTGGCCGCGCCAACGCGATCACCCGTGATTTTCAACTTGCGCAGTATGATCCTGCCACCGGCGATAGGGCGGTCCGGGACATTCTGGTCGATGGGAAAAAATTCGCTCGGGCGAACGCGAGCTCCATTCCCACGTGGATTCTGGCCCGGGACGGCCGGACGGCCTATCTCCTCCTGATGAACGACTCGACGCTTTTTGAGCTGGACCTAGCCAGCGAGGGCCCGGCGGTGATCGGCCGAAGCCTCGGCCGCCTGATCGAGGGGAAAAACCCGGACTCGCGTTCGGCATTGAGCCTTGGCCCCGACGGGCGCGTCTACGCCGTCATCCGCGTGGACAATGATACCGGATTCGGCGGCGGTTACCTGCACCATCTCGCCCGATACGATCCCCGGGCAGGAGAGCGGGAAGACCTCGGGGTGCTGGCGGTCAAGAATCCGGACTTTTTCGATTTTCGTCCCCGGGCCGACGGGAAGCCTCCGCCCTGGAGCCATGGATATCACCATCTTCCGGACGGAGTTCTGACGCCCCTCTATCACCACATGGCGCTGATCGTTGCACGCGACGGGACGGTCTACGTCACCATCATCTGTCCGTTCACGCTGCTGAAGATACCCGGAATCCCTTAGAGTTAGGATGTCGCTTACCCACGCCGCGCGAAGAAGTTGAGAGGTGTCCCGCCAGACTGATCCCAGTGGGAGGCGTGTTGGGTGTCAGTTGATTCCTGACACCTGACATCTTTCCGAGCCTAGTTGGGTTGCGGGCTTCGCCCGCCTTAAGGAAGCGCTGCGTCAAACCGACCCGGAAACCCGATTGGATTGGTGAGCTTGCCCGGCCGCGATCTCTCGTGCCAGTTCGTCGCAGGTGACCCACCGGGCTCCGGCACCCCAGGCGCGGGCGATGCGGCGGCCCACTTCTTCGAGGGCCTTCAGGCCCGTACGGCGGCCGTTCGAGTAAAGGCTCTGCCAGTGGGTGTGGAAGACGATCGGAGTGCCGGCGTGGAACAGTTCCGCCAAGCGGCCGTTTCGGCCATCCTCCGTCAGGTGCAGGTCCGCCACGGAGCGCACGACCTCCGGCCCGGCTTCTTTCGTTTCCATCGTCCGCCAGAGGAAGTCGCCGGCCTGCGAGACCAGGCTGACGAGCCAGTCGTCGCCCTCTCGATGGACCACCTGCGACAGGAACTCGGT
Source organism: Planctomycetota bacterium (assembly GCA_016179685.1). Classification (GTDB taxonomy): domain Bacteria; phylum Planctomycetota; class PUPC01; order JACPCR01; family JACPCR01; genus JACPCR01. The sequence continues at coordinate 24,025 of JACPCR010000093.1, read as the reverse complement.
CCCGCGGGAGCTGGTGTGCAGGAAGTACCAGGTCTGCCCGCGGCGGTTGACTTCCTTCATGGCCCGGCGAATGGCGGCCCGGTAGTCCGGCTCGACCTCCCGGCCGAAATCCCAGGGCGAGGTGACGCCTGTGGCCTCGAGGCCCACCTCGTTGAGGAGACGCAAGGCACAGGCGATGTAGGGTGTCAGCGTTGCCGCGGTCTGGTGCGAGGCCCAGTCGCGTTCGTTCTCCGCCAGAAGGGACAGGGTGTCGATGTCTACCGCCTTCGCGTGAGTGAGAATCTCCGGGGTGATGTCCATGAACGGCATGACGCGTTCGCGGGCGATCCGATTCCAGCGCCGGAGGTCCGAGGGGTCGGCCCCGGGCCAGCCCTCACTGATCTTGCCCAGGCCCGCGGGGTAGGGGAGGACAGAAAACTTGCCGCGGACGCCCCAACGGGCGATAACTTCCGCAAACTCTTCGAGGAAATCGGTCGGGACGTCCCGCGCCACGGGCTCGCCGGATTGCTGGGTGGGGTGATCGGTCTTCTGGGAGTCTGCGGCGTGCCACCAGAAGACGTTCACGAGAGGCGCGGGATCGTCAATGATCAGCGTGATCGGAACACCCTCACGGCGAGTCGAAGGCCCGGCGGCTTGGAGTGCGGCCATGGTTACGATTCAAACTTAAAACGTTTTTCCAGTTTTGTCGTCCCAGCGCTTAGTTCTCGATGGTCTCGATCTGGACGCCGGGGCACTTGAGGAATTCGGGCCGGAGGTAGATGCCGAGCCCGGGCGCCGCTGGCGGGCCGAAGACGCCGTCACGAGGTGCGAGGGCGTCTGAGACGATGTCGGGGTAATCCACGAGGTAGTGTCGGCGCACGCTTTCGAGGATGAAGAGGTTGGGGACGTGGGTGGCGAGGTGGAGCGAGGCGGCGTGGAGGACGGGTCCCCCGCAGTTGTGGGGCGCGAGGGGCAGATAAGAGGTGTCGGCCATGCAGGCGATCTTCCGGGCCTCGGTGATGCCGCCGCACCAGGCGATATCCGGCATGATGAACTGGGCGATTCCCAGGTCGAGGAGCTCGCGGAACTGGAAACGCGTCATCAGTCTCTCGCTGATGCACAGGGGCTGAACGACGTGCCGGGCCAGCATGGCGTAGGCCTTGAGATTGTCCTGCGGAAGCATTTCCTCGAGCCAGAGGATATGGTAGGGTTCGAGCGACTGTGCGATGCGGATGGCGCACGGGACGTTCCACAGCCCATGGAATTCCATGGCGATGTCCATGTCCTCTCCGACGGCGTCCCGGATTTGCTGGACGGGCCGCAGGCCTGCCTGGAGCTCTGAGCGGGTGATGAACTGTCCCCGATTCTTTCTGGCGGCGGCGTCAAAGGGCCATACTTTCATCGCTCGGATGCCGCCGAGGAGGAGCTCGCGGGCCAGCTTCCCCGCTTCACCGAGGCCGTCCGAAGTATCGACGCGGTTAAAGTCGTAGAGGTGATCGTAGCAGGTATTGTAGGTGCGGATCCTGTCACGAGACTTGCCGCCGAGGAGCTGCCAGATGGGCTGGCCCGTGGTCTTGCCGAGGAGGTCCCAGAGGGCGATGTCCAGGGCGCTGATGGCCCGCATCTCCGCGCCCGCCCAGCCGAAGTAACTGATCGACAGGAACAGGTCCTGCCAGAGGCGTTCGACGTCCCGCGGGTCCTGCCCGAGCAGCACGCGAGCCAGGGCGCCGCGGATAACTCCCCGTTCGGCTTCACCCAGGGGATAGCTCTCCCCGAGGCCCACCTGGCCTTCGTCGGAATGGACCCGCACCCAGGACCAGCCGATCTCACCGGCATGGACGGTGACGCCCCGAGAGGCGTGGATGAGCTCGATTTTCGTGATTTTCATAGCGCGTAAAGCAGGCGAGATCGGAAGTGCGGGTGCACCACTACCAAGCTCGCCTACGAGGCGGTCTCGGGGGTCTTGAAGAATCGGTCCCACCAAGCGATGACGGGGCAAGCAACGAAGATGGTGGAATAGGTGCCTGAGACCATGCCAGCCAGGAGGGCGAAGGCGAAGCCGTTGATCACGCCGCCGCCCCACAGGAAGAGGGCCAGCACGGAAAGGAGGGTTACGCCGTTCGTCAGGATGGTCCGGCCCAGCATCTGGTTGTTGCTGAGGTTAACGAGCCGGACGAATTCCGAGGGTCGATTGTTGGCCTGCACATTTTCCCGGACGCGGTCGAAAATGACGATGGTGTCATTGACCGAATAGCCGATGATCGTCAGGACGGCTGCGATCATGGTGAGGTTGATCTTGCCATCGACGAGCCCGAAGTAATCGGCGACGGAAAGGGCGATGATGGTGAACAGGGCGTCGTGGACGAGGGCGACGATGGCTGCGACGCCGTACTTGATGCCATGAAAGCGGATGCCCACGTAGATCAGGATGGCGACCCAGGACAGGATGAGGGCGGCGATGGCCTTCCACTGGAGGTCCCCGGCCACCGCGGTCCCGATCTGCGTGTACCGGGGAAAGGGCTCGGCCAGCTCCAGCCCACACTTGTTTCGGACAACGTCCTCGAGGTCCCGGAAACGCTCAGGGTCGCCCCGGACCTCGAGGCTCGAGAACCCGCCGTCCTTCCCGGTGGCCGGGTCGCCCCGGACCTCAAACCCCATGAAACCGTAATCTTGGAGTTTTTTCTGAAGAGCATCGGGGCTGGCGGCCTCCATCAGGTTGACCTTCATGGCGTCCCCGGCGACCTGAACGGCCTCGGGCAGGAGGACTTCCCGCAGCTCGGGGACGTTCAGGAGGTCCCACTTGGGCATGGCTTCGATGACCCGGCGGATGTGGCGGCGGGTCTCGTCGAGGTCCTGGCCCTCGTCGCGGAAGGAGACGGAGACCCGTTTACCGTCGGACTTTTCGACCGCATCGGCCTTGACCCCGTTGAAGCTTTCGCTGAGCCGATCGCGAACGATTCGTGCATCCACGCGATCGCGGAAGCTGAGGGTCGCCGTGATGCGGGAATCGGCCGACCGTTCGGGCATCTTTTCGAAATCGAAGCCGTAGTCCTTCTCGGTACGGATGATGAAATCGGTGACGCCTCGTGGCGTCGAGGGGCCGTACTGCTGGACTTCCGGCTTGCGGAGGTCGGCCTTCCCGACGATGCGGCGGATATCTTCCGTCGTCCTCGGTTCCCTCAGCTTGATGTGGATGAGGTAGCCACCCTTGAAGTCGATATCAAAATTGTCCCCTCCGCGGGCGAAGAAGAAGACCAAGCCGGCGAGGATGACCGTGGTCGAAGCGATGATGGCGGCCTTGCCCCAGCGGAGGAAATCGAACTGGACGTCCTGGATGAATGCCATCCGGATCATTCGGATTTCTTTGAGGACGTTCTTTTCCATCATCCAGGTCAGAAGGGTGCGAGTGACGTAGACGCCGGTGAAGAGGCTGGCCAGGATGCCCAACGTGAGGGTGATGCCGAAGCCGCGCACGGGTCCGGTCCCCAAGTAAATCAGGATGACGGCCGTGATGATGGTGGTCAGGTTGGAGTCGAAGATCGTCAAGAAGGCGCGCTCGTAGCCGGCCTCGAGAGCCTGGAAGGTGGTCGCCCGTTTTCCCAGTTCCTCACGCATGCGCTCGAACACGAGGACGTTGGCGTCCACGGCCATGCCGACGGTCAGGAGGATGCCCGCGATGCCCGGGAGCGTCAGGGTGGCGTGGAACACCGCCACGGACGCGAGCAGGATCAGGATATTGAAAGCCAGGGCAAGGTCCGTCACCATGCCGCCGACGAAGTAGTACAGGATCATGAAGACAAACACGAGGAGGCCGCCGAGCAAGATGGCCTGGAAACCGCTGCGGATGGAATCGTCTCCGATGAACGGGCTGACCTCTTCCTCGCGTTCCTGTTTGAGGTCGGCCGGGAGGCTTCCAGCGGAAAGGATGGTGGCCAGGTTTTTTGCCTCCTGGTAGGTGAATCCTTTGGCACCCCCTTCGATGATGCCGACGTCGTCGATCTGGCTGCGGACCACCGGTGCGGAGAAGACCCTGCCGTCCAGGATGATGGCAATCCGCTTGCCGATGTTGTCGCGGGTCATCCAGCCGAAGCGCATGCCCCGGCCAGCCTTGAAGCGGAAGCCGACGGCGGGCAGGCCATTCGAATCCTGTGTCGGATAGGCCGCGGCCAAGTCGCCGCCCGTGACCTCGTACGGGTCCCGCGTCTTGATCAGCAGCTTCTCGGGCTCATCTTCGTTGTTGCTTTCTTTTTCCAGCGGATACCACTTGTGGTCGGGCAGGTCGTGATGCTCGGCGTCCTTTTTCAGTTCAACGTTATCTTCGACGATCTTGAACTCGAGGCGGCCGGAAGTCTGGATGACTTTCTTGATTTCTTCGATCTGCTGCTTTTCCTTCCCCGGAATCTGGATCAGGATGCGATCGGACCCCTGGGTCTGGATACGCGGCTCCTTCAGGCCCAGGATGTCCACCCGCCGCTTGATGATGTCCACCACGGCCTCGGTCCGTGAGGCGACGGCCAGGCGCTGCTTGAAGGCGCTGTCCTCGGCCTGGGCGGGACTGCCCGCCGAGGCTTCTTGCACCATCTCGATGCGATAGACGAGTTCCGTTCCGCCGCTGAGATCGAGACCCAGGTTGAGCGTATGGGGGACACGAATTTCCTGCCGGTAGCGGATGAGGCGCACCTTGAGCTTCCGGCTTCCACCCTCCGCCGAGGGAAACTCACGTTCCGTTTCTTCCACCAGGTTCTCGCGGACCGAGGGCGGCGTCGCATCGAACCGGCTGCGAATGAGAAACCGATACCAGGACCCCTCGTGCACCTGGACCACGTGCCGGTCGTCTTCGGCCAGGATATCCCGCTGCTTCACCAGAGGCTGCCCGGTCTTCCAGTCCAGAAGCTTATCCTTGAGCAACCCGGTTGTCCCGCGGATTCGCTCGACCGTCCGGACCACCAGGATGGGGTCGTCAAACGGGGGCCAGACGAAGAGGGCGGAGAAGAAGAGCACCAGCGCGATCACGGTCATCCGGTTTCGAATATTCTCGCTCATGAACTCCTTTCACTGGAATCTTGCTGAGGTGCGGACTCTTCATCCTCTGGAGCGGCCTTTTTCAGGACGGTTTGAATGGCGCTCTTGTTGAATTTGAGCTGCACATTGTCGGCGACGGTGAGGAGCACGGTATCGTTTCGGATGACGTTGACGGTTCCGTGGAGGCCGCCCGCCGTCACCACACGGTCGTTCTTTTTCAAGTTATCGAGCATTTCTCTCCGGGCCCGCTCCTGCTTCTGCTGTGGCCGGATGGCGAAGAGGTACATGACGACGCCGAAGACGACCAGCATGGGCAGCATGCTGAAGAGCCCTTCCCAGAGCGAAGGGGCCTGGCGTCCCGCGGGTGATGCTCCCGATGTTTGAGCATCGAGGCACGGGGGGGCCAGGAGCAGGGCCATCAGGAGAGGGGCGGCATTCCGCATCATGTTCTGCGTCATTTCAGGTCTCCTTCGTTCCGGGGCCGGTGCGGGTCCGGAGAAGGGTACGAGAGACTCACGACTCGGGGAACGGCGTCATAGACCGTGACCAGCTTGGCCCCGGGGTAATAATGTTGCAGGATCGTTTCGGTGGTGTAGCCGGCAGCCGCCATGCCCCGGGCGCCCCACTGGCACAACCCGACTCCGTGTCCCCACCCCCGCCCCTCAAAGTATACTTTTTCTCCACGAATTTGCGCCCGGAAACAAGTACTTCTCAGACGATCGGGACCCAGCATGCGGCGCAGGTCCGTGGCGGGTAAAGAGACCTGTCCCCGCGGATGGGCCAGTTCCACCCGGGCCGCGCGACCGTCGGCCCCGACACCATCGAGGCGAAGACCGGTCAGGCCTTGGATGGCGTACCCGGCCCGCGACAGGCACTGGACCATCTCGGTGAGGGGGATGGACCACTGCCATTCATAATAGCGCGATTCCCGGCAGAAACCACAGGGGACGCCGGCGAGGGGGCCGATGGGGGGCCGCTGGAGTGCCGCGGCGACGTCCGCGGTGTGCCCGCCACACGTGGAATGATAAAAGGCCCGGAAGACGCTTCCCCCGTAGGAAAGGGCGACACCCCGCGTCTGGTTCACGGCCTCCCGTGCGATCTCGCTCTCCTTCTCCATGCCCAGGTAATTCTGGTCCCGGGTGTCGGCTACCAGGTCGAACTCGGCCGCCCCCTGGCTCTCCATCCGGGAGAGGGCGAATGACCTGGACACGATGGCCTGTACCTGAAGAGCGGCGGGTGGCCACGAAAGCATCATTTCACTCCCGAGGACGCCAGCCAGGTAGTCTTCGAGAGGGAGGATGTTGACGGCGGTCAGGATGCCGGAGGGTCCGGCCACCAGTTCCAGATTTCCATGGTAATGCCGGCCGTCGACCACCAGGGTGCCATCCTGTTCCGGAGCGATGCGAATGCGTGACGCGTTCACGACGAGCCCATCGCTGGTCCGGATTCCGGCATCGACGGTCCGGACGGCGCCCACGGGCCAGCCCCGCAGTCGTGCGGCAATCTCGCTGGGCGGGTCGGCAAGCACCCGGCAGGGCCCCTCGACTCCGAGGGCCAGCGCCTCGCCGGTCCGGCCGGTGAAGAGGACGACTCGGATCGAAGGGCGTATCCTTTTCGCCGTGGGGACGCCTTTTGCCGGTGGAGGTCTTTGGCAGGAGGAGACGACCCCGAGGGCGAGCGCCCCAGCGGTGAGGAGCAGCTTTGGAAGGACTGGACAGAGCCTCATGAGTTGAAGAGATCCATCGATTCGTCCCTTCTGGGCTTCATCCCGAGATGCCGGTAGGCCTTGGAGGTGACCACCCGGCCCCGCGGCGTCTTGGTGATGAAGCCCTCCTGGATGAGATAGGGTTCGTAGACTTCCTCGATGGTATCCTCCTCTTCGCCGACGGACACGGCCACGGTCTTGAGCCCGACGGGGCCGCCTCCATGCTTGATGAGGGCGGCCAGGATGCGCCTGTCCATCTCGACCAGGCCTAGGTCATCGACGCCGAGTCTCTGCATTCCCTCGGCGGCGATGGGGAGGGTGATCACACCGGATCCGCGGACCTGGGCGACGTCCCGAATGCGGCGAAGGTGGCGGTTGGCCACCCTCGGGGTGCCGCGGGAACGCCGGGCCAGCGTCTCCGCAGCGTCCGCTTCGATCGGAATCTTCAAAATGCCCGCGGAGCGATGGATGATCGTGCAGAGGTCCTCCCACGGATAGAAGCTGAGGGACTCGAACACGCCGAAGCGTGATCGGAACGGCGAAGTCAACAGGCCTTCCCGGGTGGTGGCCCCGATGAGGGTGAAGGGCTTGAGAACCAGATTGACGCTGCGGGCATTGACGCCCTGGTCGATGACAATCGAAATCTGGAAATCCTCCATGGCCCCGTAGAGGTATTCCTCGACGATCGGGCTCAGGCGATGGATTTCATCGATGAACAGCACGTCGCCCGCAGTCAGGCGAGTGAGCAGACCGGCGAGGTCGCCCGGCCGAGCCAGTGCTGGCCCCGACGTGACCTTGATGTCCGCCTTCAGTTCCCGGGCAATGATGTGGGCCAGCGTGGTCTTTCCAAGACCGGGCGGCCCGCACAGCAGGACGTGATCGAGAGACTCCTTCCTTCGGCGGGCGGCATCAATATAGACTTGGAGGTTTTCACGGACCTGGACCTGACCGACAAAATCTGTGAAGAGTTCGGGCCGGACCGTTTGCTCGAAATCCAGCTCGTCGTCTTCTTTTTGAGGATTATGGGCCAGGGCCATAGGAGGATCGGCAGGCACTTACGGCTTCGCGAATTGCAGGATCATCACGTCAAACGTTGTGGAGGGCCTCCCGCAACAGGTCCTCCGTCCGAGCATCGCCGCCCAGTTTGTCAGCGGCCAGCCGTACGGCCTCCTGCGCCACGCCTCGGGGATAGCCCAGGGCCGTCAGCCCCAGGACGGCGTCCTCCAAATTCCTCAGCCGAGTGGACGCTGAGGACGAGGGTACGGCGGAGACCCGGCGAACCGCCTCTTTCAGCTCCACAATGATTCGCTCAGCCGTTTTCTTGCCAATTCCTTTGATGCGCCGGAGTCCTTGTGCGTCCTCGGTCAAGATCATCTCCTTCAACTGCTCGATCGCCCCTCCTGAGAGAGCGGCCAGAGCGATGCCCGGCCCGATGCCCGAGACCGAGAGAAGCATTTCAAACATCTCGCGTTCCGGCAAAGTGGCAAAGCCGAAGAGCTTTAGCGCGTCCTCACGGACATGGAGGTAGGTCAACACCATCGCCTCTCCCTGATCGGGGACACGCTCGAACGTCGAGTTTGGAATCTGAAGACGGTAGCCGATCCCGCCCACCTGGATCACCAGGTCTCCTGGTCGCTTGGACACCACTTGCCCCCTGAGAAACTCAATCATGAGGACCGCACGAAGGTGATACAGGCGAATCTGCGGGTCGGGACCGAAGAGAGTCGTGCTCGAGTTCGGAAGTGCATCTACACTTCCGAACTCGTCTACTGGAAGTCTCCAAGGGTCAAAACCGTGACGAATGAGACCAGTTTCATCACTTGCGGGGAAAGGCTGTATCCCTTTGTAAGATAATGCGTTAACAAGCAACGGCTACTAGCGAAGCACTTGCCGTGTACTTTCTTAATGCTGGTCGGTCGAGTCACACGGGTTGGATTGGGGCAGTGCTTTGCTTGGCCAAATCGGAGTGTTCGGCAGGGGTCCTGGTAAGGACAGGGGGACGGGAATCAACGGAACGGCCGTGCGACCCTGCCGACCCGGGAATAGCCGAGAGCACGCGCCTGCTTCGGATTCCCGATCAAATAGAGGCTCAGGAGACCGCTGGTGTCATGCGTCGTCGGCCAGTTTCAGGCCAAACTGGGCCAGCTTGTCCTTGATCTCCTTCAATGACGTACGGCCGAAATTCTTCCCGCTGAGAAGATCTTTTTCCGTCTTCTCCGCCAGGTCTCGCAGGGTCACGATACCCAGTCGTTCCATGCATCGGCGCGATCGCACGGACAGGTCCAATTCGCTGACCAGCCTGTCGAGGGTGCCTTGGTCCCCAGGCTGCCCCAGAATGGTCTTGGCTTCGTCCGGGGCATCCTGGGGTGACATCCCCAAATGGAGGCTATGCTGGGCCAGCAAAACCTTGATTTCTTGAAGGGAAGTTTCTCCAAAGTTGTCGCAGGCCAGCAGCTCCACATCGGTCTTGGCGACCAGGTCACCCAGCGTCTGGATGCCAATGCTCTCCAGGGCTGAACGGCAACGGACCGAAAGTTCGAACTCCGCCACCGGCATCTTCAGCAGACCTTTCCGGCGATCCATTTCCGTCTGTTGGTCCTCGTCGTAATACATGTGCAACGAGGCCAAGGCGTCCTTGAGAAAGAGCCGAGCACGCGGGTGCGCCGGATCACCCCGGAGCACCTTCTGGTAACAGGCGATGGCTTTTTCGTACTGCCGGGCATCCTCGTAAAGCAGGCCCAGGTTCAGCAGCACACTGCCAAAGAAAGGAGGGGTATCCATGCAAGACCGGTAATAACGAAGCGCCTCCTCTTCCTGCCCTCGGAGCGCCAGGAGATATCCCAGGTGGAACGCGCTCTTGACATGGGACGCTTCGAGACCCTGGGCATGCTGGTAGGACTCGATGGCCATTTCGTAGTCACCGGAATGCTCCAATGCCAGTCCCCGTTGAAAATGAACTTCAGCGCTTTCCGGATGAGATTTCAACAGTTTTTCGGCCAGTTTGAGGCTTTCCGGTGCTTCACCCGATTTTGTTTTCGCTTCGAGAAGAGCACAGGCGACTTCGAGACTCTCATCTTTTTCACTCGCCTGCTGCAGAACGGTTAGGGCGTTTCGAGCATGACCGTGCTCTAGATGAACCACTCCTGCGAGATACTTGGCCATGGGATCGTTTCCCAGGGACTCCAGGAGCGCCAAAGCTTCCCGGGCCCGCCCCAGGACCCAGTGCCCAAAAGCCAGTTTGAGGTGGAGGACGCGCCGAACAGAAGGCTTCTCCGCCTTGGAGATGGTATCCGGAAGGACATCGATCAATCCCTTGAGCCTGGCAGCGAGCGCGGCATCCTGAAAAACTTTCCTCCGGATGGCGAAAAGCCGTCCCCGGTCCATGTCCTCGCCGGTAAAGACCGATTCTAACTCTTCCACGTCAGCCGCAGCGGCCCGAGGCGGCAACTGTTCCTCCGGCGTAGGGTCAGCGGGCGCGGCATTCCCCGCCTCGCCCGCGGCCTTGGCGGAGGAAATATCAGAACCTTCACGAGGAGCCGCATCTTTGACTTCCGCACTGGAATCGCTGGCAGGATCCGCCATGAGAAATGATCCTTCCAAATGTCTTATGATGGGTTTTTCGGAGAACCGCACTGGAAATCACGATTATAACCTTGCATCAGGGTTTTGCAACGAATTTCTTTCCGACCAATCTTCTTGATTCATAAAGGGTTCCATCCTATCATGCCAATAGGGATTAACGGGCTCTTCGAAGCCAAAAAGGCCATTTATGGACGTCCAGCGATTCTTGAAGCCTATGCAGGAAATCAGCCTGGATGATAAGGTCGGCAAGACCCAATTCAAGATCGATTCTGGCCATCCGCACATGAAAATCGATCCGAGCCTTTGCGTGTCATGCAGCGACAAACCATGTCTCTACGTTTGTCCGGTCCGAAATTTCAGGCTCGATGAGGCGGGAAAGATCGTGATGTCGTGGGAAGGGTGCATCGAGTGCGGAGGTGCGATAGTGGCCTGTCAGCGCTTAGGACGTCGTGGGCTGACCTGGGAATATCCTCGGGGCGGTTTTGGTGTACGCCATATTCGTGGGTAGCGTTTTTTTCTTGACAGGGCGGAAGAATTTTGTAATATTTGTCTTCCAATTAATTGAGAATCAATCTCAATTAGAAACGGGGCGTGTCCAGCCTTCCACCGCCACGATGGAAATTTATGTAAACTAAGTGTACAAAATGAGTTAAGTAATATGGTCGCCAGATTCATAGCACTCTTGCTGCTTGCCGCAAATTGCCTCTATGCGGATTGGATTGGGGAGACTCAGGTCTATCTCACTAAGGATCAGGCCATTGAAATCATTTTGAAAGGTTCTGAAAAAGTTTCCGAGTTGCCGGTACAACTTACGACTGACCAAGTTGAAAGGATCGAGAAGCGGCTGGGAAAGCCTATCGGTTCGAGGACATTCTCGATCCTTAGAGGCGAAACGGGCGGGCAGGTAGACGCTTATGGCCTGATTGTCGAGGAGGTTGGCAAGTTTCGGCCGATCACTTTTGTCGTAGGGGTCAGTCCGCAAGGTGAAGTTACGCGAGTCGCTATTATGGTCTATCGAGAGTGCCGGGGTGGCGAGGTCCGGCATCCTCGGTTTTTAAAACAGTTTCACGGGAAAACCGGCAAGAATCCTCTTCGGATCAACAAAGACATCCTGAACGTCACCGGGGCCACTCTTTCCGTCATCGGGGTGACGTCAGGGGTACGGAAAGCTCTGGCAATCGTTGAAGAGGTTTATTTGAAGACCGGCTCGTTGACCTCGGCGGTTACGACCTCGGCGGCGTCCGCAGCTCTTCCCTCCTCACCCCAGTGAGGGCTCAGGTGCGGGGCGGCTTCCATCCTTCGTTGTCGGCCGGCCCTGGCTTCCTTACATCCCTTTCCGTTCTCGAGCCTTCTCGGGCCTTGTTTCGAGAGAGATTTGAAATTTCCTGACCGTGAAACACTTCGTATCACCGGCATTCAAGCTTTCTGCCTTACCCAGCGGGATGAAAATGGTCTACACCTTTTTCCTCGCATTCATGGCCGCAGGCTACCTCTCCAATTTCCTGCTGCAGTACCAGAAAGGGCGCTTCAGCTATCGTGGGATCGTCGAATATTACTGCGGGACGCCGGATGCGGAAGCCGCCACCGTTGAAGGTGAATCGGAACTGCAATTGCACGAACCCATGACGGCCCACGCCATTCTCTTGACGACCCACCAGCATCTCTTCATCATGCCGGTCATCTACCTGATTCTCGTGCACATGTTTTTCATGACCTCGCTGGGGCACGGATGGAAAGCGGCTGGCATGATTCTTCCTTTCGCAGGCCTGGCCACGGACCTGGCCTGCCCCTGGCTCATTCGTTTCGTGTCCCCGTATTTTGCGGCTCTCAAGCTGGCGGCTGTTGCTCTCATGGCATTTACCTTCCTCCTCTTGGTATTCTACCCACTATTCGAGATGTGGGGCCGAAAGGCCGAGGAGCAAGGGGCCCCGTAGGACTCGAAGGTTGTTGCAATTTGCCAAGAAAACCTAGAAGTTTCTAAAAAACTTGTTATAGTATGGTTTGTTAGAGTTCAAGGCCGCAACACGTCCGCGCCGTGCCGTTCAAACGAGCGTCCCCACTCCGTGGGCGTTGCTTCAGCAAGGTGATAGGTCTAGGCGGGGGATACCCGCAATCCGACAAGGCTCGGAAAGGTATCAGGCGTCAGATGAGACCTGACACCTGATGCTGATTCACATTCCAGCGCCTGCTGTACGCGCCCGGCGAAGGAGTGACAGCCAAGACTCTAATGAAATCCGCTGCGCCCTTCGGGCTCGCGGATTTCAGAGCCAAGGTTGGCCCGGCTTCGCCAGCCCAACCCTGGCGGGGAAACGGAAGCCTTTAAAAGTGCAATTCAGACTTAAGAAGTTTCCTTCAAGTTTGGCGAGCCAAGCGCCTAACTTCTTTTTTCCAGCTCGATCCTGGCGACTCGTGAGCGGGTCCGCCGGGTTAGCCACGGCCCCACATCAGAGGCAATGATCATGATCCCCTCCCCCGGCAAGAGATCAGGCTTCACCCTGATCGAGATGCTCGTCGTCATCTCGATTATCATCACGCTTGCGGCCATTCTCGTTCCTTTGCTATTTTACGGCCAGAGTAAGGCGCAGGCCGCCAGATGCGGGTCCTATGCTCGTGCGATCGGGGTAGCCGTGACGAGCTATGCGCCGAACTGGAAAGGGTGGACGAACCCTGATGGGTCCTATTATGTGAAAGAATTCGGCTACAAATTGAGCAACGACCCGGGCTACGTCGCCGCCGAGGCGCAGAAGGTGAGGCAATTCAAGTGCCCCTTGGACACCAAGCCTTTCACGAACGGACATGGTTACCCCTGTTCCTATTCTGTCAGCAGTGCCTACGTGGGCACGAATTTGATGACGAATCTGACGGACTCAGCGATCTCCATTCTGGTCATGGAAGTAGGCAAGAGGCACCAAGCGGATGGCAAGGGGATGGAGAAGCATTACGTGTTTGGGGATACGCACGTGGAGCTGGGTTGGAAGCGTGGATTCATTCCGGGCCTTTATGGGCGGTGGTGGAACGAGAGCAGCGGCAATTGGGGCGCCGTTCAGGCGGAGACCTACAACAAGCTGCCCGATTACGAAACGGTCTGGACCAAAGATTTGACAGAATCGTCTTTTGGATTTCTACCGCAAACGGGAAAACCAGGCAATTGGGGCAAGCAATCCGGAACCGGCGTAGATAACATCCTGGTGCGGTTCGACGGTTATATCGAATTTCCTGCGGGTGGCGACTGGCACGTGGTCAGCTCCAGTGATGAATGGGTTTACATCTGGATTGATGGGAACGGGGACGCCTCGGCGAGCGGAGCGGAGACGGCGCAGTACCTAGGGCCCGGCACCGTATTTCTGAAGAGTTTCATGGGTGTGAACATGCTGCAGAAGTATAAATTTGTTTTCATGTACCTCGAGGGCGGGTCATCCAACTATTTCAACCTGTATTGGAGCCAGGACGTGGCCGTGGTGTCGAATCCCAACAGCGGCAACAAGACGCTCATTCCGTCCTCCGCCTTAAGCCATATCCCATAACGCACCGTCCCTCCGTCGGCGTCGCTCCTCCTCTAGGACTTGTCCCCACGGGGGACCCTCCCGGACTTGTCCCCACGGGAGGGAGCCTTCCAACGTCCCAACGGGATCCCTCCGGGAGGATCCCGTTGGGACTGTGGGTGGGATGCCATTTCCAAGACTTGTCTCTATGGGAGGGACCCTGTGGAGGGGCGTTTGGACGTTTGGAGGGACCCTGTACGGAAGGGAAATCTAAGAGCTAACCTGGGTTAAGTACTGGTGAAATTAATACTTATGTACAACCGAGTTTGTAGATTTCGCCTCTGTAGGACCCTTAAGGCGGGCAAGGCCCGCAACCCAACAAGGCTCGGAAAGGTGTCGGGTGTGAGGTGTCAGGAATCAACTGACACCCGACACCTGACACCTGTCCACATCGCCGCGCGGCGCGGAGATGTGGCAACCGAAAACTCTAACGGGAGAAGTTCCCCAAAGTACGCTCGTATGGAAGCGAAGATGCAATTCCGTGCGGGTGTACTCGCTGGCCTCGTTGGAATCTCCTGGATTTTCGGAGCCTTCCCCGTTCCTGCGTCAGCCGAGGCGAATCTGCCGGAAGCCCAGCGGTTCGAGATTCAGTTCGAGGGCAAGCCTTTTGAGTACTTCTTGTATGTCCCGACGAATTATAAGCCCGATCGGAAGTGGTACGTCTTTGTCAGCGTCCACGCCGTCCGGTCCAAGGGCAGCGACATGACCGTCATGTTCATCCGGGACGCGGACAGGGACGGCTTCCTGCTCCTGTGCCCCTCGTTCGATGGCAACTATTTCAAGCTGGATGCCCGCGAGGACGAGGCCTTGATACAGGTGCTGAAGGAAGTCGCCAAGAAATTCAATATTCAGCCACGGATTTTTATCACGGGCATCTCCGGCGGGGCGGACTTCGCCCTGGGATTCGCGCTCAAGCATCCAGAGGTCATCCTGGCCTGCAGTTTGCACTCGGTCACCGTTTATCTCCCTTCGGAGATGGAGGCGATCAAGCGGCACTTCCCCATCGTGGTTACGTGCGGCAAGGAGGACAAGGAGAGCCTGGAGCGTACACCGGTGCTGGCCGAGCGTCTGAAGCAGCACGGGTTTTCCTCCGTGCAGGAGGCGTATTATGAGGGTGTCGGGCTCGCCTGGAATGACGAGGCCCAGGAGTTATGCCGGGAACTGTTCCGGGCGGCCAGCACGGGCCTTTCGAAGGAGCAGCGCAGCACGCTGGAGGAATTCAAGCTCCAGGTGGACCAGGAGAACTTCAATGAATCGCTCAAGAGCATCGGGCAGCTCTTGAAGTCGGTGCGTCAGGGGCCCTACCATACGGCCTTGAAGGAGATGGTCAAGCAAATCGAGAACGAGGGCCTGTCGCGCCTCAAGGCGCTGCAAGAGGCCTTGAAGGAGGAGCCGGACACGCTGGTGAACGAGTTGGAGAATCTGGCGCGGCAGTTTCCGGGCACGGACGTGCAGCGGCAGGCCCGATTGGCGATTCAGGCCGCTCGCAAGAAGACGGCCGGGGTCGCCGTTCCGGACAACGAGACGGGCAACGCTGGGCGTCCCGGCGGCGACGAAGGTGGGGAGGCTGCGGCGAGCGATCGCAAGGCCCGCTCGCTTCTCACGAATGCTAAGAACCTGATGGGGGCGGGCAACAAGAAAGCTGCGGCCTCGACGCTCAGGCAGATTATCGACCGCCATCCCCAGTCGTCCAGCGCCGAGGAGGCCCGCAAGCTTCTGACGGACCTCGGCGAGTAAGGCTGTCATCGAGGAACTCTTATTTGACCGCCTGGCAGCGCTACGCCGGGAAGCGGGAAGGATGCAGAAGGTTCCCGTCACTTACCGGACACCCGCTTCGCTTCGGGGCAAGCACCCATGCCCCGCACTCCATGGGTGTCAAGTGAAGCCAGAGTCCTTCCGTTTCTTGCTTATGGCGTTACAGCGCCGTATCGAAAATGAATTTTCGATGTTGTCAACTCTGACTTGGACGCCCTCCGGGGTGTCCGCTTCCTTCGACACAGGTGTCCGTTTCCTTCGACGCAAAAAGGTTTAACCAGTTGTTTCGAAATAGGTTATACCATTCTGCTCTTTAGACGGGGCTGGTTCGGCGAAGCCGAAGCAGCCCCGTCTCTCAAATCCGCGTAGCCTGCAGGGCGCAGCGGATTTGATGAGATCCTAAGGCTTTCCCTTGCCAGAGAGCGATTCATCCCGAACCGCGCCCCGGACGCCCCCCACGGACACGCAGCGCAGGGCCATGCGATCGGCCATTATCGGCCAGTGCTTCGGCACCCTGCCCCATCTGGCCTTCATTTCGGGCCAGATGCTGCTCTACCTCCGCGCCCTGCACATCGGCAGCGCCCGCATCATCATCTACCTCTCTCTTCCGCTCGCGGTCGATTTTCTCCGGGTACCCCTGGCCTATCTCGCCGACCGATACGGCAAGAAACGCATCGGGGCGGCCGGCATGGTCTTGCTCATCGCCGGGTTCACCCTCATCTCTGCTAGCGGCTTTGCCGCTGGGAACTGGGCTGAGCTTGCTGTGTTCGCTGGCATCGTCATCTTTGCCCTTGGCGAGACCTGCATGGCCGCCGGCTGGTTTGCCCTCCTCAGCCCCATCGTGCCGGAATACCTGCGCGGCCGCTTCTTCGGCACCCTCCGATTCTCCTGGCAATCCACCGGGATCGTGTTCGCCGCAGTCGTTGCCGTCTTCCTGCCCGCGGACGCTCCCGTCCAGGCCTATCAAGTCCTCATGGGCGTCTTCACGGCGGCGCTGGTCTGCCGCGTGCCGTTCTATGCCCGTGTCCCCGAACTGGAGATGCCTCGCCCCGGCTCGAGCAGCTTCATCACCGCCCTGGAGACCTCTGTTCGAACACCCCACTACTTTCCCTTTTGCTGCTACGTGTTCATGCTCTCACTCTTCACCGCCGCGTGTCCCCACCTCTTCGCCCTCGCCGAGAAGGAGGTCATCCACTTGAGCGACCGTTCCGTGGTCTGGCTGGGCAACCTCCTGATGATCGGGTCGGTCCTCGGCTACCTCTGTGGCGGCAGGGCCGTGGACCGTTTCGGCACGAAGCCAGTCTTTCTCGTCTGCCACTTCGTTTACGGAGTCGTCTTGTTTCTGTTCCTCTTCCGGGCCGCCTGGCCTCCCCTTCTGCTGTTTCTCGTCGGGGCTTGCAACTTCACCTACGGATTCGTCAAGGCTGCATCCTCGGTCGCCATCACCACGGAGCTCCTGGCCTTGATTCCCCAGGAGAACAAGTCCCTGTCTGCTTCCCTGTGTCAGACCCTGAACCAGGGCGGCGGCGCGTTCGCCGGGTTCTTCAGCGCCTGGATTCTGGAAGCGGGCATCCTCCGCGAGTCCTGGTCGCTCTCGGGCATGTCCTTGAGCGCCTACGACGCCCTCCTCCTCGCCTGCGGCGGCATGGTCGTCCTCCTGGTCATGACGCTCGGCCTCGTCCCCTCCGTCCTCCAGAAGTCGCAGGGGATGCCGGGAAACGCGTGAGACCACTCTGATATCAATGAAGAATGCGGGCTACTAGACGAGTTCGTGAGTGCATCCGCACTGACGAGCTCGTCTACTACGGCTCCTTCACGGCCTGAACCAGGAACACGGGGCCGCCGCTGGCCGCGGACGCGGCCAACCATTCGCCGTAAAACTTGTAGGTATTCCCCACCTTCAGCTTTTCGAACACTTCCACAGGTATCCGGACACTGGCGTCCCAGCCCTCCAGGGTAATCCTTGAAAGCACGCCAGCTTGGCCCACCGACTGCCGATCTTCGCGGGCCAGCCTGCCGATGACAAAGCCCCTCTCCCCGGCGACGGCCCGGTTGCGAACGTCCCTCTCGACCAGGGTCGGCTGGCTGCCAGCCATTGCCGGCTCAGCCTTCGTGACGCCATGTCCCGCCACGGCATTGCTGGCTTCCTTCGCATCCATTTCGGCCGCCTGTTCCCTGCGACCGGCCACCTTCGGCCCGGCCATCCCGCCAGTGGGCGTGCTCATGGTCTTTTTTCTCTCGGAATACGAGCCGCGGGACAACGCCTCCTTCTTGGCCAGGCCAGCCTTCCCCATCTCTTCCGCGGGTCTGAAAGCGTCTTCCCTGGGCATGGGGACAGGAGCAACCTCGGCAGGCTGCTCCGCGGGAGCGATCGAGAGCGGGGCTGCTGCGGACGCGGAAGAGGGCGCGGCAGGAGGGGCCGCCGGGAGCGGCCCTGCGCCGCCCCCCTGAGACGATGGGGCGACGCCCTCGCCAGCACCGGCGACGCTGGCAGCCGCCTGATCACCCAGCTCTCCTCGTGCCGTCTCGTCTGCAAATGTGCCCGCATTGAAAGCCGACGGTCCTGCCGCTTCCTCGTCCTTGACAGAGACTTCTTCCGCTTGGTCTCCCCGGCCATCCCCTCCCTGGGCCATCGGGCCGCCGCCGCCAGCGATTCCGTCCCGCATGTGACCCTGAGATACGATCTGCCGCTCTGGTCCTGGCATCCCACGCTCGTTCATCGCCTTCGAGGGCGCGGCTTCTTCCGGTGGTCGATTCGGCTGGGCCTGGTACGCTCGGCCCGCCAATTGTTTCTTCGCACCCTCTTGGCGGCCCCTGTCTTCTTCACGAAGCGACAGTTTTTCGTCCGCCTCATGACCCACTCCCTTGTCTTTCTCCTCCATTGCCTCCAGTTCCAGGTACGACCTCTTGCCCAGGCTGCTGGCCCGATTCTGCTGGAGCTGGTCATACACGTCATGGCTTGCTGCAGGCTCATCTTGGCCGCCCTGAGCCCCTTTCGCGTCCGGTAGGGGGAAGCCCGCGGGCGGCGGGAGCGAATCGTAGTCCTTCGAGACCTCGCGGCTAGCCAGGTGGCTCGCATCGTCGACCTCGTCCACCTGCTTCGGCAGGATAGCGAGGATGAGCACGGCGGCAGCGGCGAGGGGCACGACGGCCTTCCAGAACCAGGAGGCAGGCTTTCCTCTCGGCTTTCGCCGCGCCGGAGTCGGGCCAGCCGCTGGGGGCTGCCCGTGCTTCTCGACGGGCGACGCCGCGGGCGACCCGTGCTGGATTCGTGCCATGACCGCATCGGCGGTCCGCTGGCGGGTCTCTTCGCTGCGGCCCGGCGACACGGCCTCCGGGGCGGGGGATGGGAATCGTTCCGGGGCCACCGCGAGGCCGGCCTGCACCAGGAGAGCGACCGTCCGGCACTCCTCGCACTCGAGCAGGTGTTGCTGCTCCAGGCTAGAGAGCTCGGGTGACCGGCCCGAATCGAATGCGGATTCGAGCTTAGACTGGACGGACAAACATTCCTTCACTCGTCAGGTCTCCTTTCGAATAGAGTTCCTGAAGCCGCGGGCGCAGCGCCTCCCGGGCCCTGAATAGTCGCACCTTGACGGTGTTTTCGTTCAGCTCCAGGTGTTGCGCGATTTCCTCGATCGAGAGCCCTTCGAAGTAACGCATCATCAGAATCTGGCGGAAATCCGGGGCGAGCTGGCCCACCTCCGACAGCACGATCTCCTGGATGGCTTTCTTCTGAACCACGGTTTCCACCGTCGATATCCGCGGCTGGCGTCCGGAGACTCCGACCTCCAGCCCCTGTTCCCTCAGGGTGTCGAGAGAACGGGGATGGCCATTTCGGGCTCGAAGCCAATCCGTGCAGAGGCGGAGGGCGATCTGCCGGAGCCAGCCGTAGAAATATCCCGGGTCTCGAAGCTCGGAGAGGTGCTCGAAGGCTCTCGTGAAGGCCTCCTGTGTGACTTCCTCGGCGAATTCGGCTCGGGGATTGCATCGGAGTGCCACTCGATAAATGGAATCCTGATGGCGTTCCAGCAACTCGCGAAAGTCCTCGGCTTCGCCACGGAGGACGCTTTTCACCAGCTCCGCGTCACTACGAGCCATAAAGCCCCTTGGCCACCCAGCACGGGCGCTGGGGCTGTTCGCCCCGGCCCGGCCGTGCAGTCCGTTCTCGAACACCCTGTGAGATTAAAGACGATCAAATCCCGAACGGGTTTCATTCAAACAGTCTGAGCGCCTGACGCGCCGCCCCTCCGTGGTCGGCGCTTCTCCCAACCCTTCCAGTCTATGATAGCCCTTCCGGTATCCTGATTCCCAGCTTCTGGGCCCATTCGCAAAGTCGCTTCCAAGTCGGCGTCTCGATATCGATCCCGCTCTCCAGCCTCGCTTGGCGCGAACGCGACTCAACTTCCCCCGGGACAAGGATTTCCGTAAAGCCCGGTCGAAGCGGAGATGCTTTCACGTGCCGGATCAGTTCGGACACTTGCTGCCCGAATTCTTGCTGATCAACGAATGCGTCCACCCTCAGGGCGAGGATGAACACCGCGTTGAGGATATCTCCCTCCCGCGTGCGGCTGCAACCAGCGCCTGAAAGTGCCCCGGCGAGCACCTCGACCATCATGGAGAGCCCGAAGCCCTTGTACCCCGTGTTTCCGCCGAGGGGAAGGAGTGTGCCCGGCGGTGGCCCCTGAAAAGCCGCTGGATCGGTGCTGGGCAGGCCGAACCCGTCCAGAATCCATCCCTCCGGCAGACGTTTACCTCTGGCCTGGAGCAGGTCGATCTTGCCCTGCGCCACCACGCTCGTGGTCATGTCCAGCAGCAACCCTTGCCCCCCAATGGGCGGAATCCCGATGGCCAGCGGATTCGTCGCGAGACGGCCGTCGGAGCCCCCAAAGGGTGCGACCTGTCTTCCGACGCCGTGTCCGTTGATCATGACGAGGCCAATGAAGCCCTGCTCGGCCGCCCGCCAGGCATATTCGCCGAGCCGGCCGATGTGATTGCTCTGCCGGACCGTCACACAGCCGAGATCGTGCTGCGACGCCTTGTCCAAGGCCAGGCCCAGCGCCCGGAACGCGGTCACCTGCCCGAAGCCCCACTGGGCGTCCATCACGGCCGTCGTCGCGGATTCCCGAACGATGGCCGGTTCGGACTGCACCCGGATTCGGCCCTCCTGCACCTCCCGGCAATAACGCGGGGCCTGGAGCACGCCGTGCGAATCGTGGCCCACCAGGTTCGATTCCACCAGGCTGCGGGCCACCACCCGAGCGTCTTCGTCCCGTGCCCCGCACTTGCGGAACATCTCCGTCACCCAACCCTCCAGAATCCCGGCGGATACGATCGGCATCGCCAGTCTCCACTTCAAACCGGTTTGTAAACGATAGCGTCAATCTCGACCAACAGCCCGGGCCACAGCACGGACTGCACCGTCGTCCGGGCCGGTTTCGGGTCCGGAAAATACGACGCATAGACCTGATTGTAGCGTGCAAAGTTGTTCATGTCGGTCAAATGCACCGTGCAGCGCACCACGTCCGCCATGCAGGCGCCCGAGGCCTCGACAAGCGCCTTGACGTTGTCCAGGGTACGAGCCGTCTGCTCCTCGATGGTATTCCCTACAATCTCGCCGGTCCGAGGGTCGAGAGCCCCCTGGCCGGAAAGAAACACGAAGTCGCCGACGTGGAGCGCAGGGGAATAGGCCCCGGTGGCCGAAGCCGCCTTCGGACTCGTGATCAGCTTTTTCAAGGTTCACCTTTCTCCTGGGTTACAGTGTTTCGCTATTACCAGATCGTCGGTCCCTGCGCCCTTTATTCACAAGAAGTTACAGTCTAACAATCCGCGCGTTGGATAGTCTACACGAAGTCGCGTGGGACAGAGTCCCGCAAAATGGGCTTGAGATCGTGGACCGTGGGCCGTGTGTGTCACGGCCGGTCTGAGCGCGCCCCACTTATCCGGTGAGCGCGTTCCACCCCTTCCGGTTACCCGAAGGGGCCTGTCAAGTGTTCGTGCACGAACGGAAGTTTTATGTAAGTCGTTAATTTGTCAAACCGAATCTTGGAAAGTCAAGGGAAGAAATTCGGCCCGGTTTTGACCCCTTGAGTCGACCACTAAGTGATAGCACAGCAACGATTTACTGGCCTGCGCGGGTCTCCCCGAGCCGAAGGTTATTGGGGTGGGAAGAGCATCCGCGATTTACTGGCCTGCGCGGTTGCCCCGGCGCAGGACCCGACCGGCGCGGCGGCCGGTGAGATGTCCGTCCTTGAGGGCGACGACGCCGTTGACTAGAACATGGGTCATGCCGGCAGCCAGTTGATTGGGCTCGAGTATCGTTCCGCGCTCCGAGAAGACCATGGGATCGAAAACGGCCAAATCTGCCCACGCGCCCCTCCGAAGGAGTCCGCGGTCGCCCAGCCCGAGGCGCTGTGCGGGCAGGGACGTGAGGCGGCGGACCGCCTCCTCCATAGTCAACGTGCGGGTCTCCCGCACAAAGTGCCGGAAGAACCAGGCGGCCCAGGTATATGCCCCGTGGAAAACCTGTGCCCGCAGCGGTCCGTCCGGCCCGAGGGCCGTGGCGTCCGAGCCCGGCATGCAGCAAGGGTGCTCGAAGGCCAGACGCAGGTCATCCTCTTGATAGGCAAGGCCCAGGATCATGAGGTCGTGCAGATGTTCGATCTCCGCCGAGAGGATTTCGCACACGGTATCGAAGCCATCCAGGCCGAGTTCCCGGCCGATCTCGGCGATGCTCTTGCCGGAGAAACCGGGCTGGGCATGGCAGCGGTAGAGCACGATCCGGGACCAGTCGCCTCGTGCAAGCGCTGTGACGATGCTCGAATAGCCTTTCATCCGGTCACGGGCCGCAGGCTCTCGGAGTCTGGCCATGACAGCCGACCGGTCGCCTTCGAGCGCCCAGGGAGGGAGGGCTGCGCTCAGATGGGTGGTGCCGAACTGACGGGTATGCATATCGAGGGCAACGTCCTGGCCTTGCCGCCGGGCCTCGTCCACCTGTTCGAGCGCATCCTCGACAGCGCGCCGGCCATCGGTGGCAAGTCGGGCCACCACGGCGAGATGCGATATTTGAAGAGGAATTCCAGCGGCCGCGCTGGTCCGGATGGCCTCGGCGATCGTCTCTGCGGGCTCGCCCATCCGATTCCGGGTATGAGTCGCATAGAAGCCCGGATAGTTTGCGGCGGCCTTGCACAGCTCGACGATTTCATCCTCCGGGCACGCTCTCTCGGGGCCGTACTCGAGCCCGGTCGAGAAGCCAAAGGCGCCCTCCTCAAGCCCTTGGGCCAATAGGGTTTTCATTTCCCGCATCTCGTCGACCGTCGAGGGTCGGTCCACAAGACCCGCCGCAGCCAGGCGCAGGCAGCCATTGGGCACGAGCGCGGCTACATTGACCGCGGGCTGAAGTTTCTGAAGGCATTCGAGATATTCGGCCAGGGTCCGCCAGGTGATCTCGTAGCCCGGAAGGCATCCGTACAGGTTGGTCCGCGCCAGGTCCGGGTCCCGGACCGGCGCGCACCCGTGTCCGCAATTGCCCACCACCTCGAGCGTCACCCCCTGGGTGATGGAGCTGACCGCACGGGGGTCCACCATCAGCGTGAAGTCGGAATGGCTGTGGATGTCGATAAAACCGGGGGCCACGACGAGTCCCCGTACATCGAGGCAGGGCACTCCAGGCACATCCGGCAGCGGTCCGACCTCGGCGATTCGTCCTGCCTGCACTCCGACGTCAGCGCGTTGGGCGGGAGCGCCCGTGCCGTCCAGGACATAACCATTTCGAAGGATGAGGTCCATGTGGGAATGAGATTTCAGTGGTTACAATCTCAGAATTTCAATCGCGTTCATAAGCTAGGAGCGTGATTAACGAAGCTTGCGGATTCGCTTCGTTATGAGAGAGAGAAACAAGATCGGTCTGAACCACGGCGAGCACGCAGAGCACGGAGAAAACCAGCAAAAGTATTCATCAGAATCCCTCCGTGTCCACCTTGGTTCACCTTGAGTTTGCATCCTCGCTATGATGAAAGTCCCTGCGCCAGGGTGGCTAATGAACAGTCTCCGTTTGGGGCATTCCATGCCCAAAACCTGGAAAAAGGGATAAAACGCAAGTATTTGCATGGAAGGTTCTTGTCCGTTTGTTTTTTGCCTCTTGAGTCTTAGGGTGTAACTTCTCCGCGCCCCGCACCCACTTCGTGGGTACCCGGCGGGCACACGGCGGCGAAGTTGCCTTTCCGAGCCTTGTTGGGTTGCGGGCTTCGCCCGCCTTAAGTTTCAGTCTTAGGTCTTCCGCCTTCCGCCTGTTTCTGGCGGCGAAGCTGTTCCCGGAGCGCTGCCGTTGCCGCTTCATCGACCTTGAACGTATCCGGCCGGATGACCACGCCGTACTCGGACCGGGCCGCCTCCCGAGAGACCTTTTCATTTTTCACATCGAGGAGCACGGCCCGTGGCGCGC
>JACPCR010000092.1 GCA_016179685.1 Planctomycetota bacterium | reverse complement strand
GTATAGTTGTTGATACACATAGTATGCCGAAATTTTCGACCCTGTCAACCCAAAAATCAAACCATCCATCTGAGCCTGGCAAAACCGCCGCAAGTCCTTTAGAACCGTGGGGTGAAAATCCGCCCCTCACGCCCGTCACCCACTCAAAAATGCCCATTTCCGGGGTGAACGAAATTTCGCCCGCCGCCTGCCTGCCGGTAGGCAGGCCCAACCCCCTCACCGCCAGGAACTTAGAGCGCGTGCGGCAGCCTCTGCCCCATGTCAACGGTGTTTCAAGAGGAAAGGTGAAAGTGCATGTCACCGAGAGTGGAGACGCGCTCATTGGCACGGGCATGCCTGAAGGCTGTCCGTTCGCCATTCATTTCGGGGCCGGCAAGGTGCGATTTAGGCGCAAGCGGGCACTCCGGATATAATCTTTCTGGCTTGGCCGGACGATAAGGCTGAAGTGAGGACCGACCTGACCGGGAGGTAACCCCCATGGCAGATTCCACGATTCGTGTCGGTGTGATCGGTGCGGGATGGTTCGCCTCGCGGCGGCACTGCCCGGACATCCAGAAGAGTCCCGGGGCGCGCCTGACCGCACTTTGCCGCCGGGACCCGGAAAAGCTGAGGACCATGGCGGAACACTTCCAGGCGGCGCACACGTTCACGGACTACCGCGAGCTGGTGGCCAGCGGGACGGTGGACGGTGTGGTGATCTGCTCGCCTCATTCGCTCCATTACGAGCACGGCCGGGCGGCGCTCGAGGCCGGCCTGCACGTCCTGATGGAGAAGCCGCTTACGCTCGACGCGGCGCAAGCCCGGGAACTGGTCGAGCTGGCCCGGCGACGAGGACTCGCTCTGCTCGTGGCGCAGAATCCGCCGTTCTGGAATCACTGCCGCTACCTCCGGGAAGTGATCCACCGCGGCGAGATCGGGGAGATCGAAGCCGCTGAGATTCACTGGGTGGGCAATGTCGAAGCGGTCTTCGGCGTCGTCCCTCTGCCCGCCTCCCTGCCGGGCGTCGTACCGCCCACGCTCTTCCGGCACGATCCCACGCTGAACGGCGGGGGCTACTTCGTGGATGGTGGCTCGCATCTCGTCTGCGAGCTGGTCTGGTGCACCGGCCTTCAGGTGACCGAGGTGAGCGCCCTGATGGACCATCCGGAATGGGACCTCTGCAGCGCCGTGACGCTTCGAATGAGCAATGGCGCGATGGCGACAATCACCTCGACGCCGACGAGCAAGATATTCGACAAGCGCATTCACAGCCTCTACTTCGGGACGGCGGGCACGGGCTTCCTGCGCGGCATGCCGTTCGAAGTGTCGATCGAGAGGCCGCGGGCCGCAACCGTGCGGCTGACCGAGAAGGAGCTGCCGCCGGCCCCGACGCCTCTGGCCAACTGGCTCGATTGCATCCGTGGACGGGCTCAGCCGGAGCTGAGCGGCGAGACGGCGGTTCACATCGTGGAGGTATTGGCGGCGTCTTACCAGGCGGCGAAGTCGGGCCGGAAGGTGACTTGGGCAGCAGGCAGCCCGTAGCGGGTAGCTGGAAGCCAGCAGAAAGCCCCGGTTACCCAGCCGCCGATTCGCCCCGTCCCCGTGTCCCCGCGTCTCCTTTCCTTTTGTCCCAGTAACGACTATCGAAACCATCATTTCGCCTCTCCCAAAGTTGTCCCTCCCGGAGGAAGCCCGTTGGGACACGGGAGGGACCTTCGATTTGGGCTGTCTGTGAAGGGGCGACCCGCGGTTTTCACTCAGTTCTTACGTATAGGCTGAAGCCTGAATCCCAACGGGATCCCTCCCACCGTCCCAACGGGATCCCTCCCATGGGGACACGTGCGGGAGGACAAGTCCGGGAGACTGAAGACCGAAGGCCCCGATGACTGATGAATGCTCCTTGCTTCGGAAGGCTGCAGGCTGAATCCCGGAGGGATCCCGTTAGGAGCGGGTATGACGAAAAGCGTGCGGATTCGCTTCGTTGTGACAGAAAGGAACAAAATCGGTTTGAATTATGGAGAGCACGGAGAGCACGGAGAAAACCAGCAAAGCTATTCATCAGAATCCCTCCGCGTCCTCCACTGGCGATGACCCGAAGAGCCTCCAATTCAATACTGAATGCGCACACGGTAGGTGACGGTGACTTTTTTGCCGGCCGGGAGGGACACGGAAAATTCGATGCTGCCGTCCGAGACCTTTTCGAACTCATGGCTCTTCTGAACCACCTCGTAAAGGCCCCAAGGATGCTCGATGGCCACCGCCCGGGCGTCCCTCGCCGTCTTGTTCCTCAGAAGAATCTCGATCTCCTGTTCCTGCACGCGGTCGCCCACCTGCCGAAAGGCGGTCTGCCGGCGCTCACCTTCGAGGCCGGCCACGTCGCCGAGCGGAAGCTCGAAGGCGTGGCCAATGGCCGTGGTGGGGAGCACGGCCTCGCTGAAGGTCTGAAAGCCGAAGGCCTCGCCGGCTGGCGGGTCGTGCGGCGGGTCGCGCCAGAGCCAGGCCTTGCCGCCAGGCATGGGGAAGCCGAGGCCGTGGAAGGCGTCGTTGACGACGAGGCCGACGACCCGCAGCCTCTGGGGCGGGGTGGGCGCCGCGGGACCCGCCCCGATGGGGTCAAAGACGTTTCGGGTCTCGATGGCGACGTTTTCCGCCGAGGCGAGCGGCAGATGCAGGCTCTCGCCAGCCCCCAGACTGACCGGCCGATTCAGGCCGGCGGGGCGGCAGTCAAACGTCACGCGCTCCTCCACGGGTTGTAGCGCTTCCTGGCGGCGGGTCTCCTCGGCGAGCAGACGCCATCGGGCTTGAGGGAAAGGGACCGGTGTCGCATTGGAAAGGGCGACCCAGGCGGAGAGGGACGCCCGGTCGGCCGTGGGGCTGAGGGTGAACAGATACCGAGATGACCAGGAGAGACCGCCGGCGATATAAGCGAGCTCCACGACATGGGGGCCGGCCGTCTTGGACTCCACGCCAACCAGCAGGCGGGGGGAGATTGCGGCCGGCTCAGGAAGCGGGGGCAGCGCCACCTCGCCGGCCGGCTCCAGCCGAATATCCCCGTTGGGCATCAGGAGTGCCGAGACCTTGCCGCCCTCGGCCGAGAGAAGAGTGCCCGTGAGGGTCCGCCATTCCTTGCCCGCGGGGTCCGGCTGGATCACGTGCACGGTCTTGCCCACGTACCGCTGGAGCAGAGCCTGCCGGCCCGCCAGATCGTCCCGGAGCTCGACCCGAGCCAGTCCGAGGCTGCCAGGCTGAGACACGCTGCGAACTTGGACGGTGGCGGGGTCGATCTGACTGGAGACGCCATCCCAGACGATCTCCTGGATGCCAGCCTTGAGTTCCAGGGCGCGTTGCTCGACAACCCGCGCATGGCCCGAAGGGTCCAGAGTGATCCAGAGACCCGGCTCGGCGGACACGGCCGCAGCCCAAAGGGCCAGAAAGACAACGATGCATTGCTGAGATTGAGGCGTAGCGCTGCTCGGACAACGGCTAAAGCCGTCACTCCAACTGGGGTTGCGGCCTCCCCAAAAAGGATCCCGTTGGGGGTCAGGCCGCGTTAAGCGAAGAGACCGTTTCCTGCGGTTCATGGGATCGTTTCCTCGGGTTACTCAAGAACAAAAACTTGCGGAGACTCGACGTTGCCTGCGGCCGGACGGCCCCGGTTCGGCGTGCGCGTGGGGCCGTACACGAACTGGCCACAGCGGTCGATCGCCCGCACTTCCAGGGTCACTATCGGCGAAGGAACAACCTCGAGGGGGGCCGTATAGGTGCGCCAATCCCCTCCTCGGGTGCGCCATTCGATCTTCTGGACGCCGAAGCCGCCCGGACGGTCCGCGGCCGTCACCGAAACATGAATGAGCGGGACCGCGCCCCTGCGCGTCCTCAGCCGTTCGATCTGCACGGTCGAGACAGGCGGGTCCGTATCGAGTCGCCAGTTTTCATTGAAATATCCTGCATCGAGGAAGGTTTCCGGAAGGTGGCGAAAAGGGTCCTGCACCGTCCGTGCCGGTTTCAGGCCGGCGTCCCAGACGACGTAGTCCGGCCAGAAGAAGGGGAGCGCTTCGAGGTCCTTGCCCACGTTTCCAGCGCCAAAGACCGAAGGGTCGATGTCACTCGAGAGGTAACCCCGGGCAACGACCAGATAGCGGTCCGAGACGAAGGGGCTGGGAGCGATGAAGAGGTAGCGGGTGGACTCGCTCCGATACAGGCGCTCGCGCACCCGAACCTGCGATCCGGACAGCCCCAGCGGGAGAGAAGGCGCGGCTTGAGCGATGAGCCAGTTCGTATCCGGGTCACCGAAAAGCACCAGGTGGGCATCGTGCGGGACCGTCTCGAGGCCGAAGGCGGTGTCCGGGATGGGCTGGACGAGCGGCTGGCGCGTGGGGATATGGGCCCCCGGCAAGAAAGGGTAGGGGGGTATCCACCAATCGTGGAGTCGATCGGCTGGAGGGCGCTGTCCGCCCCAGTGCAGGGACGTCCACTGATTCCATTCCGTGCAAAATTTCTGCGCTGCGGTCCAATCGGGATTGGACGGACTTGGGGGTGCGGACCCGCCTCGGGTGCCGTAGATGACGAGGAAGCGCGAGCGGAAGGCGTCGCCGATGGGGCCCGAGAGACCTGGCCGCTTGTGCGGGCTGGCCGCGGTGCTGGCCGCGCCGGCGAGCGTCCAGCCGACGATCTGGTGCCGTGCATCGAGGAGCGCCTCGAAGCGGGCCGGGGCCTGGCCCGGTGCGCGGACGGCTGGCCCGTCGTCGATCCGGACGGACACGCTCCGTTTCGGGCCCAGAGGGGAGCGCGGGACGTCCAGGCTGAAGCCGAGAAGGTTACGCGTTCTGACGCGGAAATGGCCGCGGCCGGCAGAAACTTCGAGACGCGCCCATTGGGACTGGTAACGAAGCCGGTCCAGGGCGGCCCAGTAGGCGCGGTGGTAACGGATGTCGTTGGTGTTGTAGACGACGCGGGCAGGACTCGCATCCACCTTCTTGCCCAGGAAAAATTGAAAATTGCAGCGGGTGCAGAAGCTCCCGCAATGCCCCCTCTGACCCTCGCGAACGGCATAGCGGTCGCTCCCACCCTTCCGCAGAGCCTCGATGACCAGGTCCTGGTTCTCCGGCGGATTCACGCGATCGTTGCGATCAAACGTGATGAAGGTCCAGACCCATCTGCCGTTCTCGGCCTGTTTCAGGGACGATGCGGTCTCGAGGACGGGCAGTCGGGCCGGATCGGCGTAGTCGGGCAGACGCGGCGCGCCCCACGCGTCGTACCAATGGGCGTAGAATTCGGTATAGGTCGTCCAGCCCGCGCCGGGCGCTACCGCGGCGAAGCGCTGGGGGTAACGGAAACCTTCCCGGAACGCGCCGTGCCCGCCCATGGAACAGCCCTGTACGTAAAGACGCTCAGGATCGACGTTCAAGGCAGGGTGATAGGCCGTCGCGCGTTGCAGGTCCTCGAGCACCAGAAAAAGATCGTCCTCACCGATATCGTCCCAGTTCTGGCTGCCGCGGCCGTCGAGGTTCACCAGCAGCCAGCCATGGCTGTCGGCCCAGTTGAGCATGAAGAAGCCGCTGGCGGCGTGGCCCGTTCGGCCGCCGAATCCGTGAAGCAAGAAGACGACCGGTGCCGGCCGACTCGGGTCTAGTCGGTCCGGGACGTAGAGGAAATAAGGCTGCTGGGTGCCATCGACCGGGGAAATGTAATAGCAGCAGATATTTCCAGGCCTGGCCAGCTCGTTGGCCGGCGTCTCGGGCAGCCCGACGGCGACCCACGCGGCGACCAGGAAAGCCCGCGCCGTGCTGCTCTGAACGAATGGGCGAATTCGATTCAAGGCCGTAACCGTGACCCGCGAGTTAAAGGGAGGCGAAATGGTTATTATACATCGTTTTCTCGTGCGGAAGCGTCGCCAGGCTTCCGCATGAGGGATCGAAGGATTCACCGGCAGCTACCCGATGTCTGCGCAGGAACCCGAGTCAAGCCCCTATCGCATCCTCTACGTCTCCGCGGCGGGCCAGGTCGGCGGCGCAGAGAAGAGCCTCCTCGACCTCCTGGACGGACTGGACCGCTCTCGGTTCGAGCCGGCCGTGGCGTTTCCGGCGGGTGGCGACCTGGCCGAGGAACTGGCAAGGCGGGAAATCCCGCTTTCCCTGGTGAGCCTCAGCCGTTTTCGGCGGACGTGGAATCCCTTTCAGCTTGCCGGCTATGCCTTCCGCTGGTGTCGGGGCGCATCGGATGTGCGCCAGGTGATCGACTTCCGAAAGCCGGACGTGGTACATGCCAACGGGGACATGGCACAGGTTTATGTGGGTAAGGCAGGCCGGGCTAGACCTGCGGCCCGAGTGTGGCACGTCCGCGACACGGCCTCTCCAGTCTGGCTTCGCCGCAGGCTCGCGGCCCGCGCGGACCGGATCATTGCGGTCTCCCATTCGGTAGAGAAGGCCCTCGTGAGCCAGGGGATACCCGCGGAGAAAATCCGGGTGGTCCTGAACGGGATCGATACGAAGCCGTTCGAGTCCGTTCCGCCACCGCCGGAGGGGCCCGCCACGGTCGGAATGGTGGCCCATTTCTATCCCTGGAAGGGCCACCGTGACTTTCTGCATGTGGCGGCCGAGGTGGTGCGTGAGATGCCCGAGACGCGCTTTGCCATCGCTGGAGAAGACCTGCTGGGGGAGCAGCCGGGTTATCGCGAAGAGTTGATGCGGCTACGGTCGGAGCTGGGCCTCGGGGACGCCGTATCGTTCCTGGGACGCGTCCATGACGTGCCCGGCATCATGGCGTCCTGGCAACTCGTGGCCGTGATGTCCCGGTCCGAGCCCTTCGGCCGATGCGTGGTCGAGTCCATGGCTGCAGGCCGGCCCGTCATCGCCTGGAACGAGGGCGGGCCCGCCGAAATTTTGGCCGGATCGGGCGCGGGAAAACTGGTCGACGGCCGGGAACGAATCGCGTTCGCCCGTGCCCTGATCGATCTGCTCCGAGACGCCACGGCGAGACGAGATATGGCGGAACGCGGTCGGTCCGTGGCCCGAGCCCGATTCCACTGCTCACGGACCGCCGCCGAGGTCCAGGCTCTTTACCGGGAGCTGCTCCAATGAGAGTGGCCATCAACGGGCTACTCCTGGGCGGGCCTGCCTCGGGTGTCCATCGCTGCATCCGCGGACTGGTCCGAGCACTCGACCAGCTCGATGGGCCTGACGAATTCCTCTTCTTCACCGGCATGGGTTGCAGGCGAGACCCCTGCCCGTTCCAGAGGGTCCGCCAGCATCGGGCGTGGGTCACGCACGGATTCCGGCCCTGGCGCATCCTGTACGATCAGGCGCTGTTCCCCGCCGTGGCCCGGCTGCGCGGGGCGCACCTTCTCCATGGGCCCGGATACGTCGTGCCCGCCTTCTCTTGCCTGCCCGCCGTGGTGACCGTCTACGACCTGATCGCCCTGAAGAATCCCGAGTTGTGCAAGGACTCGAACGCCCTGCATTACCGCTGGGCGCTGCCGAGGTCCATCCGGTCGGCACGCCGCGTGATCGTGCCTTCCGAAGCCGTCAAGCAGGACTTGATCGGCCTGATGAAGACCCCTGCGGAGAAGGTGGAGGTGATACCGCCCGGATTGGATGAAACCTTCCGGCCGTTGAACGATATGGAAAAACAGGGGGTCCGGACACGATATGGCCTCCCAGAAAAGTTCATTCTCTTCGTCGGCAATATCGAGCCCAAGAAGAATCTCGAGACCCTGATCAAGGTCTTCTATGCCCTCAAGCTGGATCGGAAGCTCGACCACCAGCTCGTGGTGGCTGGACAAAAAGGCTGGAAGTGCCAAAAAGTGTTCGACCTGGTGAAGGAACTGGAGTTTGAAACACACGTGCGCTTCCTGGGGTACGTGCCGGAGGAGGACCTGGCGGGGCTCTACAACCTGGCGGACTGCCTGGCGTTCCCGTCTCTGACCGAGGGATTCGGTCTTCCGCCCCTCGAAGCGATGGCGTGCGGGACGCCGGTGGTCACATCAGAGACGCCCGCAGTACTCGAAGCCACCGGTGATGCGGCATTACACGCGCCGGCGACGGACGCGAAAACGTGGAGGGAGCGCCTCGAGCAGGCGATGCTGGACCGCTCGCTGCGCCGCCGCATGAGACAGCTTGGCCTGCAACAGGCGACGCGGTATACGTGGAAGCAGGCGGCGGAGCGGACCGTGGAGGTTTATCATCGGGCGCTGGAATCCTCCGGAGACCGAGGGGTCAGAGTTCTGGATGAGCAGGGGACAGGGGGGCCAGGGGGCCAGGGACAAGAGGACTAAAAGACGAGAAGACCAGGGGGCCGGGGGGCCAGGGGACCAAGGGGCCAGGGGAACAGGGGAACAGGGGAACAGGGAGAACGGACCAGAGGACCAGGGGACAGGGGACCAGGAGTCATCCGCCACCCGTAACCCGTTGGCAGTGACCTGACATCCGACACCTGGCATTTGTGAACGAGGGGTCAAGAGATGCGAGTGGCTTATGTTCTTGGCGCGTTCCCCAAGCTGTCCGAGACTTTCATCTGGCGTGAGGTCCGGGAACTTGAACGCCAGGGTGTGGAAATCGTCCTGTTCGCCGTCGAAGCGTCCGGGGACCCCGTGGACGCCGATGTGCGGGAACATGCGGCCCGGACGTTTTATGCGCCGGACGCCCTTTCCCCAGGCTTCTGGACGCCGGACGCCCGATATCTATGGACGCGCCCGCGGGTGAGCCTGCGACAGCAGGCGCGACTGCTCCGGGAATTCTTTCCCCGCCTGGATCGGTTTCTGAAATACGGCTGGTGGGACAACATGGCCCGTTCTTTTGCCCGGGAGATGGAACGCCAGCGCGTCGATCTCATCCATGCGCATTTCGCCGGTCTGCCCACCTTCTTCGGACTCGTCGCCGCCGAGCTGATCGACGCCCCTTTCTCTTTCTCCGCACACGCCCGGGACATCTTTGTCCATCCGGAACTGATGGAATGGAAGGCGGAGAGGGCAGGGCTGATTGTGGCCTGCAGCCGGACTGGTCGGGACAGGCTCTTTCAGCTTCTTCCACTCCGGTTTCATTCGAAGGTGCAACTCGTCGCGCATGGGGTGAGCCTCGGCCAGAGACCGACGCCGAGGCAGAGCGTGCAGCAGGGACCGCCGCTAGTCCTCTCCGTCGGCAGGCTCGAGGAAAAGAAAGGGTTTCCGGACCTGCTGCAGGCCTTCAAGGAACTGGGGCAGGCCGGGATGGACGCCCGCCTCACAATCATCGGGGACGGGCCCGAGGCAGCGGCGCTCGTGCGGATGCGTGGCGAGCTCGGATTGGAGTCCCGCGTGGAGATGCTCGGAGCACGGCCCCACTCGGAAGTCGAAGAACGACTCCGGTCCGCACAGGTCCTGGTCCTGGCCAGCCGGGAGGCATCGGATGGTGATCGCGACGGCATCCCCAACGTTCTGCTCGAAGCGGCGGCTGCGGGCGTCCCGGTCGCCGCAACGTCCGCCGGAGGCATCCCTGAATTCATCCAACACGAGGTGACGGGGTTGTTGTCCCCGCCGGGACGTCCTTCGGACCTGGCAGCGAACGTGCGGAATTTGCTGTCGGACGGCGTCCTGGCGCAGCGCCTTGCCCACGCCGCTCGTGAGGAGGTTGAACGAGGCTACGATCTCGCGGCCAACACGGCCGTCCTGCGGGGCCTGTTTGAAAGACTGGCCGGCAAGCAATAGACTTCGCGCCATGGCGCAACTGATCGGGCTCGATCTGGGAACTCAACGCGTCAAGGCCGCTGTGCTATCCGCCCGGCGGGGGGGCCTGCGATTGCTCTCTCTGCACGAGCGGGTGCTGGCGTCTTCGGAAAACCAGGCCGGCTGGGTTTCGGCGCTCAGGCCTGCCCTGGAGAGCCTTCACAGGGAAATCCGGCCCGGCTCGACGCCGGTCATCGCGGTCCTGCCCTCCCAGTTCGCTATACTCCGAAACGTGACGGCGCCTTTCACACGGACGGCCGAGCTGGACCGCGTGGTCAAGGGTCAAGTCGAGCCGCAGCTTCCCGTCGTGCTCGAGGACGTGGTGGTGGACTACGAGGCGGTGAGTCAGCAGGGACAACAGTCGGAGCTTTTCGTAGCGGCCTATCTGAAATCGGACCTTCGCGAAATCCTGTCGGCTCTGGCGAGCGCGGGCTTCGAGCCGGAGCGGGTGACGTTGGACCTTTTTGCCTTATTTCATGCGGCGCTAGAGTCTCGTTCCGGGACGCGCCTCGAACATGCCCTGGTGCTCGACTTGGGCGCTGGCGCCACCCATGCCGTATTCGTGAAGGAAGGCCGGTTCGGCGGCGGCCGAGCCGTCCGGTTCGGGGGACACTCGCTGACCCTGGCCGTTCAGAAAGAACTGGGCGTCAGCCTAGACGCGGCGGAGACGGCGAAGATGGATTTCGGGACGGCCGGCGTCGCCCCGTCGGAGAAGCTGAACCGGGTGATCGGCGACTTCTACGCTCGAGTCGCCCGCGAGGCAAGAATCTTCTTGGCCGCGCTCGGCGTCGAACGGTCCGTGGATTCTGTTCTGCTGGCCGGTGGTGGGTCGGCGATGCCCGGGGCATCGGACATCTTGGGCCGAGAACTCGGCGTCCCGGTGATCGTATTGGACCCGCTGGGCAGGAGAGGATCGGCTTCTGAGCAGATCGGAGATCGGGCGACGGCGGCCCGCACGGCCGCGGTCGCCCTGGGCGGCGTCCTGCCGGAAACGTCGCCGGACCTCCGTGGCCACAACCTGCTCCGCGAGGAGTTCCGGCTGCGCCCGCACTGGGAAACCTTCCAGTGGGCCGCGGCGACGGCGGCAGCGTTGGTGGCCGCCCTCCTCGGGCTGCTCGCCTTGCGGGTCCGCACCGACCTGTCCGGCGTCGAGGCCGACCTGGAACGGGTGCGGGATGCGCAGCGCCGGACCTGGGCGAGCGTTTTCCCGGATAGGGCCTACCCCGAATCGGGGGCGTTGCGACACCTGGACGCGCGGGTGGGGGAGCTTGAGGCTCAAATCCAGTTGATCGCGGATAGCCCGGAAAGGCGGTCCGCCCTGCAGACCCTGCATGAGCTCCTCGGGCGCGTCCCGGCCAACCAGAAATTCATCCTTCAAAGCGTGACGGTGAACTCGACGGGGGTGAATCTTTCGGGAGAGACGGACACGCTGAGTGCGGCGGTCACGATCGAAAGGAGCATCAACGACTCGCCGCTGTTCTCTTGTAAACTCGGGAATGCGGACTCGACGGAGGGCCGCGTCCGGTTTCAGATGGAGGTCGCGTTGAAGAAAGCGATGCCGGACGGGAGGCAGCCGTGACGGACTCAGGTGCGCCGCGGCTCGTGCGAGCGCGGTATCTTCTGATGGCGGCGGGGGCCGCGGCGGTGCTCGCCGCCGCGGCGCTGGGGGTCCTCCTGTCCGAACGGAGACGGGCCCGCCAGGCCTATGAGACGAGCAGGCAGCAGCTCCGGGCCATGGAGCAGAAGGGAACCCGATTCCAGGAACTGAGTCGGGCCGTGGAAGAATCACGGCCCGATGGAGCGGCCGTCGAGACGTCCCAGCAGTCCCTCATCCCCTACCTCGAGACCGAGGCCCGACGCCAGAACGTCCAAATTCGCAGCATCGACCAGAGGCCCGACATCGAGACCCGCCGCAGCGTTCTTAACCGCACCCGTGTGATCACGGAGCAACAGTTGTGGATTCAGGTGACCGAGGCCAAGCTGAAGGACCTGGTGCTGTTCCTGCATTCGGTGGAGACGCAGCGGCCAGACTTCTTTGTGAAGGAGATGAACGGCTTGAGCCCGAATCCGGCCCGCGGCGATAGCTGGCGCGTGCGGGTCATCCTCTCCCGCCTGAAAGTCACGGAGGAAGATGGAGCCGGTCCAGGCGGCAAATGACTCGGCCACTTCTTCTTTCTGGGGCACGGCTTCCGGTTCTCCTGGCGGCTGATATGTTTGGAGCGCGGTTGACGAAGCTTGCTGGCTCGCTTCGTTGTGACAGACGGAAACAAGATCGCTTTGAACCACGGAGAGCACGGGGAGCACGGAGAAAACCAGCAGAGGAGATTTGCTCCCTCTCCGCATAGGAGATGGCCTGAGTGAGGGAAAACTCGAGACAATCTTGTGAAACGGTCTACTGGGATCATCCCGATGATTCCTGACATCTGACAATTTTCAGAGCCTTGTTGGGTTGCGAGTATCACCCACCTTGAGAAGACCTCCGCTTTCATTTTCCATGCCTCGTGACCCGAACCGGTTCTATCTTCGTTTGGTCCTCTGCATTTCCTTCGGCCTCACCCACGCGGCGCGGGGCGAACCGCCTCAGGACCCTGGCAGCGGCCGCATCTCCGGCCGGATGCTCCGGAACGGGTCACCCTCCCCGGTCCAAGTCAACCTGCATCGAGCAGGCGGGTCGTTTGTCCAGTCGGTGCGGGCGTCGCCCACGGGCGCGTTCGATTTCAATCCGCAGGGCTTCGGCCGCTACTTTGTGATCACCCAGCCGGAACCGGAGATGCCGCTCCAGTGGGTCTCTCAGGTGATTCAGGTCAGCCGGGAGACACCTCATGTGGCGCTTCCGGACCTGGACTGCTTCGCGGCAGGCCCGATCTCCCCGGCTGCGGATCAAGATTTCCATCGGGACGAGGTCCGGGAGGATCGGCCCATCCTCTTCCGGTGGTCCCACCATCCCGGTCCGGCGCAATACGAAATCTCCGTCCAGGGCCTCGAAAACGGCAGAAGCTGGAAGTCCGGGCGGGTGCGAGGCCGGACCTGGCGGTTTACCGGCGGCCGACTCACGGGACGCCGCCCCCTGCTGCAGGGATACCGCTGGCAGCTCCACGTCTATCCGGAGCACGGGCAGTGGCACGGGCACAGCCGTGAAAGGCTGTTTTACCGACGGGGATACGGGCGTTCCGTGCGACTCGAAGGCGAGTTCATGTTCCTGGAGATTCCCCGCTGGTATCGAAGATTTGCCGAGGCCATCGGACTGCTGGCTGCACTGGACGCTTCGTACCGGCTGCAGCAGGCCATGGTGGGCACGCAGCCGTTTTCGGGCCGAAGGTGGGGCGTGCTCTTCGACCCCGCCATCCAGTTCGCTCATAGCGGTAACCCGGTACACGTCGGATCAAACTTCTGGCGTCATGACCGGCCGCCGTGGGACACGATCCTGCACGAGATGGGGCACGATTTTCAGACCGGCTCGTCCCGCGCCTTGACGGCGGCGATCGTTCACCAGCAGACCGGTTACGCCTTCTATCACAATTTCGTCGAGGGGCTGGCGACCCTGGCGGTGTTCTACATTGCCGATCACGCGGGACAGGATGCCGGCGGGGGATTCACCCGTAAAGCCCTGGAGTCGATGGACCAGGTGACGGGCGAGTGCGAGAAGCGCTGCCGCCTGGCCTGGCAGGCCTGCCGCAGCCGGGGAAGAGGCCTGGCCGACATGGACCCGGATGCGACGGACGGGATGTTGCTGGTCCTCCGGGACGAATTCGGGTGGGAGATGTTCGAGCGATTTTTCCGGCTCTTCCTGGCCGGTCGAGATGCGGAAGCGCTATGCCACCAAGCAAGGACTCACGAGGAACGCGTGGCGCTCGTCCTGGCCGCGTTGAGCGTCTCAGCGAGCACCGACTTGAGCGCACGATTCCGCGAATGGGGATTCCCCCTCGTAACGGAAAGCTACGAACGGTTTCTGGCCGCCTGGGGCAGCATGGGCCGACGGGCCGGCCAAAATCTTACAGGGGTGACTTCAGGAGCGCTTCCAGGCGGTTACCAGCGGCCCGGCGCGAGAGGATCTGCACGGCCTTTTCGGCAATGACGCTGCCGGCCTCCATCGGCGGCAGGCCGCCGTCATAGATGTTCGAGATAACCGAGTATTCGAACCGAATCCCGGGATTGCCGGAGAAAGCCGCCGCCCGTTCCTGCACCGCCGGGTCTGCCAGGCGGTAGGCGAGGTAGGCGGAGAGGCTGCGGGAGGCGAGGGCATCGCCGCCGGGCCGCTCGCCGATCAGCAGGATGACCAGCCTGGCCTGGAGGCTTTCGGCGAGCGGCTCGGCGAGTTTCACGCGCCCGAAGGGGGCGAGGACGGGCTGGCCCAGGGAGAGGCCGGCGGCCTTTAGCCCATCGAACAGCACGGGAAGGAGGCGGGGGATGTTGTGATGGACGGCCTCGGCACTCAGGCCGTCGGAGACGACGACCTGAACGTCGCGGTTTTCTGCCGTGAGGGCCTGGAGGCTGGCCGGGTCGAGTTGGGACCCGAGGCTGGGTGAGGAGAGGTGGCTCTCGCGGTCCGCCGCTTGAGTCCGGGCCGTACGAAAGGCGGCAATCTGCTGAAGGTCGTCGATGCGGAGGTCGGCATAGACCGCCTGCCGGGCGGCGGCCTGGTTGTAGCGCAGGGTCCGGGAGACGGACTCGGCGGGACGGGGCCCGGCGTTTTCGAAGCCATAGGCGGCGGGCGTGGCCTCGAGCAACTCGCTGAACTCCAGGTCCGAATCACAGAAGATGCGGGGGTCGCCCCAGTGGGGCCCCCTGGAGACTTCCCCGGATGGACTCCGGATGAAGATTCCCTTCTGGAGGGCCCAATCGAGGAATTCCGGGGCGGGCGTCCGATCATAGATTTCCCGCAGGGTCTGATCATCGTGGCCGCTGGTATCGAAATAGGCGAGCATGCGGTCGGTATTGAGGTAGACGTCCATGTAATAATTGGCGCCGGCGGCGGCGAGCAGTTCCGTGGCGATCTGCTGGCCTTCGAGCGAGATGCCGGAGTGCAAGGTGTAGCACGGGGCCATGCCCATCGGAAGCCCCAGCAGCTTGCCCATGAAATGGTCCTGGAGGTTCGAAAGGATCATCTCAAAATCGTCCCGATGGGTCTCGGGCCCGATGAAGCCGGTGACGTTGTTGACCATGAAAGGGTCGTAGCGCCGTGCGAGCCCGTAGGTGAGCGCCTCGGTGGTCGCCATGTCGATGCCCTCATGCTTGCCGTAGCTGAATTCGCTTCCTTGGCCGGTCTCGAAATACATGAACTGTTGGGCCGTGTCCCGCAGAGCGCCCATTTCCGACAGGGTCCGGTAGGCGGTATCGAGGAGGTCCACCGTGATGTCGAACTCCGTCAGAATGGTCTTCTCCGTTCCGGCGAGGCTCTGGAAAAGAATCTCGACGGGCGCCCCGCGCTCGAGGCAGGCGAGTTGGGTCTTGACATGGGACAGGACGCAAATCTGGGTCGGGGCCCCGGTCCGGCGGCGGAGACGGTCCAAATGCGCCAGGATCGCGGCAACGTTCTCCACCGTATCGACGGCGGGGTTAACGCCGATCACGGCGTCGCCGGCACCCAGCGACAGGCCGGTCAAAACGAGGAGCGCGATGCCCCGGGGATCGTCCACCGGATGATTGGGCTGCAAGCGCGAGGAGAGTGTGCCGGGCAGGCCCAAGGTGGTCCGGGCTCGGGTGGGGCAGGGGACCTTTCGGGCGAGGAAGATCAACTCGTGGGTATCGAGAAGCTTGGCGAGGGCGGCGGCCATGGTCCCGGTGAGGGCCTGTCCGATCTTCTTCATCTCCGCGCCGGAAGAGCCCAGGAGGACATTCTTGAGCTGGCCCAGGGTGAGCGGCGCGATCGCGCGGAAGCGTTCGAGGTCGATGTCATAATTGACGCGCTGGACGGAATCGATTCGGCCGCGCTCATCGAGGAGAGGATGGTCGTACAGGTGCTGGAGGGCGAGGGAAGAGAGGATGGTGCGCGCGCCCTCACGGGTGACCTCGTCGGGAGCGGCCAGCCCGGCATTCCGGTCGCCCGCCTTGGAGATATCCGCGGCACCCAGGAGCTTCTTGAGGCCCGGGAAGGAGAAGGAGCGGTCGTGCAGCCGAGTAGTGTAGAGCGCCTCGGAACGGGGCTGAGGGACAGGAATGGCCGCCAGGGGTCGGAGCGTTTTCATGGGTGATGCCCGTCACATCCCGAAAAAGGAGACGGTGGCGACATTATTCACGAGCTTCCCGATCGTTGCAAAGCGCGCCGGGCGGGGCGAGATTTGGTCAAGCACGACGAGCGAGACGGAGAGGCGTCCCCATTCGGTGGCGTAGGACCCGATGACCTTTCCGGTGTCGCCGGGGATGAAGAGGACGAGGGGCAGGTCGGGCGGGTATCCGGCGCTCCGTATGGCCTGAGCGAGGCGGCCGCCCAGCTCCCGGATATCGTGGAGTGTTTCGCAGTTGGCCGTGAACTGGATGCAGGCGCCGGAGGGCGTACGCCGGGCCAGTTCAAGGGCCGCGGAGAGGGATTCGGGGTCCGATCCCGGACTCAGGCGTGAGACGATGGGAAGGTCGCCCAGGGGCAGGATGCCGGGCCGAGGCAGGTAGAGGGTGGCGCCGGACACCTCGGTGCTGTGGAGCGCAAGGCCGTGGACCGTGGCGCGGCCCAGGCTCGATGGGGTGAAGGCGGCAAGGTGACTGGAGAGAGTGGAAGACGCCA
Source organism: Planctomycetota bacterium (assembly GCA_016179685.1). GTDB lineage: Bacteria > Planctomycetota > PUPC01 > JACPCR01 > JACPCR01 > JACPCR01. The sequence continues at coordinate 73,145 of JACPCR010000092.1, read as the reverse complement.
CGATCCGCTCGGCCAGGTCGATGCCCAGGTCCCCGTAGGCCGTGGTGGGGGGCAGGGTGTCACCGCGGGCACGCCGGTAGACCAGTTCCCCGACGCCGCCCGAAAAAATCAAAATAGGATCGGTGACGGAAGGCGGGGGCTCATAGGGCAGGGGGACCAGGCAACGCAGCGCGGGACTGAAGAAGGAGGAGGAACGGCCTGCAATGGAGGCCTCCAGGGCGCTCGTGTAGAAATCGAGAATCCGGCGGAGGTCCTCGGGGTCGAGCGAGTCGCCCGTCCTTCGCCGGATGCTCAGGTGGTGAAGAACCGCGGACCCAAACGGAGAAACATGGGTGAGGGTATAGGTTCCAGGCGCGAAGCGAAAATGGCGTGCGCCAATGTAAAGGCAGCCGAGCCTGCTGACCTCGGCGCATCGGCCGAGGGCCAGGTTGGTCGTGCCCCCGCCGATATCGACGTTGAGGAAGTGCCGATCCGGGTGGGCTTCGGAGAGGGCCGAGCCGTTTCCCATGAAGGCCAGCCAGGATTCGAGGGCGGGGTCCTCGGCCGACGCCACGAGGGTCTGGCCAATCCTTTGGCGGGCGACGCGTGCGATGACAGCGGAGTTCGATGCCAGCGAAGCCAGGCCCGTGATCAGGATTCCGCCAGCCCGCGGGGTCCCCTGCCGAATTTCACACTCGGCTAACCAGCGCTCCAGATGGTCTCTCAGAAGCCGCTCCTGGATGCGGCCGCACTCGAAGGGGGTGAAGACCGGATCGGGCCGGTGGACGGGATGGAGATGGCCGAGCTCCATGCGGCCCGTGAACCGATTGCGAAGGACTTCTGCATGGGCCACCACGGCCTTGGTGGTCGTGGAGCCGATGTCCAGGCCGATCAGGTCGATCCGAGGATCGGAGGAATCATCAGGAGGTATGGGGGTCATTCGGAAGGGAGAAGAGGAGCGGATTCACATGGATTCTCCAGGAAGAAGCCCGTTTCCCGAAGCTGTCCCTGTGGGAGGGATTCTCCCATGGTCCCAACGTCCCAACGGGATCCCTGCTGGAGGATTCCTTCGGGAGGTCAAGTGTGGAGGAAGGGAAAACCATGGATGGGCGCTTGGGGCGCCAAGGCAGAAAGAGCCGGCAGGACATATCCTCGTCAGAATCAACCGGGCAACTCGTTTCCGGGCGGTCAAGCCCGGGCGGACGGGTCCAAGAGGGGGGACACAGGAGAGAAGGGAGGCGCTGGTTAAGGGCTAGGCGGCTGTGTGAGACGGGAGAGGTGGTCGTTCCAACTTTCTCGGGCGATAAACGATTTTTCCTGCTCGAGTCTCCTCTGAACTTCGCGTCTCCCTTTCAGGAATTCGGCCTCGCCGGGAACGGTTCGCCCGGAAAGAAGGATCAGGAAGCACTCGGACTCGTCCCCATCGGTGAAAGGCACGGGCCTGCTGATGTTTCCCCGGGCAAGGCGAAAGGCCTCGCGGGCGAACCGGATACCTCCGCCGGGCCGGTTCATGCCGTGGATGGGGGGCATGAAGAAAGGCGTAGGCTGTCTGTAGTAACGCATGAACGCGAAGTTAAACTCGGGCCGGCCGAAGTAATCGGTGGAGCGCACGGCAGGCCGGAAGGTTTCGTCGGCTACGTAGGTCGTGGACTGCACGATCCGGGAAAAGGCTTCGGACCGCGCAGAGGGGTCGGCGAGGTCTTTCCAGGCGGCCTCGATAGTTTCCCGGACTTTTGCGGCATGTTCGAGGCTTTTCCGGCGTGCCTGCTCGGCGAGCACTCTGGCCTCGAGTTCCTTTCGGACCTCCTCGATGGGCGGGACATGAGAGGGCTTGAGCTCCTGACGCCGGATGAGTGCGCATCCATTGAGGGTCTTGAGTCGGCTATCTGCCAGGATTTCGCCCTCCTTCAAGCCGAAGGCGATCTCACCGAGCCGAGCGATGTCCTGAAGCTGCCGCGGCACGACACCGACGTCCGCCGAGCCCTCACGCGGCATGTAGCCGGAGAGGCCGTACTGGAGGCCTGTCTCCCGGGCCAGGGCCGCTAGATCGGCCTTTTCAGGATCGGCCTCGTGCCGCAGCCGAGCGGATTCGATCAGGGACTCGGCCAGCTTCTGGGCCTGGTCGATGCGGAAGTCGAAGGAGACGTAATCGCGAACCTGTTCCAGGGGGAGGTAAGGAGTTTGGGCCTGTGTTTCCGGATCGGGATTTTTCCAGTATTCATTCTTTCGGGCCTCATAGTGAGCAGCGATGGCCGCGTCGGTGGCCTTGGCCTTGATGGCCTCGGATTCCGCAAGGTCGGAAACACTGGCGAAAAGGAACTCGATACGGACGGATTCGGGCCTGCGGAGCGATTCTTTCTCGGTCTCGTAATGGGCATGGACATCTTCTTCAGTAGTGCCGGCCAAAGAGGTTCGGAAGGCATCGATCCCGAAAGCGGCATAGAGGACCTTTTGCTGATTTTCGACTTTTTCAGAGAGAATCTTGGCAAAATAGAGAGCGCCCCCGGACTTGATGGGCCCAAGGACGTCATCCCGATTCAGCTTGACGGCGAGATCGCGCAGTTCGGTGGAGGGAACCCGGTCCGCGGGGCTGTTCGCATCAAACAAATCGGAATCCTTGACCGAGGGGACAGTGCGGTTACCTGGGAGCGGCACGCGACGCGTCGCCTCCTCGAGGGGCATGGACCTGGCCTGCTCGACGGCGGAGGCCACCCAGGCGGATGCGGCCCGGGATGCCTCCGCCTGAAGAACGGCCTCCAGGATGTCGCTGCGGACCTCGTCAAAGGGGCGGGCCGCGGGCTCGATCGTGCGGGTCTTGCGAAAAAAGAACTGGGTCGCCGGAGTCTTGTAGACCGGGCTGAATTCGCCGGGGCGCATGTCGAAGGCCGAGAGCAACTCCTCGCCGGACGCGCTGAGGCTGCTGAGCCTCAGCGTTTCCGACCGGGCATAGGAGGCCGTGGCGTATTGAAGGCCGAGCCTCTCCGCTATGCCCGCCAAGTCGGCCTTTTCTCCCTCTTTCGTGGCCTCGGCATGTGCGTTCCGCAGACGCTCTCCCAAATGGGCCAGGCCCCGCTCCAGGGAAAGGTCGTCATAAACGACGGCCTTCACGGCCGCGAAATCAGAATGGGAATAACGGGATGACCGGTATCTTTCGAAGTATTCCTGGACGTCTTTTTCCGGCAGACTTTCGAGGGCTTTCTTCTGAGCGGCCTCCACCTCGCCGAAGACATATTCAATCTCGACGCGGGCCGGGAAAAGATATCTTTCAGAACTGGCGTGGCTCTCGAAGTATTCGCGGAGCTGTTCCTCACGGATGGAGGCCGGATCAGCCCGAAAATCTTGTTCCCGCACCTGTCCGTACTGGAGCTGGACCCGTTTCAGCGCCCGCTCCTCGGTGACGAGAGCCAGAAATGCCGCCCGGGAACCGGCGATGACCGGCGAAAGCACTCCGGGCTCGAGGTGGACCAACTCGGAAGCGAATGCGGCCTCGTCGGGATGCTCGCCGGGCGCCTGGCCCTTGGGAAAGAAATCGGTCGCCACCGTCCGGAACTCCCTGCGGCTCTTCGTCAAGAGCGGCGAAAATTCATCCAGGTGGTCAAGACCGTCATGGAGATGCTGTTCCCAGAGGGCGGCTAGTTTCTCCTCGGGCCGGAAGGTGCGCCACGCCTCCACATAGTTCCGTGACACCGAATCCCGCACCTCGGCCAGCGCCGCCGGTGATGCTTCGCCACGGTCGAGGACGCGGAGCAGGAAGGGACATTCCGATGACTCCAAGGGATCGCTCCACCGGCCAATCGGCAGGTCCGCCAATGCGCCTTCCATCCCCTGGACGGCGCCGGCGGGTCCCAGGACTGAAAGACGCTTCAACCGGTCGTTCGGCCGAAAACGTTCCAGATTTTTCTTATAGACCAGGCCCAGATCCTCTGCGAGCTTCTTGATGCGGTCCTGTTCCGAGGAGCGATCGCTCGGGGAAACGGCCGGGTTCACGTCGGAAGCCTTCTGGATCGCGGGGTCCCGCCGGAATTGGTCCACGGCCGCCTGGGCCAGGCTTTGCCCCTTCTCCCGGCGCACGGACTCCTTGACACGGTCCTGCACCTCGTTCAGGGGTTGCTCTCGACCGGAGGAATCCACGAAGGTGGTTTTATGGGCCTGATAGAATTCCTCCATCTCAGCGGGCGATGGCTCCACGCCCCGGGCGAACGAGTCGCGGCGGGCCAGAAGGCATTCGACCTGGACCTCTCCGGGCTGCTGGAATTCCCGCCGATGGCGGATGCCTTCATAAAAGAATTCGAGGAGGATATCCGAAGGAGGCATAGGCTCGCCTTCCAGCGACGAGGGTGGCGTCTGGAAGAGCTGAACTTTTTTCTTGTCATCGGCGACCTCTTGGACCCAGACCAGCGATGGCCGATTTTCCACGCCGAGGAAGATGCGGCTGACCTCGCCGGCCGGAGTGCGGGTGGCCGCCTCACCCACGGTGGGGTGGATGTCGCCCGTCTCCTCTCGGCCCGCGGAGGAGGGGACATGGAAGGTCGTGAGGGAACTCCCATTCAGTTGTTTCGTCAGCCTATCCAAAGCGCGCTCAACAAGCGCCTGTCGGAGCTTTTCCGCGTTTTCCTGAGCACGCTGGAAGCCCTGGGTGATTTTCCAGTCCTCCCGGACCCTCTCCACGGTGAGGCCCGGCAGCTTCCTCTTTTTCGGGTCCTTCTCGGTGGAGTCCCGGAGGAGCTCATCCCAGGTCGGGCTGAACCTGGGCACCTTGCTGACGATCCTCAGCATGAAACAGGCGTCGTCGCTCATGAGGATTTCGCTCAACCGGGTCAAGGCCTGTTCCGCCGTCCACGGTTCTTCCGTATCACCGTTGCCGTAGACCCGAAAGGCCTGGGTGGCCAGGTTGCGGGCTTTAGAGATGGGGCCGGCCTTCGCCAACTCGGACTGCGCGAACAGGACGCCTGGAGGCTCGTAGCGGGCGGAAAATGTCCTGGCGATGCTTTCGAGTTTTCCATCGAGGTCCCTCGGGGTGGCGGTGCTTCTCGCCGCATCAAACCAGGCCCGGGCGATCTGGTGCATGACCTCGCGCGCCGAGGACCTGGCCTCGTCTTCAGCGAGTTCTCGCTCGATCTCCTGGTACACCTCCTGGAGGGAACGGTAGGGAGATCGGCCCTGCCGGACCTCCTCCTCGGGTCTGCGGAATCGGCCTCGATTCTTCAAATAGAATTTTTCGACTTCCGAATGCGGCGAAGCGTGTGGCCGCTGGTCCTTGAAGAGGGCGCAGACGTACTCGATGGCAACGCGATCCGGCTGGTAGTACCGGCCCGAAGAGGCCAGATCGTCAGATTTCAGAGCGGACTGGAGGGGTTGGTTGTTGTCTTGGAAGAACTTGATCAGGTCATTTTCCTTGGGCTCGGCGAACTCGGAGAACTCGAGCGAACGAAAGGTCAAGAAACGGGCCCTGACCCTGGCGTTGTCCTTTTCGTGAGAGAGGCGAGCCTCCAGATCGCCCGGCTGGGCGGCCCGGAGCATGGCCTCCTCGTACTTGGAAACCAAAATTTCCTCTCGAAGGGTCAACTCGAAGCCGGCTTTGGTCATTTCGAGTCGATCCACGAGGCGGTTGTAGGCTGCATCGTAGGTGCTGTCCCATGCTTCCCCGGCGCGGGTGGACACGGCGCCTTCCTGTTCGCGGTCCCTCAGGGGTTTGATGATCTCCTTGAGTTTCTTGCGAAGCTCACCGTCGGTGGCCTCGATCCCGGCGGCCCGAGCTTCTCGGAGGCGGATGAGTAGTCCCATCAGGTTGCCGTCCTGGCCGGCCTCGCGGCCCAAGAAACGCACCCAGCGGTTTCTGAACAGGAGGTACTCTTCGGAGGTGATGGGGCGACCGCGGTAGTAACCCTGGATATGACCACCCTCGCGGAGCAGGATGGCCTCGATGGCGAACTGTGTCCCGAAAAGTCCGAAGACGACGATGGTGATGGCCACAAGAATCCACAGCATCCACCGCTGATGCCGCCGTAGCATTGCCAGGGGCATGTGTCGACCCTCCCGTCACAACGAAAGAGAACATCTTAACGCGCCGCCGGAGCAGGAAGGGCAGGACTCAGGACTGTGCCCCTCCCGCTCCGGTTTCGTGTCCCGCCGGACATTCCGAAAACTTTCAGGAGTTTTTCGGTCAACCCCGGAAGGCCGGAAGGTTTATTGTAAATGGCGAGTGAATGAATTCAATACATGAATCACTTGCTCCCCGCTCTGCGTGCGGGGTGTGATTGAAATTCCTGGACTGTCCGTGGACAATATCCGGGGAGAGTGGGGAGCGTGAAGAGAGAATGATTCTGGACGGACGCGATGCGAATTAACGCGATACGGGTGTGGCAGGTGGTCGTTCCCATGAAGAACGGCACGGTCAACAGCCCGGAGGCTCGTTTTAACGATTGCGGCTTGAGGACCTTCGGCCAGGTTCCCAAGTTCGTGATTCGCCTGGAATGCGAGGATGGCTTGACGGGCCTGGGGGAAACGCCCCGCGGCATCAACGAAGACGACTTGGTGGGATGCGCCGAGGCCGTTCGAGGAAGGGATGCCCGCCGGATGTGCCTGTGGAATCTGCCCCTGCCTCAGAACGGCGCCTACGCGGCCTTCGAGATGGCGCTCTTCGACCTGGTGGGGAAGGAGTGTGGGATGTCCGCTGCCGAACTGCTCGGCGGACGCGTTCGCAATCGCGTGGCCGTGGACTGGTGGGCGGGCCGCTGCAAGCCGGAGGACCTCGCCCGGCGCGCCCGAGCCGGCCAGCAAGCTGGATTTCGAGGGATCAAGATCAAGTGCAAGCTGGAGGACCCGCTCGTGGAGTCCATCCGGGCCGTCCAGGAAGCCTGCGGGCCGGGCTTTGCCGTCACGGTCGATCCGAATGGCCGGTTTTATGAGCCGGAGCACGCCGTCCGGATCGCCCGGGAACTGGCTGGATGCCCCATTGCGGTTTTCGAGGATCCGGTCCCCGGGGGCGACATGCGATTGTATGCCGGTCTGCGGGCCCGGCTTCCATTTCCTTTGGCGCGCCACGTTTACTCGGCCAAAGAAATCGTCCAAGTGATCGAGCATCATGCCGTGGATGAGTTGAACCTTTCACCGCCGTCCGGCATGGCGGAATTTGTCCGTGAGGCCTATCTGGCCGAGGCGGCCGGCATACCGGTCTGGCACGGCTCGGGCGTCGAGTTGGGCATTCAGGACATGTCCGCCGTGCAGGCCTGCGCGGCGGCGCCCGCCTGCACCTTGCCGAGCGACATCGTGGGCAACCTGTTCCGGGAAGACGATCTGATCCTGCGCGGCATCCCTTTCGAGCGCGGGGAGGCGATCGTCCCGACAGACCCCGGGCTGGGGGTCGAGCTGGATGAAGCGGCGGTGAAGCATTACGCGGTCGAGGAGAAGTCGTTGTGAGGAACGAGCGCTCCGCGAGGGGCTCGTTCAAACCGCGAGCCCGGCCATGGGAAAGCGGGGAGTATGGAAGGATATCCTGCGTGACGGCAGGCTCTTTCGTTTATTCTCGATCCCATTCCAGGATGACGCCCAGAGCCTCATGGGGACGCTGATAGAGCAGGTGGTACGCGTCCGGGGTTTTCGGCCAGGGCAGCCGGTGGGTCACGATGTCGGATACCCGGATGCGTCCATCGATCAGCATCTGGGCAGCATCCTTCAGGTATTGGGAGCGAGGTTCGCGCAGCCGGATGCCCGCGACCAGGAGCTTGTTCATCATGCGGCCGGAATCGAGCGGCAGGGGTCCCCCTTGGTAGAGTGCGATGAGGTGGATGACGCCGTCGTTCTTGACCATCTGAAGCGCCTGTTCAAAGGAGCGGATGCCCGCGTTGCCTCCAACGCACTCGACGACGGCGTCCGCGCCTTTGCCCTCCGTCATCTCACGAACCGCAGCGACGGAATCGGTCTGGGAGCAATCGACGACCTCATCGGCTCCGAGTGAGCGGGAGATTCGACACCGCAGCGGTTGAGCGTCCACGGAGATGACTCGCCCCGGCCGGCGCTCCCGGACGGTCTGGAGACAAAGGAGGCCGACGATGCCCTGGCCCAGGATGACGACGGTATCACCCGGCTCGATTGGAGTGGTCCGCATCCATCCTACTGCGCTGGTCGCCAGGGGGAGAAACGTGGCGGTCTCATCGTCCATGGCATCGGGGAGAATCCAGGCCGTTGGAGAGTCGCTGAGGGGTGATCCGACGACGAATTGGGCGTGGGGCGCCACCACCATGGCCCGTTGCCCCGGGCGAATGCCTTCGAGACCTGCCCCGACTTCGACGACTTCGCCGGCATCCGAGTAGCCCATGATGTCGGGACTGACCGCCTCCTCGACGGCGTAACGCCGGAAGAGCTCGGAGCCCCGGCTGATCAAACTGCGGCGGACCTTGACGAGCATCTGGTCCGGCTTAGGCGTGGGGATATCGGCGCTGGCCATGGCGACGTTTCCGAAGCCTTGGAGCTTGACCAACCGTTGCATCTGGGGCATGGACTTTCTCCTTCGGGCCGTAGGGTCAGCGAGCGACAGCGAGCGTAGCTACGCCGGCGGCGATCAAGGCGGCGCCGCCCAGCCGCCAATGGCCGCCGCCTTCGCGCAGGATTCGATTTCCCAGTATGGCAGCGAACAGAATACTGCATTCCCGACTGGCCACAATATAGCTTACCGGGCTCGGTGTCGCGAGGGCCATAAGGATGAGTCCGTAGGTTCCGGGGCCCATCACGGCGACTCCGAGGATCGATCCGGGCCGTTCCCGCGCCAGCTTTGCCAGGGTCTGCCGCTCTTTCCAGAGCATCCAGGGCAGTTGGAACATCACGCAGAATAAGGAAATCCAGTAGAGGTAGACCCAGGGGTCCACTCCCTCCAGGCTCATGGCCGCCTTGTCCACCAGAGAATAGGCGGTGATGGCCAGACCCGTGAGGAATGCCAGGCGGAGGGGGCCCCCGTTCAGGGGGCGGAACAGAGTCCGGAGGGCTGGAAGGGAGCTCGGTGGCCAACTGATGAGGCCGATGCCACCGACCACGAAGAGAATGCCGCAGACGCCGGCAGCCGAAGGCCACTCCTGCCGGAGAATTACCGCGCCCAGGAGAACCCCGAGCGGTGCGGTCCCACGGGCCACAGGGTAGACGGCAGAAAGATCTCCTCCCTTCTGGTAAGCCAGGCCGAGGAGGGTGTAATAGGTCGCGTGGAGCGCTCCGGTGAGCAGGGCATAGTTCCACGCCATCTCGGGGAACGGGTGAGTTCTCATCCGAAGCGCCACAGGCACGGTACCGAGCGCAACTCCCACGACGAGCGAAAGCCAGAGGAAGGCAACTGGACTGCGGCTGGTCTTGGCCAGGAAATTCCACGTGGCATGAAATAGGCTTGCACAGAGGACGAGGGCCAGCGCCTTGGGGGTCATCAGGAGCCTACAGATGCCGTCACGGGGACAAAGCGGGCTGGAAGAGACTCTCGGTGGAAATTCTGGGAAAAACTGGGTGCGGGCGCACGACGGAATCCGTCTACCAGGAACTAAAGCTCCACAAGATCGAAGACGTGATAGCCCCATTCCGGCATATCGAGGTAAAGGCCGCTGGACACGAGCGCGTCCCCGTCGCGTTCATACCAGGCCTGGCTCAAGAGGTCCCGGAGAAGAAATCGTTTGCCGGCCAAGAGGGGAAAGGGCAGTTCCACATAGCACTGCCCGCGGGTCGGACCGTAATTCACGGTGACCAGAAGGCCATCGCGGTCACTCCCTTCCCAGAGGTAGGCCACGAAGCGATCCCAGGTTGGATTGCCCTCCCATGCGGGTCGACTTTCCAGGAGATGCCATTGACCGGTCCGAGCTGCGGGCCTGCGCAAGCAGTCCAGGAGGCGCAAGTAGAATTCCATGACTCCGGGGTCCGTCGGCTCGTGTGGCCGGCGCGCCAGGTGCATCGAGTTTCGAATCCGGCGTCCCTTGAACTGTCCCTCCTGTAAGAGGCGGAGGCCGGGAGCGAGGAAAGTCACACAGGCCGCGGCGCGATGAACCCCTTCGGGGAAGGCGGCAGCGGCCCGCGGCTCATCATGGTTTTCCAGGAATCGGGCCGAGCGGTTCTGATATTCCAATTCCGAACGAAGGTGAGTGCGGACCGCGGGAGCGTCTTGAGCCCTCAGGAGGTCATAGAGCCTCTTGTCATAGGTGTAGTCAAATCCCGCCTGCTGCAGCGTCTCTTCAAGGTCCCAGTAGACCTCCGCGAGGAACACGAATTCGGGTTTTCCCCCGCGGATGCGAGCGATGGCCTCCGGCCAGAAAGACTCGTCCACCGGGTCCGTTCCGTCCGCAGGCCGCGAGGCCTCGCCCCAGGTGCGCCGGAAAACATCCGGGACGAGGAGCATCGCCATGTCGCATCGAACGCCGTCGCATTGTCCGGCGACGCCGACGAGCTCCTGGATCATGGCCTCCCTCAGTCCCCGGTGACGCCAATTCAGCTGAAGCGTGTCCGGCCAGCCCGCGAAGAAGGGGTCGCGCCCGTGCGCGAAGACGCGGACACCCTGCACCGTGTTTCTCTCGCAATAGTTCTCGGGCGACCGGTTGCGCTCCAATTCTTGCGACTGGACATAGTACTCCGGATGGTGGTAGGCCCAGGGATGGTCGAGCCCCGTATGGTTAGGGACAAAATCCAACATCAGGCGAAGCCCACGCCGGTGCAGCCGTTCCCTGAGCCGAGTGAGCGATTCGGAGTCTCCCAGATCGGCATGCAGCGTGTAGGCCTGGATGGCAAATGGGGAACCGCAGACGTCACGTTCCATCATATTCCCCGGGCCCGATTCCTGCACCTTCCACCACTGGGGATGCTGGAGCGATACGGATCGGCTCTCCTCGCCCGTCTGCCACACGCCCAGAAACCAGACCCAGTCGAATCCGGCCCGCGCCATGCGGTCCAGGGCTTCATCCGGGATGTCTTCCAGGGTCGCGGACCGGCCCAGTTCCTCCGAGAGTTCGGCGAGCCAGACGCGGGTGGGGACCTGATAAAGCGCAGGACAGTGCCGGGTCATGCGGGCGTTTCCGACGATTGCAGTCGCCGACATTCCGCCTCAAACACGTGATAGGCCTCCTTGCCCCAGACGCAGAAGACAACCTTCTCGATTCCGGTCTGACCCTTCAGATAATCGACCACGGCACGGAGCATGATCGAAGCACATCGGGCCATGGGGAAACCGAAAATTCCGGTGCTGATGGCGCAGAAGGCGATGCTGTGGAGAGTCCGTTCTTCGGCCCTCTCCAAGGCCTGGAGCGTTGCGCTCCTCAGTTTGCCGTCCTCGTCTCCTTCTCCCATCCTTGGCCCGACGGCATGGATCACATACCTGGCCTTCAGCTTGCCGGCGCCGGTGATCACCGCGCAGCCGACATGCGTGCTGCCGATCCGGGAACATTCCTCTTGAATGGATGGGCCGCCCTTCAGCCGAATCGCCCCTGCCACTCCGCCACCCAGCACCAGAGCCGAGTTTGCGGCATTCACGATGGCATCCGTCGCTTGCTCCGTCAGATCACCCTCAACGATTTCAAGCGTCGACCGGTTCACTGGCATCTGCATGAACGCTCCTCTTGCCGGGCAAGCCACATGGGAACGCCACGCGGGGTTTCGTCCGAAACCCCGTACGGGGGCAACTCTTCCGGAAATTTCTCAGGCTTTTCAGCGTGGCCCGGGAAATGGACAACCCTTGACCTCAAGAAAGAAGAACACAGGATAGCGTGACGACCGGGGGAAGCCAATCCCCGTCTCGGCACTCCGTGCCGAAGGCTCACCTCCTGAAGGTCTGCCGCACGCCGCAGGCGTGTCGCAAAGCGCCGATTCCAGTTAACCCGGGTCCGGAGCGATCGGAGTCAATAGAAGTGGAGGCGGGCTTCGCTCGGGCCCTTGGGCGGATTACAGGGCCTTGGAGTACAGAAGGGTTGTCCCGGCCGGGTCGTGCGGGTCAAACAGGCGAATCCCCGTCTCACTGAAGCCGGCCGTGACGGCTGGACTCCTGCCCGCCTGGAAGTGCTGGTCATTACGGCGGAGGACTTCCCTTGCGGCGTGGACGATGGCCGTGGGAATGCGCTGGGAGGGCGCGTCGGGGTAGGTTCCGGCCATCTCGGACGCCGAAACGCCGCAGAATTTTTTGCGGCAAACCCGCTCGATGCAGTCGATGAGGCTGTCTTTGCCGTAACCGATAGAGACGGTCGAACCGTCCGGGCGCATTACCTTGCGGAAAAAATGAGTGTTGGCCGTGCGGGAGCCCTTGTTTTCGATCCAGTATCGCAACCCTCGGTATTGAGAATCCGACTCGACCTTGCCGCGTTCTCCGACCAGGGCGCTTTCCTGATTCACGGGGCCCTCAAAGTCGGCCGGCGTTATCCAATTATTCTCGTACAGGATCGTCAAGCCGCTGGTATGCGTCACGAGGACCTGGCAGGCGTCGAAGGCATTCTTTCCGTGCAGGCTGATGAGCCGTTTCTTCTGTCCGACGGCGTATAGGGCCATGGGCCTGAGCCTGAGATAATGCGTGAAAAGGTCGATCCAGTGGATACCCACGTAAGTGAAAGGGTCACTGTGCTCGGCCCATTTGAAGATGCTGGTCGAGACCTCGAGAGGCTCCTCCAGGACACCGCGAGCATAGAGAGGGCTGCCCAGCTCGCGGGTGAGCGATTGGAAGATTCGAAGATGATCGGGGTCGTAACGCTTATGCAAGTCGACTCCGACAATCAGGTCTTTCTCCTGGGCCCGTCGAATGATCTCGTCGGCCTCCAGGAGGTTGAGACACATGGGTTTTTCCGTGATGATATGAACGCCGCGTTGCAGCGCTTCCAGGATCGGGGCCGTGTGAAGATGGTCCGGCGTCGCCACGACCAGCAGGTCGAGCTCGGGGTGGCGATCGAGGATGTCGGTCCAGGGAGCGTCGCCCCAGAAGGGCGTGGGAAGATAGTTCGTCTCGCGGCGATTCATCTCACAGGCCCGGCGAGCCGTGTCCGCCGTTCGCGTGCCGATGGCCCGCAGCTCGAACCGTACGTCCTCGTAGTGACGGGCCCGGTCATCGAGGCCCACGCGGTCGAGGTAGGGCGAAACCCCGTTCCTCTGGAGGTCCCAGAGCGTGCCGGCAACAACGTCGCTGCCGAACATCCCGTATCCCACCTGGGCCATCACGAGATTCTTCTTGGTCATGGAAGGCAGTCTCTGAGAGGCTGGGGCCGAATGCGCAAATCGAGGTTCAGGTTGACTCGCTGGTCTGCATGGTTAGAATACAATTTTATAAGGGACAGCGACAGGAACCGGCAGGGGCACAGTGATGAACGACTCAGATAAGGTCATTTTGGTCATTCTGGGTCAATCCATCCGGTCAGAAAAGGCCGGCAATGAGTTTTACGATGTGATGGCTGCCAGGACGAGTGATCCCATTGGGAAGGAGCTCTTCCAACGATTGGCGGTCGAAGAGAAAAATCATGAGCGGGAAATGAAGATCAAATACGACGAAGTCGCTGACCGATGCGGCTGGGAGCCCTACGAGGGCGCGGGCACATATAAGTTCCTCGACCATCTGGATGTCAATCTTCCCTTCTTGAGTGAAGAGCTGCCCAGCCTGGAGAACAGGGGCGACCTTTCAGGACGCGATGCCCTTCTGATGGCGATCTTGGTGGAAAAAGCCAGTGCAAATTACTTCCTCAAGGCTGCGCTGGCCGTGGAACAGACGGACGCCAAGGCGTTCTTCGTTGATCTCGCCAAGAGTGAGGTGTCACACGCGCGCATCCTTGAGAGGGAACTGCTTCGCATCAGTAGCCCCAAGTAGTTGTTTGAGCGGAAGCGCCTTTTCCCTTTGTGTGCCGGCCCTCGATGGCGTAGCTTCTCCATGACCTCTTCCCGTCGAAGGGTCCCGCGATGGAGATGACGCTCCGCTTCCACTACGTTGGCATTCGACGGCACCTGTGGCCTCTAAGCGCCTTCCCCTCACAGGCTTATTACCTCTGGTCCGGTGTGTCATTAGAAGGTCCCCATATTGGAACCCGTTGCTGAAACACAACTTAGGATTATTGTTCCGAGTTGTACACAAGGAATTGGGATACGATGCGGCATGCACACATTAGCTATTGGTATTTTAATTTTAGATAAAAAAAATATTCTTTAAAAGTCTAACGGCTTGGTGTTAAAATGTTATGATATAATATGTTAAGTCATTGTGATCCTGTGCGTAGACGCTGAGGCAGGATTTTTTTGTTGACACGCTATGAATGGGATGTAGAATGGCGCGCTACTACCATATTTGGTGCTCTATCTCACTAGGCCTGAAGTTGTGTGCTGGTACCCTGGAGGTAGGTGCTGGATGATCAACCAGGGAGGGTAGTTAGCCCAGGCGGTTGCGCTTGAAATTCTACTTTCGACATTTTTGGTGTCCATGCTCCTTGTTCCTGCTTATGGGCATCTATCGGAGTTATCTTTCTTATGGCTAAAGACTTAAATATTTCGACTCGAACTGGTTTTCGCCCGGATACTGAAAAAGAGAAAGAAACGATTTCCCGCAGACCTTCAGATATCAAGGATCTGAAAGCAACTGAAAAGGTCATTCCTGTTTCCCGCCGTTTTACGAAGAAGGGAATTCATCCGTATGATGAGATGGACTGGGAACTGCGTTCTGCCTCCATCACGAATGACCGTGGTGAAGTTATCTTCGAACAGAAGGATGTCGAGGTTCCTAAGCAGTGGTCCCAAACGGCTACGAATGTAGTGGTGTCCAAGTATTTTCGGGGTGGAGTAGGGCAGGTAGGGCGTGAACATTCAGTGCGGCAGCTTGTTGACCGTGTGGCAAAGACGATCGGCAGGTGGAGCAGGACCCAGAACTATCTTGCGTGTGAAGAGGATGCTGAAACGTTCGAGGCCGAACTTACCTACTTGCTCGTTCATCAGTTGGCGTGCTTCAACAGCCCCGTGTGGTTCAATATGGGGATTGAGGAAAAGCCTCAGTGCTCGGCTTGCTTCATCAATTCCGTCGAAGACCGAATGGATTCCATTCTGGAGCTGGCTAAGACCGAAGGGATGCTTTTCAAGTATGGGTCTGGTACGGGAACAAATCTGAGCCCGTTGCGCTCCTCTCGGGAGCGGCTTTCTACCGGCGGTTGGGCGTCCGGCCCGGTGTCTTTCATGAAAGGGTATGATGCGTTTGCCGGGGTGATCAAATCGGGTGGGAAGACTCGCCGAGCGGCCAAGATGCAGATTCTGGACATTACCCATCCGGACATAGTGGATTTTATCGAGGCCAAGCCTAGAGAAGAGAAGAAGGCATGGGCGCTTATCGATGCCGGTTACGACGGATCCGTCAATGGAGATGCCTACTCTTCAGTGTTTTTTCAGAATGCGAATTTTTCTGTTCGAGTGACCGATGAATTCATGAGGGCGGTGGAGGAGAATGGGGAGTGGACCACACGTGCGGTAACAACGGGTCAGGCCGTGGAGACCTATCGGGCTCGGGACCTGTTGCGGAAGATCGCCGAGGGCGCTCATTTGTGCGGAGATCCGGGACTTCAGTACGATACGACGATTAATGAATGGCATACCTGTGCCGTAACGGACCGGATTTATGCGTCGAATCCCTGCAGCGAGTACATGTTTCTTGACAATAGTGCTTGTAACCTGGCCTCGCTCAACTTGATGAAATTCCGAAGACCTGACGGTGAGTTCGACGTTGATGCTTTCCGGCATGCGGTTCACGTCATGATCGTGGCCATGGAGGTCATTGTAGGTAACGCGAGTTATCCGACGCCCAAGATTGACCGAAACAGCCATGATTTTCGTCCATTGGGGCTGGGCTATGCGAATCTGGGGGCTATCCTGATGGCCCGTGGTCTGCCCTATGATAGCGATGAGGGGCGGGCTTATGCCGGCGCCGTGACAGCCCTGATGTGCGGCCAGGCCTATCTCAGCTCGGCTCAGGTCGCGTCTCGTGTCGGGCCATTCGCTCGCTTTGAAGAAAATCGGCGTCCTTTCTTCAAGGTCATCCGGAAGCATCGAAAAGCGGTGGAGGATATCGAGGGTGTCTATGTGCCCAAGGATCTCTTGGAGGGTGCAAGAGACGCTTGGGAACAGGCGCTCCAACATGGCCTCGAGAGCGGCTACCGGAATTCTCAGGTCACGGTTCTGGCCCCAACGGGCACTATCGCTTTTATGATGGATTGCGATACCACGGGGATTGAACCGGATATTGCTTTGATCAAGTACAAGAAACTCGTTGGCGGAGGAATGCTGAAAATCGTGAACCATACGGTTCCGGAAGCGCTCAGAAAGCTGGGCTACCAGGCGGAGCAGGTGAAGGAGGTCCTGGCTTACCTCAACGAGAAAGAGACGATCGAGGGTGCCCCGCACCTGCGGAGCGATCATCTGCCGGTCTTTGATTGCGCTTTCAGACCCAGGAACGGGATGCGTTCCATTCATTACAAGGGGCATGTCCGGATGATGGCGGCCACGCAGCCCTTCCTTTCGGGCGCGATCTCCAAAACGGTCAATCTGCCTGAATCCGTCACCGTTGAGGAGATTGAGCAGGTCTACCTGGAGGGATGGAAGCTGGGGCTCAAGGCTATTGCTGTCTATAGAGATAACTGCAAGCGTTCGCAGCCCCTGAATACGGGCTTGGATTCGGAGAAGGCGAAGGCAGAAGCGAAACCCGTTCGCCGCCGATTGCCGGACGAGAGGAAGTCCATCACGCACAAATTCAGCATCTCGGGCTACGAGGGTTACATCACGGTAGGGATGTACGACGATGGCGCCCCAGGTGAGATTTTCGTCACCATGGCAAAACAGGGGAGCACGGTCTCCGGGCTCGTCGACACGGTGGCGACCGCAACGTCCATTGCCTTGCAGTACGGCGTTCCCCTCGAAGTTCTCGTGCGGAAGTTCAGTCACACCCGTTTTGAGCCTGCGGGCCTGACTCACAATAAGGATATTCCGATTGCGAAGTCCATCATCGACTACATTTTCCGCTGGCTGGGACTGAAATTCCTGCCCCCGGAAAAACAGCCGGCGGCGACGGATGTTCCGGCCGTCAATGGAGAGGATGATCCAGGGGGCGGTTCCTCCAAACCGGCGTTCCGAGCGGATTCTGCGGCAGGGTTGCGGTCAACGTTTCAGACCGAGGCCGATGCGCCCGCGTGTCACGAATGTGGGACGATCATGGTACGCAATGGGGCATGCTATAAGTGTTTGAACTGTGGCTCGACGAGCGGTTGCTCGTAAGTGAGGAAGCAAGAGCCAACTTCAACCAAAGGATTTCTAGGCTCTTCCTGTCGCGCACGGCCCGATACGACTTCGCCCATCGGTCTATCGGGCCTCAAATCCCTGCCGGCCAGATGGCCAGCAGGGTGGCCTGAGGTGATGCCAGTCACCGGAGGCTGACCGAAGCGTTGAAGGGATTTTCAACTCTTCCGGTCGAACGCTTTTTCTTTCCCTCCCGTTAGGTGCAGCGTCTCGGCCCCTCAGGCCGGGACGCTGCACCCCTTCCTCCGGCGCGCCGTCAGGCGGATGTTGCCAGAGAAACGGCACCCACCGCAGTCGTAATCTCTTTTAATGCTACACTCAATCCTGGCTCGGTGCAACCGACGGCCCTCCGGTCATGGGCGGAGCGATAAATGCTCGATAAGATTCGGTGGGCGCGGAGCCCGTTCTCGGCGGAACACCGATGGGAGGATGTCTTACCGTCCAGGACATCAGCGATCTCCGATACAAGGTCGAGGTGCTCGTCTCGGCGGGGAAGGTCGCTCCTGGCCTTGACGATCCGACTTCCGTCGGAAAGAAGTGCCCTCAATCCACAGCCCCAGTCCACATAAAGCGCCCCCTCTTGTCCGTGCACCTCCAGGCGGCAGTTCAGCCAGAATTGCTTGGGGTCAGGATGATGGTGCGGGGAACGAAGACCAGCCTCCAAGTAGGCGTGGAGATGGTCGTCATAACTGATGGTGGCAGCGGCCGAGACAGCCGCTCGGTGCAGGCCTGTTTCGATGCCTCCATCGATCTGTCCCATGACCCACAGCGGCTCACGATCGTTCAAGTAGAATTGCAGAAGATCGATCATATGGGTGCCTTGGGCTGTCAGATTCCCTTTGGAGGTGGCGCGCAGGCACTCCAGTTGGCCAATCCGGCCCTGCTCGACCCATGCTCTAGCCTCGAGGAACTCGGTCATGAAACGGGACTGGTGTGAAATGACCAGGAGGACACCCCGGTCCCGGCAGGTTTGGACCATGGCCTCCGCGTCGGCGAGATCGATTTCCATCGGTTTTTCGATCAGGATCGCCCGGACCGATTCCTTGTGTGCAATCTGCTGAACGAAGGGCCGGCGGAGGTTCGGTGGAGCGATGAAGGTGACCACCTGAGGTTCCTCCCGGGCGAGGAGTTCGTCCATCGTTCCGTAGGATCGGGGCACCTGGTAGGTTTCGCAGAACTTTCTGACCTTGTCTATGGCGAGGTCCGCGGCGGCCACCAATTTCATTCGCGGGCAGCGGGCGAGCGCGGCCCCGTGGGTGGTGCCTCGTGATCCACATCCGATGACGGCAGCGGCGTAGGTAGACATGTTGAACACTGGCCTCCGATCGAAGAATGAGGGGTCGGTTGCGTGCACCGCTCCGGGGGTGGTGGCAACAGGGCGGCGCATGGTGGAAATTCAGATGATGCCCGAAGCGGACACCGCACGCAAGTGGAGCCGTCCGGTTCGGGCGTTGGCGGACGAGGGGGTTGGAGCCCAAACCGGCGGGGGGCATCGCCCGAGGTTTGGCGAAGTGATATGTTTATATGTATTATGTTTAATTACATATGTTATAGTAAACATAATTTCGTCCTGTTTTCTTCCTGACCTGATGGACCAGGGCCCAGAGAGTCAATCATCGTCACGACAGAAGCGGGGCCAATTCCGGGGCGGGTTGCCTCGGAAGTGGCCCAGTAGACCACCGTCAAGGAAGGTACGCAAGCACTCTGTGTGCGTAGCGAGGCGAAGGGCAGGCAGGAGGCCAAGAGATTGGAGAAGGGGAGGGGAGAGTGACCAGGGCGGGGGGAAGCGGCGGCATAAAAAAGGGGCACGCGAGACCACCGAAATGCGTTTCGGCCTCGCGTGCCCTTCAAGTAGCGGGGGGAGGATTTGAACCTCCGACCTTCGGGTTATGAGCCCGACGAGCTACCAGGCTGCTCCACCCCGCGCTATAATGAACAAACTTTGCATAAGAGATTATAATCAAAGTCCACACGGGTGTCAAGCCATGGGGACAACAAGTGCGGGAGGGTGCTCTGAGGCCGTGTCGTGGCACACAAACGCCAGGGTACTCATGAACCGGGAAGCTAACGAATGCCAAACGAATGCCAATGGACTGAATTTGCCCCCCGATGCGGCTGGAGAACCTGGATGAACAGAGGTTTTGGATTTCAAAACTTGAACGACTTGACGCTCTGGTAGCCTGCCGCAGGCTGATTTTCGCCTTGAGATATTTTTTATAATATTTTATTATAGTCAAGTATAGGCGGTGTATTTGCGATTTCAGGATGGATTTGGAGTTGTTCTCGGTGAAGAGGGGCGAGGGGTGTCGACGATGGCCTAATCGGCCCAGACAGTGACCACGTGAAAAGCGCTACGCATGCTTCCCAGAAGCGATTCTATTCCAGCCGACGACGTGAAGGGGATTTCGGACCTGTCTGAAAAACTGCTTTGCATCCGAAGCGAGCTCAAGAAAAGGATTGTTGGTCAGAAAGAGGTGGTTTCGCAGCTTCTGGTTGCTCTGCTGGCGCGGGGCCACGCCTTGATGATTGGAGTTCCCGGTTTGGCCAAGACTCTGCTAGTCAATTCTCTCGCCAAGACCATGGACCTTCGTTTCAGCCGCATCCAATTCACACCGGACCTCATGCCATCCGACATCACGGGCACTGAGATTTTGGAGGAGGAGAGCGGAGGCAAGCGGTATTTCCGGTTTGTTCGAGGCCCCATATTTGCCCACATCGTTCTTGCTGACGAGATTAATCGAACGCCACCCAAGACCCAGGCCGCTCTGCTCCAGGCGATGCAGGAATACCGGGTGACCTGTGCGGGCAGTGATTACACGCTCGACCCGCCTTTCTTCGTCCTGGCCACTCAGAACCCGATCGAGCAGGAGGGGACATATCCCTTGCCGGAGGCTCAGCTTGACCGGTTTTTGCTCAGCATTCACGTGACCTATCCAAGCTGGGAAGAAGAGCGTGAAATCCTTTTCTCCACGACCACGGATATGGAATCTGAGCTGAAACCGGTACTCAGCGGCGAGGAAGTCCTTCACTTTCAGCGGATCGTGCGGAGGGTACCCCTATCCCAGCATGTGGGGGAGTATGCGCTACGGCTTGTTCGGGCCACACGCCCCGACTCGGGGGACTCGCCATCCTATGTCCAGGATTGGGTCGCTTGGGGCGCCGGTCCTCGAGCCGCGCAGCACCTCGTGCTCGCGGCCAAGGCGTTGACCGCCCTGGAGGGTCGTTGGGGCGTTACCTGCGAGGATGTGCGGCGGATGCTGGCCCCGGTGCTTCGGCATCGTGTCTTCACTAATTTTAATGCCGATGCGGAAGGTATTACTCCTGCCCAGGTGCTTGAAAAAATCGCGGGGTCGGTGTCGGAGCCTTCCGAAAAAGATTACGCCTTGCAAAGCTAGAGGGAGATTCCGGTGCACTGCTTGTCGCCTGCCCGTCCCGGTCGATGCATGTTTCCTGCCGCTTTATGGATTCTGGGTTCCCTCGTTGGGGAAATTCCAGAAAAGCCCGGGACCGAATCAGTGGAGGATGTCAATCCCTCGACGCGTTGGTCGCTGTCGCCCTCCGATGGCAATCACGTCCAGGCTGCGATTGAGGCATTCTACGAGACCGGGAAGGCGCTTTTCTCGCGGGGGAATCTTGTCGGCAGTGAGGAAAAATTCCGCTGGGTAGTGACGCTCGATCCGTCGCATAAAGGTGCCTTGCGATACCTGGAACGCATTGAATCCGACCTGCGGAAGGAGCTCGTCCGGGAGAGACGGCACGCCTCGGAAGCGCGTTTGCAAGAGTTGGAGAAAAGTCGCGAGATGGATGCGCTTCGGGCTATCGAGCGAGCACGGCAGATCGCAGCCACCAAGATCAAAGAAATAGAGGACGCGCGTGCTCAAGCTGAAAAAAAATCTATAGAGGAGAAAAGGGAGGAGGCTGAACAACAGAAGGCCGAACGCGAGAAAGCCCAGGAGGATGCTCGAAGGCTGGAACGGGAGGCGGCGGAAGAGAAGGCCAAGGAAAGAGCCGAAGCCGAACTGGCGTTACAGAGAGAGCGGGAACGGAAACGAGTGGCGGAGGAGCGAGCCCGGATGGGAAAGGCTGAGCAGGAGGCGATGGAGCAGCGGTTCGCATCCCATCTCTCTCGTGTCCGGGCGCTGCTGGCTCGAAACAAGCCGGAACAGGCTTTGCAGATCCTTGAAGAAGCGAGAAAGGAAGGCTGGGAAACTCTGGAGCTACACCCTCTTTGGCAGCGCGCATCCGAGGAAGTCGAGGAGCGCTCCCGTGAACTGGCCAAACAGGAGCAGGCCGTACAGGCCTCACCAGAGGATACCTCAGGCCGGTTTATCCTCGGTTATTTCTATCTGGAGCGCAATCGGCCGAGCGATGCGGTGCTCCAGTACCAGGAGTTGGCACGTCTGAAGCCTGACGATCCAAACGTGTTACTGAACCTCGCCTACGCCTATCGAATGAATCATGAGATCGAAAGGGCTGAGGAAGCTCTTCGTAAGGCCCTTCTTGTGGACCCAACCAATGCCAAGGCCTATAACGATCTGGCTTATCTCCTTCTGTCCGTTCCCAAAAGCGTACCCGAAGCCTTGTCGTTGGCGGGGAAAGCGTATGAACTGGCGAAGGATGAACCCGTGGTGCTCGATACTCTGGGATACGGTTACTACTTGATGGGCGACCCTGTGAGAGCGGCTGAATATCTGTCACGGGCAGTCCGCAGGTCGGATACGGACGAAATTCGATACCATTACGGTCTGGTCCTGATTAAGGCGGGTGAGACCGAGAAGGCCAAATCTTATCTGGCAAAGGTGGCCGCCGGGCACGGAGAATGGACATCCCGAGCCGCGGAGGCCTTGAGGACCATCTCGGCCCTGGAATTGGCGAAGCAGCAGAAGCAGGCCGAATGGGCGGCTCAACAGGAGAGAGAAAATCAGGCAAGAGAAGCAGAAAGGGAGGAGGCCAAGAGACAGGAAAGCGAGCGTAACGCAGCAGAGAAGGCGAGAGAGGAACAGTTCCGCAGAGAGGAGGCCGAGCGCAAGGCTCGAGAACGCGCCGAGGCGGAAGCGGCCCGGCAAGAGGCGAAGAGGCCGAGCGCAGGGCTCGAGAACGCGCCGAGGCGGAGGCAGCCCGGCAAAAGGCGAAGAATGAGGCGGAACGCGCCGACAAGGAGGAGGCCGAGCGCAAGGCTCGAGAACGCGCCGAGGCGGAGGCAGCCCGGCAAAAGGCGAAGAATGAGGCGGAACGCGCCGACAAGGAGGAGGCCGAGCGCAAGGCTCGGGAGCGCGCCGACAAGGAGGCAGCCCAGCAAAAGGCGAAGAATGAGGCGGAACGCGCCGACAAGATGGAAGCGGAGCGCAAGGCTCGGGAGAAGACTGAGAAGGTTCTTGCCCTTGCTCAGGCACGAGAAGCGAAGCAGGCGGCGGATGAACGTATTCGTCAAGGAAAGGCCGAGCAGAAGGAGATGGAACAGCGATTCGCATCGCGCTTGGCGCGTGCCCGTGCCCTCCTTGACGGGCGTATGCCGGAGATGGCACTGCAGACCTTGGAAGAGGCCAGGAAAGCGGGTTGGCAAACCGTCGACATGCACCCTCTTTGGCAGCGTGTATCGAGGGAAGCGCAGGAGCGTGCCCTGGAGTTGGCAAAGCAGGAGCAGGTGGTTGCGGAATCGCCGGAAGACACTTCGGGTCGATTTGTCCTTGGCTATTTGTATTTGGAGCGTCATCGGCCGGCGGATGCAATTCGCCAGTATGAAGATCTCGCGCGGCTGAAGCCTGATGATTCAAACGTGTTGCTCAACCTGGCCTATGCCTATCGCATGAATCACGAGGCTGAAAAAGCTGAGGGGATTCTTCGGAAGGCGATGACTATCGAACCGACCAATGCCAGGGCGTATAACGACTTGGCTTACCTGCTTCTATCGACGCGCAAAAATGTGGGCGAGGCTATCGTCCTCGGTCAAAAAGCGCATGAACTGGCAGGTGATGAGCCTGCGATTCTCGACACCATTGGTTATGGGCATTACCTGCTGGGTGATAACACTCGGGCTGCTGAATACCTGTCCCGGGCGGTCCTGAAAACGGCTGATGACGAGGTCCGATATCATTATTCTCTGGTGCTCGTGAAGCGGGGCGACAACGAGAAGGCGAAGGCATTACTGGCGAAAATGGTGAGCGGTCACAGCGAATGGGCGTCTTCAGCGAGGGAGCTTCTGAATTCCATCGAGGCAGCGGAGGCGGCGGAAGAGAGGAGGAGACTTGAGGTGGCTTCGCAGGAGGAGCAGAAAAAGCAGGAGGTAGAGGCTGAAAGAGAAGAAGCCAGGAAAGCGGCAGGCAAGCGTAAGGCGGCAGAGCAGGCGAAGATAAGGGAGGTGCGGAAGGAAGCGGAGGCTGCCCGGCAGAAAGCGAAGGAAGAGGCGGTGCGAGCCGAGAAGGAGGAGGTGGTGCGTAAGGGACGCGAGCACGCCGAGGCAGAGACGACCCGGCAGAAGGCTGAGCGGGTCATGTCCCGTGTCCAGGTGCTGATGGACGGGGGAAAGGCGGAAACGGCGCTGAGAATGCTTCGGGAGCTGCACCAATCAGGAGTGGAGTCTGCGGGATCGCGTGCCTTGCTCGCACGTGCGGAACGCGCGGTAAAGGAACGATCACGGGCCTTGGCGGAGCAAGAGAATCGGACTCAAGCGTTTCCCAATGATCCGGAAGCACGATTTGCTTTGGGGTACTCGTATCTCCTACGCGGCAGGCCAGGAGAGGCGGCTGAACAGTATGAGGCCCTAGCCCGGATGAAGCCGGATGATTCGAATACTTTTTTGAATCTTGGGTATTCCTACCGTGAGGCGGGTGATGTAGAAAAGGCGTCCGGTGCTTATCGGCGGGCGATGGCGTTAGATCCGGAGAATCCTAAGGCTTATAATGACCTAGCCTACCTCTATCTCCACGCTCAGCAAGACGTGCCCGAGGCCATCGCTCTGGGCGAAAAGGCGCTCAGCTTGGCCCCTGACGATCCCGCCGTGATGGACACGCTGGGCTACGGCTATTATCTTCATGGCGACCTGGCGCGATCGCACGACCTTCTCAGTCGTGCCGCTCGGAGGGGGCGAAGCGATGAGTTGTTTTTTCACTTCGGACTGGTGCTGGCTAAACTAGGGCATACGCGCCAGGCTCGTGCTGAGTTTGAGCGGGTGGTCCGCATGCACGGAGAATTTGCCGAGGAGGCGAGTGCCGCCTTGCAGAACCTTCCCCCGCAGCAGAAGTGATGCGCCATGTGTATTTCGATGAGTAACGGGGTTCGGGCATACTGCCGCGCGGATACGACTCATGGGATTCATTTCTCCTTTCGTGCTCTTGTGCTGGACATTCTTGCCGGCGTGGACGGGTGAAGTGGCTGTTCCCGGGGCCGGACAAGTGCCGGCTTCTGGAATTTCTGGTCAGGATTGCCTCCCCAAGGCGCTGAAAGGGTCGGTCAGCTTCCCGGAATCCCACCGAATCCGTGTGGAGTACAGGTTCGACGGGAAAGACGAGATTCTAGACTGGGTGGAATACCCGGTAGATGCTGGCCGTGGGTCATGGACGATAGAGGCGGGGCAATTGGTGGGAGAGGGAAGAATCGGTCTCCGCCACAGATGGCGTTTTCAGGATGCACTGTCCCTGACACTCCGTTTTCACGGGATGCCTCGAGGGCGTGCCCATCTCTTCGACGAGGGCAGGGGGCGGGGGATGGTCGAGACTGACTTCCGGGCGTTGTATTCCTCGGTGCTGCCTGAACCGATGATCCTCCCCGAAGAACACGGTGCGAATCCACCTTCCACTGAATTCTCTTCGGAAGTGACCTTCCGGGTGGACGGCGACATGGCGACGCTCACGGAAGGCCACCGAAAGCTGACGATCCCAGGTCTGCCCAAGGGACTGTCCGGCTACTTGGGCCTGTTCGCCTGGGGCGATCGGGTCGAGATCGATTCGGTCGTGCTGGAGGGAAAACCGGACTCTTCCTGGTTCGCCGCCGAGTGTGAGCGCCAAGCGCTGATCGCTCGAGCAGAATCTTCGCCCGGTAGCCCCGCGAGGTGGGTCCCGATCCTGGAGTTTGAGAAGGGTTTCCCCTGGCCATGGCGCGGGGAAAAATCCCCGACTCGTGGGCGAGAGGGTCGTGTGGAGATCCATGCCTCTGGGGACGAAGCGTTCTGCATGGATGTTGGCCAGGAGACGTGGACGGATTATGCGCTGGACGGCTGGCTGCTTCTCGAGGCGGGAGGGACAGCGCGATTTCAGGGTCGGTGCGCCTTTCGCCGGCTGGGGGCCGAATCGACACTGGTGAGTCTCTCTGAAGGATGGGTGCGGGTGGGGGGACCATCCGATGAGGGAAATGCGGGGACGGAGATCGAGTGCCCGGACCTCACGCGGGGCCGGGCTACACGATTTCGAATCGAATGGTATGAAGACGGGGTCCAGGTGGAGCTGGAAGGACGACAGGTACTTCGGACGAGGATGCCGGGGCCTCGCTCAGGAGGCATTAGGATGAGTTTGACGGGCGAAGGGTCTCGGATCGGAGGTCTTCAAATGAAGCTACTGACCGCACCAGGAACGAGTCCCTAGTGGACGAGTTCGCAAGTGCGGGTGCACTGGCGAACTCGTCCACTCGATACTAAAAAACATCCCGGCGGAAGTAACAGGCGGACCCGGCGGCCAGGACCAGGAGAGCGGGCAGCCAGACACCCCACGGGGGAGCCAGAATGGATTCAGCAAACAGGCGAACGAGGTAGAACCCTGCAAAGACAAGCAGAGGGAGCAGGCGTTCAAAGAGGAGGGTCAACCAGCCTCCGCCACCCAGGGCCCGCCCCTTTTGAGATGCGGCCAAGAAGAGAGGAATCCCGAGAAGGAGCAATCCACAACTCGAAAACAGATCGGCTGGGCGTCGATGGTACTCGGCCGTGAATTCCCTGGCCTGAGGCCATCCGGACAGGACTTCGGCCAAACGGCGCAAAGCCGCGCCATCCAGTAGCTGGGGCACCTGCCTTTTCCGCATGAGCACATCCTCGGAGAGGTCAGTGTCTACCCCGTATTCTGCATCGTCGATTTTGGGTCGGTCACGCGTCGATGTCTCCCAGCGCGTGACTTCCACGAGTTGAATGCCGCCTGGGACGAAGCGGCCCCACGCGGCTTGGATGAGCTGAGGGTGGGTGCTGCTGGGAAAGACCAGGATTCCCTCGAGTCGCCGTTTCTTGGGATCGTAGACATCGATGCAGAAGGCCCGACCTTGATTGTCCTCCACGATGATCGCTTCAATCGTTGCCAGGTCGCTCTTGTGTCGGATGCGCCATTCGGAGTCCCGGTAGATGGGCAGCAGGAGGGGGGCCAGGACTTCCTGTGATCCCCAGATCAGAGCGCTGGGGGCCATCGAGATGGCCCAGACCGCCGTCAGCGCTCTTTGAGACGATACACCCGAGGTCTGTATCGCCATGAACTCGTTATGTCGCAGCAGGCCCGCGAGGGTCCAGAGTCCGGCAATCAGGTTGATGCCGGCGGCGAGGTCCACCAGGAAAAGAGGGGCGTGTGAAATGTAATAGTCCGCTGCCACCCGAGCCATCTCGGCGACCGTGGGCTGGCGTGAAATCGGCGGAATCCGCTCGATGGCATCGACGACGACGTAGAGGCCAACCACGCCCCCGAACGTGAGGAGGTAGCGTGCGACAAAATACCGCGCGATATAGCGATCGAGCTTGGCAACCATCTGGGAGCGGGGCGAGATCATCCTCGGATGGCAGCACGGCAGAACCACAGGCCGAGCAACACGAAGAGAAGATTGGGAAACCAGAGGCCAAGCCACGGCGAAACGAACTCCCTTTTCGCCAGGGCGTTCCCCAGGAGGAGGAGCGGGAAGTAGATGCCCACGGCGAACAAGAGACTCAGGGCAAAGCCCAGAAGCCGGTTCGATCGTCGCCGCCAGATGCCGAGGGGGGCTCCGAGCAAGGCAAAGACCAGGCTGGCGACGGACAGGGAAGCTCGCTTATGCAGTTCGATAAGGTGGGTACGCTCCTCGGTTGTTCCGCCCTTAGCGAATAGCCTCCCCTGAGTCGCGCGGAAAAGCTCACCCATCGTCTTGTCTTTGGCAGTGGAAAACACTCGACCCTCTGATGTTCGAAGAACCGTCAGGACATTCTTGGTCCAGGTCCATTCCCTTGGAGGCACAACGGTGTCCAATCCGCTATCCGTTCCTGAGACGCCGTGGTGAACTCCCGGCACCAGCGCGGTGGACCCATTCGACATCACCAGCTTGGCCTCCGGACCCGAACTGGACGAGGTAGAGATGAAAACCGCCTCTCGGGCGCGCAGCACCAGCGTCTCCCCGCTGCCCAGCGAAGTTCGGATGTTCAATGATGCCAGGCGCTGGCCCTCCGAGCCCCCAACGTAAATCTTGTAAGGGGGCAGGTCGATCTCCTTCTTCTCACCCGGACGGCTAAACTGACGCATGGCCAGGTCGTAGGCCATCCGATCCAGCTTCGAGTCACACATAACCCGACAGAGCGGGATGAGGGAAGAATTGGCGTAAAAGGAGAGCAGGCACAGCAAGGAAACCACCGCCAAGACCGGTGTCATCAGTCGAAGGACATGAATGCCCCCACTCTGAATGGCCGTGAGTTCACCCGTCTCGGCCAAGCGCGCAGAGGTAACAACGGAGGCGGTGAGCACACTCATCGGGATGGACCAGGTCAGCACATACGGGATATAAAGGTGAACAAGCTGAGCCACCTGCAGGAGCGAGAAGCCTTCTCGGATAGGTTTGAGCAAATTCGCGAGAAACATGAACCCCGTGAAGATGCCTAGCGCGCCAAGCAGGTTGGCAACAAAATCGGTTAGAATGTAGCGTTGAAGGATTCGCATCATCCGCACTCACGACCGGTCACCCAAAAATGAACCCGCATCGCATTACCCTGTCCACCGGCGCCTCCGTGAAAATGGATGGCGATGTGGACTCTCTGATCGAAACGCTCTATGACGAGATCATGGTCAAGAATTCCTTTCGTGCCGAGTTCAGCGATATCGCTTCTGAAGTATCCTTCGTGGTCTCGCAGATGACCCGAGCGGAGCGGGACCGCTACCTATTCATTTGCCTGGGAGTGTTAATCGACCGATTTCATAGGGAAATGTACCGGGACTGGGAGCAGAAAGGGACGGAGTGATACTGTCTGATAATTTCCATTATGGGAAATATGTGACGCTTACCCTTGAGTCCTTGCACGAGGAGACGAGTGACGCACAACCTTCCACACGTAAATCTCCAGCCGGGCGCCGGTCCACCCGCACCAAGTCAGATCTCGCCATCGCCTTCCCTCTCACCATCCCGAGATGGACGTCTCCGGCGCAAAATTTCCTGGTAACGAGTATCTTCATGTAGATTATTCAGGTCAGGGTCTTCCCTCATCCACTTGAAATCGTCGAATCCGTACTCCACCGATTTTTCCAGCCAGTGAACGGCCATATCGAGGTCTTTCTTGAGGGAGTAGACGCACGCCATATTGTAGGCAGCGACGGAATTGCGGGGGTCCATTTTCAGGGCCTTCAGGTACTCGCGCTCCGCTTTTTCAAATTCCTGTTCCGAAAGATAGCGATTCCCCAAGGAGATGAAAATATCGGCCTGGTAGGGTTCCAATCCCTCCAGCTTGATCCCTTGGTCCATGAGAGCAGCGATCCCGACGTCGCCCAAGTGATACAGGGCGGCTACTGCCATTTGTTTCACAGAAGGACTGGGATCCCTCTTGATGATCTCCATCAGGGTCGGGATGGCGCGCTCTTTCCCGACAATACCCAGTTCTTGGGAACGCCTTTGCCGCTCCTGCCAATCCTGGGCATCATAATCGTCAAGCAGGCCGGCCAGCCGTTCATGAAGGTCCGGAGCAATCTTCCATTTCAAACAAATGAGAAGTTTTGCTGAGCGCCATTTCACTTCAGGATCGGGGGAATTCACGCCCGATTCGACCAGCGGCTGAGCCGATTCACCCCGCGCAAGTAATTCCTGCATGGCCTTTTCCCGAACGCCAAAATCAGGGTCGCCCAGCTTTGCAAACCAGTGTTCGGCCTCCTTTCGGATCCGTGCCGTTTCCTCTGTAGTCTGTACGGCGGGCGTGGTCGCGGAGGGATGCATTGATTTCGAGGCTTCATCCTCCTCACCTCGTAGCCGGGTGGTAGCAGCGAGCAATGCGAGCAGCAATGCCGAGAGAAACTTAGCGACCGGTGATGAACCCATTCGGATTTTTCTCGACCTGAAAGCAGGTATTTCCATAGGGACGAGATTCACGGGCCATGCGTGAATCATTCCGGATCAAGGTGAGTCCGAAAGTTCCTTGTAGTAAAGCTTAAGCAATTCCTTGTAACGCTCCGGCATATTTTCATGCAGGCTATCGATCAATTCCCGCCTTAATTGCGGAGGCATGGAGCCCCATTCCTGCCCCAGAGCATCGAGTGGCGCATTCAGATTCTCCTGGCCCGGGGAGGACTTCAGCGGCTTTTCCTGATCGGCTGGCTTTCGACTTTTCTCATCTTGCTTGTTCTCACCCGCCTGCTCCTTGGACTTGGAAGGCTTGGAATCGGGCTGTTGTTGCTGCTGTTGTTGCTGCTGTTGCTCCTGCTGTTGTTGCTGCTGCTGTTGCTGCTGCTGCTTTTCAGCAGCCTCGATGAGGTGGTCCAGGACGCTCAACGCTCTCTCCTGCGACACCTGGGTGGAATCGCCAGTCTGAGCGGTCGAGAGGCGACTTTCCGCATCCTTCATCAGATCGGACACCAGTTTCAGCGGATCAGACCGATCGAGCTGCCCGGCTTTTTCATCGGGCTTGACCTCCTGATGACCGTAGACCGGGGCGGCGATGAGGATACCAGCGACCAGAGCCAAAGGCAGGATTTGAGCGCTCGTGTTCATGAGACCGTGTAGACCTATGGTTGGGCGTTTCGCCGTTCCTGGAAAAAGCGGCCGAGAGTCTCAGCCATTCGGGCCAACTCGCCCTGCTGGTCGGCCATCCGGACCAATTCTTGTTCTTTCCAGGGCGACAGGGAATGTCCAGGTCTGAGGACCCGTTCGATTTCGATGGCCTTAGTCGCCTGATAGAGTTCGAGCTCCAAGTCGCGGAGCCATTTGACCTCCGCCAGTGGCGGGATCAGAGGGCCATCGCGACCAGAGGCGGGCGAGGACCCCGCTGCACCCTTCCCTCCCTCTCCACCCGACGCTAGGCCTTGTTGTTTCAGTAACTGTTCCCGGAGACTCTGGAGTTCGTGCAGTATCTGCGCGGTCATTTCCCGAGTCGAGGCCCCGATCATCCGCCGTTCAAACCTCCTCTGCGCCTCGGACATACGATGAACGGTTCGGCCGAGGCTCCAGGCGAAAACGGGGGTTTTCTCCTTTTCTAGGGTGACTTGCAGTTGGCTGCCTGCCCGGGCAACTTCTGACTGGCGAGTGGCTGCCGAAGCCAACATCAGAAGCCCCTCACGTCCCAGTTCTCCTTGTGCGTCCTTCCCCGTTTCCACTTCCTGGAGGACATGGTTTATTTCGGCCTGGGAGTGAATCATGGCATCAAGGGCTGCTCCGATTTCCGTGAGCTTCTTGGCGCGTTCGTCATTGGAGAGTTGATTCAAGGCCTCGTTGACCCGTTGGATGGCCTGTCGGGTCCGAGCGACGGCCTGCTCCTGCCCGTCCTTTGCGAGCAAGGGATTCTTCTCCTGGAGCTGCTGGTGGGCTTGCGCCATGTGCCCCCTGGCCTGCGCCATGGCGTCGCTGGCCTCGTCGAGTCGCTGGCCGATCTGAAGTGCTTGGGCGCTCTCTGACTCCGCCAATCTGTGCAGTTGCGCCGAGGCCTGCTCCGCCTGCCCGGCAAAATCCGCTTGCCGGTCTCCCAGCCGAGGCAGTTGTGAACCCATCTCCTGCTCGAGATGCGCTTGCGCCTCACGCGCCCGATTTGCGGCCTCACCCAGCCGCCGGTCCGCCTGCTCCTCCGCTCCAACGGCCTCGCCAGCCCGATGGCCGGCAAGGGCATCCTCGGCCTTCTTCATCTCCATCGACGCGTTCTGCACTTCGGTCGCGGCTTCTTTGACCTTTTCCGATCGGAAACCCGAGACCTCGGCCAGGTCCTTGGCGAGCTGTTGGAGTCTCGCGGCCAGATCCGACCCCTCTTGTTGCAACTCCTTCTGATGCGAAGCGAGCTGGCGGCCCAGGTCCGCCGCCTCGGGTCCACCCGCAGCCGTTGACTTCTCTCGAAGCTCCTGCTGCTCACGCCGGAGGTGGTCGATATCCTGCAAAAACTGGTTGAGCCTACGTCTTTGCGCGTCAACACGGGCGGACTCTTTCAAAAGAAATTCCTCTCCTCGATCGATCTCGGCCAGCCCCTCGAGACTGGATTGGAGGTCCCTCTTGAGCTGTTCCACTCCCCGGTTGCTGGCTTCCTTGGCCCGGCGCAAGCCTTCCAGCAGATGCTGGAGGCTCTCGTAAGCGTGTTGCTGCGGCTTGAGCGTGGACAACAGATTGTTGGACTGTATTTCTGAGGCGACCCGGCCCATTTCGCTCCGGATTTGATCCTTACGGGCCTGGGACAGAGCTGACATCAGCGCCTGGGAGGCCTCGGGTTGCTCCTTTTTCACCCGCTCAGCAACCTGCCCGAGCTGGTCCTCCAGCTCCCGCATTTGATCGGCCGCCTGCTCCTGATCTCTCGCGAGACTTTTTCGTTCGCTTCGTTCCGCTTCAGAAAGGCTTTCTTCCCCTCTGCCCAAGAGTTCAACGGCCATCTTCCGAGTCGCTTGGTGAATCCGTTGCTGCTGGTTAGTCAGTGACCTCGCTTGATGAATCAATTGGTCAAATTCGTCGGCATGACCCACCCGCTCCAACAGATCGCGAAGCTCCTGCAACGATTCCTGCTGACGGGCCGTGGCCTCGTTCAGCTTGGAAGCGTCCGGTGTGGCCTCGCGGCTCATCTCTCTGGCCTCATGAAGGAGTTGTGCGGCATCCAGCATCTTCCCTTGCGAGAGCTCGTCAAGAGTCGATCGCATGCTTTCCATTTGTTCGCGGCGTTCAAAATCCGGGATTTGGTTGTTTTCGACGCGCCGGACCAGGGACTGCACCGTGTCTCTCAGCTTCTCCGTGTCGCGGGTGATCTGCCGCTGGTCGAGTTCCGCCTTGACATGAGCCTCTTGTTCCGGCGGAGAGAGCTCCTGCCGTTCTTTCAAGGCATGGCTCAAAGCCTCGACGCGCCGGTAGGCCGCATCCTGCTGCTTTATCAATTGCTCGAGCTCCCGAAGCGACGCGCGTTCTCGTTGCACCAGGATCGCCTCCAGTTGGGCCTTGGAGACGATCTGAATCGTGTAGTCCCGAGTCCGGCCCACGTGGGGCCCCCGCTGGGTATCTTCATCCTCCGCCTCCAACCGGAAGCGGAGGGACGCCCCCTCGCCGAGCTGGAGCGATGACAAATCCCACGGATACGTGGACTCGATGCGAAGCTGCCCCGGCGAGATGCCGGGGAGAGCGCTGAAGCTTTCCGAGCCGGCCGGGTTGCTCGCTCGCTCGGCCCGGGAGGCCTGCCAGCAGAGTCGTACTTCGCGGATTCCAAAATCGTCCGTGGCGGCATAGTGCAAAGGCACGCGGGCGCCTGCCGTGAATTCGGACTGGTCTTCGCCTTCCAGAAGCTTGATGGAAGGGTCATGGTCCGCCAACACGCGAAGTTTGTAGGTCAGAGGATGAAGCCCAGCGATTCCGTCCCGCGAGACCACCTCGATGCGATAGGAGGTCATACCCATCTCCAGGGTGAACCCGCCCGAGGCCTCCTGGGCACTCGCCAGGGGCATCGGGACATCATGCCCGCCTTCGAGGGCTAAACGGGCATCAGCCAGAGGGATGTCCGACATGGCGGTGACCTGCACCTGGGTCCCAACCACCCCTTGGAGGTCGCCTTGACCCTCGGGAAGAGTTTCAGCGTCTCGGTGGGTGTAGTCGGGAAAACGAACCTGCACGGTCACCTTTTCCACCCGAGGCCGATCGACCAAATCCACCAGATACCAGGACGTTTCATCGTCGCCTCCGCGGGCCCGGAGTCTCATGGACTCGGTGACTCGGGGGAAAGTGACGCCAAAAAGCCCGTCGGGCCCTGGTGCCAGCCGGCGAAGGCCTTTGCTTCCCGAAGGGCAGGCAAAGTCCACAACGACTCGGTCCGCTCTTCCGCGCGTCAAGGCAACTTGCACGGCCAAGTCTTCACCCCGGGCCAATTTGGTCACGGGCCCCAGATTGACCACCTCCAAGCGAGTCTTTCGGGGCCAACGCTCCTGGGATAGCGGATTGACGAGGCGACTCGCCCAGATGCGCACCAGGATCGGCTGCGACACGGCGAAGAAGCTGCCACCGGCAAAGACTATCGCGGCCGCCGCGGCGAACCAGGCCGGCTTTCGGAACGAGGCGACGTCCTGAAAGGCCACCTGCTGGGCGAGTTGTTCCGCCGCTTCGCGCACCGCCCTGACCAGTTCCGGGGAGGAGCTGCCGCGCTGGATGGTTTCAGGCTGGCTGAGCTCCACGGCGCTGATCAGGCCCTCACGGAACTGGGGGAATCGCTGTTCCACGATCAGTGAGAGCCCCACAGCGTCCAGCGGGATTCGCAGAGGTTGGTAAAGATGCCGATAAGCCGTAACCCACACCCAGGCGACCCCAGTGATCAGGAGGAACAAGCGCGAGGAGCCGGCCAGGTGAATCCACCAATCGAGGAGGAACGAAAATGCGGCCGAGAGGAAGAGGGCGAGGACGGTCCGGGAGAGCCCGCCGATCAAGAGATAGAGGCGAATCCTTCTCCGGAGGCTTTGCAATTCCTGTTCGATGGATGCGCTGGTCACGGGATTCTGCTGGTGGTTCAACGCTGAAAGATGGGCAGGTACTGACAAGGGATTTGAAGGATGATCACCGCCATGGCCGTGCCGTAGACCGGTCCCACCTCATCCCCTTTCCAGCTCCCATCTTCGGGCCTTTGTTTATTCAAGAGATCCTCGCGGATTTTCGGAAACCAGAGTTCCCAGTCTTTCCCGCCTGCCTGGAACATCGCCTGGGCCGCATAGTAATGCGCATAATAATAATAGTGACTGAGGCGGCGAAAATCGAATCGTGCGTAGTTCCGGAGATAGTCGACCCCATTGACCAGCACCTTCGATTCATATTCGCCAGCGCCGTAAAGGGCAGTGACGGCGGCAGCCGTCAGAGCCAGGGACGAGTTTGGTGCCTGGGTCATGTAGCGAAAACTCCCGTCTGGATTCGCGCACTTGCGAACAAATTCCACGGCTTGATCGATCGTTTCCTTAGGTACCTTCATTCCTGCATTCCGCGCCGCTCGCAGGGCCTGGACCTGGCACACGGACACCGAGAGGTCTGAAAATCCTGACCGATCGGGCGTATAACGCCATCCGCCATCCGCCTTCTGCGTGCGGACGATCAAGCTGACCGCGTCGCGTAGTTTCTGGGCGACCTCCGGATGTTGAGGCGACATCCCGTACACCTCCGCGAAACATAATGTAGCAAAGCCATGGCCGTACATGTTGGAATCTTCAGAGGTGATATAGCCATCCCGCTGGGTACTCTGCAGCAAGAAGGTGATCCCTTCGGACACCCGCGAGGCATACGTCCCCTCCTCGGGCAGGTGTCCGCCCGACAGGAACGCGATCAAGCAGAGCCCCGTAACGCCAACGTGCCGCTGGTAGCTCCCGCTGCTCCACGACCCATCGCGATTCTGTTGGGAAGCCAGGAAGGCCAATCCCCGAGCGACGGCCTCGCCCTGCTGGGGAGTGGCCTCGACGGAGGGGACGGCAGTGTCCTGGTCCTGGGCACCGGCGTTCATCGTGAGCGCCAGGAGGATGGGCCACATCGGGCTTGCACGGCGCCCGGGACCGATGCGAGAAAGTGCGATTGGGCAGTGGGTGGAAGGGTTCATGAAGATGTTGCTGGTGGGTTGCGCCTTCCCGGGCGGCGCGTCAGACCATCACGGCACGTTTTCGCAATATCCATTCCACGATGAGAAGGCTGGCAAAAAGAATCAGAACAAGCGGGGAATCCCAGAGGGGGTCCTCCTCCTCCCGCGTGCTGCTCTCCCGTCTCTGAGAAATCTTATCGGGAATCTGTCCAATTTCCTCCAAGGAAAAGTAGTGGCCACGGGAGACCTCCGCGAGCTTGCGAAGCAGGGACTCGTTCAACTCGGGGTGATCCAGCTCGAGGAGGGGCACGGTGACCGTAAAGGATCGGGAGACCCCGGCTTCCCC
The DNA here is from genome assembly GCA_016179685.1 of Planctomycetota bacterium. Classification (GTDB taxonomy): domain Bacteria; phylum Planctomycetota; class PUPC01; order JACPCR01; family JACPCR01; genus JACPCR01. The sequence continues at coordinate 37,680 of JACPCR010000092.1, read as the reverse complement.
CTCCCCTACCCGATCCAAGATGACCTCATAGGGGCCCGCAGACGTGGGCCGGAATGTCCCCTCGAAAGCACCGGCGCGGCGTGAGACACCCTGGAGCATGAGCTTTTCGGTCCCGCCATCAGGGGTTCTCACCTCGGCGGCGACCTCGGGACGTTCCACGGGTCGGTAGAATTCATCCAGCAGGCGGGCCGTCACAAGAACGTCATCCCCGAGATGGTAGGTGCTCCGGTCCGTCAGCAGATGGATACGGCGGCTTTGGCCCAGCAATCGACCGGCGCTCAGAAATCGGATGGACTGGCCCCAAAACCGGTAAAAGTAGAGGTCGCCCACTGGATTCCGCCAGCGCCAGGTGCTGTCGGTCGCGAGGAAAACGGTTCGCCCGGCTCCATAAATCTGGGCCGCCAGCAACACGTGATTTCCCGAATCGTTTCGCTCGAAGGGGTGTACCGCCAAGGTCAGGGCGCCGGGCTTGGCCGACCGGACGGGGAGATACCAGAAGACTTCCGGAAGCAGCCGCCACCGTTTCGCGTTCTCCTCGGGGTCGCCTTCCAGGCGGAGGATGGGATGGCGCAGGCCATCCGGCGTCAACTGCGGAGCAAAAGATTCAGTAAAAGGCCCTGGTTTCAACGCCCCATTCGACAGCGCATGGACAGGTAGAAGCTTCTCCAGGGCGCCACCCTTGATCCCGTCCAGGCCATGAAGGGGGCCCACGGCAAAGAGGACGCCTCCTCCCAAGTCACCGGCAAACCCTACGATAGCCTGTTGCTGAACATCGCTCAGGCGTCCGAAATCCGCATCCGTGAAAACGACCACATCATACGGATAAAGCTCTTCAGGGCCCGAAGGAAAGCGCTGGATGGGCCTGCTGCCTTCTTGAATGAATTCCGCATCCGCAGACTGCAGCAGGCAACTGACCTCCACCGAGTGATCCCGGACCAGAGCGTTCTTTAAATACCGGTACTCCCAACTGGGCAGGTCGGAGACGTAAAGCACCTTCACGCGGTCATCGACCACCCGTATCCGTTGCGTGCGGCGATTGTTTTCGGTGAGGGATTCCCCCTCCAGGGGCGGCACGGATACCTCATAGGTAAACTGTCCGATCGCCCGCGGAACGTGCCGAATCTTGACCTCCTGGGAAGCCCCTTCGGGGCGAATCGTCACCTCCGTATCTTCCACCAGCTCTCCGTCGCGTTTCAAGTGTATCCGGGCCTTCTGCCCCCCCATGCCACGGTGACCCAGGAGAAGGGAAAAAACGACCTCATCGTTGACGAAAACGGCTTCGTTGGCCAGCACTTCCAAGACCTCGATGTCTCTGGGGCTGGTCGTGGTGCCTACTCCCACCGGGAACACCGGGAAAGGCGGGTCCCGCCGGACTGCTTTCTCTTCAACGGCCTCTTCGGGCGATCGGCCGCTGTTCGACTGCCCGTCCGTCACCACGATCAGGCCGCTGATGAATTGGCCTCGCAGATCATCGGCGGCACGAGCCAGGGCCTCCCCCAGTCGCGTGGATGGGCCTTCGGCCCGAAGCCGGATTTCTGCCCGCGCCTCGTCAGCGGGGGCCGTGTCTCCTGACGGCCCCTCTTCACCGCCCCCGGGACCGGCCGTTTTCTCCTGGAGATCACCGCTCACCGGTAAGATCGCGAGGTCATGAGAGAAGGTATAGACCCGGATTCTGCCCGCCTTGCGCAACGATTCGAAAAACTTCAACTCCCTGTTCGAAAGGAGGCGAGAGACCAGCTCCGCCCGTGTCATCTCATCCATGGCCTGGGCTGCCGCTGAATCCGGCCCGTGAAGGCCCGCGAGCTCCCGCAACTGGCTCGCACGGGGCGAGTCCCCGTACTTGTCCTTGAGGGCCATGCTCATCGAATCATCCAGGAGGACCACGACGACCGATTCCCGTTCCTCCGTCTTTTCGACGACACGGACCGGCCGGAACAACATGAAGAGGAGCAGCAGCGCCGCGGTGGTGCGGAGGAGGGCCAGGACCGTTCGGTACCGTTTCGAGGCGCGCCCCGTCTCGGTCCCATACAGTCGGAAAAAGAGCCAGGCCAGTCCGAGCCCAACCACGAGAGTCAAAAGGCCGGGCCAAGGGTCCCCAAATCGGAAACTCCCCTCCCCCGTCTGCTGGGGATCAATGCCGGAAAGCTGTTGGAGCAGTTTCATCATGTCCGCGGAACCCTCATCGCCCGAACCGGTGAGCCAGGATCGATTCCAGGCAAACAAGAATGAGCACCGCACCGAGAATCGTCTTCCAAAGCTCTTGGGGTTGGCCGACCGGCTGCGCGTCATGCCGGGACACCGATCCCTGAGTCTCGTAGCGGAATTGAAGACCCGGAAAAGTCTGGCGAATCCTGTCCGCCGTGACCCTTTGGAGGTCGCTCTCCTCCACGGGAACGTTCACCGCAAAATAATCCACGCCTCCGGGTACGTCGGTACGGTCCACCCGATAGACACCGGCCTGGCGAGTCTCTCCGAAGTGGAGAACGAAATGGGGGCCCTGAGGAGCTGGGACGATGGGCATCGGTTTTTCTTCACGGCCCGGCTCGACACGGGGGTCTCCAGAGGCTTGAGCGAGGCGAGTGACCTGGAACTTGCCCCCGAATTCCGGTGGTTTCAGGAATCGCCGATAGGACTCGCCCAACCGAAGATTCCGCCGAGGGTCCGCCCCTTGGAGCATGAAGCCGGCCATCTCATGGACCAGCGGCAAGAATACCGGTTTTTGAGGCAAGTTGGTCCAATCCGCATCTCCGGTGGTCGTGACCAGGAGGGTACGCCCCAGGCCGTATCGCCTTTCCACGAGGGCTGGATCGCCCGAACTGTAACGGCAGATGACCGTGGATTCGCTCCCTTCCGGAGGCAGCGAAACCCGGGTGTATTTCCACGCCAGGACGGAGGTCAGCGTCGTTGCCTGCAATCCCTGGAACAGAGAAAGGACGGGATGTTCGAAGGCTCGGGGCTCCACAAAGGGCGTCGCCGCGTCATCCCCACGCTTCTCCACGGTCTCCTCCAGCCGGGCCGGCAACAGCCCCCGGCCCTCGTGATAGAGTTTTTCATTGTAGAATCGAGTATCCACCCGATCTCCGAGGAAAACCACCAACCCGCCGCCTTCCCGTACAAAATGCTCCAATGCATCCAGCGAGTCCGGGGTCAACAGTGCCACATTGGCCATGATGAGGATGCTGGATTCCGGCAACGACGCGGGCCGGAGGCCGGATGGGCTGGTGACCTCGGGAACAAACGGCGAAGACGACCCCGCCGGGGCCAGGGCTGCCTTAATGTATCGAACCTCTCCCTGACCCTGGGCGCTGTCCGGATGGCCATCGACGCAAAGGACACGGACGGCAGCCAGGGCATGGACGGAAAGAAACCGCTCATCATCCAGCGACAACTCATCGGGATCGAGGGTAGCTGTGACCACGTGGGCATCCTGGTCGTGAAAGAGATAGTGGAAGCGCAGGCGGACCTCATCACGTGCCGGTATCCGGGTTGCAGCGGAGCCCTGTTTGCGGTTATCCACGTAGAAAGAGACGACCGCCTTGCCCGCGTCCTGGAAGCCGAAGTTGCGGGCGGTGACTTCAAATGGAGTCATTTCACCGACCAAGACGGAGCGCCGTGCGACCTGCATGTCGGTGACGGCCAAATTGCCGGTCATTTCCCGTCCAACGTCGATGAAAACCAGTTCCGTGGTTCTGGACAGGTCTCTCACCGCCTGCAGAAATTCCGGGTCCCGGGCCGCCTGGCTCAATTTCCACCCGACCTCTTGGAAGTCCGTGATCAAGTAGACCTCGCGCTGGGGACTGGACGAGTCGCGCATGAATTCGGCGGCTGCCTTCAGCGCTGCAGGAATATCCGTTCCGCCGTGCGAGACCACGGCAGACTCGATCTCAGCGGACACCGCCCTCAAGTGATAGGAAGGTTCCCGAACGACACCTTCGGCCGTGTCCGAGATGAGGTAAAAGGCGACCTTATCTCCTTCCCGCAGAGAGTCCACGATGGCCTTGGCGGCGAACCGGCCCTCGTCAAAAGGTGACCGCCCGCCGCTCTGGCAACTCATGCTGAACGAGTGATCGAGCAAGAGGAGCACGTGCCGGGCCGGTGATGACGCCGCCACGGCGGCCAGAGTCTCCGGGGCGATTCTCGGCCGGGCCATCGCCAGTGGAACGAGGACCAGGATGAGCGTCCGCAGGATCAGCAGCAGCAGGTGCTGGAAGCGGATGCGCCGATTGTTCTTCCTTTGTGACTCGAGGAGAAATTTCATCGCCGCCCACGCCACGGTGCGAAACCGGCGCCGATTCAGCAGGTGAATCAGGATCGGCGCCGCACCCAGAATAACGCCGAGCAGCAGTAGCGGTTGCGCAAACACGGCACGACCTCGACAAGCAACATTTTTGGAAGGCGGCAGGCCCGCTCCCCTTCAACTCCGGGCCAGACGATTGGCCAGATAACTGCTTAGGGCAATGTCCAGGGGATCGGACGTGCTCAGCGGAACGTAATCGATGCGGTTCTCCCTGCAGCCCCGCCTGACCTTGCCGATGAAGCTTTCCAGTTCGGCCAGGTAGGCCTGGCGGAGGGACAACGGTTCCGTAAACAATCTCGGGCCGTTCTCCATCCCCTCGAACAGCGTCATCTCCTCAAATGGAAACGTCCGTTCCGCCTCGTCTAGGACATGAAAGACGATGACCTCGTGCCGTCGGTGTCGCACATGCTCGAGGCCGAACAGCAGCCGCTCCGGATCCGTCAAGAGATCCGAAATCACGATCAACAGCCCCTTACGGCGCAACCGATCAGCCAAGTCATGAAAGATGGGCTCCATGTGTGTCCCGCTGGACGGCGTCGCCAGCTCGAGTTCCTGCAGCAGCACCTTCAAGTGGGACGGATGGCTCGAGTCGCGCACAAAACGGCGCACCTTCTCGTCAAAAAGGACGAGCCCCACGGAGTCCTGCTGCCGCAACATGAGGTAGGCCAGGGAAGCCGCCACGTAACAGGCATAGTCCATCTTGGACAGAAGGCCGGACTGATAAGCCATGGACTCGCTGACGTCCACGACGAGGTAAGCCCTCAGATTCGTCTCTTCCTCGTACTGCTTGATGTAATATCGATCGGACCTTGCCCAGACCTTCCAGTCCACGTCCCGGATGTCGTCTCCGGGCACGTACTCGCGGTGTTGAGCGAATTCCACGCTGTAGCCGTGGAACGGGCTCTCGTGCAGGCCGGAGATGTAGCCTTCCACGATCAGGCGAGCCTTGATGCCCAGCCGGGAGACCTTACCGAGGATTTTCGGATCTAAGTACTTCCGCGAGTCTTCCATCGTGAACCACCTCTGCATCGACCCGCGGGATTTCAGCGATCAGTCTCTCGATGATCCGGTCCGAGGTCACACCCTCGGCTTCCGCGTTGAAATTGGTGATGATGCGATGGCGAAGGACCGGGAAGGCCACGGCCCGAATGTCGTCACACGACACGTAGTACCTTCCGCTCAGCACCGCTCGAGCCTTCCCGCCCAGCACCAGATATTGAGACGCGCGGGGCCCCGCGCCCCACGCCACGGACTGCCGCACAAATTCCGGAACGTCACCCTTCCCCACCCGCGTCAGCCGTACCAGTTTCAACGCGTACCGAATGACGTGGTCGGAAATCGGCACACGCCGGACAATTTCCTGAAGCCCGAGAATCTCTCCGGCCCCGAGCACGGGCTGCACCTCCGTACGCAACGCTGAGGTGGTCAGCTTCACGATCTTCATCTCCTCCTCTTCCTCCGGGTAGTCCACCAGCGTCTCGAACATAAAACGATCCAGTTGGGCCTCCGGCAGCGGGTAGGTCCCCTCCTGCTCGATGGGATTCTGGGTGGCCAGTACAAAGAAGGGCTCGTCCAGCGCATAGCGCACGCCACCCAGGGTCACCTGCCGCTCCTGCATCGACTCCAGGAGCGCCGCCTGCGTCTTCGGCGGCGTTCGGTTGATCTCGTCCGCCAAAATCACCTGCGCAAAAATGGGACCCCGGAGAAACTTGAATCTCCGCTCACCGGTGCTCTTGTCCTCCTGAATCACTTCAGTGCCGGTGATGTCCGCAGGCATCAGGTCCGGCGTGAATTGGATGCGATTGAAGGACAGGGACAACGTGCGGGCCAAGGTGCTGATCATCAACGTCTTGGCCAGGCCCGGGACACCGACCAGCAGGCAGTGCCCCCGGCAGAACAGGGCCGTGAGCAGGTCATCCAGAACGCCGGCCTGTCCGACAATGACCTTGTTCAGCTCATCCCGAATCCGGCGATAACCGTCGTGCAACCGGCGAACGGCTTCCATGTCCGACTCGACCAATGCCTCCGGCGCCGCCGGAGTCCCACTGCGCTCTGCCTCTGACATCGAGCTTTCGGCTTCCAGGGCCATGGACGAAACTCCTCACGCACCGCCCTTCCACGGTCGGCGCTTCGGAAAGGGCGCGCCCGCGGGGCAGGCATCCGTGGCCTCCAGCCCCGCCCCTCCCATTTCCGTCGCCGCCCGGGGCGGCACAACAAAACAGAGAAAATCCACTTTCAAAAGAACTCCACCGGACGCCCGCCTCCCGCAGGGAACCCTTCGGAAGGAGGCGGGCGCGGAGAAATGATACGCCGAGACTCTAAAGTTGAGGGCCGCGCTCGACGGCCTCCGCCTCGTATCCAAAAACCCCCTCGGTCGTGAATACCACCAGGGCCTTGCCGACCCACTGGGTGAATTGTAGCGACCCTGGGACATCAATCACCTGGAAAACGTCGCCCGTCGCGTTTTTAAGCAGGGTGAGGCGAGTGGCCGCAGGCCCCGGGGCATCCTTTCCCGGATCCACCCCTCCCCCCGTCCGCCAGGCAGCAAGAATGACACCCGCGGCGGCCTGAAGCGCATACGGCGTCTCTCTCTCCGGATATTCGGGATCATACTGCCAGACCGAACGCCCGGTGGAGGCCTCGAATCCTTCGATCCGGCCCGTCGAAGCCTGGGCCACCACGTACCTGGAGCGAGAATACAAAGACTCCGTGCGGCACACAGAAGCCCATTCAGCCCCCTCCACTGAATGCCGCTTCCAAAGCAGACTGCCGGATTTCCCGTCGTGGACGCTGAGTATCGTCCGGCCAGAAATCATGGCCACCAGGCCATCCCCGGCCGCCAGAATCTCGCCTCGCTGCCCCTTCGTCGCCGTGCTGCCCATCAAGGCCCCGGTCCGCAGCCTCCGGCACTCGAGGGCCTGCTCCGCCAGAACACACAAGGTGTCGGGACCGGAGACGGCCAGGCTTCGGGTCAAATTCCCCGACGGCAAGCCCAGATTCAGCTCGTACTGAATCCGTCCCGTCCACAAGTCGCGTGCGGTCAGACGGACGGGACCCCTTTCACCGCTCGAGTCGCCCATCCTGGCCAGGCTCAGGACGATCTCTCCGGCAAGGATGCTCGGCTCTAGAAGCCGGCCGTCCGATTCCGCCTCCCACAAAAAAGTCCCCTTTCTCGTGTCCAGCACGCGCAATCGACCGCCGCCGAAATGGATGGCCATGAGGCCCAGGAACGACGAGCGAGGCCCCGATTCCGCCAGAGACGTCAGGCGTCCTTCCCAGTCGAATCCCCGAAGATGGTCCGGGTCTTCCGGAACCTGCATGTCCGGCAGGGTACGGGACCAGAGGGGCCGGCCGTTTTCGACGTCAAGCCCGAAGAGAGTCCGATTCGCGCCGATCACCGCCACGCTATCCGTGATTCCTGCCAGCCAGACTTCCTCGGGCCTTCCTTCGAGCCTTGCCTGGAGAACAACATTCTTGCCGCCGCGTTCCACCACAATAGGCAAATCTCGGCCCTGCGGAGACCGCTTGATGACGTCCACGATACTGTTCGCCAGGGCCTGGCGCAGGACATCGTCCTCGGCCCTGGCGTTGGGTGCGGGGGCAATCGGCGACGTCCCGATCCGGACGATGACATCGCCGGGCTGCAAGCCCGCCTCCCGGGCGGGCTGATCGATCACCCGTCCCACCTGGCGCATGAAACCCAGGCGATCGGGCGTGATTTGGATACCCAGCCAGCCTTGTTCCCGCTTCCGACGCGGGTACAGCCACCTCGGCTGCCCCGTGTGCGCGTCCCAGCACTCGACCCCCCCGGGGCCTGCCATGACGAAGAACCGGCCAGCCACTCCCGGTTGCAGCTTTCTTTCGAAAGCATCGAGCAGGCCGAGGATGCGCATCTCGTGGGTACGTGCCCGCCATCGCTCACGGGCGGGGACTCCCGGGACGGTCATCTCCTCTTCTGAAGGAACTCCGATTTCGGACCGAAGCCGACTCTGGAACTCGGCAAAGCTGGTTTCGCGACCCAGGAACGGGAAACGGCGGCTCGACAGGCTTCGTTCCAGCTCCCGGCACCTCTTCAAGGCCTCGTCAGGCTGGCCGAGCCGCGCGAGACAAAGGGCCAGATGCGCCCGGGCCACCGCCGAGGCCTTTTCAGACGCGAGGCGGTCCAGCTCGCTCCAGTACCGGTAGGCCTCGATGGCCTCGCCTCTCTCCAGACTCGTGGAACCGAGCACCAAGAGCGCCTCCTGCGCCGCCTCGCTGTTCGGGTAGCGGGCCCTCACCTCCTCGCAGCGAACCCGCCAATCCTGCTGGCTCGCCTGGCGAAAGAGCCCCCGTGCTTCCTGCTCGATCTCACTGTAGCAGGCCCTGCCCGCCTCCTTCAGAACCTCCTCGATCCTCTCCTGCGCGTAAACTTCGGAGGCCACATCCAGGCCCGCTTCCTCCCTCCTGAGCCCGCGAAAATCCGTAATCAGCGCCTGGTAGAGGCGAACCGCACCCATCGAGTCCCCACGTCTCTCCCGGTGAGCCGCCAGGTTGATTGTTCCTAGGAATTTTAACTCTTCGTCCGGCGCCATTTCGAGCGCTTTTTCGAAGGCCGCTGACGCGGGCCCGTCCTCGCCGCGTTCCTCGGCCTCCTCCGCCACGCGGCTGTAAACCCGAAACAGAAGCTGCCGGGCCTCGGCGTGCACCGCCCGCCCCTGGACCTTCAGTTCCGGCGCCGCCAGCTCCAGAACCTCTTGAAGATGCCCTGCCGCCGATTCCAAGTCCCCTCGGCTGAAATGGAGGTAACCCAAAGTCAACCGCCCGGAAATGTCGCCTGGATTCAGACGCACACGCTCAAGCTGCTGCTGGAAATAATCCTCGCCCGCATAGGCTTCCAGTCTTGAGACCCCGGCCACCAGAAGAATGTCCCCCACCTGGAGCAGATGTCCCGGGCCTCGTCCCTCCGGCCAGGACCGGGCGTGTCCCAGTTTGCCGCTGTCGGTGAAGACCTGATACAAGCGGTCACGCCCCGGACAGTAGACGAAGTTGCCTCCCACCAACCCCAGTCCCGCCGGGGCGCCCTCCAGTTCCACCGACCTGTTCACCACCGTTCCGTCCGAGGCGTCCAGGCAGCAGACGCGGGGCCCGGATAGATAGAGCTTTCCTTTCCGGTAACCCAGCAGGTACACGTTTTCATCCGCGTGCTTCTTCCACCGCAGCCGGCCGGTCCGGGCGTCAAAGCAGAGGAGCTGTTCCGTATCCCTCGGCGTGACCCACACCAATCCGTCGGCCACCATCGGCGCGTTCACCTGCCACGCGAAGGTGCCGGCATCCTCTGACCCCAGCGACCTTTCCACCGATCGCGACGGCTGACGCTCATACCGGGCCAGCCATTCCATCTGCCCGGTGTCGCCCCGGACGGCGGCCACGACACCCAAGCTCGTCGAAACATAAATCATCCCGCCGCTTTCCGCCGGGAGGGATGACAGGTCGAAGCCCGGCCGGAAATAGTATTCGCGCTCGGACTGGCGTGCGAGACAGATGAAGGTCTGCCACACCATGGCCCCGGTGCCCGCGTCCAGGCACATCAGGAACGATTGATAGGCGCCCTGCTCCGTCACGAGGCACACGTACACGCGGTCGCCTCGGACCACCGGCGAACCCACGATTCGACCCTGCGAAATGACTCCATCCGGGTCCGCTGAGCCTCCACGATCCCAAATCCTGGTACCCTCACCCGCATCCAGGCATACCAGAACATTCTCATCCCTCGGACTGCCCGGCCAGGGCGAACGGACCGTGGCCCAGACTCGCCCGCCCTGCACGGTAATCCAGGATGACCGGGTCGGGGAGGCCGCCATCCTCCCCTTCAACCCGGCCTCCATCTCGCTGCGCCGGCCTCCCTTGCTCTGAGGGAAGGTCCAGAGAAGCTCTCCGTTCGCCAGATGCCGGGCCGCCACGATGCCGCCCGCCGCGTAATAGACCACCCCGGCCCGCACCGAGGGAAAGATGAGGGGAAGCTCATCGGGACTGCCCCGATCACTCCCGCTCCCCAGTTGAACGACCTGCTCGCCGCCGCGTCGTTCCCGGATCGGCGGCCCCCGGACTGCCTGAATCCCTCCCTCCAGGTAGGAAACGGACCACAAACAACCTTCCCAGCCTTCTCCCCGGGCCGGTCCAACCAGTGAATGCTGGTGAGCGTTCGACCCACCAAAAACGGGCTGGTCCCCCGCCTCTTGCGCCGGCCCCTCCATCTCCTCTATCTCCTGCACGAAATCCTTCAAGGATCGGCGCTCGCCGCCCAGCACCAGTTCCTGCGCCCCCAGGTTCAACTTGAGCAGGCGGGCGGCTCGCTCAAAATCGCGCATCCTGCCCAGCTTCCGGTAGCAGACGGCAAGCTGGATGGGCATCCAAAGGTCTTCGAAGGAGCGTTCGGGCAGGAAGCGACCCAGCCTTTCCCATTGGGCGATGCTCGCCTCGAAGTCGCCGCGCTCGAAAAACCAATTGGCCAGCCAAGCCACGGCCTTGGGACCGTAAGTGGTGCAGAGGTACTGCTGCGCCACGGGGTACATGCCGGCGGCATCGCCCGTGGTACGGGCCCGCTCCCAGAGAACCTGCGAAACCGGATCGTAGGTTTCGACGTACAGTCGGCGGCCATCCTCGGCCAGACGCGCCAGCCGCCAAAGACCGTAATCTCGAATGGGCCAGTAAAGATTGGAAGTCAACGGAATCAATTCGTCACGAGTGCACGTGGACAGTTCCTGGTAAACGGACAGGGCGGGCAACCATTCTTTCGCCGCTTCTTTCTGAACCGCCTCGCGGACCTTGCGAAGGGTCTCACGATCCTTGATTTCTGGGATATAGGATGACCCGGCCGTCTCCACCGCGGCCTCTTCTGCCTTCTCCGCTGGCAACCCCAGCCAGTGATTCAGAGGGATTTGACGGAGGGCCCGTGCGGCTGGCCCCTCCTCGCCCAGACACACGAAGGACACAAACCACAGGGCCAGGGACAGGCCGACTCCGCTGCCCTCCTTCCTGGTGTGCGAATGCCTTTTCATGGTCGCTCCCGGCCAGATGCCCGTCCCTCGCTACGATGGAGTTTCCAGGATGGGAGTCCGACATCTCCGATGGACGCGCATCCATCCATGACGCCGGCGACTCCCGCGGGTATTTTCTGACCCGAGCGCCCCTCCGGGGCACCCGTCGTCACCTCGGAATACCCGGGGTTGCTCATGCCACGCCCTTCTATTCTAGCGCAAGTGCTTCCTCCCGCCCAAGGCGAAGCGCTTGCCGTACCCTGTTTCTGCTCGGATCACTCGAACCACACTCGGTGGCGAGCTCGGCAGTGCGGGTGCACTTGCGAACTCGTCTGCAAGTCCGGAAAACCGAATCCCCTCCACGAAAACAGGTCCGTGAACGGCTTCCGGTAGTCATCGCGTACGGAAGTGCGGGTTCAAATCCAGGTTCGATGACTTGTCGCCTTGAGGCAACGCCCCGTTAGACCTTCGAAGCTGGAAGGGACTGAATGCGCAGGCCCCCATCCGGATTCACGCGGATTCCCAGGCCGCCGGCCTTCTCGACGGCCAAGGCGACCTGCCTCTCCCGGTGCGGAGCGTAGATGAGAATAGCTCCTGCCAGGCCCTGCCGGGTGCACCCGAGTGCCCCCGCTCGCTTCGCGGCATGGAACACCCGTTCGATAGCCGGTGTGGAGAGGCCGAGATAATCCCGGTCCATCTCATGCTGCTCGTCCAGCAGCCGCCCCAGCTCGTGAGGCTCGAAATTGGTCGCGGCCAGCAGAGCCAGCGCGCTCCGACAAATGTCTCGGCTCACCGTGTTGCCATACATCTGCAAGGCGCATTTCTCGGGAAGCTCCCGCAGGAGAGCAAACAGCGATTCCGTGCTTTCCTCACGGAAATTGAAATTCTCGATCCATCCCGCATAGAGACGCAAGGCCTTCTCCATCAAAGCACGCCCCTCCCGCATCTCAGGCCTCCGATCCTCCGGATCGCCGCAATGGCCCGCGAGAAACCCATTGAGCCGATGAGGGTAACTCGCCGCCGGAGAAGCCGAGAAGCCGTCAAAGAGCCGCAGCCCGCCTAGTTCGGCGATGGCCCACGCGGCCGGGCCATCCGAAGGTTCCTCACCCTCTTTCAGACCCGCCTCGGCCGCAATCCGGGCCACCTCCCCCTCCACATCCAGGAGAGGGTTCTCGGCGGCAGCGAGGAACGCGGCTACCCAGCATACGGTTTCTACGGCGCCGGTCTCGAGACCCGAGCACGCCATTCCCGTATCGACGACATGAAAACGATGGCCGTGGCCCGGCAAGACGCCCCGGCGGCGAAGGGCACGGCGGACCCCTGGAAGCACCCCATCCGTCCGCAGTTCCTCCGTCTCCTCCGAAATGAGGGTTCGAAACGACCAGCATCCGCCGGCACGAGGCCCTTCGGTCTCCACCGTTCTTTTCCCGGTACGCTCCACCTCGATCACCAACCGAAGATCGGTGGCCATGATCAGCCGTTTCAACCCGAAAATTCCCCGCGGCTCGCCGAACAGAGTCACCGGGACCGGGGCAGAAACCTGAAATCGCGATGGGTCGAAGACGTAGCGGCTCATGCCTCGCGCATTAAGGCCTTCATCTCTTGTACCGCACGTTCCATCCCCACCAGGACCGCCCTGGAAATGATGGAATGACCGATATTGAGCTCCTCAACGTGGGGCAGGCGGCAAACCGGCTGCACGTTCCAGTAATTCAACCCGTGCCCCGCGTTCACCCCGAGTCCCAGCTCGTGAGCCAGCCGTGCCCCACGTTCCAGCGCCTGAAGCGGAGCATCCCCACTCCGTTCGCTCTTCGCCCTCGCATAGAGGCCGGTGTGCAACTCGATGGCGTCGGTACCCGTCCGCGCACACGCACGAATCATCTCGTCCCCAGGGTCCACAAAAAGGCTGACGCAGATACCCGACGAGCGCAATCGTGCCACGATCCCGGTTACCCTTGCCTCTTCGTTCGGCACATTCAAGCCGCCCTCGGTCGTCACTTCTTGCCTTCTTTCCGGAACCAGCGTCACCTGTTCGGGCTTGACCTCCAAAGCAATGGCAAGGATTTCCTCCGAGCAGGCCATTTCCAGGTTCAGACGCGTTTGGACCGCCTGCCGTAGAAGCCGGAGATCGCGGTCCTGAATGTGGCGGCGGTCCTCCCGCAAATGCACCGTGATGCCGTCCGCTCCCGCCAACTCGGCCAAGACCGCCGCAGCCACCGGGTCCGGCTCGCTCCCGCCGCGGGCCTGGCGCACCGTGGCCACATGATCGATATTAACCCCCAGTGTCGCCATGGGTTTTCCCCTCTTCTCCGACCCGACCCGCAGGGGACGCCTGCGGATTCCGAAAGACCACCACCGACACGGCGTCCAAGGGCCGGGCAAGTTGCACTCCGTCGGGAAGCTTCACCTCCGGCAGAACCTCCTGCTTGCCGACTTCCCGAACCGCTCCGAGGTCCACGAAGAGCCTCAGGTCCTCCGGTCGGACCTCGCGCAGGACGACCTCAGGACCCCGAATGCACACGTCGCATCGCGCCTGTTTCAGTTCCACGCGGAATGGGAAATCCGCCGGAATCATCACCAGGATGGCCACCCCCTGGATGACGCGTTCCTGAACCTGCGGCCGGATCAGAAGGTGCACCTTGACCATCGGCTCCTCGCACGTCAGCATTCCGGCACCCAGCGGAGACGCCGTTTCGGGCACCTGCATGAGGTCCAGGTAGAACGTCTGCCACTCGTCGGACCCCCGGCGGCCCGTCAACGGGATGGGACGGGTCTCCAGGTACCCGACTTTCGTCACTTCCTCCAGGAGGGAAAAGTGGCCCCTCACCACGACCTCCGAGGGGTCTACGGGCACCGGCTCGACCAGCTCGAATCCCTCGGCGGTCCGGCCTGTGAAGCGTGGCCGGACCCGCACGTAACGCTCGATCAGGTCTTCGACTTGGAACTCCAACTGGTCCGGCGACGCACCCACCACGTCCACCTCCTGGGGCAATCCATCAAAATCCAGGTCCGCCAGCGAACGGATATGGACCGATTCCACGGGGCTCGTCCGCATCTCGCGGCGCAGGCGGTAACGGGCGAAAACGCGCCCCGGCCCGCGACTCAACTTTTCGACCTTATTCGCGGGGCCGCGCACGTGCAGCTTCACCTTTTCGGGCACCCCGCGCAGATAAACGTCCTGGTCCGTGGTGACGACCAGTGCCGCATCGAGCGACGTCGAACTCACATCCGTCGCGCTGATGGCGTGCCAAAGGAGAATAGCCAAGACCAAGGAAATCCCCTTCAGCAAACGTCGAGTATACAGCAGCGACCGCAGGTTCCGGGACAGCAGACTCCGCAACCTCGACCAACTCCAGCCCGGCAAACAGGATGCCATCCATTCCTTCATACGGCTCATCACGCGGAACTCACCTCGGAATCCTTCGGCGATTCCTTCTTCTCCAGGTAAATCTCACGCAGCACCCGATCCAGTTCCTCTCCCTTCATGCCGCGGGTCAGAGTCCCCCGCACCGCGACGGAGACAGCCCCTGTCTCCTCGGAGACCATGATCGCGATGGCGTCCGACTGTTCCGTCACCCCGATCCCGGCCCGGTGGCGGGTCCCCAGACCTCGACTCACCTCCGGATTCTCCGTCAGCGGGAACAGGCAGGCCGCAGCAATGACACGGTCCCCGCGGATGATCGCCGCGCCGTCGTGGAGAGGCGTTCCGGGGTAAAAGATCGTCACCAGGAGCTCGCGAGTCACCCGTGAATCCATCTTGATCCCTCCGTCGACGTAGGGTGTCAGCGGCACGTCCCGCTCGATGGCGATCAGGGCGCCAATATGCTGCTCGGACATCGTGGTCACCGCGTTGACAATGCTGGAAAGAGCGTCGCCTTCTGCACGAAAAACCCTCCGCAGCATGGGTGATTCTCCAAGACGAACCATGGCCCGCCTCAGCTCCGGCTGAAAAATGATCAGCAGGGCGATCGCGATGAACTTCGGAAAATTGGTCAGAAGCGCCGTGATGACCCGCATGTCGAACTTGCGGGCCACAAACAACAGCACCACCAGGAGTACAACGGTGAAAAACGACAGACCGCGTAACACGCTCGGCCCCAACGATTCCTGGAGCAGCCGCAGGAAACCGTAAAGCACCGTCGCCAGAATGAGAACCTCGACGACCGCTTTCCAATTGGCCAGAGGTTCGAACAAGTCCAGCATGCCTCTTCCTACGCGATGTCCCGGCGATCCTCATGGGTCGGAGGAGGGAGAGCCGCGGTCTCGCCTTTCACCACTTCCGGGGTGATCAGAATCTTCCGAACGTCACGGCGAGATGGAAGCTCGTACATGATGTCGAGCATGAAGTCCTCGAAAATCGAGCGCAAGGCCCGAGCGCCCACCTTCCGCCCCCGGGCCAGCCGACTGATCGTCCTGAGCGCGGGCTCGGTGAACTCCAGCTCCACGTTCTCCATCTCGAAAAACTTCTGATACTGCCGAATGAGCGCATTGCGCGGCTCGCACATGACCCGGATCAAAGCCTCCTCGTCCAACGGGCTCAACGCGGCGACCACGGGCAGCCGGCCCACGAACTCGGGAATCATTCCAAACTGGATTAAATCCTCCGGCGCCACCTCCGCCAGCACCTCCCCCAGCTTCTCTTCGTCATCCACACGCCCCACCCCGCCGCGGAAACCAATGCTCGCCTGACCGATGCGCCGATTGATGATGTTCTCCAGGCCCACGAAACTTCCACCGCAGATGAAAAGGATGTTGCGCGTGTCCACTTGCAGATACTGCTGCTCCGGATGCTTCCGGCCGCCCTGCGGCGGCACGTTCGAAACGGTACCCTCGAGCATCTTCAGTAAGGCCTGTTGCACCCCCTCCCCCGAAACGTCGCGAGTGATCGAAACGTTCTGCTGAGTCTTCGCAATCTTGTCGATCTCGTCGATGAACACCATGCCTTCCTGCGCCCGCGCGATGTCAAAATCCGAAACTTGCAATAACCGCAGCAGGAGGTTCTCTACATCCTCCCCCACGTACCCGGCCTCCGTGAGGGTCGTCGCATCTCCGATGGCGAAGGGAACATCCAGCAGGCGCGCCAGCGTGCGCGCAAGAAGGGTCTTGCCGGTACCCGTCGGCCCGATGAGCAGGATATTGCTCTTCTCCACCTCCACATCGCTCGCCGCACCGATCATCAGGCGCTTGTAATGATTGTGGACCGCAACGGAAAGAATCTTCTTCGCCTTCTCCTGCCCGATCACATACTGGTCCAGCTCCCTCTTCATCTCCTGGGGAGCCGGTATCCGTTTCTGCCGGAAGGGCTGGGTCCGATCCTTGTGCCGCTCCTCTCGCAGGATCGTGTTACAGACCTCCACGCATTCATTGCAGATGTACACGTCTCCAGGTCCCGCTATCATCCGCTCGACCATGCCGTAGGACTTGTTGCAGAAGGAACAAAACTCGCTCTGCCGTCTTGCCTTGCGCCCTTGTTTGCCCATGACTCGTTTCTACCCCTTGTTCTCTGCATGTCGCCCGGGAACCCGCTGGGCCTCAGACCCCATCGAGCCCGATCACACCCCTGCCGGCTCCCCTCGCCGTGTTCGCCTTCCAGCAAACACGGGGCCCCGATGACGTCACATCCGGCGTCCAAGGCGATGGTGTCACGGCATCTCCAACCCGAAGCCCCGCACACCGCGCCATGAAAAGATACCCGCTTCCAGGCGTGGAGCGGGAGAGCCCCCTGCCGATCGGAACTCCTAAACCCCATTCTTATTATAACAACAATGGGGACGGGCTCGACCCGCCGCCGCTTGCAACGGAGATGAAACCATCCTCCAGCCCGTTCCCCGGTTCAGAGGGACCCCGGCAGCTCTGAACCGGGAAACGGGCTGGGAACCCCGGCGAAATCGAAAAAGCCTCCCGGCCTCACTCTTTTCGAATGGCCAGTACGGTACGACAGCGGCTCTCTATTTCCCCGGGGCTTCCCAAAGTCATCGAGATCGGAAGTACGGCTGCATTTCCGAACTCGATGACTCGACGAGCGAAAGGCTGGTCCAATCGCCGCCGTCATGAGTCGGGCCGAGAGGCATCCCGGCCCTTCAACGATTCCAGCACCTCGTCCACCAGCCCGTATTCCTTCGCCTCATTCGCGGACATGTAAAAATCACGGTCCGTATCCCGCTCGATCTGTCCAAGCTCCTTGCCCGTGTGCTTGACCAGAATCCGGTTGATCTGCTCGCGCATGGTGATGATCTCTTCCGCCTGAATGCTGATGTCGGTGGCGGTGCCCCGGACACCTCCCCAAGGCTGGTGAAGCATCACACGCGCATGGGGCAACACAAAACGTTTCCCCTTCGTCCCTGCCGCCAGCAGCACCGCCCCCATGCTCGCCGTCTGCCCAATGCAATAGGTCGCTACGTCACATTGCACGAACTGCATCGTGTCATAAATGGCCAGCCCCGACGTCACCGACCCGCCTGGAGAGTTGATATAAAGGTGGATGTCCTGGTTCTTCTTCTCCGTTTGCAGGAACAACAACTGGGCGATGACAATATTCGCCACGTAGTCGTTGATCGGCGTGCCAATGAAGATGATCCGGTCCTTCAACAGCCTTGAAAAGATGTCGTAGCTGCGCTCCCCGCGTCCGGTGGTCTCGATCACCATCGGGATCATGCTGCGTTGGTCCTCCCTTAAGCTGCGTTCCGTCCCCGCCGCCGCGGCTCCCGGACGAACCCCTCCGAGAGGGATTCCGTTGAGACGTTGAGCCGGAACCTGCGGGGCAAACGGTGCACCGCGCCTCCCTCCGGCGCGGGTGAAGAAAGCCGGGTGGCCACGCCGCGGCATGCCCGCGACGATGGACGCGGCCTCACCCCCTGTCCCCCAGAACCCGTCTCTGTCGCTTCCTACGCCGCCCGGGGCGGCAGAACAGAACAAAAAAAGGGCATTCTCGAAAAATCGTCGCTCCGCGCTCGCATCCACTCCCGTGAGCACCGTCGGTCACAGGGCGGCGAAGGGACGAACAAAATCTATATGGGCTTCGCCTGGGCCTCCGCTTCAGGTGACACCGCCGACGCGGACGCGTCGGGCTCGTTCTGGCCCGCTTCTTTCTTCACCACCACGGCATGGTGCTTGAGCAGCTCAAAAGTCCGATCCTGGAGCAGCTCCGACCGCAACAGCTCCAGCGTCCCGTCCTGTTCATATCGCTCCCGCAATTCGAACGGGTCCTCGTTCCCCTCCCGGGCCATGGCCTCGATCCGATCATCGAGGTCGCCTTCTTCCACCTTCACGCCTTCTTTCTCACATATCTTCTGCATCACGAGGGTGAGCCGTATCTCCCGGGCAACCTCCTCAGTCCAGACCGGCTTCAGCCGGGCTACTTCCTCTTCCATTCTGGCCTCGTCCATGCCTCTTCGCGCCAGGTCATCCCGGGCCCGTACGCATCGGGTCTCAACCTCCTGCGCAACAAGAGCCTCGGGCAACTCGAATGCGGCCTTCTTAAGAAGCTTCAACCGAATCGCTTCATCGACCAGTTTTCCCGTCAACTCGGAATGTCGCTCCTCCAGCCTTTCTCGGACCACCCGGCGCGCCGAGTCCACATCCTCGAAACCATACTTCTTGGCCAGGGCCAGCGTGAACTCCGGCATCTGGAGTGCTTTCACCTTTTGGAGCAGCACGGTGAGCGTACCCGTTTTTCCCCTCAGCTTTTCCTCCGGATACCTCGCGGACAGGGTCACCGCCGCCGTTCGGACGTCACCCGACTTTCCCCCGAGAGCCGTATCGACCAGCTCCGGGACCACCATGGAGGATCGGCCGCGCTCGCCGAGATGGAGATCCAGCGCCTTCTGCTCCCAGACCACGGCGTCCTCCACCTCGAGCTTCGCATCGCAGACCGCCACGTCGCCCGCCGAGGCCACGTGGTCCGCCGGGGCATCCTCGAACATGCCCTCTTTCCAGAGCATCGCCTTCAAAGCCTCCTCCACGGCTGCATCCGTCACCTCGAAAGCCGGGATTTCGATTTCCATGCCCATGTAATCGTTGAGATCAAAGTCCGGCCGAACGTAACATTTCACATCGAAATAAAAATCCTTCTCGAAATCCAGAACAATCTTGTCCTCTTCCACCCGCGGCATCCCCATCACCTGCAGTTTCGACTTTTGAAAAGCCTTGCGCACGCCCGCATTCACCAGCTTGCCCTGGAGATCATCCTTCAACTGCCGGCCGAAACGGCGCTCCAAAACCCACCGGGGAGCACGACCCTTTCGGAAACCGGGCACCATCACCTCGTTCCGCAATTTCTTGAAGGCCTCATCCAGCGTCTTTTGAATGTCCTGCCGAGCAATCTGCACCCGGACATTCTTCGAACAGGGGCCGAGCTCCGTCACCTCGACGCACACGTCGAAATCAACGTCCTCGTCGTGCTCCTCCGCACCTTCCGGGTGCGCCGCTTCTTCTTTCACCACCCCCGTCGCCTCATCGTCTTCGGTTTCTGACATGGTTGCAATATCCTTCGGTGAATCCCGCACGGCAGCCTGCGATTATAACGAAACGCACCCCCTGTTCAAACCGGACTGCTCGCACGTGAAAACCATGGACATGGACAAAAAGAACGCCCGGCCAGCGAGCCGGGCGTCTGGAGCGGGTGATGGGATTCGAACCCACGACCTATAGCATGGCAAGCTATCGCTCTAGCCGCTGAGCTACACCCGCAAGGAACGCGTCCGAAGCGGGACCGTTCACTCACATCCCGTGAGGCCTGACCCGGCTTCGGGTAGTGCGAGAGGGGGGACTCGAACCCCCAAACCATAAGGTACTAGATCCTAAGTCTAGCGCGTCTGCCAGTTCCGCCACTCTCGCATGTTGAAAAGATTATACCGATTTTTGTCGTTCTTTCACCCTGCGGGCACCGGCCCATCGAGTGCGCCCTGCAGGACTCGAACCTGCGGCCCGCTGATTAAGAATCAGCTGCTCTACCGACTGAGCTAAGGGCGCATCCACTGGCCGCCTTTCGGCTACCCACGAGTTCTGTCGTGTCCAACCGCCGGCGGACGGGGTCAAAAAAGATAGCAAATCCCCGGCTCTTCGCCAACGGCGAACCGCGTGATTTCGAGATTGACAACGTCAAGGGTCAACGTTAACATTCAACTTTTCTTCCCCTTCGCCCCTATTTCCCACAGGGTTGTCCATGCCCAATCCCAAGGACAAAACTTCCAAGGCCAGGAAACGGAAACGGCGGGCCCATCATGCCTTGGCCGCTCCTGGCTTCGCGGTCTGCCCCAACTGCAAGCACCTCAAGCTGCCTCATCGTATCTGCGGAAGCTGCGGTCACTACGGCAAGCGGCCCATTGTCGAACTCGAGGAAGAAGAGTAATCCGTCCTGGCTGCAGAAAATACCCGTCTTGCGGCAGAAAAAATATTTCCTTTTGGGCCGGCGGCCTGACCCGTCTCGGAAATTGTCCCTCCTTTCCCGGTTCAGAAGCGCTCCCGTGCTGCTGAACCGGGAAAGGGCCCGGTTGGAGGCAACTCTTCGCTAGAGCCTTTTTCCCATGAAAGACTGTCGTCACGCGAGCGTCGCGAGTCGAGATCGACACCGAAACCTACTCCCCATCTCTGTCCTATCGTTGCCGGCCAGATTATGGTGAAAGCAGGATCGCGCGCCAGCATCGTCGGTACCGGCAAGTTCTTGCCGGAAAAGGTCTTGACCAACTTCGACTTGGAGAAGATGGTCGATACCAGCGACGAATGGATTCGTTCCCGAACCGGGATTTCGGAACGGCGTATCGCCGACGCCCACATGGCCAGTTCCGATCTTGCTTATCCTGCGGCTCAGGAGGCGCTTCGGGAAGCGAACCTGTCTCCCGACGACCTGGACCTGATTATCGTGGCTTCGGCGACTCCCGACATGCCCTTCCCCTCCACCGCGTGCCATCTTCAGGCCAACTTGGGAGCGCGGCGCGCAGGCGCCTTTGATCTTTCCGCCGCCTGTACCGGCTTCATTTACGCCTTGGCTTCGGCCGCCGGATTCATCGCCTCAGGAACCGTCAAGACCGTCCTCGTCGTCGGCTCCGAGTGCCTGTCCAGGTTCGTGGACTGGACTGACCGGAACACCTGCGTGCTCTTCGGCGACGGAGCGGGCGCAGCCGTCCTCCAGCCCAGCCATGGTCGCCGCGAGATTCTTCATACCTTTCTCGCGGCCGACGGCACGGGTAAAGACCTCATTTGCATCCCGGCCGGAGGGTCACGGTTGCCTCCCACGGCGGAAACTCTGGCTCAAGGACAGCACACCATGAAGCTGCGAGGCCGGGAAGTCTTCAAGTTCGCCGTGACCGCGTTTCAAACGCTCATCCGAGATGCCCTCCAGGAGTGCGGCCTGCGCGAACAGGACGTTGCCCTCGTTGTGCCCCATCAGGTCAATACCCGCATCATCGATGCCGCGCTCAAGGACATTCATATCCCGATGGACAAGGTGTTCGTCAACATCGACCGTTATGGAAATACCTCCGCAGCTTCGATCCCTATTGCTCTTCATGAAGCCGTTCAGCAGGGCCGCCTCAAGGAGGGGGACGTCATCTTGCTGGTCGCCTTCGGTGGTGGTTTGACCTGGGGCTCAGTCGTCCTTCGGTGGTAACCATGAGCTTGCGGGACCAAGTGGCCATCGTTACAGGAGCTTCTCGAGGCATTGGACGCGCCATCGCCGTACGCCTCGCTCGCGAGGGAGTCCGGATCGCCGGCCTGGCCAGAACTCGAGAGACCCTCGAGGAAACGGCACGCCAGGTTGAATCCGCGGGCGGGAAAATGACGCTCTATCCTTGTGATATCGCCGAAACCGGGCCCGTCGCCACCGCCATCGAGGAGATCGCACGCACCTGGTCTCGAGTGGACCTGTTGGTCAATAACGCCGGAATCACCCGAGACAACCTCCTCCTGCGAATGAAGCCGGAGGACTGGGACCTCGTGATCCAGACCAATCTCAAAGGGGCCTTTAACACATGCCGGGCCGTTCTCCGGCCCATGTTGAAGCAAAAATACGGACGCATTATTAATATCACGTCCGTCGTTGGCGTCGTGGGCTGGCCCGGGCAGACCAATTATGCCGCGTCCAAGGCCGGCCTCATCGGCTTCACCAAGTCGCTGGCTAAAGAGGTGGCGAGCCGTAATATTACGGTCAATGCGGTCGCCCCAGGCTTCATCGTGACCGACATGACCAGCAACCTGAGCGAGGAAATCCGAAGTGAGGCACTGAAAACCATCCCGCTCCAGCGGTTCGGGCAGGCCGAGGAGATCGCCGAGGCCGTGGTCTTCCTGGCCAGCGATTCGTCCAGCTACATCACCGGACAGGTGCTGCAGGTGGACGGCGGCCTGGCCATGTGACGCGCCCGGGGCCAGCAGGCCCCCGGGCCCGACCCGCAGCGCTGGACCGGACCGAGGTGGTTTCGGGTTTCGTTCACCCCAGGGGAGACCTGACAGGCCATGCCTCAGCCCGTTGGACTCCCTGCCCTTCTATCGAGGTAAGCAGCCGTGGCACAGTCCGAAATTGCTGAAAAGATTATCAACATCGTCTGCACCCAGCTCGATGTCAAGCGGGAGCAGGTCACCCCGGAAACCTCTTTTATCAACGATCTGGGGGCGGATTCCCTCGATACGGTCGAATTGATCATGGAGATCGAGAACGCTTTCGACCTCAGCATACCCGACGAGGAAGCGGAAAAAATCCAGACCGTCGGGGAAGCGATCCGGTATATAGAAACCCATCTCTCCGCGTAGGCGAGAGGCATGAGTGATCGACGCATCGTCATTACGGGCTTAGGCGCCATCTGTTGCCTGGGTAATGACGTCCCGACGATCTGGGACGCCATCCTCCATTGCCGCAGCGGCATCGGGCCCATCACGCTTTTCGATGTCGCCCCTTTCGACGTCCGCTTCGGTGGCCAATGCTGGAATTTTGACCCCGAAAAGTGGCTCAGCAAGCGAGAATCTCGCCGGCTCGACCGCTTCGCCCAAATGGCGGTCGCCGCCTCGGACATGGCCATCGCGGATTCCGGCCTCGATATGCTTCGGGTGGACCGCTCCCGTTTTGGTTGCATCCTCGGCTCCGGTATCGGAGGCCTCGCCGAAATCGAAAACCAGCACAAGGAATTGATGACCCGTGGCCCCGGCCGCGTCTCCCCCTTCCTGATCCCCAAGCTCATGGTCAACGCCGCACCCGGCCAGGTCTCCATCCGACATGGCCTCCGGGGACCCAACCAGGCCGTCGTCACGGCCTGCGCTTCCGCTTCTCACGCCATCGGCGACGCCATGATGGCCATCCGCCGCGACCTCGCTGATGTCTTGGTCACCGGTGGCAGCGAAGCGGCCCTGACTCCCCTCGGGATTGCCGGATTCTGTTCCCTCAAGGCCCTGTCGACCCGCAACGAGCATCCGACCCAGGCCAGCCGGCCCTTTGACCGCGATCGCGACGGCTTCGTGATGGCCGAGGGCGCCGGATGCGCCATCATCGAGGAGCTCCAGCATGCCCTCGCGCGCCGCGCCCGAATCTACGCCGAGCTCATCGGCTTCGGCATGAGCGGAGATGGATGCCATATCACCGCGCCCGATCCCGATGGCGCGGGCCCCGCTCGGGCCATGATGGAAGCTCTCCGCGATGCACGCATCGGACCCGATGCCGTCCAGTACATCAATGCCCATGGCACCTCCACTCCGCTCAACGACTCCATCGAGACCCGGGCCATCCACCGCGTCTTCGGACCCCACGCCCCTCGACTCGCCGTCAGCTCCACCAAGTCTCAGATGGGACACCTCCTCGGCGCCTCCGGCGGCGTCGAACTCGTCGTCATCGCCCTGGCCATCCACCAGCAGATCGCTCCTCCCACCATCAATTACGAAACCCCGGACCCGGAATGCGACCTGAATTACGTGCCGAATGCGCCGCAGCCCATGCCCATCGAGATCGCTATGTCCAATTCCTTCGGGTTCGGCGGACATAACGCGACCCTCATTGCACGACGATTCGCTTGACACGATCCGACCACTGGCTGTGCCCCCTCCTCCAGTCACCCTCAAGCCACCACGGTATCTTGAAAAGAGAGGCCGCAATACCTGAAAACAAGACCGAGGTGGCCGCCCTCAACAGGGATGCCCAACTCCGGAGATCCCTTCGTTATGAGGTCGGGGAACAGCCGTTTCAATAAGCGCTTGGGGCGTCAAACTTGAAACCCCGAATCCCTGAAATCCCAACCCATATCCCATTGGCGATTTCCTATTGACCTTCGGCCAGGCACCTGACACCGTGATCCCCGAACGCCCCGGACGTTCCGTCCACCGAGGCCTCGTCGGCCCATGTTCCTGGGTCCTGCTCATCTGGACGGGCAGCGTGGCGCAGCCAGCGAATCCTTTCACCGCGCCCCCCGCGCGGCCCCAAGGCCGACCCTGCATCCTCTTTCTCAGCACGGGCGAGCGCCTCCACGGCCTCCTGGCCACGACGCGCGGTAACCCGCTGCGCTTTCTCGAAGAATCCTCCGGAAATACGCAGGAATGGACCCTCGACCAAGTCAGGGAGATTCGGATCGAGGCCGCCGAGGACGTCGTGCCGGAATGGCGTTGGAAGGAAAGCGGGTCCGATGAGAAAATATCGACCGGTTTCCATTACCGTCACGCCGATTTCAGGGTCACCGTCGTCCTCGAGACCGGCGAGCGCTTCACCGGACGCTGGAGGACCGGACTGCCCATCCTCCTCGAAATCGATGACCAGACCGTTCGGAAATTCATCCTCCGTCCCGAGGTGAAGGACATCTCCAACAAGCGCTCGGACCCGGCTCAACTCCCTCCGCTGGCTTATGTCAGCAGGATCGTTTTCGATTCAGGAAAGGAAGCCCCACCATGATCACCTTTCTCGGGATGGAACAGGCGGATTTCCTGCTCGTCATGGCCGCCATGATCAGCCTCGTCTTCCTCCTCGTCCTCTGGATCATCATCCGGCTCGAGACCAAGATGAAGATGATCGACCGGAAGCTCGACACGATTTCAGACAACTCCACCGAGCTCATCAAGATGGGCCTGCGTTACTTCGGAGGGAAGAAATGAAGCTGGCCTACTTCGATTGCTTCTCCGGAGCGAGCGGCGATATGATCCTCGGCGCGCTCGCCGACTCGGGCCTCGATTTCCGAGCCCTCCAGGACGGGCTCGCTCGACTCCATCTGCCCGGCTACTCCCTCGCCTCCGAGCCGGTCCGCCGAAACGGCATCGCCGCGACCCGCGTGATCGTCCGGCTCGACTCGGGCGCACAGGCCCGCACTCCACACCGGCGTCTCGGCGATATCCTGGCCATTCTCGATGCTTCCTCCCTCCCGGATTCCGTCCGGGCCGCCAGTCGCTCCATCTTCACACGGCTCGCTGAGGCCGAAGCCCGCGTGCATCGCATCGCCCCTCAAGAGGTTCATTTCCACGAGGTCGGCGCCGTGGATGCCATCGTCGACGTCGTCGGGGCCGCCCTCGGACTTCACCTCCTCGCCATCGAAACGGTGGCCTGCTCCGAATTGACCACCGGCTACGGGTTCGTCGATTGCGAACACGGCCGACTCCCCGTGCCCGCGCCCGCTACCGCCGAGCTCATCCGTAACGTCCCTTCCAGGTCCGGGCCCGTGGAAATGGAGCTTCTCACCCCCACCGGGGCGGCCATTCTCACGACCCTGGCTTCGAACTATGGGCCCCGTCCCCTGCTCACGCTGGAAACCGTCGGCTACGGCGCCGGCAGCACCGTCCTGCCCAATCACCCCAACCTCCTGCGCCTCTTGGTCGGCCAGACCCCATCCTCTGCGGGCCGGGAGCAGGTCTGGGTCGTCGAAACTAACCTCGACGACCTCTCGCCACAGGCCGTGGGCTACGTTTCCGAGCGACTCTTTCAGGCGGGCGCCCTCGACGTCTTCACCGTGCCCGTCCAGATGAAAAAGTCTCGGCCCGGCGTCCTTCTCTGCGTTCTCGCATCTGCCGAAACGCTCCCGGCCGTCGAAATCCTCCTCTTCAAAGAGACCACAACCTTCGGTATCCGGCGTCACCTGGTCGAACGGGCTACGCTCGAACGCGAGATCGTGTCCCTCGATACCCCCTTCGGCCAGGTCCGTGTCAAACTCGGCCGGCTCGCAGGCCGAGTCCTTCGCGCATCACCTGAATACGAGGATTGCCGCCGCCTCGCCGAGTCCACCGGCGTCGCTTTCACCCGCATCTACGCCGCCGCAGTCCAACAGGCAGCCCATCTCCTTGCCGAATAGAGCCACACCCGATTCTGCTGACCTCCCCCTCGCCATGCTCGACCCCGCCACCATCCATGCCCTGCTGAATGCGCTCTCGTCTCATGACCCGAAGGATCGGAGGGCGGCCCGTGCGGCCCTCCTAACCGACGGCCTCAACATCCGGGAAATCCTCCGCCAGATAGCCGAAACTGGAAATCCCGCGGTGCAGTGCCACGCCGCCAGCATCCTCCAGCTCATCCACGAACGCGAGATTCTCGAAACCTGGCAAGGGCTAAGGAGGACCCCCGAGGCGCAAATCCCCATCGAGACCGGCGCCATCCTCATCGCCCGCTCCCAGTGTCTTGAGCTCCAGGCCGATGAAATCTTTCACCAGCTCGATGAGCTGGCGGCCACCCTGCGACCTCGGCTCTCCGGCAATCTCGACCCCCTCGACGCCCTGAATGAGTTGCTCTTCAACTTCTGACGCTCGAACCCGATTCGCCGGCCGAGCTGCTTCTCCGGGCCAGCTTATGCGCCGATTCGGGTGATATCGAAACGGCTCGCACCGATCTTGAAAAACTGTCCACCCTGCCTGATCCCGGCATCTCCAGGGAGACTCTCGCGCGCCTCATGGCCAGGCTGGTGGCCGGCATCAACTAGGCGCTCGGGGCGGCAATCTTGAACAACCCTATCACCGGTCCGCCGATGCAACCCAGCGAAAAGCCTCCGATGCCCGGACCGCATCCGCCTTGATCAGTTCGATTCCCACCATTTGTGACCGGAGCTGCTCCCACCGCTCCAGCGACATGTGCCCAATCCCTTCCTTCCGCGCCACTCCGTCCAGCACGAGCGGATTCAACTGCTCCGCTCCGTAGGCCAGGATGTCCACATCCATCTCGGGATTAAGCCGATGGATGTACTGGTTGGTTTCCTCCGCCGATTCCAGATAGTGCCGCCAGCCTCGAACGCATGCCGCGACCATCTTTTGGACTACTTGCGGCTTTTCCGCGGCCAGCCGTTCGTTGGTCACCAATACACTCGTATACGGGTTGAAACCCGCATCGGATACCATGAGGCATCGAGGGTCGCCGCCCTTTTTCCGGACCACGAACGGCTCGCTGAAAACGTAGCCTTGCTGCGCAAACTGATCATCCATCAGGAATTGCGTTACGCTGCCCTGGTACGGAACGATCTTCACTCCCGTCAGCGGAAACCGCTTCCGAAGGTACTGCGAAAAAGCCGGGCGAGGGGACATCGCCAGGGTGATGTCCTTCAGGTCTTCAAAGCCCTGAATGCCCGACTTCTCATGCACCAGGATGCAACGCGGGCTGAGCTGCAACGGCGCCATAACGGCGATCACGGGCGCAGCTTGAGCGCGCCCGAAAAGGACGTCGTCCGCGTTGCACACGCCGAATTCTACCGTGCCTTTGGCGACCCGAGGGATGACGGGCGCCTCGGGTCCCCCCGGTATGATTCTCACCCCAAGGCCCCTCTCCTCATAAAAACCGTGCACCAGCGCGGCGTAGTAGCCCCCGTGCTCCGCTTCGGGAAACCAGTTCAAGGCGAGTCCTACCGCGTCACGCTGCCCACCCGACGCAGCGGCAGCCGGTGATTCCCGATCACCCCCACCCCTCCCCGCCTCCCCGCTGGGGACCGGCCTGGAGTCCCCGCAGCCGGCGAGCAGCAGGGCCAGCAACCCGATGCAGAAGCGAGCCCTGGCCTCCCGGCTGCAAAAACGTCTTGCTTCCACATCGGGCGAGTCGGCCGGCAGATTTGAGCGAACCCTAACCTTTCGCTGCATAAACCGGTTTCACTGGGTCTGGGGGAGCGTCATGGCGATGGAATTCGGTCACGCGTCAGGCCGTGCACCCGAATTCCCTGGCGCGTGTACGAGTTCCACGTCTCCGAGACGCGGGAGCACTCCTGAACCGGGAAACTCGTGTGCCCGAATACGGGCATCGACGGCGAGTGTGCCGCAGAACTTCCCGCCCGCCGAGGGTCCGGCGGTCAATAACTCTGCCAGCGGCCGGCGAGAGCTTCTCCGATCCGACTCACGGCGGCGAAGATGCCGAACCCCAGCAAGGCGGAGGCCAGGACCGCCGCGAAAAGCTCCTCCGTCTTGAGCTGGCCAGAGGTCTGAAAAATGATGTATCCGAGACCGAATCGCTCCGATCCGTATCCCGCAGAGATTTCACCGACAATGGCCCCGATGACGGCCAGGCCGCTGGAGATTCTCGCCCCGGCCACCAGGTAGGGGACCGCATGGGGAAGCCGGAGCTTCCAGAGCACCTGCCAGCGCGAGGCATTGTACAGCTCGAACAACTCGAGCAGGTTCGCGTCCACCGCGGTCAGTCCAGTCGCCGCGTTCGTGATGATGGGGAACAGGCTCAGGATGAAAGAAACCACCACCACGCTCTGGAAGCCATAATCGAACCAGAACACGATCAGCGGGGCGACGGCAACGATCGGGACGGTCTGGAGGAAGACCGCGTAAGGATAGAAGCTGCGCTGGAGAATCCGGGACTGGGAGAAGCCGAAGGCGACGAGACATCCGGCGGTGAGGCTCAGCGCGAATCCGCAGAGCGCGGCCGCCGCAGTCAGCCCGGCCGCCGAGGCCAATCGTCCAGCGTTCTCGGCCGCGGCGCGGGCGACCTGTCCCGGCCCGGGTATCAGCCGGTAAGGCCGGTCCCAGATCACCTCCGTGGCCAGATACCAGAGGAGAACCACGAGACTGAAGAGGGCCAGCGGCGGGAGGACCCTTTCCATCCCTATGGCCAACCTGTTCCCGGGCCTCATGCATGTTCCCTCAAGCAGTCGCTAACTTTCCCAGCCAGCCGGGCGAAGTCCGGATCGGCCCTCAGCGTCCCCGGGCGCGGATACTGGAACGGAACATCGAAGTCCCCCACCAAGCGGCCCGGCCTCGCACTCATCACCAGCACCCGCCCGCCCAGGAACACGGCTTCATAGACGTTGTGCGTCACGAAAAGTGCCGTCCACCGGTCCCTCATCCACAGCGCAAGCAAATCCTCGTTCAGCCGCTGTCTCGTGATCTCGTCCAGGGACCCGAACGGCTCGTCCATCAACAGCAGGTCCGGCCGTGTGACCAGTGCCCGGGCAATCGAGGCCCTCATCCGCATACCGCCAGAGAGTTGCCGTGGATAGGCATCCTCAAATTCGGTCAACCCCACAAGCGCCAGGAGGGTCTGGACGGACTCCGATGCCTGGCGAGCAGGAATGCCCCGCAGTTCCAGCGGAAGTCTCACGTTGTCCCGGACGCTTCGCCAGGCGAGGAGCGTCGCCTCCTGGAACACGAAGCTCACGTCCTGTTTCTCCCGGCGTGCGCGCCTCGGGTGCAGACCGGCGACCGTGACATCCCCGGTGGTCGGCTGCAGGAGGCCAGCCATCATCCGGAGCACCGTCGATTTGCCGCAGCCGGAGGGGCCGACGAGGGACACGAATTCGCCCGCCTGAAGCTCCAGATGGATACCTTGAAGCGCCTCGAGGCCGCCCGGAAATACCATCCTCAAGCCCCTGGCGCAAAGAAAAGGCTCAGGTTTCATCGCCTGGGATTTGGAGGCGGGAACGGACGGATGTCCTTCCACTCATCAACGGCCGCGGATACGGCCCCATCAGCCGGGGACAGCGGCGGGCCGGAAACAGCGCCGGCCATGACGCCCCAATTACTTTCCGCCCGCAGGCTTCATCAAAAGGTTCTGGTACAACAGACCGGCAACCAAGGCGCCCAGGATCGGCCCCGTCCAGTAAATCACGTGCCCGTCCCAGATACCCGCCGCCAGACCAGGCCCGAATGTCCTGGCCGGGTTCATCGAAGCACCCGTCAGCGGGCCGCCCGCCAGGATGTCGAAGGCGATCGTCAGCCCTATGCCGAAACCGCCGATCTTCGGCGCCCGAGGGTCCACAGCCGTCCCGAAAACGGAAAAGACCAGCAGGAAAGTCAGGATCGCTTCGACAAAGATCGCTGTCCCGATGGGCAGATTCGCCGCCGGGACCGGCGTCCCACCTCCACACTGCTGGTAGGCTTCCGCAAGTGAGGGAAGATTTGCAGCAAGTCGTACCCCGCCGCCCGAAAAGATCATCTTCACAAACAAGCCGGCGATAACAGACCCCACAAGCTGGCTGATGATGAACTTTATGCCCGTGCCCGTCTTCACGTGACCCGTCGCTATCAGAGCGATGGTCACCGCTGGATTGACCTGTCCTCCGGACGTTGCCATAGTGGCCGAGACTGCAATAGACAGGGCGAGCCCGTGCGCCACGGCGATACACAGCAGGGCTGAACCGGGCTGGGCCCCCGTGGCCGTCGCCGTGCAGATCGCCGATGCCCCGATGAAGCAGAGCACGAAGGTACCCACCGCCTCAGCGACGCAACCTCTGATGTCGTCATTCATGGCTCAAGTTCCTCGCGACTGCTGCTATGTATCCGCCGCCAAGGCGTTAGCCCCAGCCGAAACGGGTATGCTACTCACCAACGTGTCGGGATTCTACAAGACTTTTCCTGAGGAAGTCAAGAACGTAAAATTTGCCTATTTCGTGCAAAAATTTACAATCCCATCCGAAACCGTGACCATTGGAGAACTCGTCATGATCCCCACTGTTCCACTTGGCGCCGCTGGCATCCAGGTCTCTGAACTGTGCTTCGGTACCGGCACCTCCGGCTGGGGAGGTCACTCCGACCAGACGCGCCTTGGGAAGAACGCCCTCATCGATCTCCTGGTTTACGGACACTCGCTCGGTATCTGCTTCTGGGACAGCGCGGACCAATACGGCTCACACCCGCACGTTCGCGAGGCCCTTCGTCAGGTCGGCCGTGAACGCGTCGTGCTGACCACCAAGACCTGCGCGGCCACCCGCCAGGAAGCCGAGAAGGACATCGCCCGATTCCTCCGAGAGACGGGAACAGACTATCTGGATATCGTGCTGATGCACTGCATGACCTCTTCCGGGTGGGCCGACGAGCGCTCGGGAGTCTTGGATGCCCTTGAATCTGCGAAACAGAAGGGATGGGTCCGGGCCCACGGCGTCTCCTGCCACCATTTCGGCGCCTTTCAGAAGGCGGCCCAGAATCCGTGGGTGGACGTCGTTCTGGCCCGCATCAACCATTCCGGCGTCCACATGGATGCCTCGGTCCCCGAGATTATCCGCGTCCTGCAATCCATGCACGCGCGGGGAATCGGCATCTACGGCATGAAAGTCGTCGGCGCAGGGCAACTGACCTCGGACGCCGCCCGGGCCATCCACTTTGTCCGCGAGCTGGACTGCGTCGATGCCATCGTGCTGGGCATGAGTTCCCGGAAACAGATCGACGAGAACGTCGAATTCTTCAAGCAGCCAGCGGGTGCACCCTCTCCTGCTTAAACGTCCAAACAACGAAGCGCGGCCGCTCCTCTGCCGCCCTGCCCTATTCTTCGCCGGCGCCTTCTTTTCCGCCGCCCCCTTCGCTTCCTCCTCCTTCCTCTGCCGGCGATTCCTCCGCGGGCCGCTCCTCCGCCTCGGCCGGCGACTCCTCCGCAGGCTTCGCCTCCGCCTCGGCCGGCGGCTTGGCCCCTTCCGCTGCTGCCTGCTCCCCTCCGGCCTTCAGCGCCTCGATATCCTCCACGGGCGTGCCCGCCACGGGCGGTTGCAGGGCGAAAACCTGCCCGGAATTGGTCGCCATCACCACCAGCAACTCGTCCCCTGCGTAAGGGAAGAACTCGAAGGGCGTGACATCGTACCGCCAGATCACCTCCCCGGTCGTGGGATTCAATGCGAGGAACTCCCGGGCCGTGTTCAAGACATAAACCGCCTCGGCGCTCTTGGCGACGACCTGGGTAATCCCGGGCACAAACCACAACTCCGTCGCCTTCTGGCGGTCAATCCCATGCAGGCCCCCTTTGTCCGCTACCACGAAAAGATGTTGCGCCCCATACAGAACGGGGGCATGAGTGATGGGCCCGTTGAGAAGCACCTCCCATTCCCGGTACTTCGAAACTTTCGAGATGTTCCCTAGCGTATAGTCGATGCCGTAGAGGTACTGATTGCGTGTCCCGACGTATACCCGCTGAGGATTCGCCTTGAGATCCAGCACCGGCGGCGACGAAAAGTCCCCTTGCCCGTGAAACTTCCAATCGTACTTGTGATTGAACAAACCCAGCTTGTAAAGATATCCGCCTTCCGACCCGAAGACCAACCTATCGTTGTTGCGCAGTGGCTCGCTGGAGATCGGACCGTTCGTCGGGACGCACCAGTCGACCGACTGCCGTTTTCGACTGTAGGCGCACACCTGGTTCAAGCCTGATCCGAAGATGAGGTTCTGGCCGAAATCGATGGGCTCGGTGCGGGCAGAGAAGGGCATGGGCCTGCGCCAACTGAAAACACCCGTGGCCGGCTCAGCAACGTAATAAAGAACTCCGCCCGCCACGGCATACATCCCTTCGTCCGTCAGCACGGGGCCGGATTCAACCGGCGCCTCAAAGTCGTAAATCCACTGGGCGTAGCCCGAGGTCGCATCCAGCGCATACACCTCGTCTTGCTCGGTCTTCAACAGCACCAGACCGTCTTGAATGCTCACCCCGATCACTCGTATCTCGCCCAGGTTCTTCTGCGCCCATAGGAGTTTGAATCCCGCAAGCTTGAGGACCTCCTCGGAAAGAAAAGGCAGGTCCGATGCCTCGAGGTCTACCAGGGGCCGCCGCCGCCACGACTGGTAAGGCCTCATGGGCTTCCGGCCCGGCGCCACCGGCCAGTTCCGCACAAAGGAATTGATCATGTCGGAGGCATCCCCGGTGACGTCCCGTACCATGTCGGTGAAGACGTGCTCCCCTTTCGCCCGCGGCCGCAAGTTCTTTTGACCGAATCCCATGAAACGACCGAATCGGCCGAAAACACCCTTCGGCTCCTCCTCCCCTGGGGTCTGAATCTCCCTCAAAAAAGGGTCGTCCTCTTTCTCCTTGCCCTTGAAAGGCCAGAATTTCCGTAAAGCTCGAAAAGGTGAACGAAGCGTGGAATCCCGGTCAGCCACCGCTGACTTCTCCGGCGACGGGCCCGCGGCCGGAGATTCGGCCGTTGCCGGAATTACTCCCACCATGGCCACTGTTGCCAAGACAGCGATGAGCCTCATGCCCTGCCCTACCCGATGACCTGCTGCTAACGCGAATCGCACGGAACGGCGCAGAATTGTATTCGACTCCCCGACTACCTTCAAGGCGTGGTCCAGTGAAGCGGTCTCTCGAGGGAGATGGTTGATGGCCCAAGGTATATGGGTGATGCGGACTCAGCAGACCCGCCCTCTGGTCCCCTTGACCTTTGTTGTTCTGGTCTTCTGGTCTTCTGGTCTTCTGGTCCCCTGGTCCCCTGGTCCCCTGGTCCCCTGGCCCCCTGGCCCCCTGGTCGCCTGGTCGCCTGGTCGCCTGGTCCCCCGGTCCTCTCGCCCTCTTGTCCCTTGTCACTGCTCATCACCCGTCCCCGCGTCTCCTTCTGCTCGCTACCTCCTCCCCGCTTCCTGCTACTCGCTTGTCCCTCGTTGCCCGGCACTTCTGGACTGCTTATCGAGGAAATCTGTTTTCCATGTGGGTTACGCCTTGCCTACGTCTGCTGGGAACGACACACTATCTACCGGCGATTTTGGGCCCGGGGAAGGCATAGGGATTGCACTCTCTATCCCCGGCCACCGACACTTCACGACCAGTGGAATCGAGCGTGCCGCTCAATCTGGCTTTTCTTGCTCTCTTCATCAACGGCCTGATCGCCGCAAAGGCCGTAGCTTTGGTTTCGCGAGCCCCGGCGGCCTGGGCACTTTTTGCCCTTGCTCTGACTCTTGCCATTCGGTCCCTGGCGGGCGCCGTCACTCCCCTCGGCATGCACGGCGAAGGTCTCGCCCTCGGCGCCCTCGTGGCCGCCACCATCCTCTGCTTCTGGGCAGCCCTGCATTCCGAGTCCCTCGTGCGCCGCGGACCCTGGCTCGCCAGCTTCCCTATCCTCGCCATGCTCGCCGGTTGCCTCGATGCCTGTTTTCACGTGCTGCCTCATCCCGTCGCGATGCGGTCCTACCCGCCAGCGGATTGGCTGCCCTGGGCCGCCGTTGTTCTCCCTCTTAGCATTCTCGCCGCCCTGCCCCGCATTTCTCATTTCCGCCTCGATGAGTGGGTCCCCTACCGTACCCTCCTTCCTCTTCTCCTCCTGGTCGCGTGGCTGGGGCCCGCCCTGCCCCTTTCCCGCCCCTTTTCGCCCGCCCTCGCCCTCGAGGCCTGGTGCGAGTTGGGCGTTCTGGTCATGGTCCGTACGACCCTGCGGCACGAGAGCCTCGGACGGCTGCCCATGTTCCTCCTCATGGTGCTCATCCCCGCGCTGGCTGGAACCTGGGCGGCCGTAAGGCTTCATGCCGCCGCCGATCTCCCCGCACCGGCCATTGCCGCCCTGGCCGCAGGCCTTGCTGGTCTGGTCGCCGCCGTCCTTGCCGTCCTTTTGCGCGACGAGATTGAAACTCAGATCGCCCGACTCTTCTCGCCGAATCTCCAGGCCGCACAAGAGCGAACCCGCCAGCTCG
Organism: Planctomycetota bacterium; assembly: GCA_016179685.1. Classification (GTDB taxonomy): domain Bacteria; phylum Planctomycetota; class PUPC01; order JACPCR01; family JACPCR01; genus JACPCR01. The sequence continues at coordinate 2,622 of JACPCR010000092.1, read as the reverse complement.
AGCTCGAGCTTCTGGCGGCGCGTGCGGCCCTGCGCCAAGCGGAACGAGAGGCCGTCCTCGGCGAGGTCGTCCTCTCCGTCGCGCACCAGATCAAGAATCCACTGGGCCCCATGAAGGGCTACGCCCAGATGCTGGCCAGGGACCTTGAACAGGTCGGGACCATGGAGCAACGTGAGCGCATGGACAAGGGGCTGCGCATCATCCTGTCGGAGATCGACCGCATCGATCGGCAGGTGAAGGAGTTGATGACCTTTGCGGGACGCCGGCCGCCTCGGCGGGACCGTGTGGACCTCAACCGACTGATCGAGCGCGCCGTGCTGTTCGCCGCTCCGGAACGGACAGGCGTCGCCGTTGCTCTCCACCTCGAAGCCAACCCCTCCAGCATCATCGGCGATTTTGACCGCCTTCACGAGGCCTTCCTGAATCTCATCCTCAACGCCGTTGAGGCCATGGCCGGCAGCATCCGGCAGCATCTTACCGTTTCTTCCTGCCTTGAGGAGAACGGCGTGCTCGTCCGAGTTGTGGATACGGGTGTCGGCATCCCTTCGGAGGACAGGGACCGTATCTTCGAGCCGTTTTTCTCGCGTCGAAACGGCGGCTTCGGACTTGGCTTGCCCATCGCCCGTTCAGCCATCCAGGAATGCGGTGGCCGGCTGACCTGCCGAAGCGAAGTCGGTGTCGGAACGGAGTTTGCCGTCTGGCTGCCGATCAGTTGCGGCAAAGAGGTGAAAGAGGTGCAATAGGAAAATAGGATGAACGTGCGCCTGCCTCCTCAACCGGGTGATACCCGAAACCCAACAAGGCTCGGAAGGGTGTCGGGTGTCAGGAATCATCTGACCCGCCTCCCATACATGTCCCTCCCGTAGGGAGCCCGTTGGGACATGGGAGGAATCCCGATGGGATGTGGCGGGACACCTGTTCAACATCTCCGCCGGGTGACCGCGCTAGCGGGCGCGGAGATGTTACAGGCTTAGAATCTCATCTTGTCCCTGCGGGCGGCGGGTCTGTGTTCCCGTCCCTATCTGTCTTTCGCCTGGGTCTCTCTGGAGCGATCGGTCATGCTGGAAGGACACCAAATCCTTATCGTCGATGACGAGGAGAACATGCGAGAAATGCTGGCCGATCTCCTTGGCCGATACGGGGCCGCCGTTTCCCGAGCGGGCGACCTCGCGTCTGCCCGCGCCCGCATCGACGAGGTCAAACCCGAAGTCGTCCTTCTCGACCTCAAGTTGCCGGATGGCAACGGGCTCGACCTGCTGCGCGAGCTCGGGACGCGGGCCCGCCGGCCCGCCGTGATTCTCATCTCCGCCTTCGGAAACGTCGCCACAGCCGTCCAGTCCATGCGCTCCGGCGCCTTCGACTTCATTGTCAAACCGTTTAACATCGACGACATTCTGCGGGTGGTCCGCTCCGCGCTCGTCACGGGCCAGCCGATGACCGACCCCGGAGGGGGCGGGCTAAGTCCATTTCCGGAAGGCCTCGTCGGCGAGAGTCCAGAGCTGCGGGCCGCGCTCGCAGCGGTCGATCAGATCGCTTCCAGCGACGCGCCGGTGCTCATCCGGGGTGAAAGCGGCACGGGCAAGGAGCTTGTGGCGCGTGCGATTCATCTGCGAAGCCCGCGCCGTGCCGCGCCCCTCATGCCTATCAACTGCGCGGCCATTCCCGAGCCGCTCCTCGAAAGTGAACTGTTCGGTTACGAAAAAGGCGCCTTCAGCGGCGCCTTCGCACGCCACGCGGGCAAGATTGATGCCGCATACGGCGGGACCGTCTTCCTCGATGAGGTTGGCGACATGTCACCCGCCCTCCAGGCCAAGCTCCTTCGAGCCCTCGAGGAAAATCAGCTCTTCCCCGTCGGGGCCACCCTCCCCGTCCGCACCGACGTCCGCTTCCTCGCTGCGACCCACCGCGACCTGGAAAAGGCCGTCCGGGAAGGCGATTTCCGTGAAGACCTCTACTTCCGGCTCAACGTCCTCAGCGTAGCCCTGCCGCTCCTCCGAGACCGGTCGGGTGACATCCCGCTCCTCATCGAGCATTTCCTCGGGTTCTATAGGCGCAAGTACCGAAAGCCGGACTTCACCATATCGCCTGACCTCTATGGCGAGATGAGCCTGTATCCCTGGCCGGGAAACGTGCGGGAGCTTCGCAACGTCGTGGAGAAGCTCGTCCTCATGGGAGACGCCGCCTTGTCGCAACTCCCCTGGCGCTGTTTCCTCTCGACGGCCGCCGGCGGAGATCGCCCGCCGCGCTCCCCGGCTTCAGACGCCGGCCGCCAGGAGGCCATCCCCTCCACGGAAGGGTCCCCGCCGATACCCGCGGTCCCACGCACCTGCGGCACTCTCGCCGAGGTGGTCAAGGCGGCCGAGCGTTCCGCCATTGTCGAGGCGCTGAACGAGTGCCGCGGCAACCGACGCCTGGCGGCCGAGCGGCTCGGCATCAGCTACAAGACCCTGTTCAACAAGCTGCACGAGCACGGCATCCAGGTCAAGACCCGCGCGAACTAGGCGTCACCAAGAAAGAATTCATGTACTTGTTTAGCGCCCCCCGCAGCCTGGAGGCGTAACCCATTGCCCCAGAATGTGTTGCGCAACTGGCCCCAGGAGTTGCACATACTGCCCATCCTCC
>JACPCR010000091.1 GCA_016179685.1 Planctomycetota bacterium | reverse complement strand
CGACGCTCGTGGCGCAGGCAGGGCAGGCAGGCGCTCGACCTTTTCCGTGCCGAGGTCGGCGGTCGAGCGGAAGTCAAGCCCTGGCAAATTCAACAGGCAGCGGATGCCGTACGCATCTACCGCTACCAGTACCCGCGGCCGAAGTGACGAGGACATCCGTGGCAGAGTCCCCTTGAACCCTGCCCTGCTAAAAGGCTCTTGCAGGCCTTTGTAAAGAGATTACGATCGAGCCTAAAGATGGGACCCCAAACACCTGCATTTCATAAAATTCTTTCCTGAATCTGCTGGATTCTAATGAGCAAGCCATCCCCTTTTGATGTCCCGGCAGGTCAGCGCCAATTGTTCCTTGATGATCACGGCATCGCCCGGATCGACAACATCAGCCGCACGCTGCATCATCCGGTGAAGAAAGGCGCGGTGATCCGGCCCGATCCCCATGCCGGGGTGACTGGCCTTCAGGTGCGCAGCGCGCCCTGCTGGGACCCGCATGAGAAGATTTTCAAGTACTGGGTCTACGGTTACCCCGACGACCTCCCGCAGCCTGCCAATAGCTATTTCGAGAGTCCGGACGGCCTGCACTGGACCCCACCTTGCCTCGGGCAGGTGGAATATCACGGGTCGAGGGACAACAACTATGTCCCCGGGGGATACCTCGCCATTGTTCAGGATATGACCGACCCGGATTCATCCCGCCGATTCAAGACTTTTGAGTCACGTAGCGACCACATCGTCCCCTTCGTTTCGGACGGGAAAAGCTGGCGCCGGCTGGGCGAGGAAACCATCCGGAGCTGGGACGAGCATAATCTGAGCCTCGACCTCAGCACTCATACCTTCCTGGCCACCGTGAAACAGACGGGCACCCATGGCCGATCCGTCCACCTTTCGACCAGCCACGACTTCGAGCACTGGACGAATCATGGACTGATTTTCCATGCCGACGACAGGGACCAGGAGCTGGGCCACAAGGCCATCGAACGGCGCTTTGCGAGTCCGGCGCTTCAGCAGCCGGCTTACAACATTCCCGCGACCTATAACGTGGATGTTTACAACATGGTGGTGTTTCGATATGAAGGCCTGCTTCTTGGCCTTCCCATGATGTTCCACCGGACCGGGAAGGTGCCCGGGAGTTATCCGGGATTTTCCCAATGGGGCTTGTCCCCCGAGATGCTGAAGATTTACCAGCGGGATGGGGACTGGAGCGGGTTTCACCACGTCCAGTTGATAGCAAGCCGCGACTTCGTTCATTGGGAACGCGTGGCCGATCGCCAGCCGTTCATAGACCTGTCCCCCGTGGGTGCAGGTGCTTACGACGAGGCGACACTTCTGACGGCGCCCCCGCTCCTGAAGGGTGAAGAGCTTTGGTTCTACTATACCGGCGGCAAAAAATACGGCGGTCCCCCGCCTCGCTCGCTCGTGGAAAGAGGAAACAGCGCCATTTGCCTGGCGGTGCTGCGCCGTGATGGATTTGTTTCCCTGGATGCGGGGAACGAGCCGGGAGTGCTGCTCACCCAGCCGTTTACCCTGAGCGGGGACGCGCTCTACGTCAACGTGGATGCGGGACGCATGGGCAGCCTCGTGGTCGAGGTCCTTGATGAGGAAAAGGAAGCTGTGGCCGTTTCTGACCCGGTGACAGGCGACCATATCCGCGGCCGGGTCCAGTGGCGACAGGGAGACTCGGCTGCCTATGTCAGCCAGCGGGTCAAACTTCGCTTTGTCTTGCGGGATGCCCGTTTGTATTCCTACTGGCTCGAAGGAAAAAGAGGTAGCTGAGGAGCACAAGGCAAAATGAATCCATTAGAGTTATCCGGTAGAGACATCGTGATTCGACTCAACGTGGACTTTAGCCTAACCGTGCTGTCACGCCAGGGAAGAGTTTTCTGGGAAAGTTCAAAGGCACATCTTCCGGCTGTTGGGGTCCGTTCGGGCAATTCTCAGCCCCGCTTGCTGCCGATGGGCAGTGCTCGGACTGTTGCTCTTTCGGCGTTTAGAGATGGGGAATGCAAAGGTCACCTCGTACGGCTCAGTGATTTTTGCACCGTGGACGTCGCGATGGAGTTCGCCCTCGCCCTCAACGCCTCCACCAACGATCTCCTTATCCAAGTGGAGCAGATGGGCGGCCAGGACACGGTTGTCACCGTTAAGCATCTCTATCGTTTCGAGAAACCCGTGGCGGATGGCGGGTACCTGGTGCTGCCTCACGGATCGGGTTACTTGATCCCTGCGGAGTGTCCGGACGCGATTCCCGGTCAAGGGGAACGCGGAGGGCTGATCGGCGCTCGTTGGACCCTGCCGCTATTCGGAATGGTGCGCGGCAAGGATTCGCTGTGTGCCATGGTGGAGACGTGGTGGGACTGTGAGGCGCAAGTGGAACACATTCCTAATGACCGCTCGGTCCTCGATTTTCACTGGGTGGCTAGTCTCGGGACGCTTGCCTACCCGCGGCGTTTGCTCCTTCGGTTTGACACCGGCCTGGATTATGTGGGGATGGCCAAACTCTACCGGGCCTATGCGCGGGATCATGGCCTGCTGCGCACCCTGGGGGAAAAAGCCGCGAACACGCCAGTCATCCGGCGATACGTCGAGAACGTGCTGGTGCGCTGGCCCGCCTGGAACACAGAGCAGGGTTCACAAGTGCTGGCGGACCTGCGCCGGCTGCCGGAAATGGGCTTGGGAGTAAACTTTTTCTTCCCCAAGTGGTCCTCGGTGGGCTACGCGCCCGGTCGAAATACCGGAACGACCGCGGACTCAGGATGGCAAGCCTATCTCCAGCAATGCCCGGTGCCGGGAGGATGGCCGGCGCTGGCCGACTACGCCGGGGCAGTCCGGCGCCTCGGCTGCACCATCCAGGGCTTTGTGTGCCCGCTGACGAACCATCCCGAGGCGCCGGACTATGATGAGGACCGATGGCCGCGCGATGCCAATGGCCATCTTGTGAAAAGATATTTGAGTGTTCATGATGCGCTGGAACGGATGAAGAAGGTCTTGGACAACCTCGAAGCCAATGGGCTGAAGCTGGACGTGCTCTATTTCGACGGCTACTCGGCCCACGCAGGCTTGCCGGAGGACTTCACGCCATCCCGTCCGGTCACGAGACGCCAGACCTTCGAGCAGCAGAACGTCTGCTTCGCTGAGACGCGGCGCCGCGGCATCATGCCCGGCGGCGAGTTGCCCCGGTTTTGGTGCATCCCGGAGTGTGATTATTTCTTTTTCAGCGATTGGTCTCAGGACCGCCTCACGAATGTTCCCACGAAAGGCGCTCCGTCGGCCGTCGGGGAACCGGTCCCGCTGTTTCAGCTCGTTTTTCACGATTGCACTATTGCCGGATTCTCCGGCGGCGGCTATGCCCTCTATGCGGAGGGTTATGACTGGTGGGCGGGCCTCACCCCGCGGCTTTATGAGCTTCTCTTTGCTGCCGCTCCGGCGCACAACTGGCTGGTCGGGGGTCACGTGCCCGTAAAGGACTGGGACAGCCCCGGGGCGAAGCAGCGTTGGACCTGGCTCAAACGCTGGAGCGCTTACTACCGTGCTGTCGCCATGTCCGAAATGGTCTCGCACCAATTTCTTTCCCCGGCGCACAGACATCAGCGTATCGAGTTCGCCAACGGTGTGGCAGCGGAATTTAACCTGGAAAGCAACGAAGTGTGTGTCAAAGGGGTCACGGGTTTCAGCGGCGAGTGGGAAAATCCTGCGGAGATTTGATTCCACGCCCACAGGCCGGGTTTGAGGAATGGCACGATCGTTTCTCCTTGTTCCTCATTTATTGATCACTTCATTTTTCGTGCGAGGCAGGAAAAGTGATGACCGGAGAGAATCAACTCTTGGGCATTGGCGACGGAAGCCTGTGGGCTTTTATCAATGGCGCCTGGAGGGATGGCCCGGAAGACTCGCTGGTCGTCCCCAAGGAGATTCTGCGCCAGCACGGACCCGCCATTCAGGGGCATCACTATGCCTTCTGGCGCCCGAAAGCTTACGCCAATGTCCAGGCCCGGTTCCAGTTCCGGCTGACTCCCCATTCGGACGCAGGCCTTATTCTGCGGGCCACGGACCCAAGCCATTTCTATCTTGTGCATTTCCCAAACTGCGGGCAGGCCAGCCGCGCTCAGCACTTCTGGGCTGCGTTGTCCCGTATGGACCACCGCGGTTACCTGCGCATCGTGAAGCTCGATCTCGTGCGACGGGTCCCGAGCACGAACGAGCCCTGGCTGGACGCGGACGTCCACCTCACAGGGCAGAAACTTAGCGTCCGGATTGGCGACCACGGCGTCTTCGAAGCGTCGGACGACTCGTTCCTGGGCCCGGGACGGGTGGGCGTTTATCTCTTCAACCAGGCGGAGATTCGCGAGATGCGGATCGAAGGGACAGAGGACCCTTCTATCCCCTGGAACGACCAGCCACACCCTCCAAGGAACTGGTTTCATCCCTGCCCCGACACCGAGTACGGACAGTGGCAGCAGCCGGGACAGTTGGTCCGGATGCCCGACGGGCAGCTTCTCTTGAATTACGCCGTCCAGGAGAGACCCTATCGAGGAACCCTCACGTCGCTCCTGGCCCGGTCCGGGGACAACGGCCGGACCTGGTCGAACCCGGAACCCGTCGCACACGCCAAGACAGGGGATTGGGAGGGCTGGGGCGGCCTTCACCGATTTCCCGACGGCAGGACGCGAGTCATCGAGTTGAAAGGCAACAGCCTCAACATAGCGGAGTCCGAGGACGATGGACGCCGGTGGCAGCGTCCCCAATCCGTACCGTTGCCGCCGGCACCGAAGGGCATCCCGCAATTGTATTGCTGGCCGCAGGCTTTCTTGAATCTGTCGGACGGCTCCCTCCTGCTGTTCGCCTACGGCGGCCACGATTCGTCCCTGCCGGATGCCTCTATTTTCAGATGGGGCGCCCGACACTGCCAGGCCTTCGCGGCGCGTTCCCTTGACAACGGGAAAACCTGGTCGGATTGGGGCCCCCTGGACGGCAGCAGGGATACCCAGGGGAAACCGGCCGGCGGCAATCTGGACATGACCGAGGTCTGCGCCGCTCAGACTGGCGATGGACGCATCCTCGTGCTCGTTCGCCCAATCTATTCCCCTTGGATGTGGGAAACCTGGTCCGCCGACGGCGGTGCGACCTGGACACCAGCCCTGCGCGGCCCCTTCCCCGGCTACGCTACCCCCAACATGCTTCGAACGTCATCCGGAGTCCTGCTCGTCGCTCATCGCCTGCCGGGATGCACCCTTCACGGCAGTTGGGATGAGGGAAGAACCTGGGATCAGGGAACCCTCATCGATTCCGCAATCTGGGTCATGGGCAGCATGATCGAGGTCGAGCCAGACCTTGTCCTTTACGTTTATTGGGACTCCTTTGAATCCCACATGCGTGCCCAGTTCATCCGCGTATGTTCCGGCGGCCTGACGCCAGGAAGCCCAAGTGAGTGACCGATGCCGGATGCGAGTCAACTGTTCCCATGACCCATGGAAGAAGGAGACAACATGTCAGCACGTCAAGTATCTTCCCGTAGCACGGCGGCCGTCGATGAGGCCGCTGCCGCCCATCCTGCTCCGGAACGGCCCCAGACCTATCTCGAGAGACGCCGAGGTGCGTGGCTTCGACAGCGCCAGCAATCCCTCCATCAACCCCGATGGCGCGTGGAGAAGGCCACCGACCGCTTCACCTGGCTATTCGACGGCCGCCGCCCCGTGGGTCTGCTCGATGCCAAGGAGTTCAACTTCGAACTCATGCCGGGCGATCCCTCTACCCCTCCGGTCGAACCCGTGATCCCGCGGTATTACCACATCTGCACCTACCAGGGCCTCCGGGTGATCCTGCCCTGGCGTCTCAGGGCCTGGCCCGCCGCGCGCACGCGCGCCGAGATGACCTGGTCCACCGATGCTTCCGGAGCGACAGTCGAGCTGCGTGAAGAATGGGTAGATGGTTCGCACGGGACGCACCTGGGCCGCCTCATTTTCGATCCGGCATGGGGCACCTACGTGATGGACATGGAGGCTGTTCTCAAGGCCCGCAGAGTCCTTTGTCCCCAGGAATTCTGCAATCTCCTGCCGGCGGGCATCGGCGATACCCGGCCAGGCCGGGCAAAGCTCCAGAAGCTCCTCTGGCTGGACGCTGACGGGGTGGTGCGTTTCATGGGGAAGAATCCTCTCTGGTTCAACTCCGTCGGCGCCCAGGACATCTCGGGCCGACGCCGCATCCTCGAAGGCGGATTCATGGGCTGGGGCGTCGAACCGGACATGAACCCGGTGATCGAGATTCTCGAATCCGATCCGCCCGCGGGTGGCGCCACTTGCGACAATCTGATGGACGAGCATCTGATGATTCTGACGCCAGACGGGCGGCACTGTCACGACGGCTGGTTTCACCTCCGCGTCCGTTTCCGATTGTTCTCCATTCCACAGCCGCTTGCTGAGGCCATCTCCCGTGAGGCCAAGGAACTGGAATTCGGCCCCATGCTGGCCTGGAAGTACCAGTATGCCCCGTCGCGGGGACCGATCGGGTCCGATCTCACCCGCGCCGAATTGCCCGGGATACTCCCGGGCGTGAGCGGCGATTTCAGCGTGCCGGTGCCCTGGGACCGACCGTTCTTCGGGCAAATCTGGACCGCCTCCTCGCATCCGGATGCCGACCTGTATTACGACCCGGAGATCGGACACCGGGGCCGGCGGTCAATCCGGGTGACCGCCGATGGGGGTGAGAAACGCTTCTGCCCCGGTTCCGGGCCGACCTTCCATACCGAGGCGGGCCGGAGTTACCTGCTGCGTGCCCACATTCGCACGCGGGGCGACGTGCGGGCCTGGGTCGAGGCCAATGAGGTGCTGTTCAACAGTTGGAAGTCCATCGAATCGCACCCGACGGTCAAGATTGGGCCCGATTCCGATTGGACGCCCGTGGAGGCATCCTATGTCGCCCGCGGTGACGAAGCGCCTTTCGTGTCCATCTTCCTCGTGGCCGAAGGCCGCGGAATGGCCTGGTTTGACGACCTGAGCTTCTGCCCCGCGGACTGACACGAAAGAACACGGACCCCTCGGAGCGCCAGCCTGTCTGCGCCTGCCTGTGCGTCCTTGCACCTGTTGCCGTGCTCGGCATAGGCAGGCGCAGACAGGCCGCTTCGGCAGACAGGCACCTTGCTGGTATCGCTCGGCAGTTGGCGCTGCGTCGGTCGCGCGAAGATGCCGCCAGGATGGCGTGGCGCTCCCAGGGCCGCAGCCCCGCATGTCCGCCGCCAGGATGGCGCTCCAAGGGGCGCACCCGCCCATATCTGCTGCCAAGATGCCTGCACATCCGAGGCTCTACGGCCGCCGGGCGGCCGGTCTTACCTGCGGCTCGGCCCGGGGCCTACCCGGCTACCGCTCAGGGCCGCGGCATCCACTGATTCAACTGTGCGCATGCCTGCACGGCGGCAGGCCGACCGCGGGCGCGGGTAGCGCGGCCGCCGGACCGCCGACAGGCCCGGCGTCTCAGCGCCTGCCTTCCCTCCGCGACGTACGCTTGAAAAGGGGCCGGGACTCCGCCTATGATACGGGTCATGTTTCTGGTTCGGACTTCACACCATCGCAGAACCTTGATCGTCCGGGCGGCGATCCTCGCGGTCGTCCTCGGCCTGGCAACCGCTAGGGCGGAAGACCCGCCCACGACTTGGAAATACGTCGCCCATGAACTGGTCATGCCCAAGGGCGTCCTGGCCGTCGAGAAGTCCAAGGAGGAACGCAAACTCTTCCAGGTGGTGGAGGATGGGGATACCGAGTCCGGCAAGGCTCTCCAGGTCCGCGTCGATAAGCGCCTCATCCGCACCCAGGACATCGGCATCCTTCAGACCCCGGCGCTGAGTCGAGCGGTCGCGCCCGCGGGCGTCTACCGCGTGTCCGTCCGCCTCAAGCTGACGGGCATGCTGAACTGCATCGGCACGCCAATCCTTTTCGGCAAGCGCGCCATCCGCGGCTACGAGTTTGATGCCGAGGACACCTATCAGGAGTTTTCGTGCCTTGAGGAAATCATCGAGCCGGATACGGTTACCGGCCGACCCCAGACGCCGGAGTCCTATAACGGCCGCGGCGATCCGAACGCGGAGAAAGGACTGCGAGATTACGTCAGGCTTTTGAAGGAATGGGATGAGCGGGACCCGAACGAGTTTCCCCAGTACAACAAGGAATTGAACAAGAACGTCTGGCGTCACTACGGTTGGAAGGACGACAAGGAACGAACCGATTGGGTGGCGGGGTCTGGCCTCGCCGTCGGCCTCGGCTTCGGAAAGACCAGCCCGAAGGGTTTCAGTCAGTTTGGCTTCGACGGCATCTCGAACAGCATCCAGTGGGTCACCGTGGACTGGGTCAAGGTGGAGAAGCTGGACGAGCCCGATGGCATCGCGGTCCGGCAGGTCAAGCCCCAAAAGGTCTGGCTGCGGCCCGGGGAAAGCCAGCGATTCACCGTTTGGCTGCACAACCGCACGGGCAAGCCGCAGGCCGGCGACCTGAGCCTGAGACTCGAGCGCGGCCTGAATTCGGTCGAGCCTTTGGCCAGCCAGACCGTCGTCCTCGAGAGCGGCCACTATCGCTTGGTTCGATTCGATTGGGGCGTTCCCAAGACGCAGCCGATGTGGGGCTACCGCGTGATCGCGAGCTTTTCGAAGGACGGCAAAACGATCACCGAGGCGGACGAAGTTTTCTCGATCCATCCGAACCCCTGGGCGGTGATGAACTTCGGGGGGCCGAGTGGCCACGGCCAGCCCTACCACGCCTCGATCTCCTATCTGAACTACCGGGAGTATTTTGGAATGTCGCCAGCGGACTCCGTGCAGCCGTTCCTGGAGGATCCGGACCCGCCTTATATCTCAGGAATGGGGCATTCGATGAGTCGATTTGGCTGGCTGAAAGCGAATACGGAGATGAATCATTACCTGGGCATTGCGACGTTCATGTACCTGTCTCCTCTGGCGGATAGTCATCGGGCCGAGCTGAATTACTTGAAGCATCCCGAGTGGTATCAGGGCCGAATCTCCTGGACCGACCAGGCGCAGGATCAGTGGGTGGGGGCGGAGCAAGCGGCCATTGACGCCTGGCGAAAAGGCCAGCCGATACCCGGCACTCCCAAGGATGGCCTGTTTCATATCGAAACTCCTTTGAATTTCAACTATGAAGACCTCCTCAAGCGGCTGAATGAAGACCTTCCGAAGCTGATCGGATCGGGGTCTTATGACGGCTTTCGAGGGGATGGCCTTCCGCTCGCTCTGGCGAGCAGCAATGCGCTGGGTGAAGCGACGGGCCCGTCGGACCCGGTGGACCGGAAGAAGAAGTCGGCCGAGTTGCTGCGCAAACTGAGAGGAATTCTTCGGGCTGAGAATCCCAACTTCACGTGGGGGAGCAACGGCGACCTTTACGGCTTTTGCAATCAGCTCTACTCGCGCAATTTGACGCCGCCCCCGCTGGAGAGCGATCCGGCGTTCATTGCCATGTTCGAGGGCGGTCCGGAACAGGGCGGCAGCCTGATGGACGAGGGGTGGATGAGCGCCTATCTGTTCTTGGACCCTCGCAACATCATCAAGGATTACTTCTGGGCCTGCCGGCAGGAATGCGATTATTGCCGGCGTGCCGGAGGATTTTTCCACACGTTCTCGCCGCAGCGCGACGGCTCACCCCATTTCCAGAGCAGCGTGATTTACTATAACCTGCTGACCGCTTTGGCCGGCGCTCAATACCCGGGCATGTACTCCCCGACCCCAGGCTCCGACTCTGGCACCGCACATTTCCTCACCCGCTTCTCCGAATTCCTCTGGGACAACCAGCTCCTGTGGCTCAAGGACGTCGCGGGCCGCATCCGCGTCGATAGCCCTTCCGAGTTGTGGTTCGATGAGACGGCCGTCTGGCGCGACCTCGCGGACGGACGCCGCCGCTACGTGATCCCGTTGGTCAACCCACCGACCATCGAACGGTTCTTCAAAGGCGACCGCTCGAGCGAGCTGCCCGAGCCGATCCGGCAGCCTTTTCCCATCGAGGTCCGGCTTCCTGAAGGATTCTCCCGTGCCGAGGTCTGGATGCTCACGGCCGAGCCGCGGACCGGCGCGGTCCGACTCGAGGCGCAGATCGAGGCCGGCACAGTTAAATTCCAGATGCCGTCGCTCATCCTGTATCGCGTCATCGTCGTCGAGTTCGGCCGTTAGTACACGTGTAAGGAAGTGCAGATGCACTTGCGAGCTCGTCTACTCGTCCCTCATGAGGCATCCGTAGTTACTCCCACACCCCGACACTCCCACACTTTTCTACGCCCGGACCGATTCCATGAAGTCCTTCGCAGCCTTCGCTTTTCTTAGCCAACTCTGCTTCCTGCCCCTTCAGGCCCAGTCCCGCGAAGGGGCGCGGATCGAGCAGATCGAGGACCAGGACGGCGACCCGATGATCCTGCTCGATTCCGAGTGGATCAGCATGTACCTATCGGCGGATTACCAGTCCATGGTCATGCGGTTCGTCTTCCGTCCGTCGGGCAACGACATCCTCGACGAGATCAACCCCAAGTTCATCATGGGAGGGGGAGGTTTACTCCAGGATAACTTCTGGGAGCAGGATTGGCGCTACTCCGAGTTTCGCAGGAAATACTACGATTACGAAATTGTGAACGAGGGGCCTGAAGAGGTGTCCGTGGTCTTCCATACGAAGTCCAAGGGATTCATCCAGGCCGAGGACTCGGGCATCTATTCGCGTCTTCTCACGGACATTCGACTGGTCCGCAAGGTGACGCTTCGAGCGGGGGCGCCCTACTTCCTTTTCGACCTGGAGCTTCGAGATGAAGGCGACTGCGCCAAGATGCCCATGATGTGGAGTCACAACTCCTGCCTCATCGAGCCGGACCTGGGCGACCAGGTGCATCGGCCGTCGGCCAGAGGCGTGCGCAGCAAGGGGGAGGAAAACTACATCTATGACTACAACAAGGGCTGGAGCGCGAAAATCTCGAAGGACCGGAAAGAGGGCATCGTCTACTTGATGGACTACGATTACCTCAACTTCATGTACAACTGCGGCACGACCACCGAGGAGTGGGTCTACGACAACGTTCTGATCCTCAAGGACAGGCCATGGAAGAGCCGCATCTATATCCTGCCCGTGATCGGGCTTTCCAAGGTGGACTACGCGGACCCTTGGTTCATCATCGAGGTGCGGCCCAAGCGGACCAAGGGCAGCCTGGACCTCCAGTACCTCGTCACGGCGTCCTATGAGAAGGTCAACAAAATCACCTTCAATACAAGCGCCGAGTTCAATCACCTGACGGAGAAGACGGAGCAGCGCAAATTGGACCCGGTCACGGTGCAGAACCTCGGCATCGAGCCGGCCGAAGCCATCGCCTCGATGCCGGACCCGCCGGCCGACCCCCTTCTTTTCTCGATGAAGGCTTACGTGGAACTGCCGGACGGCCGGCTGGTTGAAAGGGAGTTTCAATACTTCCATGTCGGCGAGTACAAGTTCGGCGACAATATCCGGCAGGACCTGGTACACCCGGTGGTGCGGCTCGACCGGCCCCGGCAGAATCCCTTCATTCCGATTCCGAAGGAGAATGCGCAGGTCAACCGAAGGGAGTTCAACGTCTTTGCGTTGCTGGGCAATCACAGCTCGCATCTGAAACTGAGGGAAGCGATACGGGGCATCGAAGGGGCACGCTTTGCTGGCGACGATATCGGCTACACACCCGGTTTCATCGTCAACACCAACGGGATCACCGATTTCCCTTATGACTACGAACGTCTGTTCAACTACCGGGTGCTGCTCTTCGCAAACTGCGACACGACCATCCCGCGACGCGTCGGTTCATCCATTGTGGCCAATTACCTCAAGCGAGGCGGCGGACTCGTTCTCACGGGAGGCGATTCGGCCTTCTCGACGGAGTGGAGCGACCCGAGGCACGAGTTCGATGATGTTGTCCCGGTGCAACCCAGGTCCATGAGCATCCGCCGCGGCACGCTCCAGCTCAACAGTCCCGCGGCGGATCACCCCATTTACCGGGATGTTGATCTTTCCAATCTGCCTTACGCCTTCTATTATCACGATTTGGACCTCAAGCCGGGCATCCCGGCGCAGGTGCTGATGAAGGTCGGGGACAAGCCTTTTATCATCGAGCGGTCCCAGGGGGAGCAGCGAACGATGGCGGTGCTCTGCGCTCCCTTCGGGGACCCTGCGGACAATCCCGGCAAGACCCCGTACTGGGACTGGAGCGAGTGGCAGAAACTGGTGGCCAACATTGTTCGTTACGCTGGCCACGCCCTCTGAAATCCTGCGGGCACGAGGCTCTTGTGCCCGCAGGATTTCATTAAGGAGAAAGGGATGAACCAGGCGACCGAGGCCCCGGGCCAGGTGAACCGGGAACAATTTGAAGCGCTGACCGGCAGGATCGCGGCGGTGCGCCGGGAGGTGGGAAAGGTCATCGTCGGCCAGACGGACATCGTGGAGCAAGTGCTGTTGTGCATCCTGGCCGGCGGACACGGGCTGATGATGGGCGTTCCGGGCCTTGCCAAGACGCTGCTCGTCAGCACGCTGGCGCGGGTCCTCCATCTCTCGTTCAAGCGTATCCAGTTCACACCGGACTTGATGCCGAGCGACATCACGGGGAGCGACATTCTGGAGGAGCAGGCGGACGGGACGCGCCGTTTTGTTTTTCTGCAGGGACCCCTTTTCGCCAACATGGTCCTCGCCGACGAGATCAACCGGACGCCGCCGAAGACCCAGGCGGCGCTGCTCGAAGCGATGCAGGAGCACCGCGTCACCGTCGGACGCAGCACCTATCCCCTCAAGGAGCCTTTTTTCGTCTTGGCCACGCAGAATCCAATTGAGCAGGAGGGAACATATCCTCTCCCCGAGGCGCAGCAGGATCGTTTCATGTTCTTCCTCCACGTCCGCTATCCCGAAGTGGACGAGGAAGTCGAGGTCATGAACAGAACCACATCGCGCCGCGCGGTCTCCCTCGAGCCCCAGATGAGCGGGGACGACATCTTGCAGGTGCAGCATCTCGTCCGGGAGGTGCTGATCGCGGAGCACGTGACGCGATATGCGGTCGACCTGGTTCGCGCGAGCCGCACGGACCGGGGCCAGGAGGGCGACTCCGCGATTCCCGAGTTTGTCCGCCGGTATCTCCAATGGGGTGCGGGGCCGCGGGCAGCGCAGTATCTTATATTGGGGGCCAAGGGCCGCGCCCTCCTCCAGGGCCATACCCATGCCTCCGTCGAGGACGTCGATGCCGTCGCTTACCCCGTCCTCCGCCATCGTCTCATTGTCAACTTCGCCGCGGAGGCCGAAGGCGTCGATTCCGGCGAGATCATCCGCCAGCTCCTCGAACACGTAAAATCTCGGCCGCGGTGACATGCTCGACGAAAGGATTTCCGGATTAGCCCATGAGCCGATCCGCCGTGACTGCACCAGTGATTGAGACGCTCGGCGAGCTCGTCGAGCGCCGGGGGCATGTTTCTCTCGAAAGAATCCGATTCTGGCCGGGGATGAGGACGCCGCGAAAAGCCCAGGTGACCATAGGCGCTTATGACTGACGGCAATCCGGTGGCTTCCCTTCTGACAGGCGACGTGGTCGAACGAATCAAACGCCTGGAGCTCTTCTCGCGCCGGCGAGTCGAGGGCACGCTCACCGGCGAGAATCGTTCCCCCTTCAAGGGCTTCAGCACGGACTTCCTGCAGCACCGTCCCTACAGCTACGGCGACAACCTCAAGTTCCTCGACTGGCGCGTCTTCGGTAAGACGGACCGCCTGTTCATCCGGGAATTCGAGGAGCAGACGAATGCGCCGGTGAACCTGATCCTGGACATCTCCGCCTCGATGGCGTTCGCCGGCGAGGGGTTGAACAAGCATGAGTTCGCCGTGCGCTGTACCGGCCTGCTGGCCTATCTGATGCACGTGCAAAAAGACGACTTCGGCCTCTTTCTCTTCAACAACAACGTGGTGGAGCATCTCCGCCCCGCATCGAGCAAGCGACACCTCAGCCGTGTCTTCGAGCGCCTGGTCACCGTACAGCCCGCTGGTGAGACCGTGTTTCGTGAATGTCTGGCAACCGTGGAAGCCCGCATCAGCCGCCGCGGGCTGATCGCCGTCTTCTCCGATTTCATGGACAGGCCCGAGGAGATCGCCCGCAGCCTCGGCCGTTTCCGCATGCGAGGCCACGATGTCCTCGCTTTCCAGGTTTATGACGAGGCGGAGAAGGAACTCGATTACATCGATTTCACTCGATTCCGCGACCTCGAGAACAGCCAGGTCATCGGCGTCGATCCGCTCCTCATCCGCGACGAGTACCGCCGCCAGTTCCTTCTCCACCAGCAGGCCATGAAGGTCGGATGCCTCCAGCACGGAGTGGACCACGTCCTGCTGCCCGTCTCGGACCCGTTCGACCGCGTTCTGGGCGAATATCTGCAACGGCGGATGTCCATGATGCTTTAATTTTCCGGTTCAGAGGTTCTCTCGCACTTCTGAACCCGAAAATGAAATGTCCGGGCCGTTTGAAATCATTCATCCTGCTCGCCGTTCCGACTTCTTCTGCTTTTCGCCGTCCATCCTCTATCTTCAATTTCTCTCCTCCGGCTTCTGTCTTCTATTTTCCTTCTTCCGCTCGTGTCTTACCTTCTACCCTCTTTCCTTCCTTCCCTCGCCCTGGCCTCCATCCCGGGCATCCTCTACCTCCTGTTCCGGCGCCGGCGGAACGACGTGGACTGGGGCGCGACCTACGTTCTGAAGCTCACCCTCCAGTCAAAGAGCCGGCAGAACTTCTGGAAGCAAATGGCCATCCTCGCCTTGCGCACGCTCTTCCTCGCCCTGCTCGTCCTCGGTTTCGCCCGACCCTTCCTCCGGCGCGACGAGCGTGGTGCGGGCCCGCAGGCCTATCCCCATGGTCCCGGCACCCTCCACCGTATCGTTCTTTTCGACAACAGCCAAAGCATGACGGCGCTCCACGAGTCCGTCACCCGAGCCGACGCGGCCCGCGCCGTCCTGCGAGACCTCATGCTGTCCACCCTGGCAGGCGACACTTTCCACCTCGTCCTCCTCTGCCCCGAAAAACCGGACGACACAGACCTCCCGGTCCGAGAATATTCCTGCCCCATTCCTGAGCGCAAAGTGCAGGAATGCCAGTCCGGCCTCGGTCTCGTACCCGCCAGCGCCGAACTCGAAGCGGGTCTCCGCAAGGCCAAGGAACTGTTCTCAGGCCTATCCAGCACGAACCGCCAGCTCATTCTCTTGTCCGATCTGACGCGCAAGGACTTCCCGTCGCTCGCAGGCTACCCTCCTCTTGGCGAGGCCTTGAACAGCCTGAAGGTTCAGTTCGCCGCCCTTTTCCTCGGCAAGGCCAGCGCCCGCAATCTCGCCCTCGAGTCCCTCACGTTCGGCACCGATCTCCTCCTCAGGGGCCAGCCGACGCACCTCCATCTCACCGTCATGAACTACAGTGAAATGCCCAGCACCGAGGGGTTTCTGTCGCTCCTCGTCGATGGCAAACCCTTCATGGAGATGCCTTGCGCCCTCTCCCCCAACCAGCGCAAGACCTTCGAGTTTCCCTTCGTCCCTGAGGGGAGCGCACACCGGATCGAGGCCAGGCTCGGCGAGGACGCCTACGCTCCGGATAACCACCTCGAACGCTCCGTGGACGTCCGGGACCGTCTCCGCGTTCTCGTCGTCCGCCGGGACGAACCTGCACCCGAGAATCCGTTCGAAGCGGATACCGAGTTCCTTGAACGGGCCCTCCGCCTCCCGGAAAGGGTCATCAAGGAGGGGCCCCTCAAGGAACAGCAGTTTGACGAAGGGACGCTCTGGATACGGCGGCAGCACGGTTTGTCGACGGGTCCGGCCTCGCGATCGGAATCCGACCTGGCCTACCAGATCGGCTATACCGTATCGTGGTCATCCCTGCCCCGGAGTCAGGTCACCTCGACCGAGCTGGAGCGACAAGACCTGCTCCTGTTCAGCGAGATCGACCGCCTGGGCGAGCCGATCCGCCGAAGCCTGGTCAGCTTCCTGCGCCGCGGCGGCAGCCTGCTCGCTGGCCTCGGACCTCGTGTTGAAGCCGAGGCCTTCAACGAGACCTTTCACGATATCCTTCCTTACGCCCTGGACCGCCCATTCCGCGACCCCTTCGAGAAACCCAATTATGAGCGCTTCCTCAATATCCAGCCGACGGACCTCACCCTTCCGCTTCTCAAGGAGTTCGAGCGGCCCGTCAACGGGACCCCCTGCTCGTCCAGCACCGTGCAGGGAAGGGCATCGCCCTTCTCTGGACCTCCACTCTCGGCGGTTCGTGGCACTCCCTCGTCGTCCACCAGGCCTACGTGCCCCTGCTCGTCCGCCTCTTGAACTACGCCATTTCGTTCCGGCCTCTCTCAAGAAACCTCGTCGCCGGCGAGCCCCTCATCCACGAGGTGACCGAAATCGAAGGCGATCTTTATCTCTCGACCCCTGATTTCCGCCTGGTCTCCTGCCCCCGTATCCCCCAAGGAAACCGCGAGTTCGTCCGCTTCGAGAACACCCGCGTGCCGGGCGCCTACGAGCTGCAGCGCGACGGCGGACAGACCCTCGCCCTCTTCTTCGTCACCCAGCCGGACCGCGAATCGGACATCCGCCCCATCAGCGCCTCCCTGGAAAAAGACCTCATCGCCCGGCTGCGCCTTCGGCTGCCCGAGGACCCTGCCGCGGCCGGCCTTCCGACCTCTGCCGAAGGCCTCAAACGATCCCTCTGGCACCGCGGCGAGGGCGACGAAATCACGACCTGGATGCTTCTCGCCGTGCTCCTCCTGTTCCTGCTCGACGCGAGCCTCGTGAAGGCCTGGTTCTCATGACCCTTCTTCTTGGCCAGGTCACTTACAAGTTGGCCACGACGGGCCGCCTCCCCTTTTGGGCAGGCACCCTGATCGGGACCGCCATACTGGCCGCCTGCCTCCTCATCCTTCGCGCCGAGCTCCGACGCCTCAGACGACGGCGCGGGCCCCGGTGGCTCTACCTCACTCGCCCCCTCATCATCCTCTCGTTCACCTGGCTGCTCCTCCAGCCCGTCCTCTACATCCGCTCAGAAACCCCCGAACGCGGCCGGCTTCTTCTCCTCCTCGACGATTCCGCCAGCATGTTCCTGCGCGATCGATACCCCGATCGGAGCGCCCGGCTCGACCTCGCTCAGCTCCTGCGCCTCCCCGGCACGGAGGATCGGCCAGATCTCTGCCAGCGTTATGCCGCCCGGCTCAGGGAACAGCAGGAGGAGATCGGCCCCCTGGTCGATCGGTTGCGCCGGCATCTCGACGAGCTGGAGCAGGGCATGCCCTGGGGCGACTCCTTCACCGCAACCCTGGAAGACGCCGGCGTCAAGGCCGGGCCCTGGGCGCGCTTCACCGAAGACCACGCCGCCAGCCTGGCTCAACTCGAGTCCTCACTCTCGTCCCAGCCGGCCGAGAATCTCGCGGCCACGGACCCGGAGATTTCGGCTCGCTTCGCCGCGGTCCGTGAACACGCCGCTTCCTGCCTCCGGCTTCGAGACATCCTCCGCCGCTGGCGGCAGAACCCGGACAAGACGCCCCAGGCCCTCGTCGAGATTCAGGCCGCATACGAACGGCTCGCAACCCTTCTCGCGGCCGCTCTCCCCGCCCTCCAAAGCCTTCAGGCCGGCAACGACGAAAAGTTCCTCGGCCAGTCGGAGGCCGGGCTCCCCGCCAGCCTCGCCCGCGTCGAAGAGTCCCCGCGCCTCGCCCTCGCCACTCAGGCCCTGGAACGCTCCGGACTCCTTGAAGCGCTCTCGCGAAAGCACCGGGCCGAGGTCCGCCTGCTCCAGACCGCGCCTCTTTCCGAGCCCGGCGCGTCCGCCGCGGACCTCCGTCCCGATCAAGCCGCGCGCCACACGGACCTCTTCACGCCGATCGAGCGCCTGATCGAGAAATACTCCCTTGAACTGCTCTCCGGCATCGTGCTCCTCACCGATGGCCAGCAGAATGCCCGGCCAAGACCCGAAGTGCTCCAACGCATCCAAAAGATTCACGTCCCCTTCCTGGCCGTCGGCGTCGGATCGCCCCTGCCAGCTCCTGACCTGGCCCTGGTCGATTACCGCCTCCCTTCCCTCGTCCTTTCCGGCCAGAAGGCCGCGGCCGACGTGACCGTGAAAACGGCAATGCCCGCAGGCACACCCTATGCCGTTACGCTCCGCGCCGGGGACCAGGAGATCGGTCGAAGCGCAGGCCAGGCCGACGGGACTCCCGCCGCACGCCACCGCATCTCCTGGGAAATCGGCCGCCCCGGCCCTAGCATCCTCGAGCTCGCCGTCGAAGGGGCCGGGCCCGACGCCAACCCCGGCAACAATCGCCTCTTCTTGACGGTCGCCGCTCTGGAGCGCCGGCCGAAGGTCCTGGTCATCGGCCAGTCGGCACGCTGGGACCTCGTCTACCTTCTTCGGATTCTCGAAAAGGGTCCCTTCCGCACCAGCCTTCACCTCACCAACGAGCGCGATAAGGAACCCGGCCGCGGCAAGGGTGATGAGGAAATCCCCGCCGACCTCGCCGACCTCAAGGCCTACGACTTGGTCATTCTGGATGACGAGCCCTTCCGGGGCTTCAGGGACCAGGACGTGGACATCTTTGCCGACTATGTCGTCCGGGCGGGAGGCAGTCTCGTCCTCCTCCAGAACTTCGAGGAACGGCAGAAATCATCCTATCGCTCCCTTCTGAGCCGAAGGATCGGCCCCCTCGACCAGCTTCCGGCCCCACGCGAGGCAGCTTCTGAAACCGTCCTCCCCGGCCTTCAGATCGCGGAGTGCTCGCGCTCCCTTCATCTGGTTCTCCTCTCCGCACAATGTGAAAAAGGACGGGACCATTGGGGCCAGATTTCCGAGCCCCACATCCTCTTTCCGGTCCCCAGGCAGACTTTCACGCTTCTCGAGAGCCCCGGCGGGAGTTTCCCCGTCTTCAGCCTGGGCTTCTACGGCCGCGGCCGAATCTACCAGATCGGCATCGGCGACCTCTTCCGCATCCGGGAATGGCACGGGGCCGAGGCCCAAAGCCGCTTCCTGACCGGGATGCTCGAGGACGCGGTCACTCCTCTGTTCCCTGATGCGGCTGGCGGCCGCGACGGAGTCGCCCTTTATCCAGCCCCGGCGTCCGTCGGGCAGAAAACCTGGATGCTCCTTCACCTTTCCCAGCCGCAGCCCGCCTCTCAGCACCTCACCCTCGAACTCGAAAACGGGGAGCGCCGGGACCTCGAAGCCCGACCAGGCCCGCCCGAGGAGTCGGGCCTCTACGTGGCGGACTGGACGCCGGAACAGCCCGGCACGCTCTCCGTCTCCGCCGAGACTCCCTCCGGCCGCATCGAAGTCAAGACCCGGACCGTCCTTCCCCTATCCCGAGAAAATATTGATTTCGACCTCGACGAGCCGGGCCTGTCCCAGATGGCCCGAGAGGCCGGCGGCCGGTATCTCCCCCTCGCTCGCCTCCGTGAGGGACTCGAGGCCATCCCCGAACGCAGTCGGCCTCTCGTCAACGTCCGTGAAGTCAATCTCTGGAACGCCAAGGCCCTGCTGTTCGCCATCGCCGCACTCCTGACGCTCGATTGGGTCATCCGGCGCAAGGCGGGGATCATCCTTTAACCCGGAGGTACGCTTTCGGAGGCTTGGTGAGGCCGCGGGTTTTGCGGACGAACTCGCCGATGATGCTCCTCCCGCCGGGATATCCTTCCGCTCGGAGGATCTGGTAGGCGATCTGCATGCTCATGTTGGGGCCCTTTAGACCTGACCTCCCATCGTTTTAAGCCCGATTTTAGTGCTTAACCCACTGTTGTTCAAGCCCTTAAGTCTGGTTTGTGGAACTTCTCAAAAAGTTCGGGAAGACGGGCCCGCGCGATTTCGTAACCGGTCTGGAACGGACTGAAGACTCGGACTCCCACCCCTCTACGTTCCGACGCGAGCGTAACCTCGATCGAACCGCCGTATACGAGGCCCGTACCTACGGTGGTGTGACAAGGAAAGCCCGAGAGGGCATACCTATGTCGATTTCGCGCGGGCAGCGAAACGCGGTCGAAACGCACAAGCGCTTCGCTACTCCCCGTCGCTCAGGGACGTGGCGGGGTCCAGGCCCCGGCGAGCCGGGATGCGAAACCGACGCCGTGTAAGAGCAGGGGTGGCCCCAATCCGATCGAGATGGAACTTCGAGAAATACTAAGCGGTGATTATAATCCCAAGCCGATGGTCAGTTCATAGCAGCATCTCTCATGTTGAGAAACACCCCTTGGACTGGAAACATCTCTCTTCATCTCGTTCCTTCCCACCCTCCTTCCCTGCCCCTCTCCAGGAGGCGGTCCGGCGCTACCAGGCCGCCCAGGTACGCTGGCTGACCCTCGGCTGGATGGCACGATGCGGCGTCACCTTTCTCGTCCCCTTCCTCGCCGGAATCTTCCTGGACCGCTACTTCGACCTCCCCGTCGCCGTTCGCCTCATCCCGCCCGCCACCGCGGTCCTCCTCATCCTCTTGGCCACCGTCTGGCTGCTGGCCGCGCCCCTCTGGCGCGGTAATCTCGAAATCCTTGCCGGCGAGGTGGACGCGGCACAAGGCCAGTCGCGGGACGCGCTCCGCAGCTCCATGAACCTCTTGGGCCAGGCCGAGCGCGAGCCCGACTGCTTCAATCGCTTCATGCTTGACCAGACCGTCCAAGACGCCGAGACCGCCTTCTCCGGCGCCTCTACCGGTCGTTTCGTTCGTGCCGGCAGGACGCCGCACTGGCTCGTGCTTCTCGGTCTGCTGGCGGTTGTCACCCTTGGCCTAACGTTCGATCCCGAGATGCAGATGGACCTCCTCACCCGCCGATTCTTCAACCCGCTCGGCAACTATCCGCGCCCCTCGCGTACCCGCATCCGCGTCGAGGCGCCTCCGGCGCAGACCCTCACCCAAGGCGACGACTTCGACGTGCGCGTCCAGCTCTCCGGCCACGTCGAGGAGGGCATGGGCAGCTTCCTCCACCTCCGCGACCGGGGAGACGCGGAAAACGTCCTCCCCATGTCTCCCAGGCCCAGCCATCACTTCGTCTCATCCCTCAAGAACCTGAGCCGCTCCCTCGAATTCTTCGTCACCGCCGGAGATGGCCGCACCCAGCGCTTCCGGATCGAGGTCGCCCCCAGGCCCCGGATCACTCGAATGATCGCCCGGTACAAATTCCCCGGCTACACGGGCATGGCCGCGTCGGAAGAACCCGTCAAATTCCGTGAGATCAAGGCCGTCGAGGGCACCCGTGTCCAGATTCTTTTGGACACGGACCAGGAAATCCAAGACTCGTGGGCCGACATCGCGGGCAAGAGGCAGAAAATCCGCTGGGACCGCTCCGGACGCCAGGGCACCATCTCCTTCACGCTCGATCGAAGCGGTTCTCTCAAGATTCACCTCGCCACCCGCGACGGCCGCACGAATAAGTTCGACTCCCCTTATATCCTCAAGGTCATACCCGACAGCCCCCCGGTCGTCTCCTTCGTGCAGATTCCCGACCACCTGACGTTTTTTCGGGACGACCTGATCCGATTCAGCTACAAGGGCACGGATGACTTCGGCATCGCCGAGGTCTTCGTGCGGTTCAAGCACCCGGAGAGCCGGGAAAACTTCACGCTTTCCCTCGATTTCACCCGGGCCGGGGCCAAGGAATTCTCCGGCGAAGCCGTTCTCGAAATACGCGAGCTCATTGACCGCGGGCCCTATTCTGAGGAAGCTCAGGGGCTCGAAATCTCCGTCGTCATGCTCGACTCGAAGGACCAGGAGGGCAGCACCCAGAAGCTCTCCATCCAGATCATCTCCGACACACCTGACCGCCAGCTCGCCGAGCTGAATCAATTCCTCGGCGGGTTCTATGGCTCGCTCCAGGACGCGGCCGGCACGCTTCAGGGCCAGGCCGGCCAGATCAAGATTCTCGTCGAGGCCATGAATGACGACACCGAGTTCACTCCCAAGCATGACGAGATGCTCCGGGGTATCCGTGCCCAGCTCGGCCGCATCGGTTTTCCGGACCCGGTGTCGCACTACGACCGCAACTGGAAGGTCTTCCGCTATGGTCAGTACCCGCTCGCGGCAGGCCATGCGGCCGAGGAAATCATCACCCTGCCCTTCAGTTTCTGGCAAGGCGGGACTTACCTCCGGCGTCTTGCCGAGTCGGACGGGCAGAGCCGCCGGCGACCGGCGCTGGCCGCGCTTCAGGCGCTCGCCCTGTCTCAGCAGGCGCTGATCGAGCCCTGGAAGGATGCCCTCACCGAAAGCCTGCGGGAAAACCGGGTCCAGATACTCAGTTTCACCCTGGATCAGTATCTTCTGGCCGCAGCGGCCCTCTCCGCCCGGCCCGCCAGCGACCGAGAAAACGACGCCCTCTACCAGGAGAAACAGGCGGAACGACTCGCAGCCATCGCCAGGACCACTCACGAGATCGGTGCGCTCGAGGACGAGCCGGCCCAGGCCGCAGCCCGCAGGCTCGACCAGGCCGCTCAGGACCCCAAGCCTGCCCCCGAAAACACCCTCCGCCTCGTCCAGGACCTACAAGCCCGGCTCGATGAGTCCCCGGAACTCGATGGACACCACCGAAAGGCCCTCCACGACTACCTGAAGGCGCATCCCCTGCCTGAACGCATCCGCACGGCCCGCCAAGACCATACCCTCCATTCCCTCGCTCACGCCCTCCTCCTCAAGATCATCCTCCGGTCCGATAACCCCTTTTCCGATGACGACGCGCTTTTCCTGGAATGCGTGGCCCTGCAGGCCATCCAGAGGAACGACCCTGCCCAACTCGATGCCGCGCTCCCCATCCTCGATCAGTCCCTGGCCTGGTCACAGCAATCCGACGTCCTCCAGCGCGTCCTCCTTCTCCGCAGGGACATCTCGGACTGGTCGGCCGATCGCACCGCGGGTCGTCTTCAGGTCGAAAGCGCCGCCACGACCCAGAGATGGCTCGAGCTTCGAGAGAACTTTCTCGCCTTCCTGGGTGACGCCCGCGCCGGGGCGTTTGATGCCCTGGACCACGAGACGCTCAGCGCCATCGAAGCGCTCCAGCCACTCGCTCCCCTTTTCCGCCGCTGGTCCTGGGTCCTGGTCGATCCCAAGGCCTACGACGACGGCACCCACAAGGCCGCCGAACGACTCCAGGCCCTCGCCGATCGCCTCCGACCCGGCTACGAAAAGGGCCTCGAGTCGCTCAGGCCCGCCGTTCAATCGCTCCTCCTGGACGTCGCCGCCAACCTCCGTGCCGAGGTCCCTTTCCTCCGCCTAGAAAACCAGCAGTTCGAGGCGGAAGTCCGCCAAAGTATCGAATCCGTGTCCCACCTCGCCGCTCTCTCCGACACCGAACGCAAGGCCCGGCTCAAGGAGGACCGAGGCCGAGCGCACCCGGACCGGATCGGCAACGCCATCAGCCTCGTCCAGCGGTTGACCGGCTACTCCGCTGCGGTGGGCCTCGCCATCGATTTCCAGGAGCGGTCATGGGCCTGGAATCCCTCCGGACCGGCCACGGGCGAGGTCAAGGCCGCTGAAAATCTCTCCGAGTTCCTCCGATATCTCCACGAGCAAACCTACGATCGAGCCGTCGCCCCCCACCTCCGAGCCCAATACACCAGCATGGTCTACCCGGGCTACCTCAAGGAGATCGTCCGTTATTATGAGGAAACCATCCCGGCCATCGAACAGGCCAGCAACGAAATTGCCCTCCTGGCCCAAGGGAAAGGGGAATCCCTGCTCGCCTCCGAGGAGTTCACCAAACGCCTTTCCCGAATCCAGAAGCAGCAGAGCTACCGCGAGACCTTGTTCTGGGTCGAGTCCCATGCCGATCTCGTTGGCCGGATGGATGAGGCCGCCGGGGCCGATCCGCTCCGCGCCCTGTTGGGGGAGATCGCCCATCACCACGCCTTTAGCACGCCCTACTGGCAACAACTCGACCACGCCCTCCAGGAGGCGAACCAGACCCCCTGGTCCCTCGGCCAGCCTGCCGAAGCACGCGGCCAGGCGCTCCGCCGGATCGAGCAAGCCCTGGAGCGCATCGACGTCCTCACCCGCGGCCTCGACCCGACCCCCGACGAACTGAAGCCGCTTCCTCAGGCCCTCGAAGATTTCCACCGCCTGAAACCACGGCTTCAGGCCACCCAGGCCGCGATGCCCTCCCAGGAGCAACAGGCGTCGCTCATCGATGACCTCGAGGACTGGCGCGGTCGCGTCCTCGCCCTCCGGGAAAGTATCGAAAGCCGCACCCTCCGCCCGGCCGTCCGATACCGCAACCGGCGTCGTTACGGAACGAACCCGCGGTTCGACCTCGACTGGATTCTGAACCGCATCCTTCGGCTCGAAGCCCGATGGACCGAGCGCTTGGCGGATGAGGAACACCGGGTCATCAGCGAGCGCATCGAGACCGTTTTAGCACGACTCCGCGGAGACGCGGAGGGCGACCGGCTGCACCGCCAGCAGCTTGCCTGGCAGACGGCCCACCTCCTCGCCTCTCGCCACAAGAGCCAGACCGCCCAGTCCCAGCAGTCCCAGGGCCTCACGTGGACACTCGAAAGCGAGGGCACGCGGCAGCCCAAGATGCCGGAATACCTCTACCAGGAACTGAAGCGGGCCATGAAAAAGAATTATCCCGAACATTTCCGCGAACTCGGCCTCCGCTACCTCCGCGGGCTCTCGGAGGACGCCTTCTAGTCAATCGGCGGGAATCATGCCGCACCATTTCCCGCCGATTGACTCTTGAAAGAGCCGAGGGCTGCAAGACGAGTGCAATGTGTGGCAGAAGCAAATACAGAACAAACTTGGGAAATCCGGCGCTACCATCAACGAGGCCAGCTCTTCATACACTCTCTCAGCAAGTTGCACAACTCCGGAGAGGACGGTTGACGGCCGACGGACGGTAGCGCATGCCCGTGGGGCCCGTCCAGGTCCAGATTCTTCTTGAAAGCCTGGAGGAGTAACTGCTTAGTGATCGTCACCGGAGGCCTGTTTCTGTGAGTCCCGTAGGGACGTCCGAAAATGGTTACGTATGCTAAACGTAGACCATTTACATACAACGGGTTATGTAAGGTGGCAACGTCCAGGGCATTGCCACCCTACATAGCAGCCCAGGGCACAAGTTCGCCGAAGCCCGCGAAGGCGAACGCAGCCCTGGGAAGGGAAAGCGCATCAACCACAAGAGTCCCGTAGGGACGACAGAAGTTTTCGCTATGGAGACCCATCTCATGACCCAACCGGAGAAGAAAAGTCCGACCGAGCCGCTTGACCTCCAGCGAAAAATTGAGGACACCGTCTCCGGCAGGCGTCCCATCGACTCCTCGACTTACCCTTATTTCTCGCCGGACTACGATGTCCCGTTCACCCACATTGGAAGCGAGAAGCAACTCTTCCTGGACAACTTCATCCTGGACCATCTCGACGGCGTCGAGCGTGTCATCCTTAGGCCCGAGAAGGCCGAAAAACCCCTCCTCGAATGGTCCAATCTCCCCTGGGAACAGGCCGGATTCAGTCCCGGCGTCTCTTCAGCAATCCGTGACCCTGACAGCGGTAAATTCAGGATGTGGTACTTTCAGACGCTGCAGGGCGACCCGTTCAACCGGGACCAGGTCCTCTGCATGGCGGAGTCGGATGACGCGATCCTCTGGCACAAGCCGCTCCGGGAGGACTGCGTTCCCTTTGACGGCCACAAAGCCACCAACATCGTGCACCGCGACGTGGCGGCCTCGGGCTTGGTCCTGAATCACGACCGGAGCGATCCGGCCCGCAAGTATCTCATGGTCTACTGCCCATACGGCGACGCTCGCCGGCGCCGCCAGCCCATCCTCTCCCGCGTCGCCGCGTCGCCCGATGGCGTCCATTGGACCGTGATCAGCGACGACGTCCCCCAGCGCCACCAGCACGAAACCCGAGTCATCTGGGACGAGGCCATCCAGCAATGGATCGGCTACAGCCAGTATTCTCATCATTGGCATCATGGGCCCCGCACCCGGCAGATCGGACGTCAGACCAGCCCGGACTTCATCCACTGGTCGCCCAAGGAGGTCGTGCTTTCTGTGGACTGGGAGCCGAATCTGGGGCCTGACCGCGAGTTCCACGAGGCATCGATCCGCAAGATCGGCGGGCTCTATATCGCCATCGTCGGCGAGGCCCACACGGAGTCCATCTGGTGCACTGGACACGGCGGCCGCGTCTGGCGCGACCAGTTCCATGCCTCCCTTGCCCTCTACACGAGCCGAGACGGCCGGCGTTTCCAGCGCGCGGGCGGGCCGGAGCCCTGGGTAGCCAACGGCCCCCCCGGCAGCCAGGACTACGGCTACGCCTGCTCCTCGGTCGCCGGCGGCCTGGTCCATGACGGCAGGCTGATCATCCCCTACAGCGCCATCCCCCACAAACAGTGGGTCGTCGGCCGCAGCGATCACCCGACGCTGGTGCCCGAATCGGCCCGGCAGCGTGGCGAGCACGAAATGGGCATGGCCAAGGCCAACGGAGTGGACCCCGGGTGGCCCGGCACGAGCACCCTGCGCCGCGCGGTCGGCGGCCTCATCCTTCGTGAGGACGGCTTCGCCTCGCTCAAACCCTCTTACGAGCACGGCATCGCCACGACCAAGCAGTTCGTCTTCGAAGGCGATACGCTCCGCATCAACGCCGACGTCTCTTACGGCTTCATCCAAGTCGAAGTCCTCGACCCGCAGTTCAAGCCCTATGAGGGCTTCGCCGCCGCGAACTGCCAGCCCGTACATGGGACCGGCATCTGGCACACGCTGGCCTGGAAGGAGCGGCGCGACCTTTCAGGGCTCTGGAACAAGCCTGTCATCCTGGCCTTCCACCTCCACGAGGCGAGCCTGTGTGCCTTCCAGTTCTGTTCGGGTGACTGAAGCCTTCCAGCGCCGATGAAGCCTCCTGCCCCAGACCTCGCTGTTATCTGTCCCGTGTTCAACGAAGAGGGACGGGCCTCCGAAACCATTCCCAGGCTTGTCGGCGCCCTGGGGGCATCCAAGCTGACTTGGGAGGCCGTTCTCGTCAATGACGGCAGCACGGACCACACGGAGACGCGGGTCCTGGAGCTGATGGCGCAGTACCCTGGATTCCGGCTCGTGGGCTATCCCCGCCACGCTGGTCGAGGCCAGGCGCTCCGGGAGGGTTTCCAGGCCTCAACGGGCAACATCGTCGTCACCCTCGATTTCGACCTCTCCTACCGTGAAAGCATCGTCCTGGCGCTTTACGAGGCTTTGCAGGCCGACCCTGGGGCCGGCATCGCCCTGGCCTCCGTCCATATGCCCGGAGGCCGCGCCGTCGGCGTCCCTTTCCACCGCCTCCTCCTGAGCCGATGGTCCAATTTCTTCATCCGGCACGCTTTCCGGTCAAAAATCCGGACGTGGACCTGTATCGTCCGGGCCTACCGCCGCGAGGTCCTTGAGGCGCTTGATCTAACCTCCACGGGCAAGGAAATACATGTCGAAATCCTCGCACAGGCCATCGCCCGAGGCGTCCGCGTCGTCGAGATTCCCGCTACCCTCGAAGGCCGTATTCGACCCTACCCCCCGGGCCGCTTTCTTCGGGACGCCGTTCGACACCTCCAGGTGCTGGTGCGCCTTCGCCGCGGTCTCCGAGGCCAGCACGACAGCCTTGGATTTTGACGTAAGTCGTTGGAGTGAACGCTTTAGCGCTTGTGCCACGCCTCAATCCCGGCCGAATTTGACCCGATGGGAGGGACCCTCCTATAGTCCCAACTTTATCCCTTTGGGAGGGTGCCCTCTCATAAGAACAGGTTCGAAAGGATAAGTGCGGAAACAAAATTCCTCCCATCGTCCCAGCGGAATCCCTTCCACCGGGGACAAGTTCGGGAAGATACGTCCGGGAGGCGCAACTCCAGCGCGAATGGCCATCCTGAGGCTCGGGTATCAAGTCTCCGCAAGAAACTAATGAAATCCGCTGCGCCCTCCGGGCTCGCGGACTGCAGAGCCAGGGCTGGCCCGGCTTCGCCGGCCCAACCCTGGTGGCTCTGCAGAAGTCTCTGACTCAAGTTTCCTATTCTTTGTTCATCTCGGAACATCTCAATTGAGCGTCCGCCGGGATCGGGATCGAAAGAATTCTTGTCCGATTAAAGCGTAACTCAAATTTAAAACGTTTTTTTAAGTTTGGCGCGCCAAGCGCCTAAACTGGAATCCGAGGGTCCAAGCCATAAACCGCTTTCGCTCGTTCCGGCGAAACAAGCCCATCCCGCACGTCCTGCCGCACCGCCTCCCGGTCTCGCTCCTTTGGGTCACCCCAGCCTCCCCCGCCTGGCGTCACCAGCGTCACCGTCTCGCCCCGCCGCAAGGTCGTCGTGATCTTCGATGGAAGTTGTCGCCGCTCGCCTCCGGCCGATTCGACCCAACAGTCCGAGCCTCGCGCCTCCAGACCGC
This sequence comes from Planctomycetota bacterium, assembly GCA_016179685.1. Classification (GTDB taxonomy): domain Bacteria; phylum Planctomycetota; class PUPC01; order JACPCR01; family JACPCR01; genus JACPCR01. The sequence continues at coordinate 39,120 of JACPCR010000091.1, read as the reverse complement.
CGGCAAGGCCCCACGGCCGCAACTCCCTCCGGTCGGCGCTCAGGCTGAACAGCGTCTCGTCCGACAAGAGAGTCAGTTCCCGGTACATCCCACAACCGCCGCGGAAACGGCCAGCACCCTCTGAGTCCGGCACGAGCCCATAACCTTCCACTCGGATGGGATACGTCGCCTCGGTCACTTCCACGGGGGCGTTCCGCGTGTTGGTCAGGTGCGTGTGCACCCCATCCATCCCGTCCTGATCGTGCCGCGCTCCTTGCCCCCCCGCATACGTCTCCACGGAATTGAAGTAACGGCCCGTCCGGGGGTCGATCCCACCCAGGTTCACCAGGTTCATCTCGCCCGAGCAGGCCGCGCAGACGCGGTCCGGTATCGCCTGGTAAAGAGCCCCAAGCAATGCATCCACGACTCGCTGGTCCGTCAGGATGTTCGAATTGCATATAGCCGCCGGAAACTTGGCATTCACCACTGTCCCTTCGGGCGCCCGTACGCGAATCGGCCGGTAGGCCCCCGAGCTGGTCGGCAGGTCCGGATCGATCACCGCCTTCATGACGTAATAAACGCACGAGTACGCCGCCGTGATTGCCGCGTTCATCGGACCTCGGGTCTGCGGTGAAGTCCCTTCGAAGTCCACCTCCACATCCTCCTCTCGAATCTCCACCGATACCCGAACGCGGATGGGGTGGTCCACCAGCCCGTCTCCCTCGCAATAGTCCTCGAAGGTGAAGCGTCCTTTCGGCAGGGAGCGGATGCCCGCGCGCATGCTGCGCTCAGCATAGTCGAGCAGCTCCGCCATCGCTGAACGCATCCCCGCCACACCGTGCTTCCGGACCAGATCGCCCATCCGGCGTCCCCCCACGTGGTTCGCCGCCACCTGCGCCATCAGGTCGCCCATGAATTCCCCCTGGGTGCGCACGTTCTGCGTGATGAGCTTCACCAGGTCCTCGTCGAGCCTGCCGCCCTTCAGAATGCGTACCGGCGGAATCTGCAATCCCTCCTGATAAATCTCCGAGACGCCGAACGGCATGCTGCCCGGGGCGAATCCGCCGACGTCCACGTGGTGGGCCGTGCTGGCCGCCACGGCGACGAGTTCGCCGTCCGCATGGATGGGCGACACGGCCGTGACGTCCGGGAGGTGGCCCGGCCCCATCGGATATGGAAGATTCGTAATGATGACATCGCCAGGGGCCAGTGTTTCTGGCGGAAAGGCCCCGAGAGCCACGCGGACGATCCCAGGCATCGTCCCCATGTGGAGCGGCGTACCCAGCTCAGTCTGCGCTACAACCTCTCCCTGAGGCGTCAGCAGGGCGCTCGAGCAGTCCCGCCGGTCCTTGATGTTCGTCGAGTGCGCCGTCTTCACCAGCGCAACTGTCATCTCGTCCGCAATGCTATAGAGGGCATTGCGCATGATCTCCAGAGAAATCGCATCCATAAAGCCGGGATTCTGAATTTCGAGTCTAACCCGGAATTTTCAAGAATCGCAACGTAGAGTACGCCGCGCAAAAAGATGGTGCAGGATCTGCGGTGCGACGTACGAGTTCGTCTTGCCTTCCATCGGACTGGATTTTCCTGTCTCGCGAAATAAGATAAAGACCATGCCATACGTCGTCAATGGAATAGGGACCTGGTATTACGGACGGAAGAATCCGTTCGTCCGGAACGGCATCTGCAACTCCTGCGGACAGAGCGGCGAGCTGAAGTCCTATGACACCACGCTTTTTTTCGTTTTCGTCTTCATCCCCGTCGTTCCGCTGGGCAAGAAGCGCGTGCTGGACGAGTGCGCGGCCTGTCGCCAGCATCGTGTTCTCAAGCTCCACGAGTGGAATCAGATCAAGAAGCGTGACATCGAGGCCGCGGTCCAGACCTATGGGGAGAATCCGGCTGATCCCGAGAAGGCCTCTGGCGCGCTTCATACCCTCATGGGCTACCAGGACCGGGAACTGTTTCGGAAGGTTGCCGACGACATTCGGGAGCAGCAGCGTGCAAGTCCGAAAACCCTTGCTCAGGCCGGTCACGGCTACGCCTATTTTTCCATGCCTGAGGAAGCTGAAAGCTGTTACAGAGCTTCGCTTGCCTTAGCGGATGACGAGGAGATTCGGGAGGCGCTGGTTGTCCTACTCATCGAACAGAAGCGGCCGGAAGACGCGCGGCCGTTCCTGCGTCACATCTTTGACCGCGGTCTCGCCGACAAGGTGCCGCTCGTCGTCTACCTCGCGACCGCTTACCAAAAGAGGGAGATGCACCGCGAGGTGCTCGAGCTTCTCACGGAATGCGAGCGTTTGACACCGACCATCGGTTCCGACAAGCAGTTCCAAAAGCTTCGGAAGAAGTCGCAGAAGAAGGTCGGCCTACCCGCGTCATCAACCGAGAGTCCATTCGGAGCGGCGGGATTGGACCGCCCGGGTCTTTTCCAGCGTATTCCGGCCGCTGTGAGGTGGGCGTGCCTTGCCGCCGGACTGATTCTCGCCGCCTACCTCGGAATTTCTTATTACCTTGGGCTGAATCGCACGGTTCACCTGGTCAACGGCCTCGAAAAACCCTATACGGTTACGATCAATGGTCAACCGGTGACCGTCCCCGGCAGAGGCCATGCGGAAGTGACGGTCGAGGAAGGGACTCTCGATGTCCAGGTCGCCGGGAAGGACTTGCACGTGCCGTCTCAGAAAGTGTTGATCCGCTCCTCCGTTTGGGGCCGGCCATTCCACCAGAAAGACGTGGTTGTGATCAATCCTGACCAGACGGCAGTGCTGGTCCGCGAGGGAACCTTGTATTCGGCCACGCCGCAGGCGGTCAGTCCAGACACGGACGCTGAATTCATAGTTCATACGGGCCAAGTCTTTTACGAACTGCCGGCCACGGACTACGCCTTCGAGCCGTTCCCTTCCACCATTTCCCTGCCGAGTTCCCATGCGAGGGTCAAGAAGACGCGTGTCGGCCTGCTGGAAAGAGTGGATGTCATTCAATGTGCGAGATTCATTCAGAACGAGCAGACACTCGGCAACGAAGCCGCCATAGCCTACTTGCGACGCCAACTCGAGTTTCAGCCCGAGTCCGACGCCTGCCTCGCCTACCTCAGCCAGATGATGCCGCCCGGAGATTTCATCCGGTTTCTCGAGCCGGGCCTCCGGGCCAGGCCGTTTCGACTCGAATGGCATCGTCAGTACCAGGCAACGATGGATGTCCTTCATCCGGAACACGACCTAGCGGCGGAATATACGCCCTATCTGCAAGAGGAGGGCGGGCCGAGCACCGAGGCGCTGTACCTTCTCGGCCGGGTCCACCGGGATCCGGAAGAGTCCCGGCGTCTTCTGGAACGGTCCATCGGGACAAATCCCCCCTGCGCCTACGCTTACTCTGCCTTGGCTTTCCAGGCACTGAACATCGGGGAATTCGAAGAGGCTCTGGCTCTTTCCGAAAAAGCCATCGGACTGCAGCCCGAGAAGGATCATTTCCGCATGTTGAAAAAAGAGGCTCTTCTGGGGCTTGGCCGCCACGATGACCTCTTGGCCATCAATGAGTCGGAACGGTCGAGCGCGTATGCTGATTTTGCATGGATTCTCGAAAGGGTTCGTCTCTTTGTGGCTAAGGGCGATCGGCCCGCGGCCGAGGCTGCGATCCGCCGATTCAGCGAGGAATGGTTTCAAGGCCAGGGCAGCGAAGGCAATGCTCTCCAGGCTTTTCTAGAATCCCAATTGTCCTATTACGAAGGCGACTTCGAAAATTATCTAAAAGCCAGGGCGCCTGACGAGGGGAAACGGCCCGACTTCTCGGTCCTGGTGCTGCGGGGAGACCTCGACGAGGCCTCTCGGCAATTGGACGAAAATCCGGAGGATGAAGAGGCTTCTCTGCGCGCTCTGCTCTATGCATTGGCCGAGATTCGCGGTGAGCAGGAACTCGCCCGGAAGAACCTCGAGCGAGCCATCGATCGATTCGGCCACGGCGATTACGAAGATCGGAAGGCCTCCGCGTTCCTGGGCGCGGACTCCGCGCCGGACCCCGGCAGCATGCTCGGGCTCATGATCACTCCTTCCCGAAAACGAATCTACCTCCTTGCGCTCGGTGTTCGATTTCCCCAGCACCGGGAGGCTCTTTTCGGCATGGCTCGATCGCTGAATCACGACCTTCAGTTTCCCTACCACACCCTGTGCGGGATGCTCTCGCCCCAGCCATCGCTGCACGAACCAGCCGAGGATGGCGAGAAGGCTACTGGTACGGAGTAATCCTGCGCGATGCGGCATATCAGCTTTCGACCCGTGCCGGTCCATCCGCCCGCAGTCTCCCCTCACGAGCCGCCATAGATGGACTCTGCCGTCTTCCCGAAAATCCACGAGCGGTCCTCGTCCGTCATAGTGGTAAAGATTTCCTCGAACATCCGGAATCCCAGCATCTCGTCGCCCTCCGGATTAAAGGGATGGCCTGACCAGCCAACGAGCCGCTGTCTGCCAAAGGCCTCGTATACGGCGCGCACGAAGGGATGCACGTTCTCGAATGGCCAGGGCTGGCCCGAGATACCATGAAGCCTCGTTACTTTCACGAACGCGTTCGGACACGCGGCCAGCCTCAATAGATTCCTGAAGCTGCCGTCCACCCCTTCGCTCGTATCCGGCTCGCCCAGGTGATCCACGATCACCCGCACCCCTGGGAAACGCCGCAGCATGGTCTCCAGGTGCGGTATCTGATGACAGCGGCCAAACCAAGTGAAGGGGACGCCCAGCGATTCGGCCCGGCGCCAGAGCGGGAACTGGTCCTCGCGGGACAGCCACGACGCCTCCGGGCTCGTGATGGGATAGAGCCGCATCCCCTGGACTCCATGCTCGCGGTGAAGCCGCTCGAGCTGGTCCGGAGCGTCCGATTTCAAAGGGTCCAACAGCGCCACGCCCCTCAGACGGCCGGGATAACGGTCCAGACAATGACACAGGTAGCTGTTGTCGTATCCGTGGTAGAAGGTCTGGATGAGCACCGCCTGATCGAACCGGTGACGGTCCATGAAAGCGACGTAGTCCTCGATGAAGAAAGGCCCCTTCGGGCGGCTCGTCGTCTTCTGATCGTTGTAAGGATACGGAGGTTTTCCGTCCGTCCACACGTGGATATGGGCATCAATGCGCATGGAGATTTCCTGGGTACCAGTCTCGGAATTTCAATGTTCGGGCATTGCCGTCATCGAATCTCAAACCAAGCGTCTACAAGGTTGAAAACCGTGACAAACGAGAAAAGTTTCGGGCTACCGCGTGTGATCGTCCTTGTCGTCCTCGGAACGCGCCCGCGTTTCGACAACGATCATGATGTCACCGCGAAACAAGGCCAAGCCGCCCCGTATGCCATCGTCACCGGTCTGGGGAATCACGGCGTTTGTTTCGAGCACGAGCACCTCGACCAGGACGATAAAATACTCGTCGGTTTGAGGCCGCCATACGGTGGCTTCGCTGTTAGACGCGTACGGAAGTGCATTCGCACTTCCGTACGCGTCTACTAGACCGGGAGTTCCCCCACGATGATTTCCTCTACCCCCGGTTGCGACTTGGCAATGACGTGGCCGGCACGGTCGACCAGGCCCGCCGTGCCCGGATTGGGCATGTAGCGCTTGCCCTGATAGACGGTGCCGGTGCGGGTCGCCCACGCGGAAGGCAAGTTCAGCCGCTTGGCGTTTTCGATGTTATAACGGGAAGGGTCGCCCTCGCAGTTGTAGGGGCTGAGGACGAAGTCCGCCCGCCCCGACACCGCGTCCCAGTTGGATGCCAGCGTGTTCTCGTAGCAGATGAGGAGCGCGAAGCGGCCGAACCGGCTTTCGAAAACCTCCATTCCAGGTCCCGCCAGCATCAGCGAGCGTTCGTCCCGGTAGGGCCTGCGGTCGTCCGGCCAGAGGGACGACTTGTAGTGACGGGCAGCGACGTGGCCGCGATCAAAGGCGACCGCGGCGTTATAGATGCCCTGCGGGGCACTCTCGAGGTAGCCGAGCACAACCATGCATCCTCCCGTCTCGGACAGCTTCCTGAAGGACTCGAGATGGGGCCCGTCGAGCGGCTCACCGAAGGGACGGAGATCGATGCCGCAGTATCCCGCAGCGAAGGCTTCAGGCAGCAAGACGATGTCCGGCTTCGAATCCAGGCTGATCTCGCCCAGCCTTCGAGCCCGTTCGTAGTTCGCCTCGACCATCCCGTCCACGGTAGCCAGCGCCAAGGCAGCGATGCGCAGGTTCATGAGGTGTATCGTTTCCTTAGTGTCTCGATGCCTTCGTGGTGCATCCGGTCATTCGAAATCAGCTCTGGCCGGATACCGACTGCGGCGCGCCGGGACATATCTGGTCTAGATAGGCCAGCAGGGCCGACCCCACCCGATCAGGATCGTCCAGCATCATCCAGTGGCCCACCCGAGGAATCATCTCGACGGCGAGACGGCGCGCGCGTTCCATGCCGAGATGCTGACGCCATCCATCCAGATCGGCCGGCAACCTTTGCCCATTCTGACCGATGAACACCAGTATGGGCAAGTCCAGGTCGCCTGTCCACGACCTTGCATCATGCGCCTGCTGGCTCGGCCAGAAGGTCGCCAGGAAGCGCGGTCTCGCCGCTTCCCAGGCTCGGTTGGCCGCCAAGCGCGCCAGGAATGCATCGCCTTCCGCCGGACTCATCCGATGAGGATTCAACTCGTCGGCCCAAAGCGTCAGACTGGAGGTAAATCCTTCCCCTTGTAACCCATGCCTTTCCAGACCCGACCGGCCCGTTCCAGGGCTTTCCGGTCGGGTGAGACGTAACCCAGTATCGACGGCGGCGGCTGGCCGGGCCCCGCATCTTCGGGGAACGGCGACCAATGGTCGTTCTCGAAGGCCCGGCGTTCGTACTCGTTCCGGAAGTCCGGGATCGGGTAAGGCTTGCCCTCCTCCAGGCACGAGCGCCATCCCTGGATGCCCACCGCCGACATGGATACCCCGCGGTAGCAGTCCAGGTAAGGCTGCCTGCGGGCCCGGATCGCCCGGACAAAGTGGAAGCTGGTCCAGAAGTCTCCGCCCCCGTGCCCCGCCTGGCTGGCCAGGTTCCCGTGATCCGGCCAATCGGGCCGATAGAGCGTTTCATGGGGCTTTTCACCCGTCTTCCGCAGCCAGTTTTCGTGATAAATTCTGAGCATGCCCGAAGGTAGAGGATCGCCCGTAGTCAGGAGGCCGCGTTCTCCATGGACCTCGTAACGCACACGGTGGATCGAACTGAGCATCAGGCCCCAGATGCGGAAGACGGACCCATTGTCCATCCGCACGAGAATCGGAGCGCCCGGGTCCGCCACCCTCACGGTCCGCGGCGACTGGACCGCCTCCTCGATGATGGAGAGGGCGTTGACGCGGACCGGCAGGGTGTCCGTCACGAACATCAGCGGCGCGAGCGCGTGGGAGCAATAATACGTCGGGGGCAGCCAGTTCCGCCAGTGCCGCAGGCCCGGGGAGATCGAGAGCCGCCAGTCCTCGTCTGCCGCGTGGTTGTACTCGCCTTCTGCGTATCGCACCGCGCCGATCTCGCCAGCTTGGTAAAGCCGGCGCATTTCCTGGACGGCCAACATGTAGGGATAATTTTCGGCGAACATGTAGATGCGGCCGCTCCTCTCCACCTCCCGGCAAAGCGCCACACACTCCGCCATCGTCTTGGCCGCCGTGGTCTCGCTCATCACGTGGCAACCCGCTCGCAACGCTTGAATGGCAAAGGGCGCGTGCTGGTGAAAGTAGTTGGCCAGGATGACCGCATCCATTTCGTGCTCAAGAAACTTCTCGTAGGAGGCATAGGTGGCCACCCGGTATTGCCGGCCAACGGTCTTTAACCGTTCCTTCCAGGTGTCGCACAGGGCGACCAGCTTCATCCCGATCTTCTCGTTCATGCCGCGTGCGAAGCTCTGGCCCCGGCCCACGCCCACCACGCCCACCCGCAGCAGCTTCCCAGCGTTCTTGCTTCTGATCATGTGAAATTTCCTGAGAAACAACCAAACAAAACCCTCCAACACAATCGCTTGCGTTTTTCCCATTCTCCGAGGTTGTCGGCTTGGGGTGTCCCCAAACGGAGAGTATTCATTAGCCAGCTAGGCGCAGAGACTTTCATCATAGCGAGGACGTATGCCCAAGGTGAACTACGGAGAACACGCAGGGATTCTGATGAATGCCTTACTGGTTTTCTCCGGGCTCTCCGTGGTTCACGCCGATTCTGTTTCTCTCTGTCACAACGAAGCGAGCACGCGACCTTTGTACGCCCGCGCCCAACTCTAAGAGGCGCAAACCTGGCCTGGACTGGACATTCTAAGGCGCGTCGCCCCAGTCGGGCACGGCCAACACCTCCCCCTCCCGCAGAGCGGACTGGTGTGCGATCGCCCCCGGGGCCATGTAGCGCGCGGCCTCCCAGACGTTCACCGCCGGATGCCGGTCCCGGGCCACCGCGTCCACAAACTCGTGCACGAGATAGGCGTGCGATCCGCCGTGCCCGCCGTAGACTCCCTCCCCCCCTGCACGGCGGCGAAACGCCTCCTCCACCTCCGCCGGAAGAGGATCTCTCATGCCAGGCGGGTCCAGGGCCGTCGAGCCTGTCTTGGTCACCCAGTGGAAATCTTTGAACGTCGCCTGCGTCCCGAATATGCGGAAAGTCTCTTCGCCCACGTGGCCGATCTGCCGGTGCTCGGCGATGCGCATCGTCGAACCGTTGCTCATCCAGAACAGCGCCGTCTCATTGCTGAACGCATCTTTCTCGAAAAAGGCGTCACCTGCCGGCGGGGGCGTTCCCCAGGCGCAGACCTTCACCGCATGAGCCCTCATCACGCTGATCGGTCCCGCAGTCGAATGCGTCGGGTAATGCATGGGACCGCTCCTGATCCCGCGGGCCAGGTATTGCTTCTCCTTCTCCTTCCACTCCTCGCCAGCCCGGGTCGCCATTCGGTGGCGGATCACGTCCCGGAGATTGCATGCCGGAAGATCAACGTCGTGGAAATATTCGCCCTCGGCATACACGAAATTCCCAAACGCGCCCTCCAGCGCCTTCCGCCGGCAGAACATCGTCTCCGGGCGATAGAACGTCGTCTCCCCCAACATGTATCGAAGACCGGAGCGCCGCACCCCCCTCACCAGGCGATCGCACCAGTCCAGGATTTCCTGGCTATCCGGCAGTGTGACTACGGGTACGGCCGAATAGACGTGCTTGCCCGCCTCGAGCGCTTGCAACGCTTGCGGCGCGTGCAGCCAGTGCTGAGTGATGATCGCTAGAGCATCCAGGTCAGACCGGCAAATCGATTCCAGCGAGTCGTAGGCATCCCGCGACTTGAACTTCTTCTGAAACGCCGGCCGCTCCGCCAGATTTCGCACACGCTCAGGACTGTGATCGCAGAGGGCGATCCGGTCCACCAGAGGGTGCGCGTTAAAAAGCTCAGCGAACGGAGTCCCGAAACTGCCCAGCCCTACGATGCCCAGGCTGATACCCATGGAATCTCCCTCTCTTGCTCAACTGCATCCTACAGATCGACATCGCCCCCGAACGCCCACCTGACGAGTGTGTCCTACGGAATCCGGCCTCAGCCGGTCCTCACCGACGCCGACTATTGAAATTCTTCAATCCGGAAAGTCAAATAGGCATCTTCAGCGACTCTAAGTGCTAACGAGACGGAGACCCGCCATGAACCACTCCCTCGAAACCATTGCGCAGGACGGCAACCGATGCGGCGAGGCGCCCCTCTGGGACTTCCGCCGGCAGCGAATGGTCTGGACCGATATCGAAAGCTCCGTGGTATACGCGTACGATCCGGCAAGAGGCGAGAAGTCCGTGATCAACCGCGGCCTCATGGTCGCCGGCATCGCCCTGAACCGGGACAATAGCCTGGTGTTTGCTGGTTCGACCGGCCTCCACCTGTGGCGCTGCCAGGACGACTTCCGCACCCTCGCCACCAAGCACGAGGGCGAGGCCTTCTTCTTCAACGACATCCTTGCCGGCCCCCACGGCCGCCTCTACGCCGGCACGGTCTACTGGGGACCCGAAGGCATGCAGAAAAGTGGGAAGCTTTACCTGTTCAATACCCGTGGACACGCACGCGTGGTCGATGACGGCATCCAGCTCTCCAACGGGCTCGGCCTCAGCCCGGATGACCGCACGCTCTACTACGCCGATTCCGCAGTGCGAAAAATCTTCGCCTACGACGCTGACGGCCGAACGGGTTCGCTTTCGAACAAACGCGTCTTTGTCACTGTCCCGGGAGACGAAGGGCTGCCCGACGGATTGACCATCGATGCTCAGGGCTTCGTGTGGTGCGCGCAGTGGTACGGAGGCCAGGTCGTCCGCTATGACCCGGAGGGGCGCGTGGAGCGCCGAATTCCCATGCCGGTCACGCAGGTTTCCAGCCTTGCATTCGGGGGTCCCGATTTGACGGACCTCTACATCACGACGGCGGCCGATTCCTGGCCCAGCAAGCTGGCGCCGCCCGGCTACGATTTCAACGTCCCTTGCATCGGAGGCTCGTTCTACCGCCTCCGCCTCGGCATCCAGGGCCGCAGGGAACACGTGTCCTCCATGTGCTGACCCGCGTATGCCTTTCATCGAAGATTAACTGAACACCCCCAGCGCTGTGCCCAGCTCAACGATCCGCCTTTTCGCCTCCAGCAGATCCGATCTCTGTTCACTCACCGTCTTTGGTGGGGGCCGCCGGGAGCAGGTCTTCCATCTCATCCAAACGATCACCCGCAATGTTCTGAATCGGCTCAGAAACTGAATCACAAGAACCATGCCCGCCACTACCTTTGACAAACTTCTACCTGTCCTGAGCCAGGGAGTGCCGGAGTCGGGTCCGCGGCCCGGCCTGATCTTCTCCGGAGACGACCTCGCGTCATTGCGTCGGAGAGCGCGGGACTACCCCGAAGTCGCCCGGCGAACGGCCGAGGCCGCCACCACGGCCCTCGGCGCACCCGACTTTCTCGCCGTCACGCGAGAAGTCTGAGATGTCCATCACCCCCTCGAAGGCCAGAGTCCCACCACGGAAAACTGGGGATCACTCTACACGGGCGGGAAGAATGACTATCGTGTGGCCCGCCACCTGCAGCCTCCTCTGAAGGGCGAACGCCGTCTCGTTGTGCAGGATGGCCTGATACCAGCGCTCCCGCTGGAAAATGAGCTGACCCGCAACAAAGGTGATCTGCGGAAATTCCTTCGCCGCTTCGAGGCACAGTTGTTCCAGCTCCGACACGACATCCGTTCCGATCGCCATCCGATACGTTGCCGGCACTCCCCGGCTCTCCACCAGTTCCTTGTATTTTTGGAGATCACCCGCGGTCTGCTCCCGAAGGCGGTCGAGCGAATCTTCTCCCTTGAAAGCTCCGGAATCGATGACCCCGGCGGAGAGAAAAACTACGTTCTTGAACTGCCCGGGAAAGGCCCGAAACGCAGCCAGAGTCGTGTGAATACCGAGCCCGCTGTAGCTCCCCACGAGCACGGCGGCCGTCGGCTGCGAGGCGTCCAGGGGAGCCAGCGCCTTTTCCGGTATCCTTGGCATTTGCGCCAGACTCGCATAAAGGGCGGCCAGCTTGGCCGTCACGATCTGATAGTGACGCCGGACCCAGAAACAGAACAGCACGACCGTGCCCGTGGCGGCCAGAGTGATCCACCCTCCTTCGCCGAACTTTGCAACCACGGTGATCGCCAGGATCGTGACGCAGAAGATGAGGCCCAGGGCGAAGAGCAGGAACGGCCTCCTCCAGGAGAATCCTTTCCGGCGGCGCTGCTGCCAGAGCGAGTGGACCATGCCGAGCATGGACAGCGAGAACGTCAAAAAGACGTTGATGCTGTACATCACGACGATGTGACGCACGTCTCCCTTCGTGTAGAGAATGGCCGCCAGCGCCGTCCCGCCCATCAGCACGATGCCGTTCCGGGTCGTCAGTCTGTCCGACAAGGCTGCGAACCGGCGGGGAAACCAGGAGTCGATCGCCATGTTAGCGAGGACACGGGGTCCGTCGATGAACCCGGCCTGCGCCGCGACCACCAGCAACATTCCCTCCGAGAGGAGCGTCAGAATCTTGAAGCCGGCACCCAGGGCCAAGCTCGAAGCCACCTGCTCGGCCAGAACAGCGTTGAGCGTCTTGCCTGGCGTCACCGAAACCTTCCACAGCAGGTAGCAGAGCGTCAAGCCGGAGGCCGTGAGGGCCAGCGAAGTCGCCATATAGACCATCGTCCGCTTGGCCGTGCGCACCCGCGGCTGCCGCATGATGGGAAGGCCGTTGGAGACCGCCTCGATTCCGGTATAGGTACCTCCGCCGAGCGAATAGGCATGCACGAGCAGGAGAAGCATGCCGCCGACGCCGAGGGACGACAGGCCCATGCGGAAGCCTTGATGGACCTCTCTCGCTGCATCCCCCAGGGCGTCCGCGTGCGCCAGAATCCCGCCTCCGATAAGGACCGCATGGGTAGCAAGGAAGAGGATGAATACGGGCATCAGGATCAAGATGGATTCCTTGACCCCGCGGATATTGATAGTGACCAGGCCCAGGATCAGGACGATTTCAGCGGGGAGCTTCAGCTCGTGCCAGTCGAGCGGCAGGAAGCTGAACATGGCGTCGCCGGCCGCAGCGATGGAGACGGTAATAGTCAGAACGTAATCGACGAGCAAGGCGGAACCTGAGACGACGCCAGCGCGCTCTCCGAGGAGAGCCGTGGCAACCACGTAGCCGCCACCTCCGTGCGGGAAACGATCAATCAGCCTGCTGTAACAGGCGGAAATGATGAACACCGTCGTGATCATCAGTACCGCAATGGGGACGGCGAGATAGGTATGCGCGCCGAGCGTGCGAAAAGCCTCTTCCGGGCCGTAGGCCGAGGAGGAGAGACCATCCGCCCCGAGTCCCACCCAGGCGAGGAAAGCCACTACGGAGAGGCGATGAAAAATACGCCGGTCGGTCAGGTCGCGCGGCGCGCCGAACAGGAGATGCTTGAAGCGTTCGAGAAAGGGGGGAGAAGCTTGACTGCCGCCATCGTGGCCCGGCGCGTCACCCATGGTGAACCTCCGGAATCGTTTCTGAACGGAGAGTTGGCCCCCGATCGACTCCGGAAGGTTCTCTCCTTCGACGCCTGCGAGGTTAGCTGACGGGCTCGGGCCGAAGAAGTTGCCCTACGCCTGGCGGCGATACGCCCCTGGGACTTGGTTCCCCCGCTCCTGTCCGGGACAGGACTTGGCGCTCTATGATTTTGAGTATAGAGGTTGTTCCGATGGACTTCAATGAAATCCGCTGCGCCCTTCGGACTCGCGGATTTTACCGCCAGGGTTGGTCCGGCTTGGCCGGACCAACCCTGGCGGTAAAACGGAAACCTTTAAAGTGCAACTCAAACATAAAACATGGCTCTTCGCACTTAGGGGCTGCTCCTGGGAGCGCCAGCATCCCGCTGGCCTGCAACATTGGCAGATTTCCAGATTTCAATGGCCTGAGCTCCTGAGAAACAAACGGATAACACGGTTGTATATAACCACTTAAGAAGAAGGCCTTAACCCAAGTTGGAGTGACGGCTTTAGCCGTTGTCCGAGCAGCGCCACGCCATAAGGCATGCCTGCGCCGCCTCGCGTCAGGCAGGCGTGACTCCAACATCTCCGCGCGACGCGCAAACTTTCACAAGTAAATCTCCACCTCGGCCACCTACACCCTTGTTTCTCCCTGTCACAACGAAGCGAGTCCGCGAGCTTCGTAAAATCCGCTTCCAACAGGATGCTTCCGCACCTGTCCCTCCCACACTTGTCCCTGTGGGAAGGACAAGCATGGGAGGGTCCCTCCCATCGTCCCAACGTCCCTCCCCAAGGGATTCGGCGGAAACGGTTTCCCTGCGGGAGAACAAGTACAGGAGGTGCTCCCTAAGGTTCTCATGGCACGACCAGCTCGAACCTCAGTTGCACCTCGCCCGGATGGCGCTGAAGGCCCATGACGCCCGGCCCCTGGGTAATTTGCAGGCGCGCATCCCGCCCGCCCGGCCCGGCGGACGACTCGACTCGGTATGGCCCCGGATACGAACGGGAAAAACCGTCCGTCAGGACTCCTGCGTGCCGACCTGTGGCCAGGTCGTCCATGTCCGCCTCGAAGATATAGGTCTGCCCCAGGGCCGCATCGAGCTTCACCTCCCCCGCTGGCCGAATTCCGAGCGGCTTACCATCCAGTTCCAGTACGAACCGCTCGGCCAGCTCCTGACCCACCGCCCGAAAATAATCCGCCCGCTCGCCCTCCTCGATCACGGCGTCCCCGTCCCGGTCCATCCGGTGAAGCTGCATCATGGCCGCGCGCTCCGTGACCTCGATGCGGTAAGCCAGGTGGAGCTTGCCCCCCTCGTACCACAGCCGCACCGTGCGACCCACGTGATCGACGGGCGACTCGTGTCCCCGACCCATCCGGATGAAGGCCAGCATGAATCCCAGCAGGCACGCCAAGAGTGCGGCCGAATCCGTAGTCGCCGACACCCCTGGATGCCCCCACAACCAGGGACTCCTGCTCACACGTGCACCTTCTCTTCCTGTTCTCTTCTCATTTCCCAAGCGCTTCATCCTTTCCCGCCTTCTTCCCTTCAAGCGTCCCACCGGAGGCCGGTACGGCCCCGATGGCTTCGTCGAGGCTGGCCCTCAGGTTGAGGGAGTCGATTCCCGAGGCGAGCATCGAAGCGACGAACGGACTCTCTCGAATCGCCCGCAGCCTGCCCGCGTATTTCTTAGGGTCCGCGGCGCCTGCAGCACGCACCGCGGCCAGCAGCACGATGAAATCGACCGAATCCAGACCCTGCAGGATCACCGGATGGTCCCGCCGGGCGGCCTCGAGCAACAGAAGCACATCCAGATGCGCCCCTGGAGTGCCCGTGTCGAAGAGGTGCTGCACCTCCGCCTCCGCACCCGGCTCACCCAACCTCAGCCGCGCCATGGCGACAAACACCCGCATCCGCTCCCGCACCTCAGCCGGCATCGAGGACGCTCCCGGCGCGCCGCGGTCGTCGCCATGGCCATGAAGCTGCCGGCTCAGCCGGGCCAAGGCTTCACGGACCCGCGGGTCGTCGAATCGACCGAAGGACGCGATGGCTTGCAGCCGGACCGCAAGAGGGGCCGTGGCGTCCTCCGCAAGGCCCATAAGATGGGGAATGGCCTCGACCATGGCCGCGCGGCCGGCCAGGCCGGCCAGATGCTCTGCGGCCAGGGGATCGGTTTCAGCAGCGAGAAGCCTTACGATGGCCTGGCAGGCATCGTGGCCGCCGATCCTTTCCAAAGCGAAGGCGAGCTTCAGGCGGACGGCCGCGTTCCGTTCCCGGGCCAGCCAGCGGAGGAGATGAGGGATTGCTCGGGCATCGCCCAGAACGCCCAGCGCATCCACGAGCCCGGGTGGCGCGGCCTCGTACGCGTCGGGCAAGGACAAAAGGGACTCGGAAAGCTCCGGGGCCGGCTGGCGCACCAGGGCCTCGAGAGCCACGCCGAGGACGCCTTCATCGGGCGCGGCAAATGCGCGTCGGATCAAATCCGCCCGTTGGGGCCAGGACGCGCCCGCTGCGGCATAGAGGACCGCCCGGCGCACCTGTGCGTCGCCCGCGCGGTCGAAGAGATGGAGGAGGGTACCCCCGGCGGCCGCATTTCTGGGCCATCCTTGAAGCGCCAGAGCCAGTTTTTCAAGCACGTCCGGATCGGTCTCCTCCCTCGCCTCCGCTTGTAGCGTTTCGAGGGCTTCGCCGCCCGCCAGGCGGCCGAGCGCGGCACAGGCCTCTCCTCGGACCTCGGCCGACTCGATCTGGAGACTGCCGCGGACGAAGGGAAGTGCTCCGGACGCCCGGACATCCCCGATGAATTTCAATAGCGCCCCGCGCGTGGGAGCATCTCTGACCACGGGCACGCTGGCGGCCAGGGCAGACGCCGCTTCGTCCAACGCCGCGGCGTACCGCCGTTCGTGCCCCACGCGGACCCACCATCCCCATTCCCGCAAGACCTCTCGCAGGTGAGCAAATTCTGGGTGCGCCGACACTGCCTGCCGGAGCAGCCAGTCGAGCGCCGCCTCCGGGGCAGCCCGGACCGCCGCGGCCGCCAGAGCCTTCGGCCAATCCGGCCACGCCAGGCCCGCCCCAAGCTGTTTCTGGTCCGCCCGGCCCGCCTCCGTGTGGAACGTCCTCCAGGCCGCCGGATCATAAAGCCGAAGCAGCTCCGGATGCATTCGCCGTGATCGCCCCGCGACGGCAATCAACTCATAGAGCGCCTCGCACCGTGCGGGCCATGCCGGGTCCAGATGTTCCGCGGCCGCCAGCGCCGCCTCCATGCCCAGCGCCCCCGCTTCGTGGGCCAATGCGCCTGGGGACTCCCCTCGGTTCACTCTCTCGACCAGCGCATCCACCTGTTCCCGCACCGAGGGACCCCATTCGAGACGAGGACCCGCCGGACCAATCTCCTCGGCCCCGACAGAGGCAACGAGGGCAGTCAGAAGCAGGGTCAGAGCCGCCAAAGAGGTGTACATGAGTGAACAGCAGGTGAGCAATGCTCGCGGATTCGCTTCTAGGAAAGAAGCTGGCGGGTCAGTGGGCTGGCGGTCCGTAGGAGAACCTCGCAGGGCACGTACGCTTCGCCCCCGCCCGGTTTCGGGCTCATCAACTGAACCTTGCCCACCTCCGGCCGAGCGTAGGCATTGGTCACCAGGTCCCTCGGCGTATCCGTCTCATTTCTCGCCCCGCGATGCCACGTGCGATGATTGAAGATCAAGAGGCTGCCCGCCGGAATCTCCCGCCTCAAAACCAGCGGTCCCGCCTCTTCGTCGTCGTACTTTCGCCCGCCGCGGTGCGATCCCGGGATCAACTCCGTGGGACCCATCGCCAGCGGCGTATCCTGCACGTACCACATGGCAGAGAAACCGTAACGATAGTCGGGTACGCCCTCCTCCTGCCGTTCCGGCCTCGGAAAGAAGACGCCGTCTTGATGAATCTTGAAGGCGCCGGGCGCATAGGGGTCCCCCCGCGTATTCCTCGAACATTGCGCCGCAATCAAGTGGAATTCCGGCCCGAGCACATCCCTGGCAAATTCCGCAACTTGCGGATGCTCGATCAACTCCACGAAGATCGGCTGACGGTCGAACCATTCGTAGGTCCGCTGCCGAATCCACCGGAAACGCTCGTGCGGCTGGCTGAAGGCCCACTCCACCGCCTTCTGAACAGCCTCCGTCTGCCGGCCGCTGAGGAGGCATTCCAGAAGAACAAATCCCTGCTCGTCGTAGCGGCGGACCAGCGCCGCGATGTCACCTGAGCTCATGGATATACCCCGATCAGTTGCCCTTCACTCCTGGCTGAAACCTGGCACTCAATTACGAAACTGCGAGAGGGCTACCATTCTGGCAATCTCGATGCCGTCATTCCGTGAATCTGAATATGACTCAGATTCTGGTTTGACTGAACTCTAAATTCAAGAGGTTATTTGCACCGGTGAGATTCGGGCACGCACCGGACGTCACTTGGCCCTCGGTCACACGTGCACCAGTGTGACCCCTCCTCGTTCTCGTCCTATCGGTCACACGTGCACCGGTGTGACCCGTGGCGTCGTCGGGTGGAGCTTGAACCCAGGTCACACGTGCAGTGGAGCTTGGCCCTCGGTCGCATTTGCTCAGGTGTGACCACTCCTCGTTCTCGTCCCATCGGTCGCACGTGCACAGGTGTGACCATGGCACGGACAGAACAACACTTGGCCCTCGGTCACACGTGCACAGGTGTGACCTGTGGCGTCGTCGGGCGAAGCTTGAACCCAGGTCACACGTGCACAGGTGTGACCCGCCTCCTCGGTCACACGCGCAGTGGAGCTTGGCCCTCGGTCACACGTGCACCATTGTGACTACTCCTCGTTCTCGCCCCATCGGTCGCACGTGCACAGGTGTGACCATGGCACAGACAGAACAACACTTGGCCCCCGGTCACACGTGCACCGGTGTGACCGAGGCACGGATCGAACGACGACTGGGCCACTTGCACAGGCGTGACCATGGCACAAACATGCAGCCTGCCGGGACCCGAGGCGGTCCTGAATTTCCGGACGCTCATACCCACCCGAGGCTGGAGAACGAGGTGAAAAATCTGTACAGTGACATCTATGAAGTCACTTTTACGTTTCCAACCACAGCCAACCTTTTGGAGAACCTGCCGGGTCCTGGCGAATCACACGCGTCTAAAAATCCTGAAACACCTCATGGGCCAACGTGAAAGGGCCGTATCGGAAGTTGCCAGCGCTATGAAAATTCGAGCGGATTTGGCCAGCCGATACCTGCGTGCCATGAACGCCCGGGGCATTCTCAAGGCACGTCCCACGGGACGATTCGTTCGTTATCGGCTGGCCGCGGATAGAACCATTCCCGCCGCACGACCTCTCCTGGTGAGCTTGCAGCGCGCACTGAGTTGCAAGAGGGACTGTACGGGTAACATTTTCCGGCTGCTGACCGCCTTTACTCATCCTCGCCGCCAGAAGATTCTGACCGCCCTGCGTGAGAGGCCGATGACCTTGCAACAGCTGCATGTCCGGACTCGAGTGCCTCAAAGGGCTCTTCGACGTCACCTCATGAAACTCGTTCGCCGGAAATTCGTCATAGTCCGCGGCAAAACCTACCACAGTGTCAGACCTGAGGATCCACTGGCCAGAAACCTGCTGGCCTTGGCTATTGTGTCCCCCAGCTAGTGTGAACCCGAATTTTCCAGACATTCCATCTCGGCAGGGATCGAAGACTCTCGTCAGTATCCAGTCGCTCTTCGAGGTTGATCTCTTGCGGCTCAAGTGCAGGCGTCCACTTGCGGAGACCTACAGGAAGCGGGCCCACCCGCTTCACTCCGCGCCGTTTCCGTGGAACAGTTCTTCTGCCACGAGGATTACCCCCTGCCGATTTTCATTCTGCACATTCGTATAAGGAGAGGGGCAGCCATTCACTCACCTCGGCCACACTTTCACAAGTGTGATCAGGGTCGTCGTCGTCGGGCGAAGCTTGAACCGAGGTTACACGTGTACCGGTGTGACCCGCCTCGTCCTCGCCCCCTCGGTCACACCTGCACAGGTGTGACCGAGGGGGCGTCAGGCGGAGTTCGCCCTCAGGCCACACGTGCATAGGGGCCACCCGCCTCGTCCTCGTCCCCCTCGGTCACACGCGCAGTGGAGCTTGGCCCCCGGTCACACGTGCACAGGTGTGACCCGCTTCGTCCTCGCCCCCTCGGTCACACCTGCACAGGTCTGACTGGGATGTCGACGGCGGGGATTTGGCGTCGGGCCATACCGCAGCGGACTCGGCCCGGCCGAGTTCTTACTTCACAGCCTGCTGCAAACAACGGGTCCCTCCCTCCTCGCCTGGCCAGTCCTCCGAGCCTGCTTCCGGCACTCCTGGCTCACCATATGGGGGGTAATAAGAGCAGCCGCAGAAACCTCCCCTTGCGTCTGCTGGTGCTTCCACGCCGTTGCTATATCTCGTTCCCCTCGAGTGATTTACGCGATAATGCCAGAAAGGCACTGGCGGTCCCAGCGAGGTTTCTGCGGCTGCTATAAATAATATGGGGTATTCCATCAGCCGGATCAATGGTGTAGTTCCAATCTCCATGATACGAATGCGGAGCAAGATTCACCTCCGCCATCTGTTCGTCCGCGATCTTGATGGCTTTGAGGTAAACCCGATGATCCAGCATGCATCGAATCTCGAGCCCGGGGCGCATCGTCGTCTTCGCAATCAGCTTGATAATGGTGGCCAGGCTATACAATGGCTTACCGCGTCCGTTCTGGGCGATGAACAAGAATAATCGGTGCTCGACCTTATTCCATTCTGCTTGGTGTTCCTGTTTCTTCATCCTCACTCAACGGAACCTTCGGTGGCGATGCAGCGCAGAATCCACGAGAAAAAGGAGGGCATCTATGCGGACGACTCTTGTTTGGATAGGAACGCTCCTGGGCATTCTTGGGTCATGGCGTGGGATAACGGCCGAGACGCCAACCGGACACGACCGATATGTCACGGTGGACCTCTCCCCCTTTTTCAATCACGATGCCATAGCCAGCAATGACAGCCCCAAGGACGGTGATGGTATTGCGGGGCATCTCATCCCTGCTGAAGAGCTTCCCGACGAAAAGCTCCTGGTGGAGGGTGTCCCCTTTCTTCTTCCTCCGAAGGGGAACGGCCTCATGAATAACATTTTCGGTGAAACCTCAGTACGCAACCTGATGGCGGGCACCTCCCATCTCGCTTACACCTGGGTCAGGTTTCCCGAGAACCAGTACCGATACGCCTACCTTCTCGCAGCAGGCTTCGAGGACATCTCTCACGACAACAGCCTCACGCTCCAGTTCTGGCCGTTCGGCGAAATCTTCCGGGTGGTCATCTCACCGTTTGACCGAGATGGCACGAACTACTCCGGCGAGAAGCTAGCATTCCGAACGAAAAAGTCCTATGTGGATGGAGCGCTCGCGGACGCGCCCGTGGCTCTGTTGATGAGAAGAATTCCCATGGGGGAGCATTGGCTGCATTATCCTACGGCGCAAGACTCCGTAGCCTTCGTGCGCTATCCGGAGTTTCCCCTTTTGAGCGGAGTCCACACCTTTGCGATCACTTTAGAGAAATCGCCCGTCGTGTTGGAAGTGGAGCGGCCCGACCCTCCGATAATTTTTGAGCCCGAGAGGGCGCGCTATCGCGTGAAGGTCACGAACCGGCGCGTGAAGCAGGACAACCTGAATGTGCGGGTGACGCTAGAGGATTACGCTGGGCGGCGCGAGGTGAAGGAAGTCGCGACACGAGTCCCTTTGGGAGAGGAGCGCGAAATCGTTCTCGACGCTTCTTACAAGGGTCGGGGTATTTTCTACCAGACCTTGGAAGTTTTCGATTTCCAGGGGGACATGTTGAGCCGCGGCTACGGAACGTTCGCCGTCCCCCCGGAGAGTCGAAAGAAAGTGATAGAGGGGTTGGTTGCTGCGGGCCGCGACCCGGGCGAGGCCTATCGCCTGGCCTCAGGGGCGGTCAAGAAGTGGGACATGCGCGCCTCCTCTGCCAACGTCGTCGAACGAGGCGCGTGGCGTGGGCTCTGGGACGTTTCCGAAGGCAATCTCTGGAATCATGCCCCGGCCACCCACGCGGTGGAGGGAAAGCGCCACTTCACGAGGTTGGTGGAGGAAAACCCCAGGGAACTGCCCACGGGGCTTGGTGGGCCCGGCGGAGCGGATGTGGATTGGTTGCTTCGCTTCCACGAGAACGGTCTGTCGGATTACTATGACGGCGTGTGGTTCGAGCCATCCACCTTGCCCATCGCCCCGGAATATCCCTATGGATACTGGAACTGCTGGGGGATTCATCATTTCCTCGACCTGTTTGAAACCATAGGTCCCAAGATCATCGACGCCCACTGGAATATCCAGGGCTGCCCGGAGACGCACGAGCCGGGACTCGGTATCGTATGGTCGGACCAGGGCATACCCCAGAAGCTCGAAGGAAGCTACGGAGCACGTGCGATCCTGATTCTGGCCTCAGCGGGCGCGCAGGTAGGACTCTCGGATTCCTGGGAACGGCCCTACCACCAGCGCTACTGGTACTGCTGGGGCGTGCTTCGAGATAAAGAACCCTTTTCCAGGTTTGTGGCGGCAGGGACGATCACCGAGAAGCTGGACGGGGCGAGATTCTCGGTGGAGCCTGATGCCCGCTACCGCGGCGGACTGAACCTGTACGGCGATCTCACGGGCAAGCATGCCTGCGATCCCAGCGTGGTGGTCAACTACCGTTAATCTATACTTTTGCGACCCATGTTCCATCCACTCCCCATGCTGAAGGTCCGGCTGTACCTCGCCATGGCCCTCGCGTTTCCTGGGTTCGCCCTCGAGGCCGAACCGCTGAGAGTGGTCCTACCGCCGACTCCGTCCCTCCGCAATCCCACGCCCGATCAGTCCTTCCATGGCTGTCTCGTCCTTTACCTCCACGAACGGCTGGGCGAATGTCCGTCCATCCGCCTTATCTCGGAAGGTCGCGCCCAGGCGATTCTGAACGAAATACAGAGCGGTAAGCGGCGTTCATCCCCCGAAAAGAGGCTTGAGGAATTCGCCCGATTCGTGCCCGCCGATGCCTTGATCGAAATCTTCGTCCAGGAAAAGGACCTCCGGGTCCGTCTGCACCTGCAGTCCGGCAGGAAGGAAGTCGCTATTCCCGTTCCCGCGCCGACAGCGGCCTGGCCAAGAATCCAGGAGGCCGGACGGTTCCTGGCAGAAGGTCTCGGACTGACCGAGACGGAAGCCCGGTCCCTGCTGGAGAACCGGTTGAAGGCCGCGTCGGCGTTCCAACCTTACTACGTCTCCCAAATGGTGACGGCGGCCTGGCCCATGAACTCCGGGGAAGCCAGACTCATGCTCCTGCGGCCGTCGTTCAATGAGAGCCCGCAGGACCCCTTGCTGGCCTCAAAAATCTTCGAGCACACGGCCATGCTGATCACCAGCGCAAACCGCCAGCAGGATTTTGCCAAGAAGGCGCTCGAGACCTGCCAGGGCGCGCTAGAAACCCTCCTGGGGACTCCGATCGAATCCTCCGCTCATACGGTCTTGCGGTCCCGACCGGCCTATTTCGAGAATGAGCTTCTGGCTCTTGCCCGGCCCCTGTTGCGAGAAGGACTCGAAGATGCCGACAAGCCGACTGAAGCGGACGAGGAGGATGCCGCCGAGTCCGAGGAGGGGCTGGGCCTCACCTCGGAGGCACCCGTGGCCGGAAACCCAGCGGCAAGGAAAGAGGTCACCCGGGCGAAGCAGTTGACGGCCTTGCGTTTCCTTGGAGTCATGCGTTCCTCCAAAGGCCTGGATTTGCTCCTCCAAGCGGCTCAAGCCCCGTTACCGGACCTGCGTCGGGCGGCCGCCACGGCCTTGCACTTCTGCGACAAAGAAGGGACGGAAGCCCTGCAGCGCCTTGCCGGCGACGCGGACCCTGAAACGGCCTTCCTGGCCGCTCTGAGCCTGTTCCAGAGGGGCCAGTCGCCAGCAAATCTTCTGACAATGGCCAGGCAATCCATGGCCAACCCGGTCCTAAGAGTCCGCACCGCTGGAGTGCTGGCCGCGCTGGCCGCGCCGGAAGACCTTCCCGTGCTCCGGGCGCTGAGCGAGGAAACGGATGCCGAACCGCGGCGGCAGGCCGTCCGCGCCCTTCTCCGCCTCGGGCAATCGGATGCCCTGCCTCAATGGCTTCAGGATGCCGATGAGCAGGTCGTGATCTCCGCCCTTGCGGCTCTGGGTGATCGGCCGGACGAAGGCCTGCTCTCCCAGGCCCGGTCGCTGGCCAACGACCCCTTCCTTCCCATTGCGGAACAGGCTCGGCTGGCCTTGGCGTTCCATCGGCCCGGGGGATTGGAGGCCCGATGGCTGTTCGACCTGGCGGTGGAGCATCCCTATGTTCGAAAAAGAATCGTGGACGCCATCCATTCGCAGACGGAAGAAAAGGCTGTGCCTCTCCTCGAACAGGCCTGTCGCAACCCGGATCCGCACACTCGGGCTCACGCCCTCGGGCGCCTGGCCGACCGCTCGCCCGCGCGGGTGCACCCGCACCTGCTCGAAGCCGTTCGGGACCCTTACCACTGGGTGCGCCTGCATGCCGCCGCCCTTCTGCCAGCGGCAGCGCGTCCGGAGGACTCGGAAGCCATCGGGGAAGCCCTGAAGAAAGAGAATGACCCCGCCATACGGATGTACCTCGAGGATGCCCTCGCGGTCTCCGAAGGCCGGCCCCCACCTGCGCCCGCCCCCGCGGCCCACACCGTCCAGGGAAAACGCAATCTCGCGTGGCTCGTCGGACCGGGCCTCGACGCCCCTTCCTCCCCCTTCGACGCCTATTACAGCCTTACCGTCGCGGTCTCCTCTCTCTGGAAAGAGGCTCACCGAGCAGGCAAGATTCTTTTTGGGCGCATCAACAACAACGTCGGACAGCCCGGGCTCATCGCCGTCGATCCAGAATGGCAGGACCGATTCTGGCTTCTCCTGCAGGGCGAGGTCTCCTCGAACAACCTCCCGTGGCTTGACGGCCTCGTTTTCGGCGAAGAAAGCATGAGCACGGACCCGTCGTCCCTGTGGCCCCAAGGCTGGCGGCTCTTCTGCCTCGAGGCGGGCCTGGACCCCCAAAAGGTTCAAGGGGACCAGAAGAATCTCAATGAATACGAGAGGCGGGCATGGATACACTGGGCTGGAGAACGCACTGTCGAGGGCTTCAACACCCTCTACGATTACGTCAAGCTACGATACGGCAAGCTCCGGCCCGGCATCCAGGTCTGCACCTTCCTCCCCGAGCAGGGCGGCCCCAACCCCGCCGACCTCTCATGGAAGTTCGACGTCGGCGGCCTCTACGACTACAAGGGCTGCAACCGAATGGCGGCCTATACCCTGGTCCGAAGGTACAAGACCCTCTGGCCCGACCGTCCCGTCCTCTGGTTGAGCCTCGGGATCGGCGGCTACGAGATGAATCCGGTGAAGAGGACCCAGAGGCTGCCCGCGGGGCCGCTCTTCACCCGTTCGGACCGGGCATGGGCCGATGCCTTGTGCGCCTACATGGCGGGCGCGGACACGGGCTGGTTCAGCACGTGGATTTTCGTGGACAAGAATTTCTCGGGCGGCATGGCGGACCTCCGCGGCGTGCAGATTCTGCTCGAGGATATCCAGCCGCAGAGCCCGGACCTGACCCGGGCCATCAGTTACGCTTTTGGAGGTGCGGAAGAGGAGAGCCGCCTCGAGCTGCATAAGCCCTCGCTCGAAAAGTCGCTGGGGGACCAAGACTTGAAGCCGCCGGAAATCGTCGAAGAGGAAGAGGATGGCGTAGAGCAGGCCCTCACCGGCGAGCCGAGCGAAAAAGAAAAAATTGCTCAAAAGGTGGAAGAGGAAAAGAAAAAATTTCACCGGGGCTTCCACTACTATCGGAATTACGTCTATGACTGCGCCCGCATCCTGAAAAGCCTGCCTCGCCAGGACCCTCGGCCGCAGGCCCTTGCCGTCCGACCCGGCGTCTCCGTCTGGACCCGCCCTCCCACGCCGTATCCGCTCGTGCCTGGCATGGCGCTTCCCCACACCTTCGACTTCGTGGCCGACGTGAATCAGGTCCCGAGCCTGCCCATCGAACGCTACCGCCTCATCCTGCTGCATGACCCCGGCCCGCTCCGGGACGAGACTCTTGCCGCCCTCGGCGCCTGGCTCGAGAAGCAGCCGGGTCTTCTTTACGTCCACCGAAATCTTTCCGCCGATTCCCGGAACGAGGCCAGCACGCCGAGGGACCACGATGGCGTGCTGCGAAACCGCTGGCCATGGGCGGACGCCGTCTCGGTCCAGCCCGAAAAGGGATCGGGCAAGCTCCAGGCGCACCATCTCCAGGGACCCGATGGCAAGTGGACGGTGAAGCAAGCCATCCTGACGAGCACCTTTGCGGTCCAGAATGCGTCCGCCCAAGTCCTCCTCGAGTCGGCGGGCCGGCCCTGCCTCGTCCTGTGGAGAGACCCTCGATTCCGGGCCGCCGTTCTCTTCGACGGCCTTGAGAGCGCGTCCGGCGAATACTTGTTCTTCCTGAGAAAAACCCTCAACGACCTTCACCGTGACCGGGGCGTCGGAATGCCGATCGAAGGGCCACTCCTCCACGTGAAACTCGAGACCGAAACCCTGACGGCAGCGGCGACCACGAACTACTACGCGCAGGTCACGGAGAAATCAGCCTATCCCGGCCTGGACGCCCTGACCGGGGAGATCAACCCCGCGGTGGGCAATGGAAGGTCCGGCGCCCTCGTCGCGAAAAATTTCACCGGAACATACCTGGTATCCCGCTCCGGACTCCTCGCCGTCGGCGAGTCCCCTCTGGAGCATGTGGAAACCACGGACGGCGGAATCTCCCTCTCCTGCGACGGTCTCCTGCGCGTCGCCTCGGAAACCGGAAAAGTCCAGGTGCGCCGGGCCGATGGAGTCCCGTTGCCCGAGGTCGACAACCCTTCCGATTGGATACCTTTTGGTGAAACCGAAGGGGTGGCCGTCCTTTCGGTTGGAAATACCGGCCAGGAAACCGCCTTCGTCCGCTGCAAAGGCCCCGTCTGGCTTGGGAAAGCCGATCGCGAGTAGCATCCCTGCCCAGAAGCGCTTCTGGACAGGGATACTCACCTGAAACCTCTGAATTCGCGGGGGCTTCGCCATGCACCTAAGCGAAGCGCACGGTGCATGGCGAAGCGCGTGAGTGCTTCGGCGCAGCCCGGAGGGCGCAGCGCGAAATGGCGTCGCCCTTTGAAATCCACGAGCCCGGAGGGCGCAGCGGATTTCATTCGTGAGCATCGAGCCAGTTCTTGCCGATTCCCATTTCGACGGCGATGGGCACCCGCATGGGGAGCGCGGACTTCATTTCGCGCTCCACCATGGGCAGCAGCGCTTCCTTCTCTGGCCGGTAGAGATCGAAGACCAGCTCGTCGTGCACTTGCAGGAGCATGCGCGACCGGAAACCTTCCTCCATGAGATGCCGGTGGATGCGGGCCATGGCGATCTTGATCATATCGGCTGCGGTGCCCTGGATGGGCGAATTGATGGCGTTGCGTTCGGCCGCACCGCGGATCGAGGCGTTGGCGGACTGGATGTCGCGCAGATACCGCCTCCGGCCCGTCAGCGTCTGCACGTAGCCGGTCCGCCGTGCCGAGTCGATCGTCCGCGCGATGTGACTTTGCACGCCGGGGTACTGGACGAAGTACTGGTCGATGATGTCGCCCGCCTCCGTGCGCGAGATGCCCAGACGCTGGGAGAGCCCGAAGGCGGAGATGCCGTAAATGATGCCGAAATTGACCATCTTGGCCTTGCGCCGCATTTCGGCCGTGACCTGATCGAGGGGAACGCCGTAGACGCGGGCGGCGGTGGCCCCGTGAATGTCCTGGCCCCGGGAGAAGGCATCGAGGAGGCCCTGGTCCTGGCTCAACTCCGCGATGATCCGCAGCTCGATCTGCGAGTAATCGGCGGAGAGGAGGGCGTAGTCGCCGCTGCGGGGAACGAAGGCCTTGCGGACCTCCCGCCCGCGCTCGCCGCGCACGGGCACGTTCTGGAGGTTGGGATTCTGAGATTGCATGCGGCCCGTGACCACAACGGCCTGGTTGTAGGTGGTATGAACACGGCCGGTGGGTGGAAAAATGGCCTGAGGGAGCGTATCGACATACGTGGACTTCAGCTTGCGGCACTCCCGGTAATCGAGGACGAGGCGGACGATCTCGTGTCGAGAGGCCAGGCGCGCGAGCACATGCTCGTCGGTGGCGTATTGGCCCGTACGCGTCTTCTTCGCCCGAGGGTCCAGCTTGAGAACATCGAAGAGAACCTCGCCGAGCTGCTTCGGGGAGCTGATGTTGAAGGTCGTGCCTGCGCTGCGGTGGATTCTCCTCTCAAATTCCTCGATCTCAGCGGAAAGCTGCTGCGAGTATTCCTGGAGCGCCTCGGCGTCAATGGCGATGCCCTCGTGCTCCATCTCCACGAGCACCGGGATGAGCGGCGCTTCGACCTCGTGGTAGACGCGCTCCGCGTTCTTCTCCCGAAGCAGGTTTTCCATGACCGGGCGGAGCTGCCAGGTAACGTCGGCGTCCTCGGCAGAATACTCGGCCACCTTCTCGACGGGGACGTCGCTCATGTTGCGCTGCTCTTCCGCCCGGCTTCCGATGAGAGCGCTGATAGGGATGGGGCTGTAGCCCAGATACACCTGGGACAGGTAATCCATGCCGTGCCGCATCTCCGGGGCGACGAGGCAGTGGGCGATCATCGTGTCGAAAAGCTTCCCCTGGACCCGGATGCCGTGCCACCGGAGGACGCTGAGATCGTACTTGAGGTTGTGTCCGATCTTTTCCTTCGCGGGGTCTTCGAGGAGCGGCCGGAACTCTTCGAGCATCGTGAGGGCAGCCCGGCGGTCCGCCGGAAAGGGCAGATACCAGCCCGTGTGGGCCTCGAAGGAGACGGCGAGTCCGACAAGCGACGCGTTCTTCGTATCGAGGCCGGTGGTCTCGAGATCGAGGCAGAACGAAGGCTGTCGCTCGAGGAGGCTGAGCATCTGGGCGCGGGCGTCTGGCGTATCCGCCACGCGGTAGTCATGGGGGACGTCCGAGATGGTTTTCAGGCCCGCTTGCGGGGCGGCCGGAGGCACGTCCGGCGCGGCTTCCTCACCGGATGGGGCTTCAACCTCCGTACTCGCTTCGGCGTCGGGCGCCGTGCCGCCGTGTGCGGACTCCACGCCTGCGGGAGGGGACTGGAACAGGCCGGGCGGCGCGGAGAAGGAATCGCCGAACAGGCGTTTCCCGAGCGAAAGGAACTCGAACTCCCGGAATAGCGGCCTGAGCTGCTCCTCGTCGGGCGGGCGGCGCTGGAGGTCGTCGAGTCCGACGGGCACGGGCGCGTCGCAGAGGATCGTGGCAAGCTTCCGAGAAAGCCGCGCCTGATGGGCGTGGGTTTCCACGTTCTGGCGGAGCTTTCCCTTGAGGTCGGCGGCGTGCGCGAGCAGGTTCTCGAGGCTGCCGTACTGAGCGATGAGCTTCTGGGCCGTCTTCTCGCCGACGCCGGGTATCCCCGGGATGTTGTCGCTCGCGTCGCCCCAGAGGCCCAGGATGTCGATCACCTGCTCGGTGGACTTCACGCCCCACTGCTCGAGCACCTCGGAGTACCCGAGAATCTCGGGCGGATCGTTTCCCCGGCCCGGCTTGTAGTGAAAGACGCGGTCGGAGACGAGCTGGGCGAAATCCTTGTCGGGAGTGACCATGTAGACGCGAAAGCCCTGCTGGCCGGCCCTCCGGGCCAGCGTGCCGATGATGTCGTCCGCTTCGTAGCCTGGGCACGTAATCAGCGGGACTCGGAGGGCATCGAGCAGGCGGCGCACCTGGGGGATGGCGAGGGCGAGGTCCTCGGGCATTTCCTGCCGTTGCGCCTTGTATTCCGGGAATGCCAGGTGCCTCGAGGTCGGCTCCGCGGTGTCGGAGGCCACGGCGACGTGCGAGGGTCTTTCCTGCTCGAGAATCTGGAGCAGGCTCTGAGTGAAACCGAAGAGCGCCGAGGTGTTGACGCCCTTCGAGGTGAAACGCGGAGCACGGATCAGGGCGAAGTGGGCCCGGTAGAGCAGCGCCATCCCGTCAAGGAGGAACAGGCGCTGACTCCCGGAATCGGATTCATGGTCTGTGGGCATGAGGGTGGCCTGGAGGTGGTCGGGAACCTGACGATGGGTGCCGGGCTAAGGGACTCATCCCGGCCCTTGTTCTTCGTAACACATGGGTACAAATTCGTCGCAGCTTTCCCCTCACCCCGGCCATCTCCCAGAGCTGTCACTTGGGCACACGTAATACCGTGGGTTTGCTTTCTTCTTAGCCGGGCTTCAGCCGGCTGCCCGTTTGCCACCAGCTCTAACTGGCCGGGAAGGGACAAGAGAGCAGATTCAGCCCGGTCTAGCCGGCTTCTCGTGCATGCCTTCAGGCCCTGCTTCGGAGGGATGGATGCATCCTGCTCGAGAAGCCCAACTCAGGTCGGCTCCGTCGGCCTCTTGCCCTCCATCCACCACCTGAAGGTCGTGGCAAACGGGGAGGCGGCTAAAGCCCGGCTGTTAAACCCAGGGTGCTAACTGGGGGCAAAGGTCAGCCCGGGGGACGAAGGTTTTGTCTGTAATTCATTTATAGACAAACATACAAGTATTTTAAAGGCGTCCGTTTTCCGCCAGGGTTGGGCCCGGGGAAGCCGAAGCCAACCCTGGCTGCGAAATCCGCGAGGCCGAAGGGCGCAGGGGGTTTCATTAGGGAAGTTGGACGGTGAGCGTCTGGAAAATCTCCCTGACCTGGCCCTCTTTCTGGCATGAGAACAGTGCGGAAGCGGCGGAGGAGTTGTTATCACGCTGGGACATGAGCAGGTACGACTGGCCAGGTATCACCGAGACGCGGGTGCGAAGCTCGGAGATTTCGAGGAGGCCTCCCTTTCCGGCCTTGCGAAGATAAGGGAATAGCTCCAGGTCCACAAAATCCTCGGAGGCCCCGTGAACCTTGACGGCCAGGCCCGTGCCAGTAATCCTTTCCTCGATGGTCGTAACGGTGAGATCGCCGTTGAAGACCGGAAATCGGACCGACCAGGCGACCTTTCCGACCTGGACGATATCGAAGCTGGCGCGGCCGCCTTCGGAGACCATGAGGAATTGCTGGGAGACTTGCCGGCTCTTTTGATGGAACTTTTCTGCCCCGAGGGCGGCGGCAAGGTTAGAATTGACGGCGAGAAGGATGAGGCCGTTACGGCCGCCCAGGGCGCCGGCGGAGACCGCCACTCGGCGATCGCGGTATCGAAGGGCTATTTCGAAGGCCTCGCGGTCCAGGCTGTCCACCTCCACCCTTTCGAGGATGACCTGCACCATCCTGACCGAGCCCGGATTCCTCCTGACGGGGGTATCCGCAGGCTCGGCCTGGGCGAGATGGGAAAAGCCGCCGGCGGCCCCATGGACGCCATCATCAACCGGACCCGTTTCTGCCGGCGCGAGACGCTCGCAGGAACAGGAGCAGAGGAGGAGCATCGCGCCAATGTGGCCATGCCGCGTCCGGATGAAATGATTCTGAATCATAAAACGCAGTATAATAGCCGCGTTGTGGAGAATTGCCTGGAGTTCCCCGGAGGATTGAGGGATGTCACGAACTTACGAGGGCGGGCGAAGCGGCAAGGGAAAGAAGTTTGCCATCGTGGTGAGCCGCTTCAATGAATTCATCACGAATCGGCTGCTCGAGGGAGCGACGGACGCTCTGGTCCGTCAGGAGGTTGCCGAGTCCGACATCGAGATTGCGTGGGTGCCGGGCTCCTTCGAGATACCGCTGGCGGCCCGACGGATGGCGGAGAGCGGCCGATTCGCCGCGGTGGTCTGTCTGGGTGCGGTGATCCGGGGCCAGACGACGCATTTTGATTACGTCGCTGGCGAGTGCGCCCGCGGCATATCGCAGGTGGCAGCGGCGACGGGAATCCCAGCCATTTTCGGAGTGATCACGGCGGACAACCTGGAGCAGGCGATCGACCGTGCCGGTGCGCGGCAGGGCAACCGAGGCGCAGAGGCGGCCCTGGCGGCCATAGAAATGGCGAGCCTGCTGGCGCAGCTCCCGGCAGCGGAGGGCCGAGCCCCCGCTCGTACGCCGTAAGGCGGGCGAAGCCCCCAACCCAGCAAGGGTGCAGAAGGTGTCAGGGTTCAGGGTTCAGAATCAACTGACACCCGACCCGCCTCCCACTGGGACAAGTCCGGCGCGACGCCTTTCAACTTCTCTGCCGGGTGCCCGCCGGGTGACCACGTAGTGGGCGCGGCGCGTGGCGCGGAGAAGTGACATCCTAAGACTCTGACGGAATCTGTCGCTCTCACGAATCCATGAAGTGAGTATTTCATGAAGGCTTCAGATACAGCTTTGTTGTAACATCCAGGATGGCGGGGCATCGCGCTGATCTACGGCGAAATCCCGATTCGGCCTCGATTCTACCCCGCAAAGGAAGACGCCCTTGAGAAAACGAACACGAGCAAGGGAGCTCGCGCTCCAGGTCCTCTACCAGACTGATCTGCGGCGGGACCTCACGCCAGAGGAAATCCGGAGCTTCCTCGAGACGAACTCGGATGACCCCGGCGTGCAGCGCTTCGCCCAGGAGCTGGTGGACGGATGTCTGGCGCATCGACACGAGATCGACCAGGCGATCCAGGCGGTGGCCGAGAACTGGGACCTCCGCCGCATGGCAGTGGTGGACCGCAACATCTTGCGTCTGGCGGTGTTCGAGTTGAAGCACGTGGAGGATATTCCGCCGAAGGTGACGATCAATGAGGCCGTCGAAATGGCCAAGCGGTTCAGCACGGCGGGGTCCGGCGCTTTCGTGAACGGAATCCTGGACCGGATTCACCGGGAGCAGAGCCAGAGCCCATGAAATTCTTCGACCGCATCAAGGAGGGGTTGAAGAAAACGCGGGAACGGCTTCGGTCGGGCCTGGCCTCGCTGTTTCGTCTCCGGCGTCCTATCGATCCGCAGGTGCTGGAGGAGCTGGAAGAAATTCTTTATTCCGCCGACGTCGGCGGCGAGGAGGTGGCGCGGGTGATGGAGCGCCTTCAGGCGGCCCACCGCGAGAAGAGGATGGAGGACACGGACCAGCTCCTGGGCCGTCTGAAGGAGGAATTGAAGGTCGGTCTGCAAGGCATGGACTCCGGCCTGCGCTGGTCGGCCGCGCCGCCGACGGTGCTGCTGGTGGTGGGCGTGAACGGCTCGGGCAAGACGACGACGATAGCGAAGCTGGGGAAACGATTCCAGGATGAAGGGAAAAAGGTCGTCTTTGCGGCCTGCGATACCTTTCGGGCGGCCGCCATGGAGCAGCTCCAGATTTGGGCGGACCGGCTGGGGATCGACCTGGTGCATCATCAGCAGGGGGCTGACCCCGCCTCGGTGGCCTTCGACGCGGTTCAGGCCGCGTTGAGCCGGAAGACGGACGTTCTGATCATCGACACGGCGGGCCGCCTGCACACGAAGGACCATCTCATGCGGGAGCTGGACAAGGTGGTGCGAGTGGTGAAGAAGAAGCTCCCCGACGCCCCGCACGAGACCCTGCTCGTCCTGGACGCGACGACGGGGCAGAACGCCCTGACCCAGGCCAAGACCTTCAGGGAGATGATTGGCTTGACGGGCGTTGTCATGGCCAAGCTGGACGGGACGGCGAAGGGCGGGATCGTCTTTGCCATCTACAACCAGCTCCAGGTTCCCGTGAAGTTCGTCGGCCTCGGGGAGAAGATGGAGGACCTCGAAGCGTTCGATCCGGCCGCCTTCGTGGAGGGGATGTTCGGGGAGTAGCTCATCGGCCGCGCTGCGCCACAACCGGCGTGCCCCCGCCGCGCGAGATGGCCGTCAGCCTTCGACAAACTCAGGCGCACTTGTTTAGCGCCATCCGCAGCCAAGAGGCGTAACCCATTGCCTCAGAATGTGTTGCGCAGGTGGTCCCACGAGTTGCACTACTGTCCATTCTCCGTGCAGACTTCGCAATTTATTGTCTGGAAATGGGTTACGTGGTCGCGTCGGCCGACCCGCTCAATAGATACACTCAGGTCAGCCAGCGGCCGCACTATTTCGCGGTCGTCGGCCCTGACGGCCTTCCACCAACCACCAACCAACAACCAACAGCCGCCAATCTCCTTCCCCATTGGCGAGGATGCCAGCCGTTGACAACTTATGTCTCCCTCGCCGCGGCCTCCCGGTCCTTCTGAATCTCCTCCGCAGTCTTCCGGCCGGTCCGAATCAGGATTTCTTCTGCCAGTGCCTGCGCCCAGGCCTCGATCATCTCGCGGCCGAACTCCTGGGTGCAGGTGCGTGGATGCGGATTCCGCTGGGAAAACCACGGCTCCCCGCGGTCCAGCTCCCGGAGGTCAGCCAGTTCCGGCCTTAAGCCCAGGATCATGCTCGTTTCCCAGAAGCCTGCATGGTCGCCCCCGAGGTATTTCCGGTCCAGAAACCGCCCGCAGCTCGTGGCCACGACGTGCACGATGGGCGGCTTCGGCTGCCGGTCCGGCGGCAGCTCGCCCCACCAGACGGGATGGACGGCCCGTGGCGACTCGCCCCAGAGATGGCTTCCGGCCAGTTTCATGGAGAGTCCCTGCTGGCCATCCGTGCCCTGATGATGGCAGACCGCAAAGATCGTCTGAAAACCCATCTTGACCAGGCCGCTCAGGACCGCCTGGGCATGCGGCAGGTACTCTCGGTAACCGACTTCGAGGCTACCCATCTCCGGCCGGCCAACGAGGTCCACTCCGGGTCCGTAAGAGAGCGGGGGGGCCACGACGACCTCGATGCGTTCCTCGACTTTGTAGCAGATGCCGCGGGAGACGAGGAGGTCGACCCCACAGGGAAGATGCCAGCCGTGATTTTCGAGCACGCCGACGGGCAGCAGGACGGGGACGCCGCGGTGAGCGGCATCCTGGATTTGGGCTGGTCTCATTTCTTCGAGCCGCATGCCCGCACCTCTCCTTCCGTCTCTCGATCGAGTTGGTGGCAATACGCGATGGCCTGCTTCAGCGCACGCGACGTCCATTCAACCGGCCTGTGCTCGGGTCCGTGTGCGAAGATGCCCAGCGGCCTCGGGTATTGCACTTGCTTGAGGGCGCGAATGGCAGTCCGGAGATCGACCTTGCCGGTGCCCGGGAACTGCTCGGCCGGGTCCTTCCAGTTCTTGTCCGCGCTCGGTCCCCAGTCCCACGCGTAGAAAAAGGCGATGCGGCCCCGGAGAGCCTGGACCGCATCCTCGGTCCGCTCGTTCCGCCGATAGAGGTGGATGGGCGCCAGGGCAATGCCGAGGCCCGGCGAGGGGACCAGCCGGCACAACTCGACCATCGAGTCGATGCTGTCGATGGCCGCCTGGCCGTGATTCTCGATGGCCAGCGTGACGCCGAGGGCCTCGGCCCTCTTCACCAGGGGCAACAGGGAATCCGCGAAGGACTTCACGGACACGTCGGGACCCGCCGAGCCGCGAACCAGAGCGTATCCGCCCAGGGCCTTCAGCGTCTCGAGCCTCTCCATCACAAGCTCCACGGGATTTCCATAGGCGCTGATGGCATGGCAGTCGAGCCCGTGCTTCCGCAGCGTCGATTGGACCGCAGCCAGGTCGACCTTCGGGTTCTTCAGGTTCAGATGGTCGCACCAGCCCGGCAGTCCCCAGATATCGATCAGCCGGATGCCGGCGGACGCGATTTCACGACACGCCGTGTCGAAGGTCTGCTCGCCGTAAAGCACGGAAGAGGTCAGGTAGGTCAACATGCGCGCTCCTTTCGCCGTACACGGGTGTGGACTTTGTGTTCCCCTGTGCGTTACGCTATCCTGCTGTTTTCCCGGTTCAAGAGTGCAGGACCACTTCTGGACCGGACAAACAGCGAAGCCTCTGCCCGGCCGCCTCAAACCAACGAGTCTCTTTCTTCTACTGGCCGTCCGTGTCGTCGTGCTCGTCCTCGAAACGCGAGTGAACATTCCGACGAAACGGACAAGGACGAGGCGGACGAATACCCTCACAATGGGCAGTATGCCGCCTGGGGACAGGTTTGACAACTGCGAAGAATGGAGAATGACCTCATGAGAACCAATCAGGCGCTAGGCCGGCTGCGGCGCGGAGAGGTGGTGACCTGCTTCTGGATGAATCTGGGAAGTCCCCTGCTGGCGGAGATGGCGGCGCGGTGGAACGCCTTCGACTCCATCCTGCTGGACGCTCAGCACGGATACTGGACGGAGGAGACCCTGCTGACGGCGCTCCAGGTGATCGGCCCGACGGAGACCGTTCCGCTGGTGCGCGTGGCGCGGAATGATCCTGCCCTGATCGGGCGGGCTCTGGATGCCGGGGCCCTCGGCGTCATGGTGCCCCTGGTGAATTCTGTCGAGGAGGCGAAACAAGCCGTCTCAGCTATGCGCTACCCGCCCGCGGGCAGCCGGTCCGCCGGCGGCACAAGACTCTTTTACTACGGGGAGGACTACTACGGCGCGGCGAACTCCGAGATTTTGTGCATGGTGATGATCGAGACGGTCGAAGCCGTGTCACGGGCGGTAGAGATTCTGAGCGTGCCGGGTGTGGATATGGGCTTCATCGGTCCCGGGGACCTCGCTATTTCCCTCGGATGTTATCCGCAGAGGGGTTCCGTGCACGAGGCCGCCGTGATGAAGGTGCTCGAGGCGGGCAATAAGGCCGGCAAGCCCGTCGGCCTGCTCTCCGCCAGCCTCGAGGAAGCGCTTCGGCGCGCTCAGCAGGGCTTTCGCTTCATCCCTCAGCTCACGGATTACCTGGCCTTCCGGGAGCGCGTGACGGAGTACCGGCACGCTTTGCAGGCTGGCCTGAACAGGTGATGGCCCGCCGAGCTGCCTCGGCATCGCCATCCTCTCACGGTTTCTCGGCAGTACATGAGACGCTTCTTCTGAACTTACAAGAGGCATCCTGCTATGACCTCATCAGGTCCCTCGCGATCGACTGCGGACTCCACCTCGGTGTCCCCGTCAAGTGCTTCCGGGCGGTTTCCCATTGTCAACGCTGCGGAGCACGCGTGGGTCATTCATGATCCCCGCTTCCCCATCGTGGACGAGGTGGCCAGTTGCCCGGGCCGGCCTCCAAAAAGTGATTACTCCGCCGAACACCTGTTATCGGAGATGGAGGCCTACGGCATTGACAAGGTTGTCATCAGCCACGTCTGCTATTACGGCCGGAATAATGCCTACACCAGCCACTGCGTGAAGACCTATCCCGGGAAGTTCGCCGGAATCGGCCTGCTGGTGGGCCATCGCTTGTACGCTCCCGGCGACCCGGCCAATCCGGACCGACTCGAACGCGCCTTTCGAGAAGACCATCTCGTGGGCATGAGGATAAGTCCCATCTATGACAAGGGCGTGATCTGGTTCAATGATCCGGTCTGTTATCCGCTCTGGAAGAAAGCCGAGGAGCTGGGGGCCGTCTTCAACATCTTCCTGGCGCCCAGCCAGATATCCCAGCTAGCGGACATGGCGGAGCGCTTCCCTGGAGTGAACGTCGTCATCGATCACTTTGCCATGTTTGACATCCGGGCGCCCGAGGGCGAGGGCTTCGGCCCCCTGCTCTCCCTTGCCCGCCTACCCAATGTGTACATCCGCACCACGCTGCACAATCCGTCGCGGCAGACCCTTCCCCACCGGGATATGTGGCCATACTTGAGGCGGGTGTATGACCGGTTCGGTCCGCAGCGCCTGATCTACGCCAATTTCCAGGAATTGCTGGTCATGAAGGACCTCATCCCCTTCTTTACCCCGGAAGACAAGGAGTGGATTCTGGACAAGACGGCGATGCGTATTTACCGATTGTGAGCCGTCAACCGTTCTTCTTCCGTTCCTCTTCCCGGTCGCGCAAGTCCCTTCTTCGAATCTTTCCCGTCGTCGTCATGGGAAGCTCCTTCACGAATTCGATTTCCCTGGGGTATTCGTGGGCGGCGAGTCTTGTCTTGACGAACGTCTGGATTTCCCGGGCGAGGTCCGGGCCAGGCGTGAAACCCTCCATCAGCTTGATAAAGGCCTTGACGATACTCCCGCGCAAGGGGTCCGGACTGGCCACCACGGCGGCCAGGGCGACCGCCCGGTGCTTGAGCAGGCTCTCTTCGATCTCCGTCGGGCCGATGCGGTATCCGGCGCTGATGATCACGTCGTCTTTCCGGCCTTTGAACCAGAAATAGCCTTCTTCATCCTGAACACCCAGGTCGCCGCTGCAGGCCCAGTCCCCCTTGAATTTCTCGCTGGTGGCCTCCGGATTGTTCCAATAGGCCTTGAAGAAAACCGGATCGTTCGCCCTCAGGAAGGCAATCTCCC
Source organism: Planctomycetota bacterium (assembly GCA_016179685.1). Taxonomy (GTDB): domain Bacteria; phylum Planctomycetota; class PUPC01; order JACPCR01; family JACPCR01; genus JACPCR01. The sequence goes on along the minus strand of JACPCR010000091.1, from coordinate 1,873 downwards.
CGAGTTTTCCAGGCGGGAGGACGTTCCCGTCGTCATCGATGACGGCCACCTCATGACCCGGGTAGGGCTTGCCCATGGAACCGGGCTTGACGCGCAGGACCTTCTCGCAATTCCCGATGACGTAGTTCACTTCGGTCTGGCCGTAAATCTCGTTGATACTGACGCGGAAGGTTTCCCTGGCCCACGCCAGCGTTTCTTCTCCTAGGGCCTCGCCGCCCGACATGATGGTGCGCACATTTACCCGGAATCGGCCGCTGAGGTTTTTGACCTCGCGAATCATTTTGAGGGCCGTGGGGGGCAGGAACACGTTCCTGACCTGATACTTTTCCATCAGGTGGAGCGCCTTCTCCGGATCGAACTTTCGGCCGCGGTATGCCAGGACCGGGCAGCCGTAAAACCAGGCAGGCATCAGAATATCCATCAGCCCGCCAATCCAGGCCCAGTCGGCCGGCGTCCAGGCCAGGTCGCCTTCCTGCGGGAAGAAATGATGGGAAAGTTCAAAACCCGGCAGATGCCCCAAGAGGTAGCGATGAGCGTGCAGCGCCCCCTTGGGATTGCCGGTCGTCCCGGAGGTATAGATGATGACTGCGGGGTCGTCGGCACGTGTGTCGGCTGTGGTCCTGTGTGGAGAAGCTTGCTCCACAGCTTGGGCGAACGAGATTTCATCCCGATCCGGCGGGGCACCGACGAGCAGGATATGTTCCAGCGCAGGAAGCTGCTCCCGGACCTCACGGACTTTGGATAGGTTCTCTCCGTCGGTGATGACGACCCGGGCGCCGGAATCGGAGAGCCGGTAGCGAAGTGCTTCGGGCCCGAAAAGGTTGGCAAGCGGGATGGCAATCGCCGCCAGCTTGTAGATGGCAAGGTGTGAAATGGCCGTTTCCGGGCGCTGAGGAAGGATCAGGCCGACGCGGTCTCCGCGGCCGACTCCAAGGCCTGCTAAAGCGTTGGCCAGTTGGTTTGCCTGGCGCTGGAGGTCACGAAAAGTGTAGCGCGCCTGCTGTCCCTGCTCGTCTTCATAATAGAGAGCGATTCGGGCCGCGTCGGTGGCGTGACGGTCGCAAACCGCCCCGGCGATGTTGAAGGATTCGGGGACCCGCCAGGCAAAATGGTTGCGGATGGAGTCCCAGTCGCCCCATCGCTCATCGATTAGCCGCATCCGCTTCCCTCTATCCGCTTTCTGACGGAGTTTCAAGTTAGATACCGTTTTGAGAGGCGCGAAGCGCCTCCCTGGAGTTTGGTAGATTCTCCCAGTGGCATGGGACTGGAGATTGAATGACTCCACGGCACTCCGGCCGCTTTCCGGCGTCCTGCGTGCCTGACTACGAGCGCCGCCGGGCCTGCCCCCCCGGAGGGATCCCGTTGGGACGTTGGGGTGGCATTGGGGTCTTGCTCGTAGTAAGCCACGCAGCGGAGCGGAGTGGCGTAGTTAGGGGTTGAGACTCGAGGAATGGGACGGCACTCCGGTCGCTTTCCGGCGTCCTGGTTTGGGCTTTGCCGTCATGGAATCTCATTACTCCGAGGTCGGGGTCGGGATCGCTATCGGGATCGATTAAGGTGTACTTCCGGGTAGCCGAGTTCCCGAGGTGACGCGAAGGGCGATCCTGACGTTGAAAGACGCGCATCCGGAGTACGGATGCGAGCGGCTGAGCGCTATGTTTATCACCGCCAGTGGGGCCGGCCACACCGGAGGTGACACCTACCGCGCGAATTTTTCTTGACGCGGCAGAGTCCAGATGATTGAATAATTCTCATCCGATAGAGCAAGCGATGTGGTTGAGGTCAATACTGTTCAGTTAAGCGCCGGAGCCGTCTGCGGAGGGGTTGGAGTGACGGCTTTAGCCGGTGCTTGAAAAGACCACCGCTGAATCCC
>JACPCR010000047.1 GCA_016179685.1 Planctomycetota bacterium | reverse complement strand
GCGTCCGGAGGGGGCTGAAGGTTCGACCAGGAGACGGTTGACGGAAGAGGATGTCGAAGAGACCCGGCATGTTCCGGACACCGGCTGTCCCCATTGTGGGCGGAATCTGTCTCACGTGGTTATTCAGAGTCAAATCTACGAGACGGTGATTCCCGCGAAACGTCGAGTCGTGCAGGTTTTCTGGCATGACGGGGTATGCCCTGAACACGGGGAAGTCTCTCTTCGGCCCGGGGATGCTGCTCCGAAGGCGCATCTTTCGAACGAAGTCATCTTGATGGCTGCGGAACTGGCCGTCTGGGCAGGGATGTCCTTGGAGAAGGTGAGCAGCCACCTGAAGAAACGATTCGGTATCGAGGTGACGACGGGTGGACTGGCTCAAGCCTTTCAGAGACTTGCGCTGGGCCTCGCGGACGAGGTCAGGGCCATCGATGATAAGATGGAGGAGTCCGAAGCCGTTCATGCCGACGAGACCGGGGCCCGGGTAGACGGGGAATCGTGGTGGATGTGGGCTTTCGTCACGCGATGCCTGGCTTCTTTCCGGGTCGATCCGAGCCGAGGCTCCGAGGTGATCTTCCGTGTGCTGGGAGAGCATTTCTTGGGGGTCCTGGTGTCCGACTTCTTCAGCGCGTACAACGTCCCAGACTGCCGCAAGCAGAAGTGCTTGACGCATCTTCTTCGGGAACTGCAGGAAATTCTTCTCACTTATGAAGACCGTCCTGGGCCACGCCCACCAGCGCTTCTGGCCATGAAACAGTGGGCCAAAGATGCCCTGGAGTTAAAAGATCGGAAGTCCGAGCTTTCGGAAGGCACCTATAAACGCTACCGGTTCGAATTGGAGAAACGCCTCGATCAGATTCTCACCTTAGGGTCCGGGGACGCCGATGTCCTCCGACTCCTCGACCGCCTCTGGAAGCACCGGGATGAAGTCCTTCTCTTCCTCTACGTGGACAGCGTCGAGGGAGCGAACAACCGTGTCGAACGGGCCATTGACTTCGTAAAGACGGGTCTGGAAATCCTTCAGAGGACCTACCGGGGACTTCCGGCGGGCGTCCTCGTTGAAACCATCCGCAACGATGGAAACGTGCAACTCGACGAGAATCGACCTCCGTGACACCTTCGACTTCCCTGCGTCATGAGGTGGATGTTCGGCTCTCCTTTGACCTTTGTTCATCGTAGTCCCTGCGAACCACGATTCTGGCTCCAGCGGCACTTGCCTTTTCGGACCTGCTGGCAGAAATCCGCGGATGACACAGCTTTTTCACTAAGCAGTTACCAGTTACCTATAACCCTTTGCTTCGCAAAGCTCCCTTTTCTGAATTTACAGCACGGAAGTGCTCATGCACCTCCGTGCTGGCGAACTAAAGCCCGAGGCTCTCGAATTTCCAGTCCGACTCGGGCGTCATGGACTTGAAATCGAGGTCGAAGCCGATGCCGAAGCCTTGGCACTGGAGCGAACGGATATCGACCTGTCCGGCCTGGACGTCGAGGAATGCCTCCCGGCCCTGCATGCGGTAAAGCCTGGGATGGTTGCGCGCCATCCGCTCGCGGTCGGAGTCCGACAGGTGCGCCATGCCTCGATAATAATGAAAGCTGTTGCGTTCGAGGTGGGGGATGCCGAGGGTGGCGACGGCGCAGAGATCGGACTGGAGCGCGGGGACCGGCAGGGTGCTCAGGTCCTCGGCGCTGAGGAGGTAGCCGCCGCCGCGGCGGTTCAGGTGCTGGACAAGCCCGAGATTGGCCAAGGACTTGTAAATGCCCTTGCAGTTCTTGTGAGAGACGCCGCGGTAGCCCAGCTCGATGGCCCGGGGGAAAGAGCGCCGGTCCTGGTCTGATTCATCGATGATCACCGGCTTGACCTTCCCCATCTCGCGGATGATCTGGCCGGAGGCCTCGGTGAGGGCCTGGTCGCGGTGGATGGGCTGCTCGATGAAAAGAATGCTGTCAAAGAAGCGCCGGAAGCGTTGTTCGGAGCGGAGGCGCTCGACCAACCGGAGGAATGAGGCGGCATCCTGGAAGTTTTCGTTCCCGTCCAGGGTGCAGAAATAGGGGCCAGGCACGTTGCGCTCGATGGTCTGCACGATGCCGGCCAGGCGCGCCGCGTCCTTCTCGACGTCGCCCCAGACCTTCAGCTTGAAGTAGTGGACGCCATAGAAACGAATGACGGCCTCGAGGGACTGGGGCAGCCCGTCCCGCAGCCGCTCGCCTTCGGGAATCTCCTCGTCCGTCAGCGGGTCAAGGAGACCGACCGTATGGCGAATGATGAGATGGCCGAGCGGCTTCTCGGGCAAGACCTGTGCGGGCGCGAGCCCGCTCAGCTCGGAATGATACCATCCCAGGTCGATGCCGAGGAGGTTCTCCCGTGCGAGCCGATGGAAGGGGGCGCAAGCGAGTCGGCCTGCGGCGTCGATCAGGGCGCGGTCGATAAAGGTCGATCCGAAGCCGGCGGTGAGCCTCGTTAGGCCGCGCGCGTCGCCGAACTCGAGACAAGCAGGATAGACCGCCTGGTGGATTTCGAAGGGGGTGCCCGAGCCGACCTCGATGGCCTTCTGCTGGGCGAAGCGAGCCGCGGCAAGCATCTCGTCGATCTCTTGCCGGAAGGTCTTCTGGGGGCTCTTGTCGAACCACTTGGGCGGGAGACAGTCGCCAGCGTAACCCGTGGCGCGACGTCCCTGGCCATCTTCGGCCGTGATGGCTACGTGATAAACGGGCACGGCTGTCAAGGTGACTCTGCCGTAGCGGAAGGGGAGGCGCGTGTAAGCGTTCCGGAAGCCGGCCCAGATTTCCTTGATCTTCAGGCGGAGGGTGGTGTTCATAAGTCAGGTGAGGAGGCCATGGACGTACTCGACGATTCCAATGAGAGCGACCGCAGAAAGAGCGACCCCGGCGAGAAAGACTGCCAGGCGCAGGAGCAGGCGCATCTGAAGGTTCTGGGGAACGTGAACGGCGTCGGACCAGAGCATGGCGAAGCACCAGAGCCCGCAGGTCAGAGAGGACCCGACCAGGGCGGCAGGGGTGACGAGCTTCACGGAGTCTTTTTCAGGGACAAGCCAGAGGAGGGCCAGGCCTCCGATGCCGCACCACAGGAGCGTGCCGAGCCGAAACTGCCGGAGGGGCACGCTGCGAAGCCGCGGGATGGCGGCCACGAGGCATTCCCGGCTCGTGCGCGTGTAGAGCTCGTAGGCGCCGTAAATCGTCCCGAACAGGGCGAAGAAAATGCCGGTCCTGTAGACAATCCCCAGGAGCGTCTGGACGGCGGGCGGATGACCGCCGCGGACGAGGTAGCCGGCCTGAAGGGTGAGGAGCTGGAAGCCGGAGGGCACCTCGTGTCGAGGGTAGAGGACGGTGGCGCCGAGCACGGCGAAACAGAGGGAGAAAATGAAGACCGAGGTGAAGGAGACGGAGACGTCGATGAGGGGGGCGCGCAGCCAGCTTCGCCCGCGGGCGACGTTTTCCGGGTCCTGGGAGATGGTCTGAGGGGGAAGTGCATCCGGCCCGCCGCCATGCCAGCCCAGCATGCCCCAGGCCTTTTCTCGGAGCATGCCGACGTAGCCGATGTAATCCTGCGTGCCGCCCCCGATGACGCCGAGGTAAGTGGCCATTTCGACCCACGGGCCCCGGGCCTTGAATTCCCGGATGTCGAATACCCATGGCTCATACTCGGGCTTGCGCGGCAGGGCGAGGCCCGCCAGCAGGGCGGAGAGATCGGGCCGGGAGACCACCGCGGCAATGAGGAGGCAAAGAAGAAGAAGAGCCACGATCGCCGTCTGGGCCCTTTCCAGGAAGCCGAAGCTCTGAACCCAGGTGAAGAGGATGGCGACCACGATGTAGAGGGTGGCCCAGAGACGCCCGCAATGGAGGAACTTTTCCGCATCCGCGGCTTGAGGATAGCCGACGACCCAGTTCGTGAACTCGCCGAGCATCTTGGGCAGGCCGACGCCGAGCCAGAACGGCATCCAGACGATGGTCATGACGGCGATGAACCAGACGAACCAGCCCCGAGGCCCGGGCAACTCGGCCCAGCTTTCCAGCGGGTGCCGCCCCGTGAGGGTGATGAAGCGGGAGCCGCTGTAGACCTGGACGCCCTTGAAGAAGGCGCTGAGGAGGAAGCACCAGAGGAGGGAATAGCCGAAGATGGCGCCGCCTCTTGATGCGAAGATGGTTTCTCCGCTGCCGATGGTGACGCTGGCGACAATGGCCCCTGGACCGATGACGCGGAGCAGGCCGGCGAACGAGTGCGACCGGAGGTCCATGGACAGTTCAGGATATTCGGCAGGGGCATTCGCCATGGTGGCCTCGCTTGGTGCACACGGCTTCACACTCGCCGCCAGCTTTCCCTCACCTCAGCGCCAGCGGCCGGAGGCAGAAACCGGCCGTCGTACCCCGGATTTTATTGGTCGCGCAGACGTAGCAGAATTCGTAAACCTTGTCGCGCGCAAGCTCCTCGCAGTTGTGGAATTCACCGATGTGCACGCCCTGCTGGACGAGGAGGAAATCATGGACAGGGTTGAAGCTGGCGCTGCCCTGGGGCGGCGGCATGACCTCGAGACCCGACGTGTCCGAGCCGATCAGGATGGCCCCTTTCTCGAGCACGAGCCACCGGGCAGAGTCGAGGTTGATGCCCGCAGAATCGTGGGCGCGAATCTTGTCGTGGTCCGAGCCGCTTTGGCCCCAGTAGCGGGCCGTCCCGGTACGCACGAGCACGACGTCGCCGACCCGAAGCTGGGTTGCCTGGGCCGCCAGGGCGCCCTGGAGGTCCTCGGGGGTGATGGCCGTTCCAGCGGTCAGGGCCTCGACCTTCTTGTAGGCGGCGACGTCGATGAGGACGCCGCGGGCAACGATCGGCGGAATGCTGGCCGCGTCGCACTTGCGAATGCCCCAGTTGCCGCCCCAGTCCTCCTCCTTGAACCCGTTGTACCAGTGATTGTCCGCGCCGACCGTAATATGCCCCAGCCCGTCAATCTGAGTGGCCACGTTGTCGTTCAGGAAGAGCGCGTTGCTGTGCCATGCCATCCCTGCCGGATTCTTCTCCGGAAACGTAAAGTCCAGGTCCTTCTGACGCCTCACCCCCTCCGGCGTCCGAAAACTGATGATCTCGCCCGGTGAGTGCCCTGGCCACTTGTAAGAGGTGCGGTCGTAGGCCAGGCCGAGATCGTACACTTTGCCTTCCTTGACGAGTTGGAGGGCGCGGAGGACATGCTCCGGCTTGAGGGCATTGAGCGCGCCGACCTCGTCATCAGGCCCCCAGACGGCCCCCCAGCCCTTTCCCTGAATCCATCCACGGGGCGCTTCGCCCAGGAGCGGGGAAAGCACGAAAGCCAGGGCCGGCACGACGGAAGCAATGCAATGACGGAGCTGGTTTCTCATGGCAGACTCGCGGAGTTGCGGTGAGACGGCACGGGGGTGAGAATGGGAAATAAGAGAGGTCACCAACGAAGAAAACTTGTATCGCGGCAGGATGTCCAAGTCAATTCGGCGGGAACGGGCTGGAATTCATACCATCACGAAAAGAGATTCTTCATGAAAGTGCTTGACTATGCCCGATCGTTCGTCACCTTCGTCACGTCTCAGCGCGGCAACAATGCCCGGCTGCTCATCGAGTCGCGCTGCGTCTTGACCGACGCACGCGCCGGTTCGTCCGAGGAATATTTTCTCTTCGCCTCGTGCAAGTCCGAGCACACGTATGCGGAGAAGAATCTGTTTCAGGACCCGAACTACGACTTCTGCGGCATCTTCGGCCGCGAAGACTACGTGATCTTCCGGACGCGGTCGGAATGGCACGACGGCTGCGCGGAGCGGGGAACGTCACGGGATCGCTTCCAGGACGTGCTCTGGCACGTCTGCGAGGTGGAGTCGCCGCGGATGCTCGAGACGAACGAAGAGATCGTACGCGTCACGATGCAAGGACGCCCCCTCGTGGGACAGGTGCAGTTCGCCAGCCGAGACGGATCGTTGAACGCGCTTCTCGAGTTCCCCATCAAGACGATGAACGTGAACGACATCCGGTGGATGTACCAGGTGGACACGGGCCCATTGCCGTTTCCGGACCTGGAGATGGAGGCGGGGCGTCCCATCGACCGCTTCGAGCTGGCCTACGTGGCCTACAACGTGCCGGACTTCGCCGACTTCATCCTTCAGCAGAAGACGGCGCTGCCGGGATCGCCGATCCGGACCGTAATGCACTACTCCGGCATCCGGACGCTGCGGACCCGGAACGCGGTGATTCTGGCGGACGGCTAACGTGAAGAGCCACTCCTTGCGGATGGCTGCCAACGGTTTCCTTTTCATCTACTCGGATTCAGCGCCACTGAACAGCGGAGGAGCGGGAACACCAACCGGAATGGGCAAAAGCCTATTTACTTGCGCACCGCGGGTGTAGCAGAACCGGTACAACGGTTTGTCATATTCCAACTGCCCCACCGGACGCCACCCGCCGGGCTCAGGCTCCGCCGGCCTCCAGGCAATAAATAATTTGGTCATCGCACGTTTCCTCATTCAGCAACTTCTCCTCAAGCCTTATTTTGGAGGCACGGGCGGCGACCCTTTGGACTCGATGGCCGGTGACTCTTTGAGGGTCCTGGCCTCCCAGGCCTTGTTCGCCAGGGCATGGAGGAAGTCCGCGGCGTCGCCTTCGGGGACACCGCTGCTGCCCACGATCTGGACCTCCGTCCCGCGTCGCTCGACGCGCTGCTCGACGTGCAGAACGGGAGTGCCCCCAGCCGCCCTGGCCGCTTCCACCGTCTTCTCCTCCGCCTCCTTCCTCCGGGCCAGAAGCTGCTGGTACGCCGCCTCGAATTCGGCCGCATCACCCTCGCTGTCCCAGACGGTGACCCAGAGGAATGAGGACGCCCCGGTGTCCGGCTGCGCAAAAGCGATGAAATGGTCGCCGTCCCATCCGACCCAGGCCGACGGATGAGCCGAGTCGCCGAGGAACTGGCGGAAAAGGATGCTGATATACAACTCGCCCAGGACGGAATGGTAGAACATCCGATAGCCCGCGGGGGCGAGAGCGTGGAGGTCGGCGATCTCGACCAGGGTAGGCCGGTCCCTTTCGGCGCGAAAGAACTTTTCGGGGTGCATGACCTGCTCGGTGGACTGCGGTAGGTCGCGGTAGAGGGCATTGACGGCCTCCCAGCCTCCCTGGCGCCAGGCCTTATGAACGAAGTTCAGGCCCTGCAGATAGGGAAACACGAGGCTCTCTCGGATGACGAGGGGGACGGAGGCCATCGGGTCCAGGCCGGGGAACAGGCTTTCCGACCCTTGCCAGCTCATGTTCAGGTCCGGCTGGTCCAGATTGTCGAGCAGGGACTTGAAGCCCAGGCCGAGGAGGGACTCGAAGAGCCCGACCTGCGCGGCCCCGGCCTCGGAGAGGTAGAGCATCATGACGAGCATTCCCTCACCCTCGACGAGGGATCGGACAGCAACGGCGAGGTCTTCGCGGGTCTCGTCCTCCATGGGAAGCGATTGGAGGTCGAAGTGCTGGTCCTGGACCGCATGGGTCAGCTCGTGTGAAATGATGGCGCACTGGGAAAGACTCCATTCGTCAATGAGGAAGAGCGCCTTGGCCTCGGGATCGTAGAATCCGGCCACCTCCTGCTGGAGGAGATCGAGGACGAGCTTCTGGAGGTCGATCCCCGGTGGAAGGAGGCCAAGGAGGGTGTAGGCCCGGGCGATGGCGTCGAATCGCTCCCGGGGCTGCTTGACGTTCATGAGCCGGGCGAGATAGTCTCGGAGCTCCCCGCGGGACTGAATGCCCTTGCGGACCGGGCTCTTGAAGGGGAGGCCGCGCCGCCGGGCCACGTCCGCAGCGATTTCCTCGGAAAGTTTTTCGAGCCTGCGGACGGCCTGCTCCTTCTCCTCGAGCTGGAACACCTGCTCGGGGGTGAGGTCGGGCGCCGAAGCAGGCGCGACATCTCCCATAGAAACCGGCGCGCTTCCGGGAGACGCGTGCTCCGGTGCGGGGTCGAGCGGCTCTTCGGCCGCGGCAACTGCGGCCAGGAGAGTGAAGATGAGGGCAATGCGGCCGATGCCGCGGCATCGGCCGATTTCGTTGTTGTTGGGACCGTTCATGTCCGTGTCATCCCCTGCCCTCTGTATTCTCGCACACGAGGACGATGAACTCAAATGAACTTGACGCCCGTTTTCCAGCTCGGTCACTCCGAATATATCCTCCGAATCGAATTCTCCCGCGACGGCCGGATTCTGGCCACGATGGATAATGCGGGCGTTCTGAAGCTGTGGGACGTAGCGCGGGGGCGTCTGCTGGCCGACCGCGTGGAGGACGGGCGAACGTCGGCGGTGGCCGAGGAGTTCTTCTGCTTCAGCGCGGACGGGAGCGTGCTGCTCTGGCCCTTGCCGGGCAGGGATTCGGCTACCGCCCTTTACCAGACGACGACAGGCCGGAGACTGGGGCAAGTCGCCGGCCGGGAAGTCCTGGCGGCGACGATGAGGCAGGGGAGGCTGGTGGCTGCGCTGCCGGACCCGGAAGGCCTAGAACTGCTGGACGTCGATACGGGCGAGCGGCAAACAGTGTTGAAGTGGCCAGGCCGGGGCCACGAGCACGCGGGCCGCATCGCCCTGAGCGCGGACGGCCGCAGGGCCGCCGCGGCAAGCCGGAAGGGTGTCTTGGTCGTCTGGGACATCGGCATCGGAGAGGTCGTGCGGGCGCATCCGATCGCCTTTCACCACCCGAGCGTCGAGCCGGTCTTCTCCGCGGACGGCCGCCGCCTCGGATTCCATACCTTCCAGGACGCCATCCGGGTGATCGACCTGGAGTCGGGATCGGTCTGGGGGCCCTTCGGAGGCCCGTCGGCGTCGGATCTGGCGGAACGGTTCTGGCTCGACGCCACCGGCGCGAGGCTGGCGGCCTACCTGGGCACTCATGTCCAGGTCTGGGAGATCGTCACCGGAAAGGTCCTCTGCCGGACTCGTAGGGGGGCGGAGGAGGGCGAGGAGGCCTATCAGGAAGAGGCGGCGGCAGTCTTCATTCCGGAGGGCGGAATTCTGGCTGCGTGGTCGGACGGCAACGACCTGTTCGTGGACGACGTGGCCTCGGGCGGGCGGCTGTGGCAGGCCCCGCCGCCTCCGGCCTGCCCCTACCGCCATCTCCTCTGCTTCCATCCGCGGGGACACTTCCTTGTTCGGAACAGTGCGGAACTGATCGGCGAAGGCGACGAAGTCCAGCAATACCTCTCCCTGTGGAACCTGGATGCGTTCACGCCAGAGACGACGCTCCCACTCGAGGACTCGGCCCTCCTCGCCCTCGAGGCCTTCCCGGACGGAGAAACGCTTCTGGTGGGCACGAGCGACCGGGCGGAGCGGCGTCGCTGGTCCGGCGGCCGGGCCGATGCGGCCTCGGAAATCAACATCTCAAATGCCTTGGACCTCGCGCTTTCACCAGACGGCCGGCGACTGCTCATCGGCGGCCCTGAACGCGTCCCGCTTTCGCTGAATCTCGAGACGGGCCAGGCAGACCTGATATTTCGGCAGACCCTGGCAAATGCGCTGCTCATCGGGCTGTCCAGCATTCTGAGGGCCGACGCGTTCGAGGACTTGGAACGCATGAACCTTCTGAATTCAGCCAGCGATTCCTGCCTTCATCGACTCGCCGTGGATGCCCGAGGCAACCGCCTGGTCACCTCCGCGCCGCATGCGGGCCTGTGCTTGTGGGATTTGACGGCGGGACGTTGCCTGGCCCGCCATCCTCTGCGGGGACGGCGCTGCTCCGCGCTGGCCGTCTCGCCCGATGGCCTGGTGACCGCGGCCGCGCTGGCCGAGGAAGTCCATCTCTTCCGGACGGCAGGCCTGTCCCTCCAGCGTATCTGCGAGGGACACACGAACCAGGTGCAGGCGCTGCATTTCTCACCGGATTCCACGCGGCTGGCCTCAGCAGGCCGCGACGGCATGGTCCGGCTCTGGCGGATGCCGGAAGGCGAGGTCTCGGCGATCTTGACGGGCCACGTGGGGCCCGTTGGTGCGGTACGCTTCTCACCCCGAGGGAATCTCCTGGCCACCGCAGGCCACGACGGCACGCTCCGATTCTGGGACCCCGCCTCGGGCCAGCTTCTCAAGACCGTCCTCGAACTGGCGCAGGGCGTCCACGTCGTCCTCGAGCCCGATGTGCGCTACGAAGCCACTCCAGGGGCCGAGCCTTTCCTCTCGTTCTCCATCGTGGAGGGTGGCTCGTGCCGTAACCTGGACCTGTCGGAATATCGAAGATACCAGGAAAAGGGTTGAAAAAATTTCCAATGAACAAACGCCGGGCAGGCTTCATCCTGACCGGCGTCTTTTCTGTGGCGGAGGGAGTGAGATTCGAACTCACGGTGTCCTTGCGGGCACACTGGTTTTCAAGACCAGCGCTTTCAACCACTCAGCCATCCCTCCTATCGCATGAAGTCCCCGCCCGGCGATGCTATCATCTTAACGCGGTCTTTGACCGCAGCCAAAGGGTCACCCGATGAAATTCAGGGTACGGTCGAAAGTTGAAAGCTGTAAGGTGAAGACTGTAGATTAGAGACGCAAGACTGTAGGATCCAGACCTTTTAGCGAAGCGCATGGTGCAAGGCGAAGCACTTACCGTATCCTCCTGTTCGAGAAGAGTTTGAAGACGTTTCTTGTCAAAGCTAGCGTTGTGGCCTGGGTCCTATTCCCTTCATGGCCTGTCCATGGCGCGGATGGACAGCCGCCGGACGTCCCACCGAATTCTAACCGTCCGGGTCCCTGGGACAACGATGTCGTCGTCTACCGCGTCGGACGAGAGAGGCAGGCGGAGAAGCTCACCACCTTTGAACGCGCCGGGGTGCCTACAGCAGCGCGCCTCAAGGATGGGCGGCTTCTTGCCGCGTTCCAGCACTTCCCTCGGGACGACAGCCGCCACTTCGACCGCGTGGCGGTACGCTTCTCGAGCGACGAGGGCCGTACCTGGACTCCGGCGCAGCCTATCGCCGTGGACGGTATGGAGTCCGGGCTGGCGCGGCCGTTTGATCCCACGCTCGTGCCGCTGCCCGACGGACGCGTTCGCCTCTATTTCACTTCGAATCGCAGTCCGGACTTCCGCCGCAGCACCCCAGCCATTTACTCGGCCCTCTCGACGGACGGCATCCAGTACGCCTTCGAGCCCGGCATTCGCTTCGCCGTGGAAGGCCGACTGGTCATCGATTGCGCCGTGGCGTTGCATGACGGCCTTTTCCACCTCATCGTGCCGGACAACGGCACGGCGGCCGAGATGATGATGGGCCAGCAGGGCCGCAAGCCGCCGCCGGGCGGCACGGGCTACCACGCGGTGAGCCGGGACGGCCTGGTTTTCGAGCGCGTCGAGGACGTGACGCACCCCTCGCGCGACCGCTGGCTCGGCAACCTGCAGAGCGACGGCGGGCGGCTGGTCTTCTTCGGCACGGGCGAAGGACTGTGGCCGCTCACGAGCGTGGATGGGGTTTCCTGGAGGCTGGACGCGAATCCCGTAAGGGTGCCCGGCGCCGATCCCGGTGTCGTGAAGCTACGCGACGGCAGTTGGCTGCTGGTCGTCACCGGTCCTCCCCGTCCCGGTACGCCCAGTGCCCGAATGGGCCCCCGCGGCCGATAACCGGCATTTTTGCAGTCTCGGAATTTCAATGTTCGGGCTTTACCGTCATGGATTTTCAATCCTCGTTGTTCTTGTGTCCTTCCGTCGGGGTCGGGAGCCCGCCTCTCGCACCTGTTCCTGTGGGCTGACCTCTGCCCACAGTTGACACCGTATAGAGATGCCGCGGAGACTATCGCCACCATTCAAGGATGGGCCAGGAGCGTTCGAGTCCGATGCGGCGCAGCTTGGCGTCGGGATTGACGAGGTGCGGCGCGCCCACGGCTTCGAGCATGGGAAGGTCCGCGATGCTGTCGCCATAGGCCTGGCTTTCGGCGAGGGAGACGCCGCGTTCCGACGCGAAATCGCGGACGCGCCGGGCCTTTTCCTCGTCGCTCAGGGGGCCGCCTTCCAGCTCACCGGTGAAGAGGCCCCGGGAGACCTGCAGCCGTGCGGCAAGGACGTGGCCGACATTCAATTCGCGGGCCAGCGGCTCGACGAGGAAATCGAGCGATCCGGTGACGAGAACGACCTCGAAGCCCTCCTGCCGGACCTGCTGGACATGGGCGACGGCGTCGGGGAAAAGCCGCGGCTTGAGATAGCCTTCGAAGCAGCGCCGGGCCATTTCCGCCGCCGAATCGGCCCTTCGGCCCCGGTAGTTCCGGTAGAAGAGGCGGTTGAACCGAGCGCGATCGAAGGCATCGACGGCGAGGTAGAGCGCGGCCTTGAGGGCGAAGCAGGGAATCCAGGGAATCCGGGCCGGCCAGGAAAGCTCTGTCCAGCGCAAGTAAGCATAGGCGCTGGCGATATTGGAGCGCGCCAGGGTGCCATCGACGTCAAAAAAGGCGGCTCGGAGGGGCATCGGCTGGTCTCACAAGGTGACCAAGCTGCAACGGGGCGCGAGAGGGTTACTGAACTTTGGACCCTTGGGTGGCCATTTTGGACGCACCCGAGTGTGCGGCCGAACGGTGAGCGATGTAAAAAAAATAAGCGTCCCCTCGTCGACCCCGACCGTCTTCATCACCCGTCGAGGTTTGAGGAGGACGCCATGTCGTGTGAGGCTATATTCTGCCGTCGGTCTCCTTGCTCGGCAACTGCTTTAGCCCCAATACTGCTCAGTTAAGCGCCGAAGCCGTCTCCGCAGGGGTTGGAGTGACGGCTTGAGCCGTTGTCCGAGAAGACCACGCCTTAAATCCCAGAGGGCTCCCTCCGGGAGGCGTAACTCCAACACATCGCTTCGACTTCGCCAACGCCAAACGATCCGAAAGCGACAGTTTGTGCGCTTAACTGAACAGTATTGCGCCTAACCCTACGCCGAGCGGGACAGTACGCCCGCAACCGATCGCCCTCGTCTCTGACCGCCGCCGGTCGGCCGCCGTCCGCCCCGCCCCCGCTCAGACCCCCGGATCATTCTTCAGCGCTTGGCTGCTCCATCAACCCGATGCTTTCCGCGAGCGGCATCCGATCCTCCCATGGGCGTTGATGGCAGGGATGCGGGATCATCTCATTTTCATGGTTACGATGCCGTAGACCTGGAAGAGGTTTGGAAGAGAGCGACCCATGATGTGCCTGAGGTACGGATCAAGCTGAAGCCGCTCTTACCTCGGTTGCCCGGCAAGTGAGTAAAAGATTGGGAATGTCCCATTTCCTTGTGGAAAACGTTGAACTGAGCGCTCCGTCCTCCTTTGGATTTGGTTCTGCCGGGGGATGCCCCTCCTGCCCCGTTGCCATCAGCATCCATCCTATACCCATCTGTCCCCCAGGGTATTAATCGAAGGTCCGAGGAGCTTCCTCGCTTCCTCGCTGACAGCCTGACCGGCCATCAAGCTGGCCATCAAAAAGGCCTTACGTGCCGCCACCAGCGCCAACGGGCCCTGGGCGTCTTTCTGCCCGCACTCTTCCTCACCACCCTCCACCCCTGCGTCTCGGAAGTCCTGATCCCGGAGGGATTCCACGTCCCTCAGCAGGGCATGGCGTCCCGACTGGTAACCGACCGGGCCGTGTACCTGGGCCACCAGCAGGTTTGGCTCCATCTGGACGCCTTCAACGGCACGGAAAATCCAGTCGAGCTGGCCATGGGCTACGCCCTCTGGCCGATGCTCAAAGTCACTACGGACGAGGGACGTGAGGTTGAAATCCAGAACCACCCTCCATCCGGACTCGTCACAAAATTGCTCTCCCCGGGCAAGATCACTCTAGCGATGTCCTTCTTCGTCTCGGGGAACGAGCACGCCATGTTCGGCCAGCTTCCCCCAGGTCGCTATCGGGCCATGTGGGAAGGCCAGGCGCCCGAAGAGCCTTCGCAACCGAGGTATGCCCCCGCCTCCAACCCAGTTGATTTCGAGATCAAAGAGGCATCCCAATGCCCTCCCGATGAGGGGATTGATCCAGCACCCATCGAAGCCGGGCCCGAGTCCCAGGGCCTGCGGTCCCTGCTCTTCGCGGACCGGAAACAGTTCCTTGCCGGATCGCTCCTGCGCCTGTTCCTCCAGGCCGCAATGAGACCAAACAAGACCTCACCTGCGACCTCCCATCCCTCCCCATCAGCGCCAAGCTGTCTGTCCACGATTTGGAAGGCAGACGCCAGAGCGCGGTCGACTTGCAAGACGACTTCCTGAAGCCTCCGCTGCGAATCACGATTCCCCCTGTATTCCTTCCCGAAATAAACCGGTCTGAAGTGGTTAAAAGAGGTGGAGTAAATCCCTCCTTCTAGTTTTGGTTGCGGAAGCTACGAGGGCTTCCTGCAACCAAAACTGGGGTGGCCGTGTTCACGAGGTGACGCGAAGGGCGATCCTGATGCTGAAGGAGGCGCATCCGGAGTACGGATGCGAGCGGCTGAGCGCCATGTTTATCACCGGCGGTGATACCTGCCGCACAAATTTTTCTTGACGCGGCAGAATCCAGATGATTGAATAGCCCCTGTCCGATAGAGCAGGCGATGGGGTTGAGGTCAATACTGTTCAGTTAAGCGCCGGAGCCGTCTGCGGAGGGGTTGGAGTGACGGCTTTAGCCGGTGCTTGAAAAGACCAGCGCTGAATCCCAACGGGATCACTCCGGGAAACGGGAGCCCTCTCATGCTTCTTCCTGCGGGAGGGACAAGTTGGGAAAGCCCCCAAGGGGCGAAATACTGAAGCCCAGGCCAAGTTCGC
Organism: Planctomycetota bacterium; assembly: GCA_016179685.1. Classification (GTDB taxonomy): domain Bacteria; phylum Planctomycetota; class PUPC01; order JACPCR01; family JACPCR01; genus JACPCR01. The sequence goes on along the minus strand of JACPCR010000047.1, from coordinate 125 downwards.
CGGACCTGTCCCCAAGGGAGGCGGACGCCGGCCTGGGTAAGAGCGGAATCGAAGGAATGCGAATGAGCCTTCATAGCGGGACAGAGTTGAAGAAGGCCTGTACGCGGATGTGGAATGCGAGAAGC
>JACPCR010000046.1 GCA_016179685.1 Planctomycetota bacterium | reverse complement strand
GAGGCGGATTTTCATAAAGGCTTGTTTCTGACGGGGCATGTTCGGCGAAGCCGAAACAGCCCCGTCTCTGAAATCCGCGTAGCCCGAAGGGCGCAGCGGATTTCAAAGAGGTGTCCGCCATGGTCCGAGAAGCTTGTGAACGCGACGAATGTCGCACCCCGGCGTCGCCGGAAGACCTGCAGGTTGTCCAGGTCACGTCGGACCCCCAGCGCGTCAGTCACGCCTATTACCTGGACTGCCCCTCCTGGACCCGCGACTCCCGCTATTTCGTTTTTCGCCGTGAGGCCTCGGACGATGGCCTCACAAAGCCTGAGGCCTGGATTTGCGATGTCCGGGATGGGTTCAGCATCCGGCCCATCTGCAAGTTCGAGGGTGGCGTTGGAAGCTGGGACGTCCCGGATGGAATGTCGTACGGCGCGGTCTTGAGCCCCGGCGGCGACTGCGCCTATCATCTCCTGCGCGCCGCGGACAGGGTCGAGGTGCGCCGCGTGGACCTCGACACGCTCCGGCAGGAGGCCATCGCCTCGGCCCCGGTCCCCCTCGTCTGCCGCGGCGCCTTCTCCATCTCCGCCGATGGCGAACGAGTGCTCATGGGCAACTTCCTCGGCGATGGAAAGACCGAGGGCGCCCCTTGGGGCGCTTATATCTTCGACGTCCGAAAGGGGGCCTACAACATCATCGAGTTCGGCAACGGCTACCGCAACATGCACTGCCAGTACTCTCACAATCCTTTGCCGCCGTACTCGCACGATATCCTCCTCAACCACGAGCACGTGAAGCTCTCCGATGGCTCCTGGCTCACACCTCCTGACGGTTCCTGGCGCTGGAAGGACCTCCCTCCCACCATCGATAACCTCGGGAGCGCCTACTCGGTCGTTCGGGACGATGGCGCGAACTGGCGAATGATACCGGTGGGACGAGCGCCGGCCATGACTAACGGCGGGCACAACACCTGGCGCGGGCAGGAATACAGCGTCGTAACCAGCGCCTACAACCACCTGCCGGGCCGGTGGCGCGCCCCGCTGCTCGAGGCGGCCCCGATGCCCGTGGAGCAGGCAGAAGACCCTTACCTCGGCCAGACAAGGGCCGGATCGAAGTGCGTGGACCTGACGCGCCGGCTCGCCCGGGCCGATTCGTGCCATTTCGGCTTCGACGAGTCGGGCCGGCGCTTCGTGTCGGATTCCGACGGATACGCCATCCCCCAGTACAGCTTCCTGTTCGTCGGCACGTATGTCGAGCCCGTGGGGGAGAATCCCTTCGTCCGCACGCGCTATCTCCTCCTGCCTCGAACTTCCTGGCGGTGGAAGGGCGCGGGCGGCGATCAGGCCTCGCATCCCCATCCCTACCTGTCGCCCGACGGGAAATACGTCGTTTTTCAGTCCGATTTCAGCGGCCGGCCGCAGGTCCACGTGGCCTACGGATTCGAGTACCCCTAGCGAAGCGTTGCCTCAAACCGACCCTTGTGGTTCGAAGGACCAGAACCGGAATCGGTTACGGCAAGCCCTTCGCTAATTACTCTTGAAATCCCTCCCGGCCGATTGAAAAATACTGAAAAGGTATTACATTCTTATTTTGAGATAATACTGTGCGGGTTTTCTCGGTCCGGACTCTCTGAAGGCGTACGTCATGAGAACGATTTCGGTCAAGGTCCAGGAATCCTTAGACTCAGAATTGGCCGCCCTCGCTCGGAAAAAGTTCACCACGAAATCGGCGATCATCCGCGAGGCGCTGGTTCTGGCGGTTCAAAACGATGCAAAGGTCAAGGCTTCCAGGCTAGACCGGATTCGCGACCTGATCGGCTGCGTGAGAGGCCCCGGAGACCTTTCCCATAACAAGACTCACCTGAAAGGCTTCGGCCAGTGAGAGCAGCGGTCTTGCTGGATACCGGGCCCCTCGTCGCCTTGCTCGACCGCGGTGATAAGTTCCATGAATGGGCCAAGGCCTCCTTCGCGGACCTCCACGCACCGTTCTTGACCTGCGAACCGGTTCTCGCAGAGTCTTGCTATCTCCTTCGGAATCTCTCCGGAGGCAGCCAGGCGGTTCTAGAGCTGATCGGAAGGGGCTTCGTCGATATCACTTTCAGAATGGTCGAAGAAGTCCCCACACTCAACCGTCTCATGACGAAGTACTCCGATGTGCCAATGTCCCTTGCAGATGCCTGTCTTGTGCGAATGGCCGAGATGTCCCGCGATAGTATGATGATGACCGTCGATACCGATTTCATGATTTATCGCATCCATGGGCGGCAGCCGATCCGCCTGATCCTCCCGGAAGATTGAACATCGGTCGGCCGGAAGGCCGGACCGCCCCTCCCAGCAGGTGCTGTCACTTGGACACAGGTGATACGTGGGTTCGCATTTTTTTTGGAGTCTTAGGGTAGAGCTTCTCCGCGCCCGCTGCGCCGGCGCCCGGCGAAGATGTTGAAAGGTGTCAGGTTTCGGGTGTCATTTGATTCCTGACACCTGATACCTGACACCTGACTCCTATGCGAACCTGGCACGGTTGCGGGTATCACCCGCCTTAAGCCCAGGCGCCGATGGGGTCAGGGAGACGCCGGTGATGCATCTCTGGAAGCTCCTCAAGGATCGCATCGCCGAGATGCCCGAGCGCCAGCTCAACGGGGCCGGCGCGGTCGCCCTCGCCGCCCTCGTCGTCTTCTGCCAGCAGGCCTGGGTGCGCGGCTTCTTCTTCGATGGGCATCTCTACGCCGCCGTGGGCCGCAACGTGGCCGAAAAAGACGATTGGCTCGTCCCAAGCCTCAGCCAAACCGAATTCCAGCAATACTTCGAACACCCCCCGCTCCCTCTCTGGGTCCAGGGCGTCGCTACCCGCCTCTTCGGCGCCTCTTATGTCACCGCCCGGCTCTCCACTTCCCTCTTCTCCGTCGCTACCGTCCTCGTCCTCTACGCCCTCGTGTGCCCAACGGGCGGCCGATGGTGGGCATTCTTCGCCGGCCTGGTCCTCGCCCTCACCCCCCCCTTCATCAAGACTTCGGCGTATCCCAATCCCGATGTCCCCCTCACCTTCTTCATCACCCTGGCGCTCGCCTGCTACTTCCAGACCACTCGGGTTGAGGCAGCACCAGGCGGCTCTTCTGGCCGGGACCCTCAATGTCTCCGGACCGCAGGGGCCCTGGGCTGGGCATGGTGGGCAGCTTCCGGGCTCGCCTTCGGCCTGGCCCTCCTCTGCAAGGGGCCACCGGCCCTCGCCGTCCCCTTGACGATGGCCATCCACCTCCTCCTCACCGGATCAAAGAAAACCCTGGCCAGTTTCAAGCCCTGGATGAGCTGGTTGATCGGGGCAACCGTCTTCGGCCTCTGGCCGTTTCTCCTCTGGCGACATGGCCAGTGGGCAGGCTTCGAGTACTGGTGGAGAAGGCAGGTGTCCGGCACCATCCTCCAGGGCCGCGGGCAGGAAGGGCCCGAGCCCTGGCTCTACCTCGTCTTCCTTTTGAAGACCGCGGCCCCGTGGCTGCTGCTGGCCGCCTGGGGCGGTTGGCTGGCCTGGAAGGAGCGCCGCGAACAGCCCCTCGGCCTCCTTTTTCTCGCCTGGCTGGCCGCTGTCTTCGTCCCATTCTCGCTGGTCACGTTCAAGTACAGCCGCTATATCTTGCCGCTCTATCCCGCACTGGCCGGCCTGGCCGCCTATCCCGCCCTGCGCCTCTCGCCCGGGTGGCAGCGCGGCGTCGCCGCCGCGGCCCGGTGGGCCACTCTGCTGGCCGCCATGGCGCTCCTCATCTTCCCCATCACGGTCCGGACGCGGCGCGAGGCCGACCTCTTCAAGATGGCCGACCTCCTCGCTTACCTGCCGGAGCAGCCCACGGAATGGGCCGCCAGCGAGGCCGCCTATGGTTACTGGTCCTTCACCGCCTTCGCCGCATGGCAAGGGAGAGCGAACGCCCATCGCTTCTCGATGGACAGCCTGGCCCAGGAGCTTCAGGAATACGAGGGCAAGAGGTGGCTGCTGCTGGTCACGGACCGGGAGGCCGAGTCGGTGGAAGCGAGTTTCCCCGATCGTTTCCGCCGATTCCTCCGGTTTCCCCACAAGGGCACGGTCGTCCTGCTGGACGCTTCGCTCTGGACCGACGGCGGCCTCGTCGTGCCGCGGGATTGATCGGCTTGTCACCGCCGGTGGGGTCGGCCCCACCGGCGGTGACACCATTCGTGCGCGAATACTTGACAGGCCCCTTCTGGGTAACCGGGGGGGGTGGGGCGCGCTCACCGGACCTGTCCCGGTGTGATAAGTGGGGCAGGGTCTGACCGTCCGTGACAACAACGCCGCGAGTCAGCAAGCTTCGTAAATGGCACTCTCAAGTGATCGCTGTTCCCATGATGATGCCGACACCGGCGAGGTAGACGGGCGGGAACAGCCATCGTGTGGCCTGGTCCATGAAGTCGGCAAATGCGACCTGTTGGGAGACCTGGAAGCACACGTGGGTGGCGACCGTTTCGGCAAACAGAGCCAGCAGGCATAAGTAGTTGAAAATGAAGAATTTATCCATCGTGATCAGGTAGCCAGCCTCACCGAGGTTGGACGCCTCAGAGAGATGCAGGGCGATAGTCGAGAGGAGGCAGGTCAGGATGATCCCGGCTGAGGCCTCGAGTTCCTGGTGGTGCAGGAACGCCACCAGATAGGCGATGGACATCACCAGGATGAGCGGGACGAGAATCTTAACGACGAAAGGAAGGCAATCCCGATTGACCTCTACGTTCAGTTCGAGGCGCGAATAACTCGCCGTTGGCGGGCCGGTATGTCGCATGCCGAAATTCGTCGTGTAGTGGTGGACCAGGGGTCGAAGCTCCGTGCGGACGATCTTCCAGCTTGGGATTTTCAGGTCCGGCTCGAGATACGGCAACGAAGCGGCCGCGGCATCGCTTCCAGCGGGCAAGCCAGGGGCCGAATCAGGCACAAAGACGACGGTATCGACGTCGTAATCCGGATGTTCGATGGCGAATCGAAGGACCTGCTTATCGAAGGGGTAGCGTGTGAAGAGGAAGTCACCGCGGCAGGTCGCCTTGACCCGCCAGGTAGCCACGATGTCATCGCCGTCGATTTCACGAATCGTTTCCTCGACGCGTTCGAGATCGCCATTCATCAGTTCAAACTTGAGCAGAGGGTCCGTCTCGTGCTCGCCGGGTGGCCGCTCGGCATTTTCGGCAGCGCTGGCGTCAGAGGGCAGCGACTTGGTCTTGACAGGATGAGCGAGCCAGAGGTAGAGGTCGATGCTAAAGGACCGACTCCTCATATCCGGCTGGGAGACATCGAGGACGTAGGCCCCGCATCGGACGACATTGGCGGATTCGGGGATTCTTTCCAGGGTCTTGAAGTATCCCGCGCCTCCGTGTGCGTGGCTCTCATAGAAGGTCAGAAGGGCAACGACCCCCAGCAGGGCTATCGAGGTGGCGATAGCCATTCCCCACCAGAGGCGCACGGGCCCTCCCACCGTCACCGACTCGCCGCCAGGCTGCTCCGCGTCAGTCGCCATCGAGCTATCGGGCATAATTCCGCGGACACTTCAAGTCCTACTTCTCCTTACCGCGTAGTAGAATCAGCGTGATCTTGAACTCCGGCATCACCTCTACGCAGCGCCAAGGCATCCAATTTCCCAGGAAGAGCCAAGATGGCCCGTGCAAGATCGACGAAAAGGTAATACATCACAAACAATACGAAAACGACAAATGGCAAACTGGCTGATGTCATAATAAAATAGACAGAGTACTGACCTTGGTCAAGGAACTCGAACAGACTCTCCCCATCCTGAAGGGCCCTGCGAGTGCTTAGAAGAAAATTGAGCGTGTGGATAATCAGACCCGAACCAAAAGCTATCGGAGTCAATTTGAGTATCCCTTTCATGACGAAGGTGAGCATGCCAATGGCTTCTTCACCAGCCGTCGCCTGCGGCGTTATGGAAATGTTCAGCATCTGGATATTCAACGCGATGCAGGCAAGGTATTCACACAAGAAGAAACCTGTCAGTCCAGACCAAAAACCATTTTTGTCCGCAACTTTTATATAACCCCAGACACCCCAGGAAAGAGAAGCCAAGCCAAGAATCAGGCATACTAAAGCGAGAAGGTCGACAAAGGCTTGAGAAGAAAGGCGGCTCGCGGACGACTGAATCACAATTTCCCCAGCACTGAAAAACTTCGCGGCTGAATATTGGAGGACCAAGAGGACCATAACCCACCCGACGCCCCAGATAACGAGCACAAAAGAATCTAGCCTGATGCCGTAAACAACCGCGATAATCAACCCCATAAGGCTGGCCAGGACCAGGGCCCAATTACCCCACGTCATAAGGAATCCTACGCTACCGGCAAACAACCGCTCGCTAAGATATTTCCTACAGAACTGCAGTAGCTTATCAAAAAGGCCCACAAACAACTGGTTGCCAAGTTTAACTTTAACGGGCTCAATTAAGACAGGGACAGGCTGATCACCCATAAACCTCTCCTCTATAGCAAATAACTGCAACTGCTTAGCGAACGGCCATCACCGTTTGGCCTGCATTCGTATACGAAAGGCATAACTCTGAAGCTGCTTTCCGGTCAGTATCAGCCGCAGCGCCATGTTTATCGCGAATACCTCTTATTTACCGAATCCAAGACAGATTGCATAACTCGTTTCACTTTCGAGGTCTGAAGGGGCACATAGAGGGGACTTGCGATTATGAAAGGTGGCAACTTGGCGATCAGTGTCCACATGGACTGCCCGTCCAAAATTATCTTGAGCCTATTCTCGTCCAGCTTGAACGCCACAACGACATTAAACTTAATGTAAGGCCATGCCCAGAAGGATGTCTTCTTCCTTCCCGTTATTTCCAAGGATTTGTTCGAGTTCTCTCTGATATTATAGATGACAAACCGATCCTGGAATTGCTTTTTAATTTCAAGGGCAATGTCTTCAACAGCAATCCCTTTCTCCATATCGAACTTAGTTTCAAGTTGGATTAGTCCCATAGAGCATTCTCCTATAAGAGGAACCTGGTTTCGGGCGAATGAGGACCGATCAAGGCAATCGCAATGGAAGGATTGCAAGCTTTGCGGCCACCTCTGTCCATTTGGCTACTTTGCCTCGGCATCACAGAACTCACAACGCAGCGTATTGCCGGTAGCTGCAATCTCATTTTCCGCTCCGCAGGCCTTACAAGTAAACTGAAGCATCCTCATGCCGCTGGGACATGATGGCGGAGAAGGATCAAGCTCTTGCGTGAGGGACTGATTCGAAACAAGCGGCTCAGAAATCCTCGCGTCTGAAGGGGCGGCTTCAACATACCCCTGGTGGGGTGTTATCGAGGCCACTTGATGCTCCAGGCCCGACGGTAGGGCATGGAGCATCGCGTCAGCCTCTTGGACTCTCCGTTTCCCTCTCCTGTATAGCACAATGCCTCCGTAGGCAAGCGCTGCACTGAAGATAGCCGCCGGAATTTCTCCTTCAAAGAGTAGCCCAACTGCTGGGATGGCGAATAGGACAGCCAGGAAAAGTCCCAGAATCTGCAAGAGGAGCGCGATGACCCTGCTAGCTTTCGTTGGGAGCATCGCAAAACTCGCACTTCACGATACCGCCCGTTGCAATGACTGAATTATTCGCCCCGCAGGATTTGCAGGTGAACACCACGGGCTCTTTGGCCTGGATCATTGATTCACTTCCACTGGATACTTTACTAATCACCCGCGTCGCAGGATCCAGCGAATACCCAGGCAGTAAGCCGTCATCGATTACAGACTGAATCTCAGACATCACCAGGTTTATGTCCGATAGATTAAGAATAGAAGCAATCCTATCGGCGCTTGAATGGTTCTGGTCGCGGATCAACTTGACGTACTGGTTTCGTCTTTTCTTATACGGCAGAAAGCCAAGAAGATCAAAGGTCGTTATTCTGCCAATCATAGTATCGGAGATGGTCTTAGCGCCCTCGTTGCTCTTGCCAAGGATGTACAAAAGCAAAAGGAAAGGCCAGAACGACAGCAAAACGACCAGGGTCCCCAAACCCAGAAGGTAGGATTCTGAGGCCGACTTCGACGTCATGGAAGCACCTTGCGAAAAATGACCATATCAAATGAAAGGATATAGTATAGGGTTTCCTCGTGTACGAATTCTTGGTACATCCGAAGTGCGTTACGAAGCTTTTTGTCAGGGATGCATTGCCCGAAGTAGACGCGGTTATGACCAATGCATTGAGAATATCGACTGACGATCTCGTCAAGTGCGTGCATCGAAATGAGCTTTCTCAGTACAGGGACCTATGTTCGGTTGTAGAAGTCAGCGATCTAAAGGTAAGAACACTGTACGCTATCGCAACTGAGCTATCACTTCCTCACGCCGGGCGAGAATCTGCTTCATCTCCCTTGCCTTGGCGTGAAATGAGCGCAGGGATTCTTGAAGATTCGGTTGTCCGGTCTGACCCGGCCCATCATTAGGCCCTTTGATCTGGGATACGGGGTCTGACACTGCTTTTTCGATTCGCGAAAGCGCATCCCCCATTTCATGAAGACAGGTGACCAGTTCATGATCCACGTTCTGGCTCCCTTGAAGGGATTCGGTCGTGCTGTAGGAGACGTCTTCGTCCAGACTTTCGAGCACTTCCCGGGCGGGCATCAGCCCCTCATGCTCGATGAGATGGGCACGGTCTCGGAGTCGGCCAAACTCTTGCTTGAAGTGAATGAGCGGTGCCCGCTGTTCTTGGAGCTCTTGGGCAATTCCTAACACCTGCATGCTTCCAAGGAAAAGGCTGCCAGATGCCAGAATCAGCGAAAGAAGCAGCATGAGGTGAAAGACCAGCAGATGATTGAACGAGAGGGGCGTCATGGCCGCGATGACCAAGGTGCCCACCCCCAGGTCGTAGAACAAAATGACCATCTCTTCTGTGAGCCGAACGGGAACATCCGCCCTCTTGTCCTTTCCTTCCTGCCGTCTCGTTATGGCCATCGGGTATCCGAAGGTCAGGCATTCGGCAAAGAGCAGAAATCCAAAGGTGAGCCAAAATTTGTCGGTGCGGTAGCCTGCTGGGAGGATGAGGAGCATGACCGCTACAGTGACGGCTGCCGTTGCGAGGAGCAGCACCGCCAGCACCCAGGGGCTTCTCTGTCGAACACGATCGATCATTTTTTCTCCCCTTCGATCTTCACGCGACCCGGGGCGTGCCGCAGTTAGGGCAGAACTTGACGCCAGGCGTCAAGACGGAATCACACTTTGAGCATTTGGCCTGGAGGGCCTTGCCGCAATTGGGGCAGAACTTAGGTGCGCCAGTCACTTCCTGCCCGCATCCAGAGCATTTCATGGGCATGGGGCCGCCACATTTCCGGCAGGTCGGCTGGCCCTCGGGATTATCGGTGCCGCATTTCGGGCAGCAGATAAAGGGATCAGCGCAATTCGGACAGAATTTCGATCCCTTGACCACTTTGGTCCCGCACTTGTCGCAGGTGATCGTGTCGTCGTCAGGGTCGTTCTTTGCTTTGGCCTTCTGAGCCAGTGGGGCCGCGCAACTGGCGCAAAAGCTGGCGGCCGCCGAGTTTTGTGCCTGGCACTTCGGACAATGAACCGTGGGCTGGACACTCGTTGCGACCGCGCCCATGGCATTGCCCATCGCGCCTCCCATCCCCACCCCCATGCCTAGGCCAATACCCGCGCCCATCAGATTGGCACCGGATGCACCCGGGTTTCCGGCCGCAGTGTTGAGCGTGTCAAACGAGCGCTGCTGCTGGTAGTTGAATCCGACGATGTCCATCTCGGCCCTTTTCGCCAGCGCCTCTTTCAAGCGCACCACGGCAGGATCATCTTCAGGCGTGTTGATGGAGTTGATAAAGAACTTGACCAGCTTGAGTCCAAATTCCTCGAACTCGCCGGCCATCTGGACCTGGAGGAAGTTCGAGATGTCGTTCAAATGGGCGCTTATCTCGAGGATGGAAACATTGTCTTTGATGATTCGCTTGGCCACCGCGTCCTTCACGCGCGTGATCATCAGGCCCCGAAAATACGAAACGAGTTGCGCCCTTTCGAAGGATGAGACCGTACCAACAAGCTTGACGAGGAATTTCCTCGTGTTCTGAATCTGAACTCCGAACTGACCAAAGGAGCGGACCGGAAGCATGACCCTGTATTTCGGGTCTTGAAGCTGTATGGGGTCCGATGTTCCCCACTTGACGTCCAGCGGAATGGTCCGGTTCACGAACCAGACCTCCGCGCTGAAAGGCGTTCGGCCGCCGAAAGGAAGTTTGAACAGTTCCCTCAGAACCGGCAGGTTTTCGGTGCTCAGCGTGTGTCGGCCGGGAGGAAAGGGCCCCTCCATCTGCCCACCGCGCAGGAGGACCGCCTCCTGCGATTCGGAAACGATGAGCTGGGTCCAGGTCGCCAGTTCCTCCGATGGGAATTTCCAGGCGTAGAGGTCCGGCGCGGCGTTCCACTTGACGACGTCGATGATGGCCACTTTGCCCGCTCCAAACAGTCCGGCCCCGTCGGGGTCCCTACCCGCATTTCTCGCACGATGTGTTCGAAATGCGCCCTGCGGACTTCGACTCGAATGACTTGCGTCGTTCTCGCTCAGGGCTAGCGCGATGCCCGGCAGGCCGGGCTTTCCGACATCCGAGATTCGGGAAAGGCTTCTCAAGGATGTCAGAAAAACATTTGTGTTATAGCACAAAAAGTCGGAAGTGCAACAAAAAAAGTTGGCTTCAATCGCATATTCGTTGCAGTAAAACGTGATAATATGCTTTATGAGCCAATTAAGTGCGAATGACGCTCTAAATGGACGAGAAGGCGGAGGCGCGGGCCACCCCGCCGCCCAGCGCCAGCCTGTGCGTGCCGCACGCAGACAGGGCGGGACTACTTCGTGCGAGCCGCGAACGCCCAATCGCCGATCACCCCGCCGACCAGCGCCAGCCTGTGCGTGCCGCACGCAGACAGGGCGGGACTACTTCGCGCGGGCAGCGAAGTAGCGCGGTCGCTGTGCGACCGCAGAGTTGGCAACCACGTCTCCTGGTCTCCTGGTCTCCTGGTCTCCTGGTCTCCTGGTCTCCTGGTCTCCTGGTCTCCTGGCCCCCTGGTCTCCTGGCCCCCTGGTCTCCTGGCCCCCTGGTCTCCTGGCCCCCTGGTCTCCTGGCCCCCTGGTCTCCTGGCCCCCTGGTCTCCTGGTCTCCTGGTCTCCTGGTCTCCTGGCCCCCTGGTCCCTCGTCTATCGACCACTCAGAAGCACGCAAGAGGGTTCGGCGTCCAGGGGATACCGGCGGAGATAACACTGGACGTCCTGGAGTGACAATCTCTCCAGCGCCTGAATCTCGTCCGCCAGGGGTCGCGGCCGCGCCCCGGCCCCGATCTGGTTCACGAGGTGTTCGAAGCGGTCCAGACAGTTCTCCGAATCGCAGACGAGGTCCGTGATGGCCTTGCGGCGAGCGCGGGTTAGCGCCGCGGGATCGACGTGCGCGTGGACCCGGGCGATCTCCTTGCGGATGAGCGCGAGGGCGCGCCCCACGTCCGGCGGGTCCAGGGAGGCGTAGACGGTGAGCAAGCCGGCATCGGTGAAGGCCTCGTAATTCATCCAGACGTCATCGACCAGACCGCGCCGTTTCACGGTCCAGAGCAATCGGCCGTTGTCCTCATCCCCGAGGTAGCTGGCCAGGATATCGGCGACGGGCGAGAGTGGGCTTCTTTTTGGCGGGGCGGGCAGCGCCAGGGCGAGGTGGAGTCGGGCGAGATGGGGCCGGGTGATGACCCGCTGGCCCGTCTGGAAGCGCGGGGGACGCTGCGGCCCGGCGGCGTCGCCCGGACGCCACCGTCCGCACCGGGCCCGCACGAGGTCCGTCAATTCTCCGGGGGCCATGTTGCCGGTCGCCACGAACTCGAGGCGATCGGACCGATAGAACCGCCGGTGGTAGGCGGCGACCTGATGGCGGCCGATCCCGCGGACGCTCCGGGCCGTCCCGACGATGCGGCGGCCCAAGGGATGGCCCTCATAAGTCATCTGGAATAGGTCGTCCATGACCTCATCTTCCGGGCTGTCCTCGTACATGGAAATCTCCTCCAAGATGACCTGCCTTTCTTTTTCGACCTCGTCCGGAGCGAGCCGCGGCCGCATCATGTCGGACAGGATATCGACCGCGGCCTTGACGCGGTCGGAGGAGACCCAGAGGTAATAGGCGCTGCCCTCCCAGCCGGTGAAGGCGTTCCATTCGGCCCCGAGCGCATCTACTTCCCTCTGGAGCGACGAGGCCGATCTCCGCCGGGTGCTTTTGAAGCAGAGGTGTTCGAGGAAATGGGAGACGCCCGAGAGCGCTTCCGGCTCGTGGCGTGACCCGGCGCGGACGAAGAACCCGAGTGCGACCGAATGGACGTCCGGGGCCGGCTCGAGGTGCAGCGTGAGTCCATTAGGCAGCCGGCGGGTATGAATCATTTTCAAACCTCGGAATCTTGGGGTTTTGCTCCGGAATTCAGGGCTGACACGCGGCGAAGGTAGCCGAAGCGCTGGCGTGCTTCGCTACGAAAATCCGCGAAGTGCCGAATCATCATCGGTTATGAAATCGGGCGAGTCCATCTCCCCGAACTTATCGAGAAGTTACCTTTTTCGATCCCGATCCCAGCGCGCAAGATGGCGAATGGCCGCTAATCCCATCCTTTTCTGCTACCGAGGGTCACCACGGCCAATGGACGCGGGGGAAAGGCCGACAGGTAGGCTCGCAGGTCATCGAGCGTGACGTCCTCCAGCGCCTTCAACAGCTCGGGAAGGGTTCGGGCGCGCCCCGTGAAGAAGAAGTCGTGAGCGAGGGAGGATGCGCGAGCGTCCGAAATCTCGCCCCAGGTCAAGAGCTGTCCCCGCAGGATTTGGCGTGCGCGGTGCAATTCAGCCTCGTGTACCGCGCGGAGGCCATCGATTTCGGACCGGCACACCTTCAACGTTTCGTGGGCGCGGCGTGGCGTGCTGCTCGCCGTAACGGCCAGAAGCGCGCCATCCCGCCAGGCCCGCTGGAAGGCATGGATGGAATAGGCCAGGGCCCGTTTTTCTCGCACCTCGGTGAACAGCCGGCTCGAGGACCCTCCGGAGAGAATGGTGGTGATGACCTGGCCGGCGAGATGGAGGGGATGGGAGGGGGGAGCGGAAGGCCACACGAGGCTGAGGTAAGTCTGCTGAAGCCTCTGGAAGTAATGCCGGGTGAGGGCTCGGGGAACAAACCGGGGCCTTGTGGACCGTTGCCGCGCTCTGGCTGGCCAGTGGCCGAAAGCATCTGAGACAATTTCGAGGCCGTGAGGAACGGAGATTTCGCCAGCGAGCACGATCTGGAGGTGAGAAGCCCCGGCCCATCGGGACCAGAACGGACGGAGGTCACGGCATCGGAGACGGGCGAGGTCATGCATCCGGCCACGCGGGTCGCGCCCGAGTCGCCGTCCCAGGACACCCCGGTAGGCCAGGGTGACGACCTTTCGCATGGGATTCTCCTCCTGGCTGAGGATGGCGTCTTCGGCCTGCCGCCGGCCGACAGCCACGTCGTGCGGAGCGAAGCGCGGTTTCCGGAGCACCTCGCCATAGAGCCTGAGCGCCTGGGGGAGAAACCGCGGCAGGCTCGTGCCCCAGAAGCTGACGGCCTCGGCCGACGTCGAGGAGTCCCGGTCCAGCCCGCAGTCGTCCAAGGCGTCGAGAATCCGGCGGGCCGTCCAGCGGCCGCTGCCCCGGAGCGCGGTGGATTCAGCGAGCGCGGCCAGGCCCGCGCGGCCTGGGGAGGATGGGCAGTATGTGCAACTCCTGGGGCCAGTTGCGCAACACATTCTGGGGCAATGGGTTACGCCTCCAGGCTGCGGGGGGCGCTAAACAAGTACGGAATGACTTTCCCAGCCGGGAAGCGCTCGGGCAGTTCTCTGGTTCAGCATTCGATGACTCGCTACTCGTACCGAGGAACGGAAGTGCACGCGTACTTCCTTTCCTCGGTACGAGTGGGGATCAGGGAACTGGAATATGTAGCTGCTGGCAGATTCTCTTTGCCGTGAATTCTGGGATTTCACGGTGTCTGGGGGTGGAACTGCGGCGGGTACCCGCGGGATTTTCCCAGATGGAATGGTCGCTTCGTTTGCGCACCATCTGGCAGCCGTAACGCTGCAAATGCCTGGGCAGGTCCCGCCGTTTCAAGAGGCCGCGCCCTCAGAAACCTGAATCACGCGATTTGAAGCCGTGAGTAGCAGATGGATCGGTTCTTCAAGGTCGGCATCTGGACTCGTAGAATGAGGATTGGGACGAGGCAGGGGCTCTCCATTCATCAAGTTCGTTCCAGCCATATCCACCAGAGCGCTTCCGAGCAGCCTTTGCGCGTCTTCCAGGTTTTGCCCCACGTGATCACTCCAGGAAAATCCATGATTTCAGTGTGGACAGATCCTTCCACGAACTTGTACATGGCCCGGCAGGTCAACATCCGCATCTTTTTCCGCTGGAATCATCTGTTCGTGTTTTGTATCAGAACTATTATAAGGCAGAAGCACCGCCCAAGCCATGCCCGCACAAGGTTGGGAGCGGGTTTTACGAGGCTTGCGGACTCGCTTCGCTACAAAAATCCGCGAAGTGGAGAATCATCATGGGTTATGGAATCGGGCGGGTCCCTCTCCCCGAACTTATTGAGATGCTACCGGCACAAGCGCTAAAGCGCTCACTCCAACGACTTACATCAAAATCTAACGCTGTCGTGCTATTACCGATGTCAAAGGCCGTCAACTGGTCGGTTTGAGGCCGCTTTGAGGCGGCTTGGCTATGTTCCTACCACGATCCAAGTGTGGAACTGCGGCGGCGGCAGCGCTCAGCGCACAGAACGAGATGAATCTCCCAAAGCTCCACCGATGCGGGCAACTGGGCCCGGAGGTCGCTGAGCCGCACCTGGTCCAGGTCAGCCGGTAAGGCCTTTCGAATCCGGTCGATGCGGGGCGCTGGAAGAAGCTCCTCCACGGGCACCGAGTAGCCTTTCTCCGCCAGCTCGCACAGATGGCCCGTCACCGTGGCCACGGTCGTGTGCAGTTTCTCAGCAATCTGCTCGATGCGCCACCCGTCCTGAACCAGCCGCGCCAGGTCCTCCCGATCGGCCCGTGCCGGTTCGTCCTTCCGGGCCGAGGCCGGAGCGGCCGGAGACGCGGGCCGCGGCGGAATCCCGCGGGACCGGCTCGATGTTGCTGGCCGAACGGACGCGGGCTGGCCGCCGTTGCTGAGTCTCCTGGATCGACCCGAGGAGTCTGGCTTTGCTTCCGGGCTTCCGCGTCGGGCCGGACGCTGGCCATGGGTCGCTTCCCGGCTGACCGGCGGCGCGGTGCGGCTGGCCAGCGGGTCGGTGTGGTCCGAGGGTATCTCGGTGGACCCCTCTCGTTGTTCCAGGAAGCTGCGAATGCAGCCGAGGAAGGCTGCGCCGTACTGCTGGAATCGGCGGGGTCCCATGCCATGGATGGCCAGCATGTCCGACTCGGTCTGCGGGCATCGGGCCGCCATTTCCCGGAGGGTCCGATCGCTGAAAATCAGGTAAGGCGGCACGCGAGCCTCCGTGGCCAGCCCGTGCCGGATTTCTCGAAGGGCCCGGTAGAGGTCCTCATCGTAGGAGGGAGCAGTGGGGACCGGCGGAGGCTCTCCGGAGACCGCGGCCGGCCGGGCGGCTGAAGGCGTCTGGATGACCGGGACGGGAGGGGAGGTCTCCGGCGGCGCCTGCCTTGGCCGGCATGTTTCCCGCTGGGGGAGGTCGTCCTGCAGCGGGGAACGCGGGTGTGGCCGGTCTTCGGCCGGGCCGCCCGGTGAAGGAGAGGGACTCGCCGGCCTTCCACGAGCCGGAGACGGCGGCGCGCGCCGGCCGGGGTCCGCGGCGGGGCCGACTGCCGCCGCGGCAGGCTTCCCGCGGTCGGACCGGTCCTGAAGACACCAGTCGCAGTTGCCGCAGTGCCGCAGGTCCGTCTTCTCCCCGAAGTACCGCAGCAGCCATGCCCGGCGGCAGCTCCGTGCGGTGCAGAAACGCACCAGCGTCTCGAGTTTTTGCATCTCGTGCTCCCGGCGTGCATCGAGGGCCTCGAAATCGACGGCGAGGGAGAGATCGAGCACGTCGCGTTTCAGCACGCGGATTCCGCGGCCGCGGAAAGGAGGGCGGTAGTCGATGAAGCCCTCGTCCTGCAATTCACCGAGAATGCGCCGGGCGCCATCCTCCGCCAAGCCGGCCTGTCCGGCCAGGTGCGACAGGTCCACGCCCAGGGCGCCGCCGCCTTCGCCCGTATCCCATTCGAGCAGGTGCTGGAGGAGCCGGTGGCGATGAGTGCCCTCGCGGCCCAGGGCCAGCCCGGGCTCGCGCAGCCAGCGAAGCCATGCCCGGGTGTGGCGTCCCGACAGCCGTTCGATCAGCCCGCCTCGTTCGAGCAGGATGAGGCAGGAGTAGACCGACTTATCGTTGACGCGGGGCCCCACCTCCCGGGCCATCGTCTCGGCGGTCTGCAAGACGGGATTCTCCTTCTGCGTGCTGAGATAGGCGTACACCTGCTCGATCAGCTCCCTTGGGGGGTAGCGGCATTCGATGAGGAACTCCTGGGTGTAGCGGTCGGCAAAGGTGAAGAACAGGATGGCGTCGCTGGCCAGGCCGTCCCGGCCGGCCCGGCCCGCCTCCTGGTAGTAGGCCTCGATGGTGGCGGGGATGTTGTAGTGGAGGACGAACCGGATGTCCGGCTTGTCGATGCCCAGGCCGAAGGCATTGGTGGCGACCATGACGCGGGCCTTGCCGGACATGAATCGTTCCTGGTATTCTCGGCGTTTTTCCAGCTCGATCTGGGAGTGGTAAGGAAGGGCCCGGATGCGCCGTGCGGAGAGGAGCTTGGCGATCTGGTCGACGCGTTTGACGGTCGAGCAGTAGATGATGCCGCTGCCTTCGCTGCTGCCCATGACCTCGAGCAGGCCATTCTCCTTTTCGGCCTGGGTCCGGATTTCCCGGAGGCCGAACTGGAGGTTCGGCCGATCGAATCCGCTGACGAGGATGAAGGGATCGCGCAGGCCGAGCTGCAGGCAGATGTCCTGTTTCACCTCGGGTGTGGCCGTGGCGGTGAGCGCCATGGCGGTCGGGCGTCCCAGGGCCTCGAGGGCGGCCTTGAGCCGCAGGAAATCGGGCCGGAAGTCGTGTCCCCACTGGCTGACGCAATGGGCCTCATCGACGGCGAAGAGGGAGATGGGGACGCCGGCGATCGCTGCGTTGAACGAGGCGCTTCGAA
This sequence comes from Planctomycetota bacterium, assembly GCA_016179685.1. GTDB lineage: Bacteria > Planctomycetota > PUPC01 > JACPCR01 > JACPCR01 > JACPCR01. The sequence continues at coordinate 689 of JACPCR010000046.1, read as the reverse complement.
ATCGCTCCGGGGCCACATAGACGAGCCGGTAACGGCGCTCGCGAAGATTCCCGATGCGTTCATTCTGCTCCCGGAGGGAGAGGGAGCTGTTGATGAACGTCGCGGGGATGCCCAGGGTCTGGAGCTTGTCGAGCTGGTCCTTCATCAGGGCGATCAGGGGAGAGATGACCAGGACGAGCCCCGGGCTGGCCACCGCGGGGAACTGGTAGCAGAGGGACTTCCCGCCGCCGGTAGGCAGGATCAGGAGGACGTCGCGGCCGCTCAGGGCCTGCTCGATGGCCTCCTTCTGCCCCGGACGGAATCGTTCGAGGCCGAATCGCGAACGCAGGAGAGTCTCGAAATGGGAGATCACGCCTCACCCCTAGTAGACGAGTTCGCAAGTGCACCCGCACTTGCGAACTCGTCCACTAAAGGAGACCTCTCCCTCCGCAGGGTCCCTCTGGGAAACGGGATGCTCCCACAGCGACAAGTGCGGAGGCAAAATAAGAAAAATCGATATTCCATAAGATGTTACCATTTCACCTCCCTCCCGTAGGGAGCCCTCTGGGAAACGGGATTCCTCCTGAGAAACAAACTGATAACACGTTTGAATACAATCACTTAAGAAGAAGGCCTCAACCCAAGTTGGAGTGACGGCTTTAGCCGTTGTCCGAGCAGCGCCACGCCTCAAGGCCTGTCTGCGCCGCCGC
>JACPCR010000045.1 GCA_016179685.1 Planctomycetota bacterium | reverse complement strand
TCTTTGAATTCCCGGTTCCGAATGATATAGAAAATCAAATAACCCAGGTGGCCGCTTCCCACCGGATAACTGGTACACGCCCGACCGACGGTGACAGCCATAATCGAATATCATTCGGTCGTGCATTCAAGTTATTTTCAGCATGGAGTTTACGTCGTTATTTGTTCCCGACCAACAAGTTGCGAAAAACGGTGTTTTCAGGTTCGAGTCCTAGTTACCCAGCCAGGTGAGTAGCCCCCAGGAAAGGCTCTTATAACTCTTGAGGGTGAAGTATCTTATTGATGCTTCACCCTCTCTTTTTCGTTGAATTTTTTGTGTCCTTTCGGTAAGGCTGCATGAAAGGCGGCGGGTGTTTCGGGTATGCTTCCACCATCGGGAAATGACCCTTTCGACTACCTGACCGCGCTCCAGAAGAACGACGACCGCCTCCGCGAGACGCCAGGAAACTGGCTCCCCTGGAACTACCAAGACGCTCTGAACGTCTTCCAGACTCCCAAGACTCACACCTTGCAGGCCACCCCGCCGCCCAACATGGCATGACGGCGCTCTCTCCACCCGCCCCATCCCAACCTGAACGCAGCGTCAGAGACCCACGCCACCCAACCCAGCTCCCGTCCGGCCGCCACGCCACCCGCCAATTTCCACGCCTCCATACGGCCGAACCGAACATCCCCTGGCTGCCTGTCTCATTCCCTTCCGCCCACCCGCCTCCCGCCGCGGATTTTTCCGCCTTTTACACCCTTGTCGAAAGGACACATTCACGCGACGCTGGTACGTTCACGGTTCAGTACGAGTACGTCACTCACGTGGAGGGTGGCCACACACAGTGTCCGGCCGTTGCGGTCAAGAAATTCGACTTCAAGGCCGTCAGGGGGCAGCAGCTCCACCACGGTGCCGACATCCCCGACTTCGAGATTTGTGTCAGGGGGGACTTTTGTCACGGCCACAAGGTCGAGTAGTTTTGGTTCTCGATGATTTCTCATAAGAGTGAGCGCCTTACTTAACGGAGTCAAATTATAAGGCAGGTTACGAGCCGAGGCAAAGTCTCATCAGGGCCAATGATCCAGGCCGAGCGGATGGTGGAGGACCCCGCGGGGCCCGAAAATGGGAAGTCAATAACGTAGCGTTGGCCGTACTGGTCCTTTTTGCCCAGGACCGCCTCCCCTGCTGCCGCGGCGTGGCGTAAAGCGTCGATGAGCAAGTCTGCGTCTGCGATTGTCAGGCCAAGCAACGTCTCGAAGAGACGGGCCTTGTGCTGGCCATCATCAGGGTCAGGGCTGAGGCAGTATTCCGTGATTCACTTCCCGGCCGGGACGACGGTGGATGCTTTCCAGGCCATGGCCAGGTCGCGCAGCTCGTGTTCCTCCCGCTGGACCGCCAGTTCCAGAAGCCGGACACGCTCCGGCTCGGAAGGCAGGGCAGCGAGTCGATGCAGCGCCAGGCGAAAACTTTCCATCCGGCCGGACGACAGAGCGCGGGACAGCACCTTCAGGCCGGTCTCCGCGTTGAACATCCCGATGTGTTCAAGGCAAAAGAGGAGGTCCTCTTCGCCCGTGCGATCGGCCATGCCCTGTAATTTTTCAAGTGCTTTTTTGAGGTCTTGCTCGTCGCCGCGGGAGAGAATCTGTTGTAAGGCGAGGGTACGGAGGACTCGATTTTTTGCTTCGAGGAGAGGGGACACGGCGCGGAAGTTTCGGGCATCGACGGCCGCTGCAGCAATCTGAAGCGCCAGCCGCACCTCGTCCAGCCAGTGGGCGCGGGTCAGGGCCGGAGCAAATCGCTCGAGCTGATGGGGTCCGTCCGACAGCACCTGCTCGACCTGTTTCTCGTGCAGCCGGGCCATGTTGCGCCTGACCCACTCGGCCTGGCGGGCCAGACGCTGCATGGAAACAACGACGGACCGCGGCTGGTTGAACATCCCGGCATAGATTCCCGCGATGTGGCGGTCCATCACCTTCAGGTAATATCTCATCCGCAGCGTGGCATACGCCTGCCGCTCCGCATGGGCATCCTTCCCCGCCCGGTAAAGGTAGAAAATGGACGCCATCCGCATCAACTCCTCTTCCCAGGACACCTGCAGAGTCCAGGGGTTGAGGTCGTTGAAGACCTGCCCCGCCTCCCGATCCCGTTCGGACCGGTCGATGCGCTCGAGCACGGCGGCGACCTCCGGGACGGCGGCCGGGCTGTCCGACGAGGCGAGGGCGAGCAGGACGTCGATGCGAACGAGATCATCAGGGTCCTGAAGCCCCTTGGCCACGCTTTGGGCTGCGCCGTCTGCACCCGAAATGGCCGTGATGCGGTAGCCCAGGCCCTTGATCTCCGGGTCCATCTTCTGGAGGAGGGGCTGCGCCGCGGCGGCCCACTCGGGGTTCGGATACCGGGCCGCCGCGGCCAGGACGCTTTCACGGACCGACTCGGAGACGCCCTCGGTGCGGGCCAGGGTGATGACGGCCGCGTCCGCACAGGACCGGGCCAGTTCAGGCGTAAGCTTGGACCGCGACAGGCAGCGGCTGAGCGTCGCCAGGTCCTGCTCGATGGGACCGCTGGCCCTCGCGGTCTCGCCGCCGCCCGGCAGGGCGACATCGAGGGCTTCGCTGGCCTCCGAGGACTCTGACCCGGCCCGGCCCGAGGGGCCTTCGGCCGCCCCCAGCTCCGCTTCCCCGCTGAGGGTCAGCCGTTCGACGATCTCTTCGAGCTTCTTCTCGTCGGCCGGCGACTGGCCGGATTCCATCCTCTCCGCCGACTGCGTCTGCCGGAAGTCCGGAGCGAGCCACTGGAGCATGGCCGCGGCCACTCGCGGCCACTCCGGCCATTCCCAGAACATCTGCCGGCGCGCCGGGGCCGAGCCCATGGCGCACGCCAGGAAGGCCAGGACGCGGCCGCGCCCGAACGTCCAGCCGGCCAGGATGGGCACGCTCCCGCACTGGAGGAAGACTTTCGCTCCGTCCTTGATCGCCACCTCGTTGTAGCACTCGACGAGCGGGCCCGGCGACCAATCCAGGTCCTTCGGGAACATCTCCGCGGCGTCGGGGCCAGGCTCGAGCGCCGCGTGCGTCTCGAAGAAATGCACATCCACATTTTGAACCACCGTCACCGGCAGGACGTCCTCGAGCACCGTGTAGGCCGTCAAACCCTTCCCGAATGCCCACTGGCCACCGGCCAGCAGGAATCCACCACCACCTTGCACGTAGTCCCGGAGCTGGAAGCGCTGGGCGGAGGAGACGGCCACGGCCGGTATGTTTAGGAACAACACGGCGTCCATGCGCTGCAGTTCCTCGGGGCCGGGATACCCGCTGAGGTTATACCAGCCTGATGAATCGCTGAAGCCACCACGGCCGCCCAGGAGGCACTCGCGCTCCCGGTAGGCGTCCAGCCGCAAGGCCGCCTCGTCCAGCCGCAGGACGTGATACCAGATGCCTTTGGCCACCAGGACATCGAGCCGGCCGTCGCGCCGGACCGTAAAATCTTCTGGTGTCTTCCAGGTCTGCCGGCCCGCGTCGTCCTGGTCGAGGTAGGTATGGCGTGACCACAGGCCCAGGTACACGTCCTTGGCCAGGCGCTGCTCGAGAAGCCGGCGGTTGCGGTCCAGCATCGGCGCTGCTTCGGGCCTCTGCACTCGTGGGGGCCGAGCCTGGAAGGCCTGGGCCTGTCCGCCCCTGGAAGAGGACGCGGCCGCATCGCCCTCGATTTTCCGGCCGTCCTTTCTCACGCCGAAGGTGACCGGCGGGCCGTAAAGCTCGGCCAGAGTCTTCGTGCCCGGAGCGCGCCGCATCTCGACGACGAGCTGCTTCCAGAAGCTGACGGCCGGCACACTCACCGCCTGGCCGTCGAGGTCGAGCGCATCACGCCGCAGGGTCCGAGGATCGATCAACGCCGCGCGCTCAGCCCGGTAGCCCTCCGGCAGGCGCAGCTCGAATTCCGAGGCGTCCGAGGCCTTTGGCCGCATCCGCCAGCGGTATTCCTTGGGCTCCTTGATCACGGATTCCTCCTGGGGGAGGTTCAAGAGATTCGCCACCAGGAAGCTGCGGCCGTCACCCCTCGGGACCTCATAGACGAACGGCGTCCACCAGAGGTCCGTCGGCCGCCTCGGTGTCAGAACCTTTTCCGGGTCCGCCAGACGCCGCATCCTCTCGTCGAAAACGAAGGCGGAGTAGCGGGTGGCGAAGCGGTTCAGGGCCGCGTTCTTGCTGACGCCGCCCATGGGCCTGCAGCCCGCGGCGTACCAGAGCGCCGCCATGCAAAGGTCGTCCCTCGGCGTCACCTGGTCCTGGCTGATCCCCAGGTAGCAGCCTCCGCGCTCGCGGCACAGATCGCCTCCGACCTGCAGAATCCGCATCACCTCCGGGAACGGCCGGTAGGCGTTGCGGATTTCTTCGTTCATGACGAGGCCGCCGCCCCGGCAAATCTCGTCGAGCTCGAAATTCTCGACGGCCCAGCCGTAATCCGTCACGCTCGGCATCATGTTGTAGCCAAAAACAAAATTCGGCAGCCCCTCTTGAATGACCTCCTTCGTGCGCGCAATCGCCGCCGGGCCGCTCGGATGCCCGTCCCACCTGACCCCATCCCAGCCGAACATCTTCGCCGACGCCAGAATCTCCTTCGAGCTGAAGTCCACCATCTCCGGCGTCGTGTCCGGATTGATCGGCAGGAACTCCTGGTAAAACCACCCCTTCTGACCGGGGTGGTGGTAGTCCCCTTCCCTCATGGAGTCGAGCCATGCCACGTTCGTCGGCTCCCACTGCCCGGCGGGAAAAAAGAAGTTCCCCTTGAAGTGATACGGGTTCTCCATGGCGAACTTCCAGCCCACGCATCCGCTGGCGATATATTTCCCGTAAGTGATGGCCTGGATGCCGTGGGCGTGGCCCGCCTCGATGCACAGCTTCACGTTCGGCTTGTACATCTGGTAACAGGTCTGGCCCGAATACCAGACCTCGCTTTCCGGCGTCATTTCGCTGAAATCGCACGGCGCCCAGGCGAACACCTCGAAACAGTTGCTCCAAAGCGCCCGCGCGCCCTCGTACTGCTGCACGGCACCTTCCCGCGTCGTCGCGATCATCCCCGGCCCACCCGGACCATGAATCGCCACCCGGTAAACGCTCCGCGCGATATTGAAAACGTCCTCCGCATGCCAGACCCGCTTCCCGCCCGACCACCCCTCCACGACCAGCCCGTACCCCAGCTCCTCCTCCGGCAGCTTCGCCGTCAGCGTGAAGGCCCGTGGCTCGCCGGGCTTCATCCGGAGCGTCTCCTCCTTCAGCAGCACCCTCTGCTCCAGTTCGCTTTCGAGAAACACCTTCACCAGGCCTTCCTCTTCCTCGTCCGAGGCGAGAGTCACCGTGTAAGCCGCGTTCAGGGTCTCGCCAGGCTGGTACAGAATCTTCCCGACCCGGACATTCGAGGGCACGGGGCCCGCCGCCACGCGTTCGATCCGGACCTCGCGAACGGCGAAGAAGGCCTCCGCCTGGGGGTTCAGCACCCGGTCCAGCTCGTTCAAGTCGTCCTCGCCGCCCTCTTCTTCCCCGGGGCTTTCTTCCCCGATGGCCACTTCAGGCTTAGGACCCCCGCGGCCCTGCGCCATGCGGCCCGCCTGGTAGAGGGTCCAACCGCCGCCGAATCCATCGGCTGCGTGGAAGGCCAGCCCGACTTGGACCGGCCCGGGCTGCGTCAGGACCGCCATGCCCTCGAGTGAGGTCTCCTTCACGGCCTCCGGGAAGTCATTCGCCCCGAAGGAGAATCCGCATTCGTTCAGGGATACTCTCAGGCTCATGAAAAAGGCCGCATCGACCCCCTCGTGGCTCGCCAGCGCAGAAACGGCCACGCGGTAAATCCCTCGGGTCAGGGCCGGCAGGCCCCGCCGATCGAATTTTTCGTCGTCCAGGAGCGCCGACTGCCCCGGCCCGAGCGGGACGTAGACCACTTTCGATTCCCGGTCAATCTTCGCCGGGTCCGCGCGGAAGTGCGCCGGTTTGAACGTGAGGACCTCGGCAGAGAGAGAGACAAGGGAAAGAAAGAGGAAAAACGCGAGAAAGTCCGAATGAGCCGACGTCGGCAGCGCGGCCACGGAGAGTCCGGCTTCCTCTGCGGTCTGGATTCGAAAAGCGAGCACGGGCGAACACTCCGGGGGCAGAGATGTCCGGTCGCACCTTTCTTGGAACGACTTCGGTTTCCATCCAGGCGTCATCATACCTGGGCGGTGAAGCATTTTCGATGGTGTCGTCCATCTTGTCTTGCCGGGCGATAAGGGGAAAATGACCCCATTGGCCATTCCTGTTCATCCCCGCGGAATCTCATCATGAGACGCAGACTTCACCCGACCCCTTCGCGTGGTATCGTGGCTGCCCTCGTCGCGGGTCTGGCGGCCTCGGCCGCGGCCGAGGCGCAGAACACGGGCAACCTGCTCGCCAATCCTTCCTTCGAGCTCGACTGGATCAACGCCAAGGCCGAAAAGGCGGTGATCAACAACTGGGAGGAACATGGGTTCAACCAGCAGGACCTCAAGCCGGACGTCTGGTCCTTCTCGGCCTCGAAGGACCCGGCCGTGCCTGCGCTGGCGTGGGACTCTTCCGTCGCCCGGACGGGCCGGTATTCCCTCCGGATGGAGATCGGGGCCGGGAGATCCGTCGTGTCCCAGTCGCAGAATTACGCCGGATACCAGGGCATCCTGGGCCACGAGGTGTTCGACCTGAAGGCGACCGAGGGCCGCTTCAGCCCTCAGGCGACTCCCATCCCCTTGTCGGCCGCGGACGCCCCGAAGTTCTTTCGGGCCGTCCGCCTCACGGCCTGGTGCAAAGCGGAGAGTGTTCCGGAGGGCACGCGCATCCATGTCCACGGCCGCGGGCTGTCCCTGAGCTTCCCCTCCGGCACGTACGACTGGAAGAAACTGGAAACAGCGGTTTCTGGCGAGGACTTGGCACGCCAGTTCATCGAATCCCTCAAAGGCGCCGCCCAGGGGCCCTTGCCCATCGATTGGAACGTGGTCCTGGAGGTCACCCCGCCCGCCGAGGCCGCCGCCGGCCGCGTCTGGTTCGACGACGTCTGCGCCGAGGAGGACCTTCCAGCCACGGCCAACTGGACGCCCGATCCCAGCTTCGAGAAGGTCGGCGAGGACGGCAGACCCGCGGGCTGGTCCGAGCCTCAGAAATTCCACTATGTGCCCCCGAGCTGGTATTACGTCTGGCGAAGCTGGTCGCACTTCTTCACCCTGCCCCGCGGCCGGCCCGCCTCCGATTCCCTCGTCGTCCGATCGGGCCGGCGCAGCTTCCGGTTCAGCGTCCTGCCGGGCGACGAATACGCCTGTTCGAGCCCGCCCATCGAGATACGGCAGGACGCGGCCCGGCCGATCGAGATCGGGGTCTGGCTCAAGGCCGACAGAATCCGCTATTTTGACATCCGGGCCGTGGACGAGCGCGGTGTCCATCTCAACGAGGAATCCTTCATCACCGCCACGGCCAACCGCGAAATCGGCGCAGCCTACCGCGGGTGCTTTGACTGGCGCTACTTCCGAAAGATATGCGCCACGGACCATCCGGTGCAATCGCTGCGCGTCGAGCTTTGCGCCCGCGGCTTCAACGGGCTCGACCTCGACGACGTGGGCAGGAAAGCCACCAATAACCAGGTCGGCAACCTCTGGTGGGACGATCTCAGCGTGACTCAGCCGGCGGCCGGCGGTCCCGCCAGGGACGCCTCTTCCGCCACGGCCCCTCCCGGGCCCGAAGTCCGCGTGCAGTCCGTCGCCTTCGGCGAACGCCTCTACGGTGAAAACGAGGCCGCCCTGGTGGTCGAGAACGCGGGCCAACAGACACGCACCGTCCAGGCCCGCCTGACGCTCTCCCCGCCCGCCAGCCTGGGCGGCTCGGCCCAGCCCGCCGAGGTGCAGACGCCGAGCGCGACCCTTCAGCCTGGCGGCAGCGAAACGCTGAGACTCCCCTATGCCCTGCAAGCCCTCTGCCCCGACTGGCAGTCCCAGTACCGCATGACCCTGCGCTTGAGCGTCGATGGCCAGCCCGCCGGGGAGACCGAGATCTTCTTCGGAACGTGGCCCGAGATCGGACGCGTGGAAATCGAGCGCGTCTACGCCCACCCTGATGAGGCCAAGGCGCAGGCCGTCTGGGTCAACTTCGGGGTCACCGAGGCCACCCTCTCCCAGGTCCGCACGCTCCGCTACGACGTCGTTCGCCGCCGCGACGGAAAGACCGTTCGCTCCATCCAGGTCAAGGACTTCCCGAAGGCCCTTGCCGAGTTCCGGCAGAAGCAGCCGCTGAAGAACTGGTGGATCGACGAGTTCCACCTGTTTCTGCGGCCGCTGGACCTGAGCTTTCTGCCGGCCCATCCGTGGGATCGGCCCGTTCGCGACCATCTCGTTTTGCTCGTGGCGGAGGACCCCCTCGGCCGCGACCTTTTCAAATGCGAAAGCGTCCCCTTCGGCCTCGTCCTGCCGCCCGAGGAAAAGCTCGAGCCCATCCGGTCCGTCGAGGTGAAAGACGGCGCACTCCACGTCAACGGGCGGCCATTCTTCCTTCGGGCCTGCCTCGGGCACGGCTGGGAGCTCGAGCCCGCGCCGTCCCAGAGGCCGCCTTGGGCAAAGCCCGTGAAAGTTGAAGGACAGAGGGATTCCGTCGATTTCTCCCGCACGAAGGCCTACGGATTCAATGCCTTCTTCCCGAACGTGCCCGTCGAATTGACTTATGCCGACGACATCTGGAAGTCGAACCTCTATATGGCCGTCTGGTATCCCAAGAACTGGTTCGGCCTCGCTTTCGACGAGACCTATGGGGCGAAGTGGAAGTGCGCCAGCGCGCCTGAGGAGTTCCAGGCCGCGGGCCGACACCCCTCCATCGTCATGATCAGCCTCACCGCCTGGGAAGGCGGGATGAGCCCGGAGATCACCCAGGACGCCCGATTCTTACATGCCCAGGCCGCCTTTGCCGACGAGGTGCGCCGGCTGACAGGCAGGCCCCTTTTTTCCAGCGGCGGCTACTCCGCACACCGGCAGCAATACGGGACCATGTGGGACATCTTCGCGCCGGAGAGCAACTGGGACGGCCCCTCCCGCGTGCCCTACACGGCCATCCATCCCCTCCGCGCCCTCGGGAAAAACATCATGGGCATGGACTTCCCCAATATCTTCAGCGACATGGCCTACGACCTCATCCGCTTCGAAACCTATGAGGGCCTCATCCGGGGCCAGCGCGGCTTCATCCAGATCGGCCGCTTCAACGACAACTCCCTCTACCGCGGCCTCAACGGTGAGCTTCGCTACCTCGAGCCGTTCCTCTTCGCGCCGCCGAGCGACTTGCCTCTCTCCGCCGAGCCCGTCCGTGTTGAAACCGTGCCGGGCCATCGCCAGGGCAAGCCTGAAATCGCCCTTCCCAAGGTGTCCCTGATGCACCGGACCGTTGGCCGCACGACCTGCATCATCGCCACCAACGCCCAGCCCATACGGCACGGCGACTGGACCTGGACCGAAGACCCGCACTATTCGAATCGGCGGTCCCATACGGGCGACTCCGTCTTCTGCCGGCTGTATCCCGACCGGCTTCTGGACTGGCATGCGCATGGATACCGCGACGGCAAGCCTGTGATTTACCGGAAGGGCGGACAAATCCTCCAGTACGTCTACATCCCGCCGGAGGCGGACGTGGAGACCCTCATCCTGATGGTCGAGGGCGATGGGCGCTGGAACTTCAACGCGGTCTGGGGCCGCTTTGATTTCAAGCGTTTCCACGAGAGCAAGGTCCGCTTCCGGCTGACCTTCGAGCTGTACCGCTGGCTCTGGAGCAGCTTCGGAACGAAGCGCGACACCTGGGCGGAAGAGGTTTACGACGACCTGTTCGAGCGCCACTTCCTGCGCGAGCCGGACTTCCGCGTCATCGGGCCGCTGCCGCCAAAGGGGCAGTGGACGCCGCTCGCCGTGCCGGTGGAGACGCTCGACCTCGCAGGCCGCGTCGGGACCGGTTTCGAGTTCCTTTCCAAGGGCGGGCGCGTCTGGTGGGACTACACCGCCATCGAGCGCGAAAAAGAAGTCCTCGTGCTCTGCGACGATGCCCTCGGCGCGAGCGAACAGGAGCTCGCCCAAGTCCGCTTCCGAGGCCTCAAACCCGGCGCAACCGTCCGGGCGCTGTTTGAAGACCGCGTCTTTCGGGCGGACAAGTCCGGCTCGTTCATCGATGATTTCCGCGGCGAGAATGTTTATGACAAGACCTGGGAAGGGATGCTCGGCGACAAGCTGATGCCGGAGGCCTACTACGGCGGAGGCTACCACTACAATTACCCCAAGGCCGCGGTGCGGGTCTATGAGGTGAAATAACAATCTTCGAATTTCAGAACACAGGCACTTCGTGCCGGCCCGCCAAGGGCGGATGAAGACGCAGTATCATTGTCAAGTTGTCATTTGCTATGAGTCATTTGTCATATATTCACCGATGTAAAAAGAGAATGGACGCGGATGAACCCGGGAAAGGATCCGTCGATTTCGCGGTTCGGCGGATAAGGTGTTGGGCCGGACTCAGCTCCTGTTCCAGTTTGAGGAGGTCCGCCTGCGGGGACTCGAGGCGAGCCGCTACTTGGAGGCAGGAATCGAGGGTTTGATGCCGCTGGCCGTGCTGATGCATGGGGGCGAGCAAGAAGAGACGCTATGCCACTCCGAAACCGGTCATGATTTCCCTTGCTTTCCGACCCGTTCTCGCCTGGTTCTGCCTGACCAGCCTGCCGGCGCTCGCCTCGCCCTGGCCCCAATGGCGCGGGCCTGCCGGCACAGGCGTGTCCGGCGAGATCGGTCTGCTGGAGTCCTGGGACGGACGGCGCGGCGTGCTCTGGAAGCGCGAAATTCCCGTCCGCGGCTTCTCGAGCCCCGTCGTGTGGGGAGACCGGATTTTCTTGACGGGGGCCGAGGAAGACAAGCGCATGAAGATCATCGCTGTCCAGGCCTCCGACGGCCTGATTCTCTGGCAACGGGAGTTCGAGGGGACCGCACCCGCGCACGGACTCGGCGGCTATCATAACGCAGCGAGCCCTACCCCGTGTACCGATGGCCGCGTCCTCGTGGCCTTCTTCAGCACGGGTGACCTCTTCGGCCTGGACCTCGATGGTAAGACCCTCTGGAAACGTGCCCTCGCTGCCGAATTCGGTGATCTGATCAACGGGCAAGGCATGGCCTCCTCCCCAGTCCCCGGCGACGGACGCGTCTTTCTCCTCTGCGACCACCAGCAGTCCTACCTCCTGGCCATTGAAACCGAGACCGGAAAGACGATTTGGAAGCGCGACCGGCGTGTGCGGGACTCCTGGAGCACGCCGGTGCTCTTCCACTTCGGGGACGGCGACCAGCTCGTCACCGCGTCGAGCCAGCAGGTGATCGCCTACAATCCGGCCAGCGGGCAAGAGCTCTGGACCGGCCGCGGGATTTCTGCAACGGTCGTGCCCTCGCCCGTGTTCGGCGAAGGCATCGTCTTCACCACGTCGGGTCGGAACGGGCCGACGCTGGCGATCCGTCCCGGCGGCCGCGGCGACGTCACCGCCACGCACGTCGAATGGCGGTTGAACCGGGGCGGGCCCTACGTCCCCTCGCCCGTCTGCTACCAGAAACACCTCTACGTCGTCACGGATAACGGCGTCTGTACCTGTCTCGACGCGGCGTCCGGAGCGCCACGCTGGTCCCGAAGGCTCGAACGGAGATTTACGGCTTCCCCTGTGGCCGCGGACGGCCGCATTTACTTCCTCAGCGAGTCCGGCGAGACTTTTGTCTTCGAGCCCGGCCCCTCCGGGCGTCTGCTGGCCGTGAATCCGCTGGGTGAGCCCTGCATGGCTTCGCCGGCCCTATCCCAGGGCTGCATCTACATCCGTTCGGAGCGGCATCTTTTCGCGCTGGGGTCGGGCCACAACTCGGCCACGACGGCCGCCGCTGCTCCCGGGACGGCCCAGCCGGACCCGACGCTCGAGCAGCTTTTCGAAGCCCTCAAGGCCCCGGAAATGCGGGTGCGAGTCCAGGCCGTCGAACAGATAGGCTCGACGGGCAATCCCCGCGCTCTGCCCGAGCTGGCGCGCGTCATGCGTGAGGACCACTGGGACGTGGCCGAAGTGTCCATCAAGGCCATCGCCCGTCTCGGCAAGCCCGCTGTGCCGGTCCTGATCGAAGCCCTCGGCGACTCCAGACCCTTCATACGCTGGGAAGCGGCGGCGGGGCTCGGAAGCCTCGGTGACTTGTCCGCCGGGGAGGCTCTTACTCGGGCGCTGGCCGACCCAGCGGCCCCGGTGCGCGCCTCAGCCGCCGAAGCCCTCGGCCGGATTGGGGGAGAGGCCACGGTTAAAGCCCTCCTCGAAATCCTCCGAGACCCGGAAGGCTCCGTCCGTCAGTCCGCCATTGCCGCCCTGGGAACGCTTCAGGCCCGGAACGCCCTGCCCGGCATTCTCGAAAGCCTGCGGGACCCCGAGCGCTTGGTGCGAAAGCAGGCGGTGGAGACTCTGGTGAGCTTGGGTGGTGACGAAGCTTTCTCCGCATTGAAGCAACAGGAGAGAACCGAGCCGGACCAGGCCTTGCGCGCCCGCATCCGCGAGGTGCTCCCGTGAATCGGCGCTGCAGGCGATGTCCCAGGGACCCGGGGACCCAGGGACCCGGGGACTCCGAACACGGTGATCAGGTGATGACTCATCACAGGCCGTAGCCTGCGGGCCGAGGACTTTGAACCTTTCGTCTCTTGCCTTATGCCTTCAGCCGGCTCCTGGCTCATCGCTTTCCGCTACCCGTGAGCTAATGAACCCTCACTGAATCGGCGCTTTCTGCTGGCTTCCCGCTTTCCGCTCGTTTCGGCTTGCCACCGCTCTCCCCTCGCCGGTATCATCCGCTTGTCGTCTGACGGATTCTCCCGGCTGGGCTCAGCCCCTGCCCTGGACCCGAATGGCACTTACTTCATAACAGGTTCCACAGCTCTGCATGGCGCTTATGTCAGCGCCATGCTTCCCCTGACCCTCATGGAGACGAACGCCCATGGAGCGAGTCTGTTTTCTGCTGAAGGTGAAGAAGGACCGGATTGCCGATTACAAGAAAATCCACCAGAACGTGTGGCCGGACCTGCTGCAGGCCTTGCGGGAGACCGGCTGGCACAACTATTCGATTTTCCTGAGGGATGACGGTCTTCTCGTGGGCTACTTCGAGACGCCGAGTTTCCAGAAGGCGCTGGCGGGCATGAAGAAGCGCGAGGTGAACACGCGCTGGCAGGTCATGATGGCCCCTTACTTCGAGGGGATCGAGGGCCAGAGAGCCGACGAGGGACTCCTCCGGCTGGAGGAGGTTTTCCGGCTGGATTAGTATCCCCGTTCAACTCTAGTTCGCTGGACGGCGGCAGCCGTTCGGCGAACGGGCCGTGGATTTCTACCTGGATCGGCTGTCACGTGACTGTCCTGAACTCCTCGTATTCATCGCTCCGGAAGCTCGCTTCCAGACTTTGTGGCCAGGATGATCACGGCGGTGTGACGACAGAGCCGTATTGGTAACTCCTTAGCGAAAACTTCTGTCGTCCCTACGGGACTCTTGTGGTTGATGCGCTTTCCCTTCGCAGGGCTGCGTTCGCCTTCGCGGGGCTTCGGCGAACTTGTGCCCTGGGCTGCTATGTAGGGTGGTAATGTCCTTGACGTTCCTGCCTTGCATAACCCGTTGTGCGTAAACGGTCTACGTTTAGCATACGTAACTAATTTCGGACGTCCCTACGGGACTCATAGAAACAGGCCTCCGGTGACGATCATTAAGCAGTTACATGAAGTATGAATTCCGGTGCGGAACGCGTCAGCGTTCCGCCCGAGACGATGAGATTGGAGGGCCCAGACGAAGCGCTGACGCGCTTCGCTACGCCATTCGGCGGGCTTCGCTGCATCGACATAGGTAGGCCCTCGCGGGCTTTCCCTGTCACACCACCGTACGTACGGGCCTCGTATACGGCGGTTCAGTAGAGGTTACGCTCACGTC
>JACPCR010000090.1 GCA_016179685.1 Planctomycetota bacterium | reverse complement strand
TGACGGCTCTAGCCGTTGTCTGAGAAGACCACGCCTGAAGGCGTAACTCCAACACATCTAAGCGCCGGAGCCGTCTGCGCAGGGGTTGGAGTGACGGCTTTAGCCGTTGTCTGAGAAGACCACGCCTGAAGGCGTAACTCCAACACATCGCTTCGACCTCGCCAATGCCAAACGATACGGCCGCAACAGTTTGTGCGCTTAACTGAACCGTATTGGGGCTAACTCCATCCCGTCGCATAAGGATAGTCCGGCGTGTTGAAAATGCAAGGCGCGCGGTTGGAGGCAGCGCCTCGCTAGAGAATCCCCACTTCCGAGCGCGGGAAGAAATAGATCAGGCCGTCGTCGGCCCCGACAATAAGGTCCGGAAGCTTCCCGCCGGTCCAGGACGCGGCGTGAGGGGCGCAGCCGCCCGGCCCGAAGAAGAGGGGTAGGCCGCAGGCCTGGAGGGCCCTCGGGGCAAAGACTGGCCGCTTGCGGCTTCCTACGTTTTCGAGCAAGAGGATGCTGGGAGGGGGCTGGGAAGGCGGGTCGCCGCCGGACAGGTTCTGCCAGACGTGCCCGTTGCGTGCGGGCAGCCCGACGAGCACGTCGAGGTCGCCGTCGCCGTCCCAATCGCAGGCGCAGAGGTTGGCCTGGCCGCAGCCGGCGAGCGAGCCATCGAGCTGGATGCCTCGGCCGAGCTGGTCCGTGAGCCTCCGGCCGGCCCGGACCTGATCGCCGTCCCGCTGATACAGGTTGAGGAATCCGTGAAGGTCAAGGGCGAGAAGCTCGGGCAGGCCATCGCCGTCCCAATCGACGCAGGAAGGCCTGGCCCGCCAGAGGGAAAGGAAAGGCTTTCCGGCCTTGAGCAGGGGGATGCCGGGGCCGAATTCGGGGCGCTCGCGGCTTCCGATGTTTCGGTACAGGATGAGGCGTCCGGCAAAGTCGTTGAGCAGGAGGTCTGGCCGGCCGTCGCCGTCCCAATCCACGACCTCCGGGCAGAGGTAGCCCATGGCGGCATCGCGGGGCCCGTTGGGGCAACCCGCGAGCCCGGCCTGCACGATCAGAGGGACGCCATTGACGAGGACCGGCTCGGGTGTCGCCAATAGGGGCTCGGCAGTCGTCCCGCGGTTTTCGATCCAGAGCAGCCGACCTTCGGCGCACCCGACGACGAGGTCGAGGTCGCCGTCGCCGTCCCAGTCCGCGGCCGCGGGCACGGGGAACGATCCGAGATGAATGAGCCGCCGGAGCGTCTGGAGCGGGAAAGGCAAAGAGAACGTAGGGGGCACGTCGGGCGACGGCCGCAGGGTTTGGATGCCGAAAATTTCGCCGGACCGGCCGCCGACGAGAAGGTCGTCACGGCCGTCGCGATCGATGTCCCCGGCCGCTAGACGCGGCTCTCCCACCGGGATCGGGATGTCGGTGGCGTCCACGCCACGCGGGGCGACCGCTGCCGGGCGCACCTCGCGGAAACCGAAGTCCGGAAGGCAGGGAAGCCAGAGGGCGAGCCGGTCATGGGCATCGGCGGATACGAGGGCAGGCAGCGTTTCCCATGGCCAGTTGACCCCAGCGGCTGCAGGAAGGGTCCGGAGGTCAATGGGTTGTCCTTGAAGGAGAATGGGGCCGCCCAGCGCGAAATCCGGGTCCCGGAGCGACCGGTAATTCTTGAGCCAGACGAGGTGGCCATGGAGGGTTGCTCCGCGCCACTCGTCATGGGGGCCCAGGGCGATGTTGCGGCCGCTGGTGTCCGTGCCGAGGAGACGCCCGCACCAGGACATTTCCTCGCTGGCCGGACCGCCCGATTCGTTAGAGAGCCCCAGAAGCAGGTCCAGGTTTCCATCACGGTCCACGTCCGCGAGGGAAAGCTTGGCGACGCAGCCCAGGGAACGGAACTCGAGCGGGAGCGGGATTTCCAGGGGATCGCCGAAATAGGGATCGTATGCGGAGCCGACGTTGGGGAAGCGCCAAAGGCTTCCAGAATGGGCGGTCAGTACGTCGAAACGGCTCGATTGGCCGTTGGGCCATGCCGTGACCGCCGTGGCGGGACCAAAATGCTCGATGGGCAGGCCTTCGTCATAGATGGGCAGACCGCGGGCGTCACGGCCGATCACGCGGAAGAGAGTGACGCCGGGGCCGCGAACCCCACCATCATGCGTGACGAGAAGGTCGGACTCGCCCCGATTGTGCCAGTCGATGGGAGACGGTCCCGCACCGCGGCCGACTCGCAACGTGTAAGTTCGTTCGGGCTCTGGAGCGTAAGTGAAGGACTTCATGGGAAGACTCGTTGGACTACTGACGAACGAAAACTCGCAAGGCGGGTGATACCCACAACCCAACATGGTGTCCGGTTTCAGGTTTCAGGAATCACCTGACACCTGACCCGCCCGCGGCGGGACTGGAGTTTGGCACTTTTTGGCGATTGACACAAGCGAGTACCGCGTTCCTGGAAAC
The DNA here is from genome assembly GCA_016179685.1 of Planctomycetota bacterium. Lineage (GTDB taxonomy): Bacteria > Planctomycetota > PUPC01 > JACPCR01 > JACPCR01 > JACPCR01. Next base: position 50,220 of record JACPCR010000090.1, on the reverse strand, counting down.
CCCAGCATCTCCCGGCGGAATCCCGTTGGGACGCTGGCTTTTTGTTGCTATTTTAGAGGTTAATAGCTCAAATACCAAGGATGCCGGCAAGATGCCGGCGCTACCAGTGGCCTCATCGACATTCGAATGAAAATCTGCCAAACTCTTGACCCGCCTGCGGCGGGACACCTCTTCAATATCTCCTCTGCCGCGCCCGCCTCCCGGACACGTCCTCCCGCTGGGGTCATCCCGCACCTGTGCCCGTGGGACGGATGGCCACGATGCGGATGTGCCGTCGCAGCGACGACATCCCGCACCTGTGCCCGTGGGACGGATACCGTCGTGACGATGCTCCCTCCCGCAGGGACAAATTTGGGAGGGATTCGGCGAGCACCCGGCGGAGAAATTACAGGCATAGACTTTAAGCGTCTGATTTTCAATTTTCAAATCGGACACCCTCATAGGCGCGGGTCAGATGGCAATTCTGAGGCGACCAGGAAAGCGAGGACGCGCGCTTCCCTTTCTCCGCGGATGAGTCGAACGCTTTCTCGGGCGTTGATGAACCTTGCCTTCAGCGGTTGGATGGTTATCATTCGCACCTCCGACGGGAACGGGTCCGTGATTGCGGGCACGGGCGCGGGGATCCGTGGAACTGGCGCGGAAACGGCACATGGTACGATTGGGGATCGTGGGATGGATACTGTTCGGTCTGGCCACAGCCGCCGTCGAGTCGGATGCTGAGGAGTCCGGCGGAGGCGGACCAGCCGCGAGCTCGACGGCCACCATGCAGGTCGGAGCGCCGGCCCCGGCAGGGGCCCACGGCGGGACGCGGTTCAAGCCGTCGCTGGCCTGGATATCGCCTTTTGTCGTGCTGCTCCTCTGCATCGCTGTCCTGCCGCTGATGCATGGGGCGGGACACTGGTGGCATCACAACTCGAACAAGCTGAACGTGGCGTTTGCGCTCTCGGCCGTGACCTTGGCCTATTATGTCCTGCGGGGCGAGGGCGTCGCCCATGGGGAGCATGTCACGCCACCAGGCACGGACTGCGTGAAGGCGGTTCTGCATCACGCGGTGCTGGACGAATATGTGCCTTTCATGGTGCTCCTGTTCAGCCTCTACACCATCTGCGGCGGAATACACCTGAGTGGGGACATGCCGGCCACTCCCGCGACCAACACGACGTTCCTGGGCCTGGGGGCGTTGCTGGCAAGCTTTGTGGGGACGACCGGCGCGTCCATGCTGCTCATCCGCCCGGTGCTCCAGACGAACCGGGAGCGCCAGAACGTGCGCCACACGGTGATTTTTTTCATTTTTCTGGTCAGCAACATCGGGGGCTGCCTGCTTCCCATAGGGGACCCGCCCCTGTTTCTCGGGTATCTGCGAGGGGTGCCCTTCCTCTGGACGTTCCAGCTCTGGAAGCCATGGTTGACCGCCGTGGCGGCATTGCTCGTTGCCTATTATGCCTGGGACAGTCGCTTATTCCGGAAAGAGACGCCCCTGGACCGGCTGTTGGATAAAACCCATCGTGAGCCCATGAGGGTTCGTGGGGCGTTGAACCTGCTGTGGCTGTTGGGGGTCGTCCTGGCGGTAGCGCTGATGGTGCCGGGCGAGAAGTTTTTGGGGCGCTATTTTATCGTGCCGAACTACTTGCGCGAGATCTGCCAGCTTGTGTTCGTGGGCCTGGCCTGGATGACCACGGCCGAAGAGAACCGGCAGAGGAACGACTTCAATTTTTCGGCCATCATCGAGGTGGCGGCCCTGTTCATCGGGATTTTCATCACGATGCAGGTGCCGATCGAGATCCTGCAGGCCAGCGGGGAGGAACTTTCGAGGGTGGTGAATCAGCCGTACATGTTTTTCTGGATGACGGGCGCGCTTTCGAGTTTTCTGGACAACGCCCCGACTTACGCCGTCTTTTTCGAGATGGCGGACTCGATGACCACTGCGGACGGGCCCGGAGTGCTGACGCTGCTGGACGGCTCCTATGTCCGGGAAAGCTGGCTGGTGGCGGTTTCCCTCGGCGCCGTCTTCATGGGGGCGAACACCTACATCGGGAACGGGCCGAACTTCATGGTGAAAAGTATTGCCGAACAGTCCAATGTCCAGATGCCGAGCTTTTTCGGCTACATGCTGTACAGCCTCGGCATCCTGATCCCTCTCTTCCTCCTGCTCACGTTCATTTTCTTCAGATAAACTGGGAATGATGGTCGTGTGAGGCCACCCCTTCTCGTACACGCGTACGGAAGCGCACCCGCACATCCGTACGCGTGTACGAGCCGTCGACTTCACACCAGACCCGACTATGGCCGAAAACGGGGTCATCCGGCGATCAGCGTTGTCCCGCTGTCTCATGCTGGGGGTGGGGCTTCTGGCCCTCGTGTCCCTCACGCTGGAGTACGGCTTTTACCTTGGCGACGCCGACCAGGCCTGGTTGCAGCGTCTGGACCTGGTCCTGGCAGGATGCTTCGGACTGGACCTGATCGCCTCGGTCTTCTGGACGAAGCCCAGGGCCGAAGCGGTTCGCCAGAGATGGTTCGAGTGGACTCTCCTCGTCCTGTTCCTGGTCTCGCTCGGGCTGCTCCGATGGGTGAGCCCCTCCGGGGGATTCCAGCAGTTTCTCGAGACGTTGCGAATCGGATCTTTGACCAAGCTCTATCTCTTCCTGGTCCAGGCCTATCTCCTGGCCAATCTGGTCCTGAGCTTCCTGAGGGCTCAGCAACGGTTGCTGGACTTCGGTATCCGGCCCGCCGGGGTGCTCGTGCTCACGTTCGGGCTTCTGATCCTGGCGGGCACCCTTCTTCTCCTGCTGCCCAAGGTGAGCGTGGCAGGAAAAACGCCGATCGGACTGCTGGACGCCTTCTTCACGGCCACGAGCGCTGTATGCGTCACCGGGCTCACGGTGCGGGACACGGGGAACGACTTCAGCACGCTGGGGCAGATGATCCTGATCGCCTTGTTCCAGATGGGGGGGTTGGGGATCATGACCTTCGTGGTCCTGCTCTCGGTGTTCTCACGCCAGTCCCTCTCGCTGCCCAACCTGGTGGCCCTGCGAGAAATGGTCAGCGCCCGGGCCGTGGTGGACGTGAAGCGGCAGATCGTGTCGATCCTCGTCCTCACCTTTTTTGTCGAGGCGGCGGGGGTCGTCCTCCTGAGACTGTTCATGCCCATGCCGGACGCGCCGTTCCTCCAGCGCTGGAAGTGGTGCGTGTTCCACTCGATTTCCGCCTTCTGCAACGCCGGCTTCGGCCTGGCCCCTGACAGCCTGACGGTTCTTCGCGGAAACTGGGGCGCATGCCTGACCCTCATGGGCCTGATCGTGCTCGGCGGGCTCGGCTTCCCCGTTCTTCGCGAGGTGGTCGCCTTCCGCGTCAGCACCCTCCCGGCCTTTCGAGAGTGGCGATTCTTCCGCGAGTGGCACGCGGGACGAATCTCGTCGCGCCTGAACGCCCAGGCGAAACTCTCGCTCCTGACAACCCTGGCGCTGGTCGTCGTGGGGGCCCTGGGATTCTGGATGCTGGAAACCAGCCACTGGCTGCTGGCGACTCGACCTCTGGAACAGGTTCTCGCCGCCCTCTTCCAGTCCGTGACCTCGCGTACCGCAGGCTTCAACACGGTCCCCATCGACCAGCTTCAGGATGCCACCCTGATCTGGCTGATGCTGCTCATGGTCATCGGAGCCTGTCCCGTCTCTACCGGCGGCGGGATCAAGACGGTGACCTTCGCCGTGCTGATCCTCTCGGTGCGATCGCTGCTGAAAGGCTGGGACCGGGTGGAGGCCTTCGGCCGGAGGCTGCCCCGGCGAGTGGTGTTTGCAGCGATCAGCGTGTTTATCCTTTACGTGATGGCGGCGACCGCCGTCATCCTTGCCTTGACGATCACCGAGCCGGACGTTCCGTTACGGGACCTGGCCTTCGAGTCGATTTCCGCCCTGAGCACCGTGGGGCTATCCACGGGGATCACAGCGAAGTTGAGCGTGGCGGGGAAGCTGATCCTGTGCGTGGCGATGTTCGCCGGTCGGGTGGGGCCTCTCTCCCTGGTGGTGATCGTTCTCCAATCTCGTGCCCGTGGCATGAATTATGACTACCCCGAAGAGGAGATTGTGGTGGGATGAAAGACGAAAGAATCGTCTTGCCGTATCCTATTTCGGTTCTGGCCGCCCGCGCCACACGGGTCGGTCCGGGGCAACGCTTCACTAGGGGAGAACAAGAAACATGAAGTGTGCGGTGATAGGACTGGGGCAGTTTGGGAAGGCGGCAGCTCTGGCTCTGGCCCGCAACGGTGTAGAGGTCATCGGCGTCGACGAGGACATGGAGCTCGTGGACGACATCAAGGATGAAATTTCACTCGCGGTGCGGATGGATGCCACGGACGAAGGGAGTCTGGAATCCCATGGCATCGGCCAGGTGAACGTGCTGGTGGCGGCCATCGGGGCGAACTTCGAGGCCCAGGTCCTCACCGTCGTGTATGCGAAAAAGCTGGGGATTCCGAAAGTGGTGGCCCGGGCCATGACCCCTGTCCACGCACGCATTCTTCACCTCGTGGGGGCCGATGAGATTCTAAACCCGGAGGAGGAAGCGGCGAATCGCCTCGTTCAGCGGCTGCTGATCCCGGGCATCAGTGGCTATTTCGAGCTGGCGGAGAGTTTTAGCGTGGTGGAAATCGACGCCCCAGCGGGAACCGTTGGCAAGTCCTTGCTGCAACTCGATTTGAGGCGGAAATTCCGGATTAACCTGGTTGCCATCAAACACAGGTCGCCCAATCCGGATGGTACCAGTATGCGTGAGGAATTCAATCCGGTACCATCGCCGGACGACCGTATCCGGTTTGGGGACGTGCTGGCACTAGTTGGAAGCGACCTCGACCTGGCAAGTTTCATGGCGGAATTTTCGGCCCAGTAACGAGTGCAGGAAACGGCGACGCACTGCTCGAGAAACCGGCTTGCCTCTGATTTCTTGCTTCCACTCGAGCCATAGTTGTTATAAATTCTAAAAAGTAAATGGTGATCGAGATTGCAGGTACGGGTGCACTTGCGAATTCGCCTGTTCGGCTATTGCTGTCCAAAACGGAGGAATGAACACCTGGCATAGCTACTGGACCGTGCCTGGTCCTTGGCAAGCCATCCCAATGGCCCCAATTTATGGGAGGAGTGACCCGATGATGAACCACGCATTGACGGTAAGGAAGTACCAGGTTTATACGACGAAAGATATCCCGGACATCTTTCGGAGATATCATCGGGACCCCGAAGATGGGGTGGCCATGGCTGCCGTGTCATCGGTACTGCCGTTCCGCGTGAACGAATACGTCCTCGAGGAGCTGATCGACTGGCACCGGCTGCCGGATGACCCGATTTACCAGTTGACGTTTCCCCAGAAGGGGATGCTGGCGGCGGGCGACCTCGAACGGATGGAGGACTTGATTCGAAGGCGAGCGCCGGACGAGGAAGTGCAGCAGGCGGCCAACGAAATCCGGTATCGTTTGAATCCGCACCCGGCGGGTCAGAGGGAGCTCAACGTCCCTCGCCTGGACGGCCGGCCGTTGCCCGGGCTGCAGCACAAGTATCGGGAGACGGTCTTGTTTTTCCCGAGCCAGGGCCAGACGTGTCACGCCTATTGCACCTACTGTTTCCGGTGGGCGCAATTCGTGGGCATCCGGGAGATGAAATTTGCGGCCGGGGAGGCGGAATCCTTTCACGAGTACCTCCGCCGCCACACCGAGGTGACGGACGTCCTGTTCACGGGCGGGGACCCCATGGTGATGAAGGCGCATCACCTGAGGGCGCATATCGAACCGCTGCTTTCGCCGGAACTGGACCACATCCAGGATATCCGAATCGGCACGAAGTCGGTGGCCTACTGGCCTTACCGGTTCGTCTCGGACGCCGATGCGGACGAAGTCCTGCGCTTATTCGAGGACGTGGTGGGGAGCGGCCGGCATCTGGCCGTGATGGCGCATTACTCGCATCCGCGTGAACTGTCCACGCCGGCGGCGCGGGAGTGCATCCGGCGCATCCGGGGAACGGGTGCGGAGATACGCTGCCAGGCCCCGCTGGTCCGGCACGTCAATGACGATCCCGGGGTCTGGTCCGAGCTGTGGATGCAGGAGGTTCGGCAGGGGTGCATCCCCTATTACATGTTCGTGGAGCGCGATACGGGCCCAAAGAACTACTTCGAGGTCCCTCTGGCCGAAGCCTATCATATTTTCGCAGAGGCCTATCGGAGGGTTTCTGGCCTGGCCCGCACGGTTCGTGGGCCGTCGATGTCCGCCACCCCGGGAAAGGTCCGCATTCTGGGTATCGCGGAGTGCCGAGGCCAGAGCGTCTTTGTGCTCACGTTCCTTCAGGCCCGGGACCCGGCCTGGGTGCAGAGGCCGTTTTTTGCCCGGTTCGACCCCAAAGCCACGTGGCTGACGGACCTCAAGCCAGCCTTCGGCCAGAAGCGTTTCTTCTTTGAGGAGCCTTTGGAGGCCATGAGGCGCTCCCGGGCAGCGGCTTCGCTGACCCTCGAGGTGATGCCGCAGCCCGCCGAATCCTGTGTGCTGGAAGACTTACTGGGGGCATCCTAGTAGGCGAGTTGGCAAGTGCACCTGCACCGGCCAACTCGCCTGCTATGGGAAACCTATCCCGGATTCGTCCCATTGAGAGGGGTCCCGCCGAGAGGCGAAGTAAAGAAACTCGATATGCAGCTTCTCAATAAGTTCGGGGAGGACGATAGGGTCAAATCCATGAGCTATGCTCTAGTAGTTGCAGCGAAAAATCTAAAGGCTTCCGTTCCCCCGCCAGGGTTGGCCCGGCAAAGCAGGGCCAACCCTGGCTCTGAAATCCGCATAGCCCCAAGAGCGCAGCGGATTTCACTCCGCTGACACCTGATACCCGTCCTTTTTTTCACGGGGATTCGGCCGTCAATCCCCCCACATCCTATGGACGATACCGATCGAATTTCTGCCAAGATGCGGAAATTCCGGCCGTCGGTCACCCTGGCCATGAAGGAGGCGGCGGCAGCCCGCCGCGCCCGCGGCCTCCCCGTTTACGATTTTGGGCTGGGGGAGACCAAGGGGCAGCTCCACCCGGTCATTCGTGAGGCGGGCGAAAGAGCCTTCCGCGACGGCTTCACGATGTACGTGGACCCTGCCGGTCTGCCCGAGCTTCGGGAAGCGGTCTTGCGCTGGCTGGGGCTCGAATCGGAGTATTCCCCGGACCAGGTGGTCGTTTCGACGGGCGCGAAGCAGGTGCTCTTCAACATCCTGCTGGCGGTGTGCAATCCGGCGGATGCGGTGCTGCTCGACTGTGCGCCCTGGGTGAGCTACCAGCCCCTGGCGACCGCCGCGTACGCCTTCCCCGTGATGGTCCTGCCGAGGTCGGGCGAGGCCTGCTTCCTGAAGGTCGAGCCCGAGGACCTTCTGCGCAACCTGAGGATGCGGCCGCATGCGAAGCTGTTTCTGCTCAACAGCCCCTGCAATCCGACGGCGCAACTTTACGGTCCGGATGAAATCCTGGCGCTCCAGGGCATCTGCGTGGAGCATCGGATTTACTTTGTGCTCGACCAGCTTTACTGGCGGCTCGTCTATGATGGGCGGGAGTATCCTCGGCCGCGGGTGGACGCGGAGGCCCGCCGCTGGCTGATCCTGGTGGACGGGATGTCGAAGAATTTCCGCCGGACCGGCGGGCTGCGCATCGGTTGGTGCGTTGCCCCGGCGGACGTAGCGGCGGCCATGGCCAACCTTCAGAGCCACTACACGGCTGGGCCGGCCTCACCGACCCAGAGGGCGGCCCTGGCGGCGTTGACCCAGATGCCCTATCCGGCGGAAATGGTGCAGGAATTTCAAGCCCTGCGGGACTTGCTGCTTCACGAGGTGGCCAGCATTCCGGGCATCCAGGCCTGGCCGATCCCGGCCACCTTCTACTCGTTCTGGAACATCCGCGGCCTGCTCGGACGCCGGACGCCCCAGGGGAAGGCTCTGGTATCCAGCGATGACGTGGCCGCCTACCTAGCCGAGCAGGGCGGGGTCATCACGGCGCCGGGCTCCCATTTCATGCAAGAGGGCTTCCTCCGCGTCTCGTTCGCTGTCCCGCACGGCGAGCTGGTGGAGGGGCTTCAGGTGGTGCGGGACCTGGCCTCGCGGTGCTTCTCTTGAGCACGTCGCGCCGATTCAATGGCCGGCCTTCGAGGCAGCCATCGAAAGCGCTCGGCCGACTTCTTCCTCGACGAGGGACCAGACCTGGCGTTTAAGCTCGAGGAATCGTTCGGTGAGCTGGACGTCGAGATGTCGTGGCCGAGGGAGGTCGTTGTCGTAGGTCGCCCGGACGCGGCCGGGCCGGGCGGACATGACGACGACGCGGTCGCTCAAGATTAGCGCTTCGTCGATGGAGTGGGTGATGAAGACGACGGTCTGGCCCGAGAGCTGGACGACGCGGAGGAGCTCCTCCTGGAGGACTTGCCGCGTCATGGCGTCGAGAGCGGCGAAGGGCTCGTCGCAGAGGAGCACCTCGGGCTCGTTGGCGAGGGCGCGGCAGAGCGCGACGCGCTGGCTCATGCCGCCGGACAGCTCGCCGGGATAGGCGGCCTGGAACTCGGCAAGTCCGGTCCTCTCGAGCCAACGTCGGGCGCGTGCTTGTCGTTCGGCCCGTGGCACGCCGCGCAGGCGGGGCCCGAAGCTGACGTTTTCGAGCACGCTCATCCAGGGGAACAGGGCATAGCTCTGGAAGATCATGCCGCAGCGCGGCTCGATCCCGTGAATCTCCCGGCCCTCGAGCACGATGCGGCCCGTGGTCGGCGCAAGAAAGCCAGCCATCAGGTTCAAGGCGGTGGTCTTGCCGCAGCCGGACGCCCCGACGAGGCAGACCACCTCGCCGCGATGAACCTCGAGGGAAAAATCTTTGAGGGCCTCGACGATGCCCCGTCGAGTCGTAAAGACCTTGGTGACCGCCTCCGCCCGGATCAGGATGTCGCTCATGGCCCGCGCCCTCTTTTCTGCCAGGGCAGCAGGAGGCGTTCCAGGCCCCGGAAAGCGACGTCGAGCACGAGGACGGTCACACTGATGCAGAGCATGCCGACCAGCACTTGGCTGCTGTCGGACAGGTCCTTTCCCGTCCAGATGCGAAACCCCAGGCCCCCGGTGGCACCTACCATTTCCGCGGAAATCACACAGGTCCAGGCGATGGCGAGGACCACCTTGAGACCCGAAAGGATGTCGGGGAGCGCGCCGGGCAGGATGACGTGCCGGAGCACCTGGAATCGTGAGGCCCCGAGGTTCAGGGCGGCCAGGCGCAGGGTCGGATTCACGCGTAACGTCGCGTCGGTGGTATAGACCAGGACGGAGGCGAAGCAGCCCATGAAGACGATGGCGTACTTCTGCTTCTCGCCGATGCCGAGCCAGATGATCGAGAGCGGAATCCAGCTCAGGGCCGGCAGGGGCCGCAGGATGGAGATGACGGGATTCATGGCGGCTCGGACCCATGGGCTCGTGCCGAGGACGAGCCCGCAAGGCACCCCGATGAGGGCGCTGAGGAGGAATCCGGCCATGACCCTGCGGGCGCTCGATCCGACGTCGCCGAGGAGAACGGGCCGGTGTCCGGCGGCCATCTGGCCGCCGCGCTGGACGACCTGGCTTGGCGCAGGCAGGAAGAAGGCGGAGATCAGGCCGGCCCGGACGGCGATTTCCCAGAGGCCCAGAAAAAAGACGAGGCTGAGCGCCCCAACGACCGCGACCTTCCAGAGATCGAGTTCCTTTTCTTCCACGGAGTGTCTCGGATGCCGGGTGTCAGCGGCTCATTTCGGCGGAGCAAGCGGGAGGTCCGGAAGCACGTCCAGATTGACCCATTTCCGGAAATCGGGCTTCTTCGGAATCACTTTCATCTCGTCCTGGAGGATGTCGAGGACGAACTCGGCCTGGCGGAAGATGCCGTCTTCGCTCATCACTCGCCGCTGATCTTGGACACCATGCCAGACGAACTTCTCCAGGTTCTTGGTGATCAGGGCGAGGTCCTGCTGCAGATAGACGCCCTGAACGGCCTGGGCTGCTTCTTCCCGGTGAGCCCGGACCCACTCGAGGGCTTCGAAATAGGCGGACATGAAGCGCCGGGCACGCTCCCGATCCTGGTCGACCCATGCCTGGCTCAGGATGAGAACGTCGGGGCCCGTCATGGTGCCGAATTTCTTATAGATTTCCGTGTCGGTATCCATGCCCAGGACCCTGACACCCTCGACCTCGCAAAGCTGGGAAAAGCCAGGCTCCCAGATGAGGGCGGCGTCGACGTTGCCAGCTCGGAAGGCTACCGGGACGTCGCCCACTTCGAGATTGACGAGCTCGACGTCCCGGTCCGGGTCGAGTCCGTTCAACTTGAGGAGCGATCGGCAGGTGATATCGACGGACGACGCGAAGGGGAAGCCGATTTTCTTTCCTTTGAGGTCAGAGATGCGAGCAATGCCGGGGCGGGCGACCAGGCCCTCGAAGCCGGGTGCAATGTCCTGATTGCCGACCCAGTAGAAGCGATCGTTGCCGTGTGCCATGGCGCTGAGCATGGCGATCTCGCCCAGGCTGGCAAACTGGACGTCGCCGGACGCGATGGCGTTCATACGATCCATGCTTTTCCCGATCACCTGCCATCGGACGTCGAACCCGTGCTGGGCAAAAATCTTGCGCTCGATGCCGATCCAGACGGGGAAATGGGCGTACCACTGCGATCCGACGGCCACCACGGGTATGGAGGAACGGCCCTGCGAGTCCGCCGTCCGGGCATCGGGGACGGGCGACGGAGCGTCCGGACTGCGCCCGCATCCGGACGCCGCGGCCAGCAGGGCCAGGAGGGTGAGGCCGGTGACCGTCGGGAGGTTTCGAGTCATCGGGCACGGAAGCGCACCCGCACTTTCGTGCCCGATGACCCCAGGAAACCCCGGTGAAATATTCAAGTCCAGCTCTCCCTTAACTTGCCGGATCAAGCGTAGTCGAAACCCTCCCAGCGGGACCTCCGAGTAAGGGCTTCGCTGCGCCATTCGAGGCCTGACACCCGGCGAACGTAGCCGAAGCCCGGAATTTATCCCGTTGGGAGGGCTTCGCTGCGAAAATCCATGAAGTGCTGAATCATCATCGCTTATGCAATCGGGCGGATCCATCTCCTCGAACTGATTGAGAAGTTACGAGGGGCGGCACGCCCGAGGCTCACTCGGAGTTGCTCACAAGTCTCCGGCATGGTAATGGCCTCCAGCAGCGGGGTCAATGGAACTCGGCCGGATGGACTTGGCAATTCCGCATTCCGTCCTTACAGTAGACGAGGTTTCTTCCATCGGATGCAGAGGGGGACATGAGCGATGAGAGAGCGGATTGGGCCCGGCTGGATGTGCGCGTTTATGGCGTTCCTGATGGTGGCCTGGGGCGAGCCGGAAGCCCTGCCGCCCCAGGTCTCAGCGGACCGTTCGACGCCGCAGCGGGCGATGAGAACCTTTTTCAATTTTGCGGTTCGGACACGTCCCCAGCACGATTTTGCACTGGCAGGCGAGGGGCTGGACTTGAGCCAGCTCGGGCTCACGGCCGAGGCCCGGCGCGCCGAAGGCGCCCGGCTCGCCGAGATGCTCCTCACGGCCCTCGACGCCAAGGGCTACTACATCGACGTGCCGAGTCTGCCCGACACCCCGGCGACGGAGGTGGCGCACATTCCCATCCACGTGCAGGCCAAAGAGTTATACCTGGCGAACCAGGGCGGCGTCTGGCTGCTCTCGGCCGATTCCGTCGCCCGTATCCCCAACTTCTACGACTCCGCGGTCACACCGGAGGTGAGGTGGGTGATCGACCATCTACCGCCCGTCTTCAGGAGCACCTTGCTCGGGGTCGCCTGGTGGCAATATACCGGGCTCTTCGTGCTGCTCCTCGTGGCCCTGGGCGTCAAGCGCATCGTCATGTTCATCTCGGAGCACTACCTCATCCGCTGGGCCGCCAAGACACGCTTCAAGTGGGACGAGCCGATCTTCAGGGCCGTCTCCCAGCCGGTCGGCATGCTGATCTTCGCCGGCATCCTGGCGGTGGGATTTCCCAACCTCCAGTTCGGAGTCCGGGTGAGCTGGCTCGCCCGCCTCGGCCTGATCTCCCTTTCCGGTTTCTCCGTCATCTGGCTCGTTTATCGCCTGGTGGACGTCTTTGCCTCCTATCTCGAGCATCTGACGGCGAAGACGGATTCCAAGCTGGACGACCAGCTCGTGCCCATCATCCGCAAGACGCTCAAGGTCTTCGTCATCGTGATCGGCGCCATTTTCCTTCTTCAAAACCTGGACGTGAACGTGGGATCGCTGCTGGCCGGGCTGGGACTCGGCGGCCTCGCCTTCGCCCTCGCGGCGCAGGACAGCATCAGCAACCTGTTCGGGTCGGTCATGATTCTCCTGGACCGGCCGTTCCAGATTGGTGATCGGGTGGTCATCGAAGGCGTGGACGGCACGGTTGAGGAGGTGGGGCTGAGGTCCACGCGGGTACGGACGTTCTACGGTCGTTCACTGGTGACAATTCCGAATTCGAAGCTGGTGCAGGCGAGCATCGACAACCTGGGGGCGCGTCCTGGCCGGGCCATCCGCGAGACGATCAGCCTGACGTATTCGACAACGCCGGAGGAGATGGAGGCTTTTGCCGAAGGGGTCCGTCAGATTGTCCTGGCGAATCCGCACACGAAGAAAGAACCGATCTATGTCTATTTCCACCAGTTCGGGGCGGCATCCCTGGATGTGCTGCTCTACTGCCACATCGACACGACGCAGTGGGAGGTGGAACTCCGCGAGCGGCATCGGCTCTTCCTGGAGATCATCCGGCTGGCCAGCGAGATCGGCGTCGAATTCGCCTTTCCGACGCAGACGGTCCACGTCGATTCGTTCCCGGGCGCGGGTAGCCGCCCCATGGGGAAGGGCCTGTCGCTGCCCGAGCTCGCGGCGCGCGCGGCAGCCTTCGGGCCCGAAGGCCGGCTCTCCCGTCCGCAGAGTGTCGACCTGAAGACCATCACTTCGAAATCGTGAATGCAATGGGATGAAGTGGTGCGGACGAGCGTTCCACACCTACTGGACTGTGTAGAGATGAAACGGCCCGACTGAATACCCTGCAGGGGTGACACCTTGCGCAGGGACCGGCCATGGCGGTTATTGGCCTCCGGGCCCCGGGTAGCCCAGCGGATGCCTGCGCACAGTTGAACAAGTGTGCGCAGGTCAGCGCGGGCGGGCTGCGAGGCCCAGAGTCGACCACCGATCGTTGAAAAACTGCTTCATCTCCCCATTCTCAATTCTGTGCCTGTCCGGCTGGTCTCTGGCGGCACGGGACATGTCGAGGCGGTTGGCCAGGGCGACCCTTCAGTCCTGCACGAGATCGCCGCCAGGATGGCCGGTGATGGTGTTGTCCTTGAGGAGGGGTTGGGCGGCCTTGGGGCCTACCCGGATCGCGACGCGCTGGCGGTCCGGTGTGCCCGCAAACACGTTGCGCTCGAAGACCAGTTCCCGCGTCACCCCCTGCACATACACCCCGTATCCCTCTTTCTCGCCGCCGTTGTCCTCGAAGCGGTTCTGAACGAACAGGTTGCGGTGGCCGGACATCGCCTCGAGCTCGTCCCGGAAGTGCACCCCGGCGAGTCCATTGCGCACCACGCGGTTGCCCTCGAAGAGGTTATCCGTGTCCTTGTGCCCGATGGATATGCCGACGCCGGCGTTGTCGTGGATATCGTTCGCCTCGAATCGTCCGTGTCGGACGCGCCAGCAGAGGAAGAGGCCGATGCTGCCGTTGTCATGCGAATGATTGCCGCGCAGGACCGGGCGCTGGGAGCCCGAGCCGGGGTGCAGGCCGAGGCTCGAGTTGTGATGGACGTGGCAGTTCTCGACGCGGACGTCATAGCTGGTCTGGAAGCTGATCCCATCGCCGTTGAACTCTCTCGCGGTGCAGTTGAGGAGGACCAGGTTCTGGGCTCGGAAGGCGTAAATGCCGGCCCCGCGGCATCCGTTGAGCGGCGGATTGTTCGCACGATTGCCGTCGGCAATGAGGTTTTCCAGCCGCACGTTCTCGGCCCGGGACACGCTGATCACGGGGAAGGTGTTCTGCACCCACGCCTTGCGGCTGACGAGGTAATCGCTGTTCATGGTCGCGTTGAGGTAGAGCGAGCCGCCTTCGACGGCGACGACGCTCCCGACCACGTCATGGAAACCGCCGCTGCGTTCGTCGCTGACGGTGACGCCCATGCCGGGCCGGAATCGTGCCGGGTCGGGAACGATGAGCTGCGCCTCGCCATAATCGCCGTCAGCAGCAAGGGCCATGCGAAATCCGTCGGTTTTCCTGAGGATGACCTCGCCCAGGCCCACGACGGCGACGTGGCTGCGGACGTGAAGGCTGTCCATCATCTCGTAAAGGCCGGGCCGGACGCGGACCGTTCCGCCGCCCAGTGCGGCCACATAATCCACCGCGGCCTGCAGGATGCGGCCGTCCCTGCCGGCGAAGTCGCCTCCCTCCTGCCCGACGGCGATCTCGACACGGGCTCGGTTTTCGAGGGGAAACAGGTGATGCATGGTTATAGTCAAGAGTGAAGGAGGCGCAGAAGTGCGGGCACACTTCTGCGCCTCCTTCACTAGAAGCTGTATCCCAGGCTGATGAAGGCTTGGAGGCCTTCTTCGCCGAAGCCCAGGTCGAGGCGGCCGAGGATGTCGGGCCGCGTGAGGGCTCGGAGGCCGACGCCAGCCACGGGCTTGAGCTTGTTCATCTCCAGGTTGCCGACGTTGGAGCCCACGTTGCCCAGGTCGAGAAACGGTGCGATCTCGAACTCGGCGTCGATGCCGAAAACGCGGCGCTTGGCGATCAAGCAGCGCTGTTCGAAGCTGACGAGAACACGAACTTCATCGATGAAGCGGTCCTCGCCAAAGCCGCGAAGGGTGAGATCACCGCCGAGGGCGGGCAGCTCGAAGAAGGGAATCTCATCGCCCTGGATGCCCTCGAGGAGACCGCGAAGGGCGGTGATGGACCGTCCGTCGAGCCAGGACACGAAGTACCGGATATCGAGGGCATAGCGCTCGTAGTCCACGTGGCCGAAAGCGACGTTGCGGGCGGCGGAGAAGGCACCGGCGGCATAGAGGCCGCGGGAGGGGAGGTTGACCGAATCGCGACCGTCGAAGACAAGCGAGAGCTGGTGGGACCAGACCTGTCCACCGCCGATGCCGGAGGTGCCGGCGAAGGCCCGGCGCGCGTCCTCGACTTCCTTCACGAGCCCCTCGCCCAGCTTGACCCGCCGGAATCGCTCACGCAGCTCGAGGCGAGTCCTCGGAATGATCTGGAAACCGGTCGCCACCTCGAGGGACAGCTCGTCGCGGGAATAGTTCGATTCGGCGGATTCCTCCGTGTCGGGCCCGAGCCCGAAGAAGCGTACGAAACCGTCCCGGGAATATTCCGCCCGGCCCCCGAGCAGGAACATCGACCCGAGTAATTCGCGATCGACGTAGTCAAAGAGGAAGCGGCGGTTATTGTGCTGGCTGACGGAGGAGATGATCTTTCTCTCGGCCTCTTTGGCGGGGTAGTCGAAGAGGCGGAAGGTGCCCGTGAGGCCCGCGAGGTCGTTGTAGTTGAGGCTGGGCGCATAGAGCCGCTGGGCGACGCCTTCCTCGTTCTTGATGATCCAGACGGGCAGGACGCCGTAGGTGAGCCCCTCGTCAGGATCGATATCGAAATCGGGGACCGGAAGGAAGCTGACCTTGCTTTCGGCGCTCGGGGGCGGGGCCTGCTGGCCCCGAAGGGCAGGGAGAATGGCGAAGGCAAGGAGGGCGGCGGCGCGGCCTGTAAGCCGGAAGGGGTGTGTCATCTCTTCGGCCCGGGATGGCAGACATGAGCGCCAGTTTCGCGGTATCGGGAATTCCCGATCCCGCTCCATAAGGCCAGTGCATGGGGCTTCATTCCCGTCCTCTTCGAATCGTGCTCTTTCCCTGATACAAAAGGGGGACCCTTCGCATTTCATTTCATCATGCCTTCTTGAATTGCCGGGTCTTGAGCGTTTCCAGGGCCCGCAAAAGGTCGTACCCGCTCGTAAAACGAGCCCTCCGGCTCGTATTCAGGCATTTCATAATGACCGCGTTGAGCCCATCGGGGATGCGGGGATTGACTTCCTTGGGCTCCTCGAAATGGCTGGACTCGTGGGGCTTCCTCCGCTCCGTTCGCTGGAGCGCATCTTCCGCTCCGAGGTCGAGCTCGGCCGCGAACACCTCGTAGAGGATGATGCCGAACGAGTAAATATCCGAGGTGGACGCCAGCTCCTGGCCCTTGGCCTGCTCGGGCGACATGTATTTCGGCGTCCCGGACCGCGGAGGAGGCTCCTTGACCCCGCGCAAGCCCGGAGACCACGAGAGCCCGAAATCAGTCAGCACCGGCCGGCTGCCGGCAAATAGGATGTTGCTGGGCTTCAGGTCCCGGTGAACGATTTTTTTTCCATGAAGATAGGCCAGGCCCCGGACGCACTGCCGGCTCAGATCGATCAGGTGTCCGCACAGATAATCGTCCCGCTTGCGGATCACGTCCTCCAGGCTGCCGTCGGGCAGGAATTCCATGAGAAGATAGTGTTCCCCCTCAAACTGCTGGAGTCCATAAATCTGGATCACGTTCGGGTGGTCCAGTCCCTGCCCGATGGCGGCTTCGCGCCGGAGTCCCTCGAGGCTCACCTCGCGCTTCTCGGGCTCTCGCTCCAGGCGCGGCGAAACGTGCTTCAGGGCGAGGACCCGCCCGGTCTGGCGGTGCACGGCCTTGGAGACGGCCCTTTGGCTGCCGAGATGAATGGGACCCGAAATCTCGTAGGACTTCAGGTTGAGGTCCACGCCGCGGTCGCTGGTAGCCGGGCGTTTGCCGCGGAATTTCGCAAGAAGCTTCTGGAACACCGGCCGATCCTGAGAATGCAAAGAGGGCCAGCGGAACGGCATGGCCGCGAAGGAATCCGGCCGCATCAGGGGTCTGGATAAGACTTGCCGTCACCGCTACGGGGTGCAGAACCTTTATCATATCGACCCGGGGAGGGCGTGACAAGTGGTGTGTCCGGCGTTTGAGAAGCGGCTGTACGAAGCTCGCGGACTCGCTGCGTTGTGACAGAGAGAAACAAAATCGGCCTGAACCACGGAGAGCACGGAGAGCACGGAGAGCACGGAGAGCACGGAGAATACCAGCAAAGGTATTCATCAGAATCCCTCCATGTCCTCCGTGGCTTATCTTGGGTTTGCATCCGAGGTACTACGAACTACGAACACGAGGCTCAATTTGCCCGAGCGTATTGAAAAGTCACCCCCCGCAGGGATACCGCTGATCGTCAGACCGTGTCAAGCTGAAGGCTGAAGGCTGATTCCCGATTCGGCTGGCAATGACGAAGACGAATCACCCACGGCCCGATGACGAACGCGCCCAGTATGCCGATGGCCAACAATGGGTAACTGTTGGCGGATGGGTGAGCCATCCGGGTCAACTCGATGGCCCTTGTAGCTTCAGCCCGGCTATCTTAAACTGTGATCTGCGGCGCAACTCCCCGCCTCGTTCCCACGAGGATGTTCCATGTCCGTGCGGTTCAAGTGCCCGAATTCCCAGTGTCAGAAGCTGCTGGTGACTTCCGAGAAGCACGTCGGCAAGAAGATTCGATGCCCCCATTGCCAGACGGCCCTGCGCGTCCCTTCCGTCAGCGACGAGACCACCGGCAAGACCCTCGGGGAATTCAAGATTCTGAGAAAACTCGGTGAAGGTGACGTCAGCGTCATCTACGAGGCGGTGAATACCAAGACCGAGGAGCGGGTGGCCCTGAAGGTGCTCTCCAACGAGGCGACGTCGAACCCGGCCTCCCTGGCTCGTTTTCAGCGTGAGGCGCGGTCCGCCTCTTCTTTGAACCATCCGAACATCATCCGGGTGCACGAACTGGGGCGTGAGGGCGGGCGCTATTTTTACGCCATGGAGTACGTGACGGGTGAGACGCTGATGGACCGGCTGCGGGTAGATGGGAAGTTTGTTCTGAAGGATGCTTTGAACATCGTCGAAATTTTGTCGAAGGCGCTCAAGTATGCCCATGAGAAGTCCATCATCCATAGGGACATCAAGCCGGAAAACGTGCTGATGACGTCCGACGGGCAAATCAAGCTGGCGGACTTGGGCCTGGCGAAGAACACCGAGGAGGATCGGTTCGGGGTGACGGCGGTGGGGGTGGGGCTCGGCACGCCGTATTACATGGCCCCGGAGCAGGCCTCCGATGCGGTGAACGTGGACCACCGGGCGGACATTTATGCCCTGGGGATCACGCTCTTTCATCTCTTGACCGGGAAGGTGCCTTTCCCGGGCAATTCGGCGGTGGCCGTGATCCAGGCGCACTTGCAGAAGCCGATTCCGTCGGGCGTGGAGGCGGGTACGGAGTTGCCGGAGGAGATCGATCTTCTGATCCAGAAGATGTGCGCCAAGAAGGCGGAGGAGCGCCAGCAGGACTATGGGGAGCTGCTGGAGGATTTATCGCGTGTTCGGACGGGCCGGCCGCCGCTGAAGCCGGGCCAGTGGAAGGAGCAGGCGGCCCGCAAGGCTGCGGAGATTGCGCCCGCGCCGGCCACGCCTATCGCCATGCCGACCGTGCCGAGCACGAAGGGCCTTCAGGTGGTGATCTGGGCCGGGATTGCGGTGGCGGTGTTGTTGGTCCTGGCGGCCATCGTGCGGACCTTGACGCAGTAATGAAGCCTCAACTCGTTTAGACTCCCTTCCATGGCCGTCCAGTTCGCCTGCCCCAATCCCCAGTGCCAACACCCGCTCTCCGTGTCCGAACAGTACGTGGGCCAGAAGGTCCGTTGCCCCGCGTGCAAGACGGTGGTCAGGGTGCCCGGCGGAGCGGCCCCGAAGCCCGAGCTCGAACAGGTCGGCGTCTATAAGATCGTCAAACGCGTCGGAGGAGGCGGGATGGGCTCGGTCTATGAAGCCATCCACGAGAATCTGGGACGCCGGGTCGCGCTGAAGGTGCTCAGCAAGCAGATGAGCGAGAACCCGACCGCCCTGGCCCGTTTCCAACGGGAAGCCCAGGCCGCCGCCGCCCTCAACCATCCTCACATCATCCAGGTCTACGACATCGCCGCGGAGAGCGGGCTGCACTATTTCGCCATGGAGTTCGTGGACGGTGAAACGGTGCTGGAGAAGCTCAAACGTGAGGGAAAGATTTCCGTTCCAGAGGCGCTGAGCATCGGCGACGCCGTAGGCAAAGCCCTCCAATACGCCCACGAACGCCATTTCATCCATCGCGACATCAAGCCGGAGAACATCATGATCGATCGGGACGGCCGGGTGAAGTTGGCCGACCTGGGGCTCGCCAAGAGCATCGAGGGGGGCCATGACGTCACCGTGCCCGGGGTGGGTCTGGGAACGCCTTACTACATGGCGCCCGAGCAGAGCACGGACGCGGCGCAGGTGGACCACCGGGCGGACATCTACGCCCTGGGCGTGACCCTGCTCCACATGATGACGGGCAAGCGGCCTTTTGACGGCAAGACGGCGCTGCGCATCATTCGTGCCCACATGGAGCAGCCGCTGCCTTCCGGCAAGGACCTCGGCACGGAACTGCCGCCGGGCGTGGACGCTCTGTTGCAGAAGATGTGTGCGAAGGACCGGGAGAAGCGGCACGGGAGCTATTCGGAATTGCTCGAGGAGCTGACGGGGGTAAGGTCCAGCGTATCGCCCCTGCCGGCCCCGCCCGCGGCGGTGGAAGCGCCAGGGGGCGAGCCCAAGGCGGAAGTCGCCGAGGGACACGCTGAGGGCGACGCTGCGGCCGCCGAAAGGCCAGCGCCGGCGGACAAGGCTGCCGCACTGCGCTCCCGCGCCCGGTCCCGACGCCGGAAATCCCAGGAGGAGAACCGTACCTGGTTCTATCTCTTGATAGGCGCCGTGGTTCTGGTGGCGATCCTCTTGCTGTGGCGGATGGCGTCGAAACACTCGTGATACCCCGAAGATTGGCTCTGCTCGGTTTCGTGGTCGCTCCCTGCCTCACTCTGCCATCGTGCCACCCGACCCCGCGCTCGAAAGCGGTTGCGGGTGCTCCGGCCAAGAGTTCGTTCCACGACTGGCGGATCGATGGGGCGCAGGCCCCAAGCTGGTCAGTGGAGGACCTCACTTTGTTCTTGAACGGATCGATCGGAACCGAGGCGTTGCCGGAACGGGTGCTTCAGGCGTTCCAGGCGACCTATCCGGACCTGTTCCCTGGGGAGGACTGGTCCGCGTTCGGACTCATCACCGATACGCCAACGGGCCTGCCCGTGGGCGTGAGCGTGCGCGAGGTGCCGCATCTGGGCGGCCTGCTCTCCTGGGGAATGAACTGCGCAGCGTGCCACGTGGGCGAGGTGAGCCTCGGCAAAGGAGACCCACCGGTGAGAGTGCTCGGGATGACCGGGCACCTCGATATCGAGGCCTTCTTCGGATCGGTGGCGGTCGCCATGCTGCGGACGCGGGAGGCGGCACACCTTCATGACTTCTTGCGGAATTACTTGCTCGCAGGCGGTACGACGGAAAACGAGCGGACGGCTTCCGGTCGAGGAGTGGCGAACGTGGCGTCCTCGCCGGCCGAGGGGGCGGCTCTGCGCCTGTTCGACGAGCAGTGGAAACGGCAGGAAGAACCCGTGTCCGCGGCGCTCTTGGCGGATGCTCGGACCGATTCGGGCGACGCGACGACGGGATTCCATGAGCTGACTCCGGCTGACCTGGCGCTGGACAGCAAGGGTCTTGAGGGAGGGGTGGATTTCGTTCGGAAGGCTCGAGCGATGCTCCGGCTCTTTCACAATATGCGCGTGGCGCTTCATCTCCCCGAGGTGCTGCCGGAGAGTCTGCCGCCAAGGTCGGGACCCGGCCGCAATGATCCCTGGGGACTCCTGTCCCTGGGTTTTTTCAACCTGCCCCTTCGTTATGCGCCGATGAAGTTCGGGCCGATCTGGGACGCGGACCGCCGTCCCTGGGTGCACGTGGACGGCAACACGAGCTCGCCGGTTCACCGCAACCTGGCGGCGGCCCTGGTGCTCGGAGCGCCGCTGCAAGGCCATCGCGGCCATCTCGATTACACGCTCCTGGTCCGGCAGACGGAGATAGCGGAGCATATCCGGCCGCCGCGTTATCCGTGGCCGGTGGACTCTGCGGCCGCACAGCGCGGCCGCGCTCATTACGTGAGGCACTGCGCCCAGTGCCATGACGTCTCGGATGCCGGGGATTCCCGATTGCATGACCCGCAGGAGATCGCTACCGATCCGACCCGGTCGGAAGTCTTCGATGCGAAGCAGGCCGAGTTGTTCAATGCGTTCTTCGACCGGCTCGAGATTCCCGGATACCGGCCTCCCGGTTTCCCGACGATTCGAAGCACGGGCAAGTATGTCGCGGCCGACCTCTCTGGCGCGTGGGCGCGGTCGCCTTACCTCCATAATGGGTCGGTGCGGTCACTCGGCGACCTGCTGAAGTCGCCGGCTTCGAGGCCTCGGTCCTTCCACCGGGGCTCGAAAGTCTTCGATCCCGTGGCGGTGGGCTACGTGGACGAGGGGCCTTATGTGCTTGACACGACGGCGGCGGGGAATTCGAACGGGGGACACGATTACGGGACGGGGCTTACGGCGGGGGAGAAGCGCGAACTGATCGAGCACCTGAAGAGCCTCTATTGAAATCCGCTGCGCCCTTCGGGCTCGCGGATTTCCCCGCCAGGGCTGGCCCGGCTTCGCCGGCCCAGCCCTGGCGGGGAAACGAAAGCCTTCAAAAAGTGCAACTCAAACTTAGAACGTGTTTTCAGTTTTGCACCCCAAACGCCTAAGATTCGAAGAAAAGATTGAAGGGGGGCGGGGACAAGGGGACCAGGGACTGACACCTGACACCAGGAGTATGGGGGGGGGGTACGGTAAGTGACCGGAAATTTCTGCCTGCTGCTTGCTCCTTGCTTCCTGCTTCCTGTGGCGAGAAGCGGGGAGCGGGGAACGGGCTGAAGGGAGCGGTGACCGGGGAGGTAGCCTTCAGTCCTCACTCTCCAATCTTCATGCTTTAGCCTTCTGCTTGCTTCCTGCTCCTTGCTTTTCGCTCCTGCCCCCCCGCGGGCGTGGGAAAGCGTGGGACGGGCAGCGTGGGGAATGTAAGAGCATGCCGCCAAGATGGCGGCGCTCCCAGACGTCACCCCCACGGGCGTGGGGAAGGCGAGTCAGGGAGACGGGCAGCGTTTCACGCCGCCGGGCGCTCCGGCCGCCGCTCAATAACTCACGGCGACCTCGACCTCCGGCGCTGCCTCGGGCAGCGGGATGAGAGCCGAGTCTTCCTGAAAACAGGAGCGAAATGCGGGTTCGGCCTTGCTGCCGTCGAGGCGGACCTCGGACAGTTTATGGGGGCCCCATCGGGCGGGGAGATGGATGCAAAACCCGCGGCCGGGCCGGCCGCGGCAGGTAAAGCATGCTTGCCGGTCGGCGACCTCGTAGTCGGCGAGCCGCCAGGAGTCGCGGCACTCCCAGAATTCGAGCCACTGGTCCACGGACAGGATGGGCCAATCGAATTCACGGGCGAGGCGCATGAGGCTGCGGCCCTGAGGCCCGGAATAACGGGTGTAATTGCCCGGGTGGATGCAGACGCACAGGGGCTCGTGGAAACATTGCGTGGAGTCCTCGAAGAGGCGGCGTCCGATGACCTCGAACTGCTCGGGAGAAATCTTCATCGAGTAATCCACGGTGGGATGAAACCAGAGGTCATCGGCGATGGACGTGGGTTGCTGCCAGACCCTGAAGAGGCGGCCGTCGGGCCGGGCGAAGGGAAGCGGGATGCAGCCGGCGGGTCCGGAATACGGGCCCACCTGCGAACACTGCATGAGCCTGGAGCCGAAGTAGTTGGTGTCCATGCGGATGCCTTCCCGCTCCCAGAGCGCCGGAATCTCGGTGAACCCGGGCCAGATGGTCATGTGGTTGCGCACCGTCCGGACCCCGAGACCAAACTTTTCCCGGAAGAGGGCAATCTGGCTTACGGCCTGCTGAATCTGTTCCGAATCGCTCTTCTTGGAGGCTGGATGGAGATTGGGATGCACGGAGACGGCATGGCCCCGGCGGGCATAGTCGCGGACGTGCTCACGGACGCTATGGGTGCTGTCCGGAATGACAAAGAGGGTCATGGCCCCCTCGTGCCGTTCGAGGTCCTTCATTTCGGCGTCGTTGGATGCCACATCGGCGTGGTCTTCGTCCCCGGAGTAAATGAGGGCGGAGGCCTTGCCGCGCGGGATGTGCCACAGGGCGGGCACGGGGCCGCAGCGCCCCAGGCTGCGGCGAAGCAGGTCGCAGAGAACGCCCAGGTGGAGGTCGGCCACGGGCGTCCAGGCGTCCGTTTCGCCATGGACGGGAGCGAAGAGGTGGGACGGCCGCTGGACACCATCGTCGGGCGGGATGAAGCCCGCGCGCTCCGGATCGCCCTGCCTCAAGCGGAAAAGGCACTGGGGAAAATCGTAGGCGAAAAGGGTCATCCCGCCCCGGCCCACCGGGATTTCGACGATGCCGAGGCTCTCGCTGGGGAAGACGCCGGGCTGGTAGAGCAGGGCATGGACCGTGCCGCGGTCCGCCGGATGGAGCAGGCGCACGTTTCCGGGGACCGGCAGGGTGTGACCTCGGCCGTAGGATGCCGCTGGCCGGATGATGCGCATGCGGACCGGAGCGGGCTTGCTGCCGCGGTCTTCGAGTCCAGCGAGCTGGAGGAGAGGCGTTCCGGGCGCGAAGGCGACGGCGTGTCCGCCTCGCTCGAGGAAGGCCTGTACGGCTTCCATGGAGCACACGGCATCTGAGCCGGGGGTGAGGATGAGGACGGAGGGTTTCGCCGGGATGGCGGCCACGTCGCGGGCATCGATCGTTTCCGTGAAGGCAAGCCCTCGGGCGAGAAGAGCGGCTTCGAGATACGGGGCCCAGTCGGGTCCAGGTCCGGTCAGGATGAAGATTCTCATTTTTGAAATTCGGAAACGGTAACCAGGGAGGATTCACGCTTCGCCGTGAGTTCTCCCCGGTTACTTTGAGAGCGCCTTTTCGAGCTCGGCGGCCAGCAGCGGGACAACCTGGTAGAGGTCGCCGACGATGCCGTAATCGGCCACTCGAAAGATGGGCGCCTGGGCGTCGGAATTGACAGCGACGATGCAACGGGATCCGCGCATGCCGGCGAGGTGCTGCACGGCACCCGAAATGCCACAAGCAATATAGAGCTTGGGTGTGACGGTCTTGCCGGTCAAGCCCACCTGCATGCTGTGGGGGGCGTAGCCGGCATCGACGGCGGCACGGGAGGCGCCGACGGCGGCCCCGAGGACGCCGGCCAGTTCCTGCAAGATACGAAAATTCTCCGCACACTTCATGGAGCGGCCCCCGCTCACAATGATGTCCGCCTCCGTCAGGTCGAGCGACTGCCCGGCAGTCTGGACCACCTCGCGTACCACGGCACGGAGGTCCTCGGGCCCGATCTCGGCCTTCCAGGGAATGATGGACGCCCGCACGGCCGATTCCGGTGCGGGTGCGAAGAGGTTGGGACGCAGGGTGGCGAGCTGGGGTCCCTCGCGGGTAAATTCCACGTCGGCCAGAATCTTGTCCAGGAACATCGGGCGGCGCACGTGCAACCGGCCGTTTTCATCGAGCCGCAATTCGATGCAATCGGTGCAGAGGCCGGCGTTGAGCCTCGCAGCGAGTCTCGGCATCAGGTCGCGGCCGAGAAAAGTCGCTCCGGCGAGGACGATCCGTGGCCGGATGTCCCGGACGAGCTCAGCGTAGGCCCGGGCGAAGGCGGCGGTGCTGTAGGAAGCGAGCCGGGCATTTTCGTGCAGCCAGACGCGAGACACGCCGCGGGCGGAGAGGACCTCGGCGATGCCGGAGGCGGCGGGACCGGCCACCGCGGCGCAGACCTCCCAGCCGGGCTTCCCGGCGGCGAGGGATTGAGCGGCGGCCATGCACTCGAAGGTGATGCGCCTGACCTCTTTGCCGCGGGACTCGGCCAGGACTAGAATTTCATTCGCCATAAGATTAGAGGACTTTCGCCTCCTCCTGGAGCAATCGCACCAGCTCGGCCACGGATTCCTCGAGAGTCGGACGAGCGATGATCTTGGCCTGGGAGCGCGGAGGGGGCGGAGAAAGCCGGGTCACTCGGGTGGGCGAGCCTTCGAGCCCCACGTCGGAAGTCGCGAGCCCGAGCTGGGCCAGGGTGAGCCTTTCAAGCTCCTTCTTCTTGGCCTTCATCAGGCCGGGAAGGGAGGGGTAGCGGGGGTCGTTGATGCCCTTCTCGCAGGTGATGACCGCGGGGAGCAGGACGTCGACGATCTCTTCACCGCCCTCGATACGGCGGCGCGCCGTGGCCGATTTCCCGTCCGCAGCGAGCTCGAGCCGGGTGACGCCATTGACCTGTGGCAGGCCGAGGAACTCGGCGAGGGCCGACGGCACCGTATGGTTGACGTCGTCAATGGCATGCTTGCCCGCGAGGATGAGGTCCACGGCACGGCCTTTCAAGGCGGCAGCCAGGACCCGCGCGGTGGCGATCCCGTCCTGGTCCTGGAACGCCGGGTCCCACGCGTGGAGGCCGCGGTCCGCGCCCATAGCGAGGGCCATGCGGATACTCTCGACCGCGCGTTCGGGTCCGCAGCAGAGAGCCGTGACGCGGGCGTCCACGAAGCGCTCCTTGATGCGAATCGCCTCTTCTACCGCGAACTCGTCGAACGGGTTCATGACGAACTTGATCCCCGCTTCCTCGGTGCGCCTCGGGTCGGACGAGATACGGATTTCGGAGACGGAATCGGGCACCTGCTTGACAAGGGCAAAGATTTCCATGTAAGAGATTGTGGCCTGAAGCGGACTTTTGGCAACACGTTCACGTTCCTCATCGCTCCAGAGTTTCGCTCCGGAGCCCCGCGGTAGAAATTCCGAGGCTGATATGACCTATCGTGTCGGACTGGTCGGGACCGGCGGGATTGCCCGCGCTCATGCGGCGGCCTGCAAGGCGATGGGGGACGTGGACCTCTGCGCGGTCTGCGACATCTCGCGGGAGGCGCTGGACCGTTTCGGCGGAGAATTCGGGGTGGAGAAGCGGCACGTCGGCCTGGAGTCGATGCTGAAGGCGGAGAGCCTGGACGTGGCGATCCTCTGCACCTGGGGCGTCTTCCATGCCGAGGCGGCCATCGCCGCCGCGCGGTCCGGACGCGTTCGGGCCATCTTGTGCGAGAAGCCGTTCAGCTCGAACGCGGCCGAGGCGGAGGCCATGGCCCGCGCGGCGCGGGAGAGCGGCGTGCTCCTGGCCGAAGCCTTCAAGTTCCGGCATCACCCCCAGCACCTCAAGGTGGATGAAATCCTCCGCTCCGGCGGCATCGGCGAAGTCCGGGCCGTCCGGAGCACCTTCCACGCCTGCTGCGCGCCCGAGCAGCGCCGGCCCGAGAAGAACTGGCGCTTCAACCGCGCTCAGGGCGGAGGCGCCATCTACGACCTCGGCTGCTATGCCATTCATCATGCCCGGTTCGTCTTCCAGGCCGAGCCGACGCGGGTCTTTGCCACGGCGCAGCAGGGGATCGAGGTGGAGGAAGCGGCCTCGCTCCTCCTCGAGTTCCCTGGGTCGAACACGGCCCAAATCTCGGTGGGATTCAACCTCGCCAGTTCACAGTACGCGGAGATTTACGGAAGCCAGGGGATGGTCCGCGTCGACGCGGCCTGGAACAACGAGAATCAACCCGTGACCTTCCAGGTGAGCACGACGAACGGGGCGCAGGAGTCGCATCGGCTGCCGCCGGCGAACCAGTTTGTCCTGCAGCTCCGACACCTGCTCGAGTGCCTGGCGACGGGTCGGCCGCACCGCATCCCGCTCGAAGACAGTATTGGCCAGATGCGAGTGCTGGATGCGGTCTTTGAATCGTTCCGGGCGCACCGGCCCGTCGATTTCGTAGACGGGCACGGAAGTGCTGGTGCACTTCTGAACAGGGATACGAGCCGTCACACAGGGTCGAAACCGTAATCCATCAGTTCTTGCAGGCAGCGTATCGCTAATCCTCGTAGCAGCACCGGGCGGCGGCTGGCCAGGAGTCGCCCGGCATCTCCTTGTTCTTACCGGACTCGGACGAGATACGGACACGGGAAAGCATGAGCCCGTTATGGTAGGTCCAGAGGGCCACGCGATTGCCCTGGAGAGGGTCGGGGTCGGCGTATTCGGCGACGAGGCGGCCATCGACCCAATAGGAGAAACGTTGGCCGCGCTTACGGATTTTGATGTAAAACCACCGGTGATGGATTTGGCGGGGAATCTGGAGGTCGGACTCGGCGACGGCCGTCCTGCCCCGTAGGATTTGGCTGCCGCGATTCCTTCGGCCGCCGAAGCAGAAGCTGTAGCCGGAGGAGAGGTCCCGGCCGTCGCCAGCCAGCGTGGCATTGATGTCGCTGGCATACTCGTACATGCCGCCTCGGGAGCTGTCCATCTGGATGGCCGCGCAGAAGTCCAGGGTCACGTCCCCATCGAGCTCCCGCTTGTTCCAGATGGCGGCGACCTGCTTCGAGCGGCCGCAGAAGAAGGACCAGCGGGGATCGCACTGCCAGCGGCTGGTGACCTCCCAGCGGCCGCCGGCGGCCCTCCATTCGTCCGGCGCGGTCTGGAAGTTGTAGGTGCAGACGTTGGGTGAGGCGACGCTGAGGTCCGAGGTGTCGAGCCTGCCCAGCGTGGTGGAAAAGGCGACGCGGCAGTCCGGCAGCGGATCGGGATCGCGGAAGCTGAGCATCCGGCGGCCGTCAGCGAGGGCGAGCACGAACGGGCCCTTGCGCTGGAGCTTCAGGGAGGACGCGGCCTCCGAGGGGAGAGCGGCTTCGGCGATGCGATCGTCCCGGCGATACAGGGCCAGGGCCGGGGCGGCCCCCCCGGAGACCTCGAGCCTGTAGCCCGTGCGCGTCGATTCGCCCGTGGCGCAGAGGGTGAGAGCCGCCCGCGCGGACGCGGACTCCTTCAGGCCCAGGGTCGCTGGTGAACGCACCTCGATCTCCGAGTCGCCCGGAAAATCGGCGCGATGCCAGTACACCGTCCAGGCCTGCGCATCGCCGAAGGGCTCGGTCTGCGGAGTCCAGTCGCGCTCGCTGTTGGCCCATTCGGCCATGCTGTTCTCCCCGGCGAAAACTTCGTTGACGGTGAGGACCGGCTCAGGAGGCCGGTGGAAGCTCACGCTTGCGTCCGCGAAGGCGGCCTCACCCCGCTCGACGACAAGACCGGCGAGCCCCGAGTCGAGGGACGGGTTCAGCGGCGCTTGGACCATCGTGCGGCCATTCAGGATTCCCCGAGCCAGTCCGCCCGAAAGGTCCAGAGCGAGCGTGGAGGGCATGGGCAGCGGCTGCGGGAGCTCCTTCTGCTCCAGGACGGACTCCTGGCCGTTGAGGACCTCGATCAGTTCGACGAGACCCGAGGAGGGAGCAGCCCGGAAGGCGGTGAAATTGCTTTCGTCTCCATAGGCGGCGCAGAGGCCGACCCGGGCCGCTTGGGCCGAGGAAAGAACCGCCTGGAAACGGTAGTCGGTCCACCGGCTCGACCCGAAGACGCATTTGCCGGAGCCCTCGACGCGGGCGCGAAGGAGACCCGTGAAACCCGAGGAAGGTCCGGCGGAGGAGCTTCCGGCGACCGCCCCCGGCGCGCCGGGGCGGCCAGTCTCCGTCTTCCAGCACCCGCCCATCTCCTGCCAGGGGCCGAGTGAAGGCGCGCCGAAGCGGTCCGTGTAACCGCGCTCGCTCCAGACGCGGGCGTCGTCGAACTCGGTCCAGCCTGGTCCAACCGTATAGAGCGCCACGCGGCCACCGGAGAGGGAGGGGTCGGCCCGTCGAAAGAGGACGTGGCCGTCCACCGAGGCGGAAATCTCGCCGCCGAGCACCGTGACCTGCAGCTCATACCACTGGCCCGGCACGTATCCCCCGGACTCCTCCTCCAGGATGCTCTCGAGGCCGTGGGCCCGCTTTACCAACTGCCGGACGGCTGCGCGGTCAGTCCCGGGCGGGTTGCCCCAGCGCAAGAAGAAACCCTCGTCCGGGGACCGGTAGTGCACGCCGATCCCGACCCACTGGCCGGCGTCCGGACGGCACGCGACACGAAAGCTGAAGTTGTCCCAGAACTCGTGTCCAGCAACGGCGATGGCCGGCTCGGTCGGACTCGATCCTGTCCCGGCGAAGAAAAAGGCGTTCGAGCTGAGACTGGGATTCTGCAAGGACTTGATTTCCCACCGGCCGCTCACGATTTCCCAGTCGCTTTCCCGGGCCGAGGCCTTCATGAAGTCGTCGGCAAAGTAAATCTCCTCGACGGGCTGCACTCGGAGGGAATTGACGGCGGGCTGGCGGCCGAGGAATCCGAGGAACAGGCTGCCGCCGATCGCGGCGTCGTCCCACGCCGATGCGGCCAGGCTGCCGTCCAGGTAGACCAGGATTTCCGGCGGCCGGCGCTTGACCAGGACCTCCGAGCACGGCGACCGAGGGTCTCGCGGGGGCGACCGGAGGCCGATCTCGCGTTCCAGCCCGTCCTCGACCCGCCCGATCCACGCCGTCCCGGAGGCGATCTCCACGAAATCGTAATTTTCTTCGTTCTGCTGGTGAAGCAGCAGGCGGACGCTCGCCGGGGACGTCTTGAAGGTCAATTTGAAGCGGACGTTGAACTGTCGACCGGGCACTCTCCCCAGGTCCTGGTAGCCGTAGGCTTTCCAGTCTGCGGTAGGGAGAGCCGGGCTTGAAGCGGCGGCCGGGCCCGGGGTCGAGGCCAGGAATCGCACGCCGAGGAAGCCGGTGATGGCGGCGGCCGCCGCCGCTCCAGCGAGTATCCAGGCAAGGTTCTTCATCTCGGGTATCCGTTAGTAGACGAGTTCGCCAGTGCACCCGCACTGGCGAACTCGTCTATTCGTGAAAGAGCAGAAGGGCAAAGCGTTCCGGCTGGTGGTAGCTGCCGTAGACGGGGACAAAGCTGGCGTGGTTCTGACCCCCTCCGCCCTCGCAGCGGACAAGATTGAAGCACCAGGCGTCACCGGGATGCGGGGCCGGGGCATCGAAGATGGGAAACGGGAGAGCCAGCTCGAGACGCCATCCCTTCTCATCGGTCTGGACGCCGCACTGGTAGAGGGGATTCCAGGCCTGGTTGCCTTCGAAGAGAGGATCGAAGCGCTGCGGCTTGATGCAATCGATATTCACCTGGGTGCCCACGGAATTGATCATGAACTGCTTGTAGGTCTGATAATCGCGGCGGGCATCGACGAAAAGCTCGATGTGCGCATCGGCCAGGAGCGCCTCGACCACCTGCGGCTGCGCCCGCGAGCGCGTGCGCAGAGGGTCCGTTTCCTCGAAGTCCATGGCCAGGTAAAGGTTCGCCTCGTCGTAAAGCGCCAGCACGACGGACCCGAGCTGGCTCGGCTGGTCCGTCAACCAGTGGTAGAAGCGGTGACCCCGGGCCGCGGACGTCCACGCCGGGTCGTCGAGCCGGCCGTCGATGGCCGGGGGCTGGGTGCAACGCCGGGCTTCGAGCCAGGGCTTCGGAGGGTCGCCGCGGCGATCCCGCAGCCAGCGTTCGCCGCGGATGCTTTCGGTCCAGTAGTGCACGTTCGTCTGGGACTCGAAGGGGCGGATGAGCTCATCGGCGCCGGCGAGGTCGTTGAGCTGGACCCTGGCGAGTGCTGCGGCCCACATGGCCGAGACCCAGCCGAGGTCCGGGACGTTCGTGCCACGAGCGGACGGGATGAGCACCGGCTGCGCCGAGATCAGTCCGAGGTCCCGAAGCCTCTGGATGTCCTGGGCGACGCCCTGAGTGTCCCCGAGCCGTCCACGGGCCTGCATTCGCCAGACGTAGAAGGGGCGGGCCCGGGGGTCTCGCTCGAGGAAGCGCGTGGAGAGATCGGCCACTTCTTTCCACTGCTCCGCTCGGGCCAGCAGGCTGAAGGCGTAAGGCAGGGCGAGGCTGTAAGGGTGTACATCCTGGATGCCTTGCCGCATCTCCGCCAGGAACTGCCTCCAGCGCTCCGACTGCAGGTCCGGATCCGCATTGGTGGCCAGGCGCAGGAGCTCGCGGAAGCCCTTGTCCGGGGGGTGTCCCGAAAGCGCCAGCGTCACGAAGCCTCTCCGCAACATCTCGAACACCTTGTCGATCTCGCCCTCGAGAAAATAAATCCGTCCGAGCTCCGTATAGTTGGAAAGCTTTTGCGGCTCCCGGGCGATGGCTTCCAGAAAATAGGACACCTTGCGTGAAACGAGCTTCACGGAAAGAGAGGTTTCCTCGGCGCTGCGGACCTCGATGGCTTGCTCCTGGGACAGCCAGCCGGGCATTTCCACCTTGAGTTGATGGACGCCCTCGGCGACGTCCGTGAAGCGGGCCGGCGTGGTCAGACCGCCTTCTCCGTCGATCCAGGCGTAGGCCCCGGAGGGATCGGACTGCACCAGCACGACGCCCGTGGGGGGCAGGGGATCGAGCTGGACCCGGACCGAATGTTCCCGGTGATCGATGGTGACGTTGACCCCCTTGTCTCGGTAACCGCTCCTGGCGAATCGGAGATGATGGGGGCCCCGCGCCAGTCCCCGAAGCGTGAGCGGGGTGACTCCGGCAAATTTCTGGTCAAGGAAAACCGAAGCAGCAGTCGGCCGAGAATCCACGCGGAGGATGTCCGGGCCAGGCGGCTTGAAGGAGTAGAGGCCGAGAGCGGCGCCCAGAGTGACGGCGCTGGCGAGGAGTGCCAGGATGGCCAGGAGTCGGATTTTCATGGAAATACTGGACCCGGATCTGGAAGATTGAACTCCGTTGTGGGGCTTGATATAATCTAAGAGTTTACATGCACGTAAGTCTTTTTACTTCAAAGATTAATACTACATGAAACCTCTGGCAGCCGTTATTCTTGCGTCCTTCTTTCTACCCCTCCAGATGGTCCAGGCCAAATGGATTTGGTCGCCGACAACAGGATTTTATAATCCGAAGTATGCGATCAAGGGGACGGCTGAGGAGCAGTTCAATTACGCCATGGACGTCTTTCAGGACAAGGATTATCGGCGAGCCCGGAAGATTTTCCAAAGGCTGATCCAATTCTTTCCGGACTCGAAGCACTGCGCCGAAGCCCAATTCATGATCGCCGAATGTTATTTCATGGCCGAAGATTATTATGCAGCCTTCAAGGCCTATCAGACGTTGGTCAAAGAATACCCCAAGCACGAGCGGATTCAGGACGTGATCGCCAAGGAGTATCGCATCGGCTCTCTCTTGTGCCATGGCGTCAAGCGCAAGTGGTTCGGCCTGCGAGTCGGGGCGGCAGACAAGGGGATCGAATGTCTGGAGGACGTCATCAAGCTCGATGGCTGGGACGACCTGGCAGACGATTCGCTCTTCGAGATCGGCCTTTGCCAGTATCGCCATCGTGAGTATGATGAAGCGGAAAAGACCTTTGCCCGGTTTCTCCAGGACTATCCTTCGAGCGAATTCGCCAGTCAAGCACAATACCTGAAGGCCATGTCCTCCTACGACCAGGTGCAGGGGCCGGAGTATGATCCCACCTTCGCACGGAAGGCCAAGAAGGATTTCACCGTTTTGAAACAAGATTTTCCAGAAAGTACCGTGTCCCAGGACGCCGAGCAGAAGATGAATCAGATGGAACAGGAAAGCGCCCGCAAGGAATATGAAACGGCTCTGTTCTACTTGAAAAATCGGAAGTTTGAGGCCGTCCGGATGTATTTCCAGTCCCTGGCCAGGACATTCCCGGAAACGAGCTACGGCTCGAAAGCCCGGAAACTGGTGGAAGCCTTGAATTCCCTGGAGACGAGACAGCCGTGAGTATCCGGGGACTGCTCGCGGTGTTCGTCTGGGCTATCCTCCTGCCAGGATGCGGTTATACGGCCAGGGCCCGGTTGCCCGAGGACCTCTCGACGGTTGCCGTTCCCATTTTTCGCAACCAGACCTTTTATCGCGATATCGATCTGGAGCTCACTCAGGCCCTTCGAAAGGAGATTCTGGCGAAGACCCACCTCCGGGTGGCCGATCAAAATAACGCGAGACTCGTTCTGGAAGGAGACGTGACCGATTTCATCTTGTACCGCCTGAGGGAGGACGTGACGGACCGGGTCATTGAATTCCAGGTGCGACTCAAGGTGGACGCGGAGCTCCGGGACGCCCGGACGAACCAGGTGTTGGCATCGGTCAAGGACTTGACCCGTCAGGCGGAATTTCTGGTGAGCAAGGGAGAAGCGATCGAGAAGGCCCGGGACGAAGCGGTCCGGGAAATGGCCAGAGAGATTGTGAGCCAGGTGATCAACCGGTGGTAAGGCCGGCACACGAGATGGACAGTCGTTGCGCATGTTGCCCAAAGAAAAGAACAAGCTGAAGAAACGGGGCCCGGCGGAGGAACTTCCGGGCATGCGGCCCGGCCGCATGCTCCTCATGTGGCTCGTGGCGTTCCTGTGCATCCTGATGATGGTGCACCTGCTGACCGACCGGACGTGGAGTCATGGCAAGAAGAAGAAAAGCCTCCAGCTCAACGAGTTCTGGTCGCTGATGGAACGCAACCGCGTGCTTCACTTCGTTCTTACGGGCACGGAAGCCGAGGCGGAGGTGAAGACCGAGGTCGTCACCACGGAAGACGGCAAGAAACTCGAGGGCTTCATTTTCGATGAGGGCGACCCGAAGGCCGGGACGGCGTCACCCGAGCCCGTCCTGTTCCATCCCTTGAACGGCGAGCCGGTGGTGCTTTCCCGCATCCTGACGCGGGAGGATGGCGAGGAGAAAGTCACCCTGGAGGTCCAGTTTCCTCTCCCAGAGAATTACCTATCCTGGGAGGTGCTCGAGAGAATCCGGCTGAAGCTGCCCTCGGCGCAGTTCGAGTACCGTCCGCCGCCGTTCCCCTTCAAGCAGTTCCTGATCGGCATTGCGCCCTGGATTTTGTTCCTGGTCTTCATCTGGATTCTTTTTCTCCGGCAGATGCGCGTCACCGGCGGAAGCAGCGTGCTCTCCTTCGGCAAGAGCCGCGCCCGCATGCTCAGCGGCGCCAACAACCGCGTGACGTTCGATGACGTGGCCGGCATCGAAGAGGCCAAGGAAGAAGTCCGTGAAATCATCGAGTTCCTTAGAAACCCGGAAAAGTTCCAGCGGCTCGGAGGCCGCATCCCCCGTGGCATCCTCCTCGTCGGATCGCCGGGCACCGGCAAGACCCTGCTGGCCAAGGCCATCGCGGGTGAGGCCGATGTCCCCTTCTTCAGCATCAGCGGATCGGATTTTGTCGAAATGTTCGTCGGCGTGGGCGCTTCCCGGGTACGGGACCTTTTCCGCCAGGCCAAGCAGCATTCTCCCTGCATCATCTTCCTGGACGAAGTGGACGCGGTGGGACGCCGCCGCGGCACCGGCCTCGGCGGCGGACACGACGAGCGCGAGCAGACCCTCAACGCCATCCTGGTCGAAATGGACGGCTTCGATTCCGATTCCGGCGTCATCCTTCTGGCCGCGACGAACCGCCCGGAGCTGCTGGACCCGGCGCTGCTGCGGCCGGGCCGATTCGACCGCCACGTGGTCGTCGATCTGCCGGACGTCAAGGGCCGCGAGGCGATCCTGCAGGTGCACGCGAGGGACAAGAAGCTGGGGACGGACGTGGACCTGGCGCGCCTGGCGAAGGCCACGCCCTTCTTTTCCGGGGCGGACCTCGAGAACCTGATGAACGAGGCCGCGCTTCTGGCCGGGATGAACGGGCAGGACACCATCGGTCAGAAGGACCTCGAGATGGCCCGGGACAAGGTGCAGTGGGGCCGTGAGAAGAAGAGCCACGTCCTCCACGATGAGGAGAAGGTCATCAGCGCCTACCACGAGACGGGCCACGCCATGGTCTCGAGGCTGACGCCCGGCTCCGACCCGCTTCACAAGGTCACCATCATCCCCCGCGGCATGGCCCTCGGCGCTACCCACTTCATCCCTGAATATGATTACCACATCATGTCCCGCAAGCGCATCCTGGCCGACATCACCGTGCTGCTCGCCGGGCGCGCCGCGGAGGAGACCTTTCTCGAGGACATCACCTCGGGCGCGCAGAACGATTTCAAGCGCGCCACGGACCTGGCCCGGATGATGATCTGCAAATGGGGCATGAGCGAGCGCCTCGGACCCGTCTTCTACAGCGATGAGGATGAGAATATCTTCCTCGGCCGCGACTTCACCCGCGTGAAGACGCTCAGCGAGGAGACCGCCGTCGTCATCGACCAGGAGATCAAGCTCATCGTCGAGCAGTGCTATCAGCAGGCCAAACGGGTCCTTGCGGACCATCGCCAGGAAATCATCCTGATCGCCCAGGCCCTCCTCAAGTACGAGACGCTGGACGCGGAGGAGATCGAGGCCCTCCTGGCTGGAAAGCCCATCCGGCAGGCCGGCGAGCCGGACGTCCAACCCGCCGCGTCCGGCGGCGGGCCGACCTCGTGAACCCTTTCCCACGAACCGAGTACGTGTTGCCGTGTTCCACGGGCGGCCTTCGACTGGGCCCGCGGACCTGCATCATGGGCATCCTCAACGTCACGCCCGATTCCTTCTCGGACGGGGGCCAGTTCCTGAAGCCCGAGTCCGCGGTCCGGCACGGACTCGAAATGCTCCGGGACGGAGCGGACCTTCTCGACGTCGGGGCCGAATCCACCCGGCCCGGTTCCGACCCCGTGGAGGCGGAGGAGGAGCTTCGCCGGCTGCGTCCCGTCCTCCAGG
This sequence comes from Planctomycetota bacterium, assembly GCA_016179685.1. Taxonomy (GTDB): domain Bacteria; phylum Planctomycetota; class PUPC01; order JACPCR01; family JACPCR01; genus JACPCR01. The sequence continues at coordinate 14,615 of JACPCR010000090.1, read as the reverse complement.
GCCTTCGAGCGGAGACCTCCTGCCCGATCTCGGTGGACACGTCCAAGGCCCGCGTGGCCGATGAGGCGCTTCGGCTCGGGGCCAATCTTCTCAACGATATCACTGGCTTCCAGGGCGATGCGGACATGGCTCGGGTCGCGGCCGCGCATCGCGTTCCCGCCGTCCTCATGCATATCCGCGGCACGCCGAAGACCATGAATCAGGATACCCGATACCACGACCTGATCGGAGAGGTCTGCGCTTACCTCGAACGCAGCATCGAGATCGCGGAGGCCGCGGGCCTGCCCCGCGATTATCTCATCGTGGACCCCGGGATCGGCTTCGCCAAAGGACACCGGCAGAACCTGGAGATTCTCCAGCGGCTGCCCGAGCTCCGCCGGCTCGACCGGCCCATCCTGGTGGGGCCGTCGCGCAAGTCGTTCATCGGCCATACGCTCGGGCTGCCGCCCCGGGAACGCGTCTTCGGCACGGCTGCCGCCGTGGCCATCGCCGCCTGGCTCGGCGCCCACATCCTGAGGGTCCATGACGCCCGGGCCATGAGACAGGTCCTCGACGTCGCCGACGGCATCCGGCAGCCGGAAATCCTCAAAGCATAGCGGAACGCGTAACTGCTGGGTGAGCTTCGGCGAAGCCCGGAATCGAAGATCCCTTTGGGAGGGCTTCGCCTCCGTGCGTCGGGTGTCGGGCCTGAATTTCATAGCGAAGCCCGTGAGGGCTTCGGCTACGTTCATCACTCATGGATATGACCTTGTCGTCCTCCCCGAACATATTGAGAAGCTACCGGCACGCTCGATATCCGCCTGTGCAGCAATCTGCAGAAAATAGGCCAGCAACCCGGTTCGGCGAGGCTCCTCACTCCGAGAGGATCTCTTCATCCAGCCCCAGGGCCCTGACGCCCGTGTCCGTAAGGCGAGCCGTGGTCCAGGCCGGATGCCAGCGGAACAGCACCTGGACATCGGTAACGCCCGGGAGCTTCAGGAGTCTCTCGCGAATGGGCTGGGCGAAGTAGCGATACCGCGGCCTTCCCCGGTGAGGCATGGTCATGAGGATTTGAATGTTCCCGCGCTCCACGCGAACATCGTAGATATACCCCAGGTCCACCAGGCTGGCGTCCGCGGTATAGAGCATGTCTTCCTTGATTTCACGCAAAGCGGCCCAGAGTGCCTCCTTGGGAGGCACGGTGGGGGCCCTCTCTCCAGGCCGACCGAGATTTCCGTCCGCCCGATCATCCTGCATCGTGGGGACCGCTTCGGGCCGAACAGCCAGGGGATGGAGCAGCTTCTGCCCCAGGTGCTGGACCTCGTCGGCGCCTCCCTGCCGAGGATACGGGCCGACGCGGTAGGCGTTGCGTTGTTTCAGGGCCGCTCCGGCGTTGAAATGCGGATTGTCTTTCGCTGGTGCCCGGCTCCAAAGCTGGGCGCTTCCCATGTAATCGAGCGTCGGCGCACCGTTGTGCAGCACGCCGTCAAAATGCTCCGCGGCGTGCTCCAGCCACAGGGCCACGAAGGCGTCTCGGCTCGACCGATTGAAAAACCCCACTCCCCAAAGGTCATTCTCCATCCCCTCCGGCACCGCGCCCTCGTGCACGATTCCCCCTGAATCCATCCAGAGCGTGTCCGTGAAGGGAAAACCGGTGAAAACCCACTCATCATCGCGAAGGTAAACGATGTCCAGGTCCCGAACCATCTCCATCCTTCCATCCTTCAGGAAGTAGGGGAGGCCCGCATAGAAGGTGTACGTGACGTCGATATGCATCCGGGCGGGCGTGAAGATCGGGTGTACGGGACTGTGCGGGAATCCCCAGCGCCGGACTCGGGCCATCAACGGTCCCCGGACCACCTCATAGTTCGGACAAGAGGCCCACTGCGTCACCCGGAATTTCTGAAACCTCTCCGAAGCCACGTAATCGTGCGCCCAGTCGATGTTCGGCGGCTCGCCGTGCCCCTCTCCCGCCGCGAACAGTTCCATCGCGCTGCCCTTCCGATAGACCAGCCGCTCCAACTGTCCCATCTGTCGCGAGAGTTGCGCCGTGTAGTAATGATTCGAGATGTCCAGCCCATAGCCTTCACCCTCGATGCAGAGGTCCGTTGGATAATCCGCAAGTTCGGCCTCCGGGTTGCCGAAAAAGAGGAGATACACGGCGTGGCCCCAGGCCGGCGCCTCCGCGAAGAATACAACCCGACACGTCCGTCTTGAGCCCAGCCGGGCTTCACCATAAACCTGGCAAGGCACCTCGGCCAGCCTCCGGGCCTGCGCATCCACACGGGCCACGCGCACCTCTCGGCACGGATCCGCCACCTGCCCGCCCTCGAAGCCGACGCCGATGTCCACCGGCTCATGCGTCCGTTCCAGTCCGGCGGTTTCCTCCAGGCGAATCGCTTTGAAAAAGCGCCAGCCTCGGGCCCATTCGGACCAGGCTGGCGGCAAGTCCCGTGACGGATAAAAAAAATCTGCGTCCAGTCCGGATAGCACCTCCCTACCACTTCTCGCGTGCTCAAAGGCGAGGCCATCCTTTACCGATTCCGCCAGCGACATCGCCAGGCGATAGTCCTTCCTGCCCGCCGCCGCCAGGAGCACTTGAATCTTCTCGACGAGTGAATCCGTCCGCTCATCGTATCGGTTCTCAGTCATGGGTCATCCATTCGTCTCATGGGTTGTGGTTTCGATCCCCGTCTGACGCTCGGATCATCTCCTCCAGGGTCAGGGAACAGCCCCGGGCCTCGGCCCCTGCCGCACGGCCCAGTACCTGAAAACCGCCGTCCTCCCATCGCCCGATGTCCGCCGTCAAAACCTGCAGGCACGACCCGCGGTTCGTCAGGTCGCAGACCTGGATCACGCCCGGACTGCCTGGGGCGGCCGGAGAGAGGCTTTCCGCATTGAGAATTCGCACCCGCGTCCAGTGGGGGACGGATTTCGACGATCGGGGCGGCCGGCCCTCATGCAGGTCCCGCAGCGTCCGGTCGTAGAACTGCACCCCCAGTTCGGTCATACCATACTCGTTGACGCAAAAGGAGGGCGGCACGCCCAGGCAGGCCTCCACCTGCTCGAGAAGGGCGGGCCGCGGCATCTCCCGCGACCGGCCCTTGGTGCCGCCCGTCTCCATCAGCCGTGACCCAGAGGGAAGCCGGAAACGGACGCCCCGTCTGCCGCAGGCGTCCAGAAAATGGACGAGGGAGAAGGCGGTGGCCAGTAGCAAGACGGGCTGGCCGGCCTCCTCGTGCGCGTTCAAAGCGGCTTCGAGCCCCGCGGAGTCCAGGCGGCCCTCCGGCGAGAGAAAGTTGCCGCTTCCAGGCGCTCCCAGCGCCCGCATGAGCGTCTCGATCATGTGGAACAGGGACGACTCGGGGTGATGGGCCGCCGGGGGCGTGAGCGCGAGCAGCGGCAGGCGTTCACCGCCGGGCAGCAGATGCCGGGCGAAATTCGGCACGAGCGAGGCCTCGTAGAGCGTCAGGGTATCCAGGTGATGCCGGCTACGGCTCGCTCCCGACGTCCCGCTCGAAACGAAGGTCCGGACCGTTTTCTCCGGTGGAAAGCAGCAGAAATCGAAGGTCTTGAAGGCCTCGGTGGGCGCCGCGGGAATCTCCTCCCAGCGCCGGACGTCCCCCGGTGTGCCGCCTCTCTGCCTGCAGAATTGCCGGAAGATTCGATTGCGCTCGAACTGGTATTCGAACAGGCGCAGGGCGAGGGCATTGAAAGCCTCCTCGCACCCCTCGCCTCCCTCTCCACGGATATAACGCTCTATCGCGCCGTCCAGCTCCTCAGCCCAGGGATCGGCATGCCCCTTCCCGTCAGGTCGTCGTTCCTCGCTCATGTCCCTTATAGTTGCCGGAACGCCTCCCATGTCAACTGGGTAAGTCAGTAGGCGTTTACAATTCCGAAGCCGGCGAATAGGATGTCCGTCGACCCTGGGACACGGCCTCCAAGAACGGCATCGACGATGGCTCGGGTGCGGAAGTGCCGCCGCGCCTGATCCGATGCGGACTCGTGCCCTCCCGTGGAGTACGGGTCCCTTCCGCCGCAGGGGACCGGCAGACACCCGCGAGGGGAGACACAACGCATGGCTGCCCAAGTTTCTGAGGCCTATCGGCGCATCGAGCAGCTTCTGGCCTCGGACCGCTGTGTGGTCCTCGATGGCGGAGTGGCGACGGAGATCGAGCGGGTGGCCCCGCGGGAACTGCGGGTCAGCGACAAGGATGGCCTCTGGGGCCTCGGCGCCCTGTACCATGCGCCGTACGCCGTGCTGGAAATTCATCGGCGCTACGTCACCGCCGGCTGCGACCTCATCTCCACCAACACGTGGTCCATCCTCAACGCCCCTGGCCTGGAGATGCGCTCCCCCACGGGCCGGACCGGGCTGAGCCACTGGATGGACGCGGCACGATTGGGCATCCGGCTCGCCCGCCAGGCCACGGAGCAGGCTGGCCAGGCCGGCCGGTGCGCGGTCGCCTTCAGCCTCAACGGGGACGTGGACAGCCCGCAGAAGCACGGGACGCTGGAACTGCTCGCCCGCGTCTTCGGGGATGACCCGCCGGACCTCATTCTCATGGAGACCCTCTCGCTGGTCCGGGAGAACCTCACGCTGCCGGCGGTGGAGATCATGTTGAAAACCGGCCTGCCCGTCTGGTTGAGCTTCCGCCGATGCCGGCACGGTGTCTGCGGCGTCTATGGCCAGCATTGGGGAGGGCCCGAGGGCGACCACTTCGGCCGGATGGCCCGGAAGTTCGAGGAGATGGGCGTCGGCGCACTCCTGATCAACTGTCTTCCGGTGAGCCACGTCCCCGGCATGCTGCCCTGGCTGCGCGACTTCACGGACCTGCCGCTGGGCGTCTATCCGAACCTGGGGCGTTACCTCGATCCGGGCTGGAAGACGGACGAGCGGGTGGGGCCGGAGGAGTACGCCTCGCTCGCCATCGAGTGGCGGGCCGAGGGCGCGCAGATCATCGGCGGATGCTGCGGCGTCGGCCCGGACCACATCGCCTCGGCGGCCCGCAGCCTCGAAGAAACCCGGCCCGGCATCAGCCGCGAGCGCCGGGCCGACGCACACGCCCTGCTGGGCCTCGCCTCCTCGCCGGAGACCACGCGCCGCAGCCCCGTGCCCCAGCCCTGGACCGATGAGAAAGCCCGCGTGCTCTATCCGATGCCGTTCCCCAAGATCGTCTGCGATCCCGGGGTCTTCCACCCCACTCAGGGCAGCTTTCTCGTCTGGAAACACCTGTTCCGGACCGGCGAGGGCAACGGTAAACGCTGCCTGGACGTCGGATGCGGCACCGGAGTCCTCGCCATCCAGATGGCGCTCAATGGCGCTTCATCCGTCGAGGCCATCGACATCCAGCCCGAGGCCGTGGCCAACACGATGACCAACGCCTTCCGCAACGGCGTGGCGGACCGCGTGCAGGGCAAGACGATCGACTTCTTCGCGTTTGTACCGAATACGCCCTACGACCTGGTCGTGGCGAGCCTGTACCAGATGCCGGTGGACCCCATGGGCCAGTTGAGCAGTCACCGTCCCATCGACTACTGGGGCCGCAATCAGATCGATCACCTCCTGGCGCTGCTCCCCAGCCTCCTCACGGAGTACGGACACGCGCTCGTCATGCAGATATCCATCCTGGGCCAGATGCGCACCGAGGAGATTCTCGATGCGCACGCGCTGCAAGCCCGAGTCATCGACTTCAGCTTCTTTCCATTCAGCCCGGTATTTCTGGAAAACCTGGCCCAGATTCGCCGCGTGGAGCAAATCTCCGATGCCTACCATCTCAACTTCGGAGACCACGACGTCATGGTGATGTACCTGCTCGAGGTGACCCGGCGGCAGAGCACACATTCCTGATGGACACCCCGCGCGGATTGCTCATCTCGCCGGGATGAGCAATCCGGGATATCGCTCTCGCAGCGATCCATGCGCAAGCTGTCCCGGGCAGATGGGCCGGTGACCCACGCGCGAGGGGCGGACTCCAGGGGCTTCGCCGAGGGGCGGACTCCAGGGGCTTCGCTGAGGTCGGTTGGGGCCGGCGGATTCGGCCTGCCTGGCGAGCTTTGCGGGGTCCGGTGCTCCACCCTCACACCTGAACAGGTGTGGGGGAGTCGGTATTCGCCGGAGATCGCCCAGACATGGCCATCCGCGGAAGGCGTACCTTGTGGGCTTTGCGGGGTCCGGTGCTCCACCCTCACACCTGAACAGGTGTGGGGGAGTCGGTATTCGCCGGAGATCGCCCAGACTGAAACGGCCATCCACGGAGGGCGTACCTCGCGAGGTTCGGCGAGGAAGAGGGCTGTCAGAGGTCCGGACTCGATCGACTCGGCGTACCTCATAAGGTACAGCAAAAGCACTTGAATCGGTGGCTCCCGGGTCCGGAAGATCGCGCGAGGCACACCGGCAAGCCGATTTCCGGCTCATGGCCCCCCCGCGCATAGGTCATCGGGCTGTGGGTGGTTCGGTTTCCTTGGGGTCCAACGTGCGCTCAATCGAGATGGTCTCAATGGAAGGGCGACACCTTAGGCATTGACAGCCCCCGACCGTTCGTTACCTTACCGGTTCTTTATTCGTATCGATCTAGATCGGGCCAGCACGCCGGACACCGCGGTGACGTCAGCGCACGCAACACACTCACGCCCGGCTCCGCTCGGGGAGGCGGCCCCTAACGGGTTTACCTTCAAAGCCTTCGCCCTGGGGACACTTTTCACCCTGGCCATCAGCGTTGGCGATCCCTACGCCAACATGATCGTCAAGGGTTCGTACATGTCCATCGATTTCACGACGGCGGCCGCCGTCTTCTTCCAGTTCTTCCTCTGCACGGCCGGCGTGCTCTTCCTCCGTCTGCTCACCACGCTCCGGGAAAGACGCCGGATGGGATTCACGCTCGCGGCCGCCGCATCGGCTGCCCTCTTGCCCGCTTTGGCCCTGCTGTGCGAGTCCGAGATTTTCCCCCGCATCGTCCTTGTGGGATGTTTCGTCCTGGCCGTGCTCAATGTCTCTCTGGCGGCCACGATCCTGAACGCCTGGCTCGAGGCGATTCCGTCGAAAGCCCGTCGAGTGGCCGCAGGGATTCTGGCCATGCTCCTCCTGACCGCCGTCCATGCTCTCCTGGCCGGCCTGTTCCGGTGGATTCCCCCGTTCCTGGCGCCCGCTGCGGCTGCGGGCCACCAGGCCAGCCTCCTGGCGTTCATCACCGTGTTCGCCGGCCTGTGCCTGCTCTACGGATTGAAGCCTGGCCCCGTCCCGGCCCTCAGCCCGAATCGCTCGGAGCTGCTCGTCATCTACAGCATGATGCTGGTCGCCTGCGCCATTCCCACCATGGGATTGACGGAACAGCTCCTTCCCATCCCGCCCGCGGTCTTCTACTACGCCACGCCGGAGAACGATTGGGCGAACCGCATCCACCCGCACGTGTGGGCGAACCTGGTCCCTCAAGACCCGCTGGCCATCAAGTATTTCTATGAAGGCGTCCCGAAGGGCGCGGCCATCCCGTACCGGGAATGGATTCTGCCCCTCGCCTACTGGCTGCCCTGCATCGTCGCCGCTTACCTGACCATGGTGTGCGCTATGGTGATCCTTCGCCGGCAATGGGTGGAGCGCGAGAGGTTGATTTTTCCCCTGACCCGGCTGCCCCAGGAGATGGTGCAGCAGCCGCGGCCTGGCGGGCTGCTCGGTCCCTTCTTCCACGGCCGGATGTTCTGGCTCGGCATGGCCATCCCCATCGTCATCAGCAGCTTCGCCGGCCTCAACAAGTATTTCCCTTACGTGCCCCGAATCCCGACTCAATGGCCCAGCATCCAGATTCTGCAGAACACGATTCCCTTCCAGTTCATGTTGAGCTTCCCCGTCGTCGGCTTCGCTTACCTGATCAACCTGGACATCATCTTCAGCATCTGGTTCTTCAATCGGCTGGCGGCGGTCCAGCATGGCGTGCAGACCCTGTTCGGGTGGAAGAGCGTCGAGAACATGGGGATTTACGGGGTGGGAAAATCCGCTGACCTGGCGCACCAGGGCATGGGCGCGCTGATCGTCATGGTGCTGCTCGGACTCTGGGTCGGCCGGGCCCATCTGCGGAACGTCGTCCGCAAGGCCGTGTGGGATGACCCGGACGTGGACGATGCGGACGAGATTCTGTCCTACCGGACGGCCCTCTTCGGCTTCCTGTCGGGCTTCCTGTTCCTGGCCTGCTGGCTGAGGCTGTCCGGCATGGGCATCCTGACGGCGTTGAGCTTCCTGGTGATGGCCTACCTGATCTTCGTGGGGCTCTGCCGCATCGTGGTCGAAGGCGTCGGCGAAGGCGTCGCCTCCACCATCTCGTCGAGCTTCGTGGTCTCCACCGCAGGCTCCTCCGCCTTCCAGCCGGCATCCTTGACGGCGCTGGGCTTCACCTGGGTCTGGACTGCGGATATCCGCACCTATGTCTTCGCGTCCGTGGCCCATGCACTCAAGCTGAGCGACGGGCTCGGCCGGCACAAGCGCCCGCTCTTCTGGGCCCTCCTCCTGGCCATCGTGCTCAGCCTGGTCTCCTCGATCTGGGTGATCCTCTACCTGTCCTACACGCACGGGGGCATCAACCTGAACTCCTGGTTCTTCGGCGGCGGCGCTAAAGCCCCCTTCGAATTCGTCGCCAACAAGCTCCAGGAGTCGCCGGACCAGGTGGCCGATCTGCGTTCCCGGGGGTGGGGCTTCACCCTCGCCGGCGCACTGGTCATGTCCGGCCTCATCTTCGCCCGCCAGCACTTCCTCTGGTGGCCGTTCCACCCCATCGGTTTCCCCATCGGGCCCGTCTGGCTCATGGATAACATCTGGCTGAGCATCTTCATCGCCTGGGCGCTCAAGTCGTTCATCCTCCGCTACGGCGGACACAGGCTCTTCGTGCAGCTCCGGCCCTTCTTCCTCGGGCTCATCGGCGGCCAGTTCACCATCGCTGGCCTCTGGCTCGTCATCGACTTCTTCACCGGCAAGGTGGGTAACCAGGTGTTCTGGATCTAGTACCAAGGAATGAAAGTGCACCCGCGCTTCCGTTCCTCCGTGATGAAGGGAATCCCGGTCAATGAGCCAACTCCTCAAACAAGTCGCGGTGGGCGTATTTGAATTCGCGCCCAAGATTGTCCTGCTCCCGGATGGGCGGCTGATGGCGTTTGTCTCCGATCCGAATGACCCGCAGCGGTTCGTCTCCGGCCGCTTTTCGGGTGATAACGGCTTCACCTGGGGCCAGCCGGATCGGCTCTTTCCCCTCGTGGAACAGCCGAAGGGAATCGGTGGCGTCGTCGAGGCGCTGGTGGACCGGGGCGGCGAGATTCACGCGTTCATGCTCGATGCGTGGCAGCCGGACAGCCGCGGGGAAGGCGAGCGCGGGGGCGTCGGGACTTACAACGGCAACCGGATCGACATCTGGCACACCAAGACGGAACACGGTCGCCAGCGCTGGCAAGAGCCCCATTGCATCTGGAAGGGCTATACCGGCGCGCTCAATTCCTGCCTCCAGCTCCGAGGCGGGCGCCTCTTGCTGCCGTTTTCTTTTTTTGTGCCCCGCACCTGGCACAACCGCGGAGAAGGCCTGGACGCATTTACGTTCATGGGCATGTTCAAGTCCGTCGTTCTTTATTCCGATGATGAGGGCGCGTCGTGGCAGCTATCGAATGATTTGAAGGTCGTGGTGCCGGACATCTCCTACGCCTACGGCGCGTGCGAGCCGGTGGCGTTGGAGCTGGCCGAAGGCCGGGTCTGGATGCTTATCCGCACGCAGATGGGCCGGCTTTACGAATCTTTCTCACCGGACGGAGCGAAGTGGTCCATGCCTCAGCCCTCTCGCTTCCTTTCCTCCGATTCGCCGGCGGGCCTGGCGCGGCTCGGCGACGGCCGAATCGTGCTTTGCTGGAACAACTGCCTGCGCCATCCCTACGCCTATGGCGGCCGTCAGGTGATTCATGCCGCCCTCTCCGCGGACCAAGGCATGACCTGGCGCGGCTATAGAGAGGTCGGTCGCGACCCGTTGCGACACGAGCCGCCTCCGCCGACCGGCGATCATGGCACGGCTTACCCCTTTCCCGTTGCCACCGCGGACAACGCCTTGATCCTGAGCACGGGCCAAGGCCAAGGCCGCGCCTTGCTGGTTCGCCTGGATCCTGAGTATTTGGAGGAAGTGGTTCAGAGCGCTGATTTCGCCGGAGGGTTGGAGGATTGGGCCCTGTTTGGGACGAAGGGGGTGTCGAGAGCCCACCACCCGCAGAAAGAGGGCGCTCGCGTGCTCCGACTTCAGAGAACGGACCCTGAATTTCCCGCAGCCGCAGTCTGGAATTTTCCTATTGGCCGCAAAGGGAAAATTCGGCTCAGGTTCATGCTTGAATCCGGCCACCAAGGCTTCAACATCGGACTCACCGACCATTTCTCGACGCCCTTCGATTTCGAAGATTTGTTCCATAATGTGGTCAACCTGCGCGTGGCGTCGGATGGCGGCCTGTCGTGCGGGGGCAGAATCGAGCCCGGGCGCTGGCACGAAGTGGATTTGATCTGGGATTGCGAGAAATGGCTGTGCCGATGCGCGCTGGACAGCCTGCCCGCGGGGGTTCTGCCGCTTCGTCGAGAGTGCGACGGACTTTCCTACTTGCGGATACGGTCCGTGGCCGAAGGCCCCGAATCCGGTTCCCTCCAAGTCGAAGAAGTCCGCGCGGACGTTTCAATGGGCGGATGATCTCCCGGAATTTTTCGAGCTGGTGCTAGCCCGGATTTCTACTCCCGCCGGGATGAGAAATGCTGGCTAAGCCCCTGCGTACTTGCCCTGCATCTTCGCCAGCTCCTTCTGCACGTCCGCCCGCAGCTCCGCCGGCTCGATGCATTCCGCGACCTACGGCGATCCGAGTCAAAGACGGTTTATCGGTAGATTCTATCCGATTCACTGGGACGTTACCCGCCTCCGGTCGCCCTCGTACATGACGTACTCACAGCCGTGGGAAGGGATCTGGAACGAAGTGAAAGGGCTGCCATCTATGCGTATGCGATGTTCCTGGACACGTGGTCTCCGGAATACAAAGATTGCCTGTCCGACCTCTTGAAAACCGAGGCCTTGGCGCTTGTGGAGAACGAGGAACTCGCGGGACACCTTTCCTTTTGGCTGGCGATGCACGGCCTTTCCAGGAACAACTATGCGCTGGCCTGGGAGCTTTTCCAGCTTGCGCTGCCGGAAGGCGTAGAGCTGTCGTGGCATTTGTCCGTACTGGCGGAAAATGCCCCCCAGGCCATGCAGACGCGTGGTTCTGGAAAGTTCCTGGCTGACCTGAGACCTAGAGTTGAGGCGGAATCGGATCCTGTAAGACGCTCCAGGATGATGATCGACCTCGCAAACTTCATGGCCTTTCAGGACTCCGCAGCCGCGGCTTCGTATGCTTATCAAGCTGCGGATATTCTAGTGGCTACGGAAGACTATGACTTTTGGGACAGTGATTTCGAAAGTTTTGCACGGCTGCACGGATACCTGGCGCTGCCGATGATCCCCCAGAAATACGTAGACGGCGTCCTCCGTTGCTGGAACGAAAGAGGATCCGTTGTTGGAAAGCGCTATCCCGGCGCCAGCCTCGCCGAAAGTGCAGTCATGGTCGCTCCAATACATCGCGAGACCGCGGCGCGGCTGCTCAATTCAGCAAGAGACTCGGTCCTGCTCCACAAGTGGACACCTCAGGAGAGGTCGTTCGGTCTTGCTGTTCTGGCTCATGCCGCAAGGAAGGTCGGGGTGGAGCTGGCCACTCCTTCCCTGAAGGACGCAATGGGCGATCTGGCGCGGCTGGCGGAGACCACGGTTGAAACAGCGCACCTGTCTAGTGTCCTTTGGGACGTGGTCAGAGATACTCCTGAGCTTGCTTTAGAGGTTTACCCCGCCCTCCGAAACGAATCTCAGCGGAACCATTGGTTCCAGTGTATATTTGATGCCAGCAAGGATAGGTGTGGCGCCTGGGAAAATTCATGTCACCCCGTCGGCCGGAGCCGCTTAGTGCCTCTTGCACGGTCACGCCCGAAGGGCTACCATCGGGCGAGGAGTCTGGCGATCGCGACAAGATGCGGGGGATGATTTGAATTACAGGAAACACCCGCAGCCGGTGCGTGAGGCGATGAGGAGATTCGATCACCATCGCATCCTGGTCGAGTCACGGGAGGCACAGGCAGGAATTTACTACTGGATACCCCTGGAATCAAACGCTGGCGGTCGATGATCGATGAGCACGAGCATGCCCTGGAGTATGATAGGGAAATCGTCAGGCAGGCCCTGCCCGCGAGCCATCGGGGTCCCTATCGGACAGGAGGCACTGAATGATGCTTGCTGAATTACATGGAAAGCTTTCCTCGTCTGGGTCCAACGCCTCGGACCGCCTGGAAGACATGCTCACATCCAATGTTTTTGGGGTGTTCCGCTATCTACCTCCCGACCTGGGAATATTGCCTTTTCTTGAGCACGTGATTTCGTCGAATAAATGTGACCCGGAAACCAAACTGGTCGACCCCAGTGGACCTACACCGAAAGACGCTATTGAGTACTATTTCTGGCCAAAAGGAACAAAAGAGCGGTTGGGGCGGGAGCCTGATGTTATCGTCGTTCTTAACTTGAAAAAGGGAAGGTACGCCTTCGTATTTGAGGCGAAGTACATGTCGGACACCTCGGACAGAGATGATGAGACGAGAGGATCTCCAGATGCTCCAGAGAATGAGACGAAGTTTGATGAATCAGAAGCGGAATACGGAGACCAACTTGCCGATCAATATGATGAATTGACTGATTCATGCCCCTATAAGCTGAAGCCCATTTATGAGAAGGTCGCGAAGAGCCCAGGTTTGGCAGCCCTGAAAGGGGTGGATGGGCTGCCACACGCCTACCTAGGTTGGCCGACCGCACCTGAGCTGAAAGTTGATTGCCCACCAGAGAACCGATGCCCGCCAGAGAACCGATATCTTGTCTTCATAACCGCGCACTGTACCCGGCCTGAGGATGTCCGGGCCAGGTGTTTATCACAGGTTAAGAAAAGGAAATTGTCTGTGTCCTTTGAAGCAGCAAAGGGCCATATACTCTGGACAAGCTGGACAGACGTCTGGCAGGTCCTTAATCACCAATTTGGGAAGGAGGCCGGATCGGCGATCGGTAGCGAGGAAGGAACGTCATCAAACCGATTCCCATTCAATCTGATCGCGAACGATCTGCTCCTTCTCCTTGAAAAGAAGGGTTTCAAACGCTTTACCGGCTTTGATGTTGTGGGGGATCTTCAGTTGGACAGCGAGAAAGATGGGTCGTTTTATGCCCTATTCCAGGAGGATCCCGACCTGCCGAACTTCTCCGAGTTTGAATTGAACGGTAGAGGCTTTTGGGTCGGCACCTGATTGAGGAGGGAGAAATGGAAGACGATTATGGTATTAGGATTGGGAAGGCATTCAGAGCGATAGATCAACTTCACAATGAGATCCGGCACTTGTTTCGGGACTGTGACAGGTTGCACTCGCCTGAATGGGAGTCTGTGTTCGCGACGAAGATTACAAGGGATGTTGGCGAGAATCTTGATGCGGGTACATGGATGCCAGAAGGCGTTTATAGGTACTACTACCGGAAGGCAGAGCCGCCTGACTGCGTCGAGAGTGTGATGATATGTTTTTTTGACCGCCGCGAACAGCGTCGTTTTGCGGAGCCCTTGCTTCTCGTTGCAAGGTTCTACTACAACATGCAAATTGGGGCCGTGGCTGAGGTGTGTCGCGCTTGGGACACATGGAATGCCTTCTTCCATTGGGTAGAGGCAGAGAAGCACGGGTACCCGTACCCATGGCGTGAGGTGATCTCGTCTGATTACGATAGCAAGCGGATCACCGCTTCTTACATGCTAGCTGTGCCTCTGTTTGAAGTTACGTGCAGCAATGATATCCGGGGCTTCATTGAGAGGTTGCGAAGTTGCGGAAGGAACCCGGTGGTTCCTAAGCAATCATGAATCCCGCGTCATGATTGCTCTCGGCTTAGACACCTTTCTTCTACAAATGACTATCTAAAGGAGGGGTCGAACGTGTATCGTCAAGGTGATGTCTTGCTTGTGCCGGTGGAGGTCCAGACGGGTCTTGGGAAAGACGGTGGGTTCGGGAAGGTCGTGACCAAGGGTAGGGTGGTCCTTGCGGATGGCGAGGCCACGGGACACCAGCACGTCGTGGAATCGGACTCGGCGCGGCTGCTCGAGGGACTCGATGGGGATCGATTCCTCCAGCTCGAGTCCGAGGCGCTTCTGGGCCACCCGGAACATCGGGAGATCCGCCTGCCTGCTGGGACCTTCAGGGTCGTCCGGCAAAGGGAATTCGATCCTACGCGGCACCGGACGGTGGCGGATTAGAGTCTGTAGCCTTGAGTTTGCAGTCGGCAAGCCGGAGACTCCAATCGGGAAAGCAGCCGGCGAGACTTATGGATTCCGACAAAGTAAGACGGGTCTTCTCAGGGCACCTTCTGGCGCTGGGGCTGCCGTGCCGCCCGATTCGGCTGGCTCGGGACCTGCGCCGCGGGCTCCTCAGAGCCTATCGGCTGGCGGGTGTCAATGTCGGTTTGAGAATGTACCACCTGTCGGTCGGCCGTGTACCACCTACCGGTCAGCGGTGTACCACCTGGCAAGGTGTGCGTACCGTTCGG
>JACPCR010000089.1 GCA_016179685.1 Planctomycetota bacterium | reverse complement strand
AATCTTTGAATTCCCGGTTCCGAATGATATAGAAAATCAAATAACCCAGGTGGCCGCTTCCCACCGGATAACTGGTACACGCCCGACCGACGGTGACAACCCCTTCCTATGGGGTTGTGGGTATTACCCGCCTTAAGCTCTTTGGCATCAGTCTTGGAGGCGATAAAGGCGTGCGGCGTTTTGGTACGCGATCTTGCGGGCCAGGTCCGCCGGCATGCGGTTGAGCAGCATGCGGAGGGGCATGAGGGACATCATGGCCGGCGGGCGTTTCCACGGAAGCTGAATCTTGGGCGAGGCATAGAAGGTGTCGGAACCAAGGAGGAAACGGTCGGGAAAAGCCTTGAAAACTTCCATCCATTCGGCCTTGACTGAGCGATTCGGGGTCAGGGGCCAGTTTTCCTCGACGAGGCCCGGAGGGCTGATGAGGCGGACGCTCATGTAAAGGTTGGGATGCTTTTCGAGAAGGGAACGGGTGAGGCCGAGGGTCCAGTCCCCGATGAAATCGGAGCCCAGGTGAGCCCAGACGATGCGGGCCTTGGGGTTGTGCTCGAGGAGGCGCTCGAAGGCGGCCACGTTAGCGGATAACGTCTTCGAATTCGGAGGAGACGAGAAGCCCTCCGGCAGGGCCACGTCTTGGACCACGGCGTCCATGTGGAAGTCGATGACGACTTCATGCCGGGCGGCGATATCGGCGAGGAGAAGAAAGAGGGGGTGATCGGGCGAGACGGATTCGAACGGATGGGTAGCGAAGTGGGAGAGGTGGAGGGCTGTCATCTCGCCGAATCCGACTGCCCCCTGGGCGAGGATGGATTCGGCCTTTTTCTCGAATTGGGCCCGCAATGCTTCGGTGACCTTGGCCGGATGGGGCGTGGAATGGATCAACGAGTTGAGGCTGCCGCCCCCCCCGAGGAAGGCGAATCGGCCCGGAAACTTCTCCAGGGCCTTGGCGAAAAGATCACAATCGTAGAGGTTGGGAAAGTTGGGGGGCATCGGCGGAGGCATGACCAGGCACTTCCGGATGCCAACCTGGTCCATGGCCTCGACGGCGGCCTGGGCCGCGCCCTCGTAATCGACGATTTTCTTCATCCGCCCGTCGAGGTGGCAGTGGGTATCCACCCAGGAGAGGCCGCCGGAGGCTCTCTGCATCGGCGGAAAACCGGTCGGCCCCTGGCCGCCCGGCTCGGCCTGGAGTGCGATGGGCAGGAGAAGGAACAGGGCCGGGGACAGGAGTCGGCGGCGAAGCCGCCGACTGGGGTTTGGCCCTCCCGGCCAATGATACGAGCAGGCGCCAAGTTGCTGGGAGCACCAGCCTCCTGCTGGCTTTTTCTTCCTATTTTGGAGACTCATAGCCCGAGTACGAAAGGTGCCGGCAAGATGCCTCCCGGAGGAATCCCGCTGGGAGGCGCTCCCACGGGCCGTCCCGACGTTCTGGTGACGAGCTGTCAAACCCCGGTCGCAGGAGAAGCCGCCGGGCTCCTTGAATTTCCCGAGAAGGCGCGAATCGATCCATGCAACGATTATAGAGAAGGGCCCCTCGAAATCGAGCTCGCAGTTGCACCCGCACTTCTGTACGACTGTAGTCGTTTGTTTTTTCTTCATGACTGATGGCATATCATGGTGGGAAGCCCTTGTGATGAGGTGGGTACGTTGAAGAAGCTGCTCCTGTCCGCGGTCTGGGTGGTGGCCGTGTTGGGAATTTTCTATGGGATTCTCAGCGGGTGGTTCGGGAAGGGACCCCTGTGGGCTCCCGGACTCTGGTTGTTTCTGACGGTGCTGACGGCCGTGCTGGGTGCGGGCCTGCTGGAGAGCGCAGGAGAGGGGGTCTCCGAGGGCCGGCTCGACGGTCTGGTGATCGGGGCCATTCGCACCGGTATCAGCGGCGGCGTGGCCGGGGCCGTGATCGGGGTTGTCTACGGGCTCGTGACGGGCAGGACCTTCGTCGTTCTCGTTGGGATGGTGACCTGTGGACTGGGCGGGACATTATTTGGGGCCATCCTGGGGACCCTATGGGGCATCGTCCGGGGCGGCAAACGGAGGAGGGCAGGGGAGGTGGAAGCGGGGCAAGATGAGGACGGCGAGGGACGCCCCGGGGCGTAACCTGCGAAGCGCATTTTCATCTCGACAGGACTACGCCGGGAAGTCGGTCGGACATCTCCGAGCCGATCGATGGTACGCTAACTATGCAGGCCGCAGTGCTAATTTGAAACCCAGCGCTTCCATGAGTTGCCGCAGGTTATGGAGGCGTGGATTCCCGCTCTTGGAAAGCATCCTGAATAGGTGCTCTCGGTTAAGACCGGTTTTCTTGGCAAGTTGGCGAAGCCCGCCATGTACCTGAGCCACATCGCGAATGGCAAGGAGGAATGCGCCTTCGTCCTGGTCCTCAAGGCACGCATTCAGATAACCGGCGGCGTAGTTCGGGTCCTCAAGCCGACGGAGCAGGTCATCGTGATAGCTGACCGCCGCTTTCATCTTCTCGTCCTCCTGACGTAATCTGCCCAGTACTCCCGAGCAACATCGATATCGCCTGCCTGCCTCTTTCTATGACCGGCGTGAAGAAGAATAACGATGGGTCCCCCGGCTCTGCCGTAGTAGATCCGAAAGCCGGGCCCTACGTCGAATTTCAGTTCCCAGACCCCGCGGCTCAGGTTCTCCGCTTGCCCGAAGAGACCGCGTCGGATTCGCGTCAGACGGGCGTCAAAGACCTGCTGGATGTGCCGGTCCAGCGCATCAAACCAATCCTTGAACGGACACCGGCCGGAGCTCGTTTGGTAACAGGAGGTGGGTACGAGATCGTCGACCAAGTCTTCCATTCTCGATAGTAGCGTATTAGCTACGACTTGTCAATGATGCAAGCGGGCACTCTGCGTGTCGCTACTAACGGGGGCTGCGGATCAGCCGCGGCCATTTTGCATCCGCTCGAACGCTCCGCGCAAGGAAGATTCGCTCTGAATAAGGCTGGAGCGCCAGTGCGCCACGATTTGGGGCGTTCACGGTATTGCGGTCTCGGGCAGGCCCAGCCGGTCCCTGAGCCGCTGCTGGAGGAGGGATGGGAATCGCCGGCCGCCCGGGCCGCCGAGGATTTCCGCCAGGGTCTTCTCGCGGAGGGTCTGGAGGGGAGGAAGGGCGAGCCGCTGGCTGCCCTCGGCCTCGCCGGCGGTGGAGGTGTAGAGATTCCAGACGTTCTGGGCCAGGCGGCCGAAGCCTTCTGCCCTTTTCTCTTCGCCGAGAGCCAGCCACCAGTAGGCCTGATGGAGGAGCCCGTCGAGGATCACCAGGGTCTGCTCGTAGTTGGCGCTCCGGATGTCGGTGGCGATGTGCTCGGTGATGAAGTCGTCGAAGGGCGTCCGGTAGCCGCTCTTCGGGTATTTTTCGCCGAGGAGCTTGTAATAACGAAGCGCCTCGGCCTCCTGGTTGTAGGTGAAGAGGGTGTAGACGAGCTCTTCGAGGAAGGCTTCGTGGGCGGCCCGGGCATGAGGCGCTTCGGGTAGAATCTCCTCGAAGTGCCGGTTCAATCTTTCGGCGAAGCGAATCTCTGGCTGGGTGATGAAGAGGTCATCCTCGTCCTGTTTTTCGAGGAAGAGCCGTCCGCGGCGGAAGAGGTTGACGAGGGCGAAGTAGAAGACGCGGTTGGCCCCCTCGCGCTCGTAGTCGCCCTGAGCGAGCTCGCGGGCGATGCTCGCCCAGTAGAGGGCGAAGGCATCGGAGAGACGCCAGTCGATGGGGCCGTAATCCTTCTGGAGGCGCAGCATGCGTCCGGGCTCGAGCTTCCAGTCCTCGCGGAGGGCTCGAGCGGCGTAGAAGGCGGAGACGAGGCGGAGGGCCTCCTGGTGCTCAGGCGCTTTCAGGAAGGCGAGGGCTTCGGGGCTCAGGCCGGCTTGTTCCCAGAGGAACTCCCCGTGGGCCGTCGAGAGGTCGATGGAGAGGGCCTCGGCCCCTGCGGCCAGGGCGGCGACTCCAGGGCTCTGCTGGACGAGGTCCTGCCACTGGGCGGGTGATTGTGCGATGGCCTCGAGGTCCGGATGGGGACGCCCGAAGGTTCTTTGCATCCGCAGAGCGAGCTGGGTCTTGTAATAAAAATGATAATCGTCGAGACGGCCGCCGATCTTGTTGAGGTAGAGCCAGCCCAGTTCGCGGTACAGCTCGGGATGCCGGGGGTTGTAGCGGAGTCCCTGGTCCCGGAGAAGGTCGATCCCGCGTTGAATCCAGAGCCAGCGGTCCTCCCGCGCGGGCATGGAGGCGGAGACATTGTAGGTGAGGTTGTGGGCATTGAGGACCCAGATGTCGAGCAGCCGAGGCTCGAGGGTGCCGATCCAATCGTAGAGTTGCACCAGCTCGAAATACCGGTTTTCCTTCTCGAGCTGGATGGCCCGCAGCCAGAGGAGGTCCACCAGGATGCCGCGGAAGCCCCCCAGGGCGGCATGGAGAATGGCGAATTCCGGCGGAGCGCTCTCGAGAGGATCGCCTTCGGTCAACTCGTATTCTACCCTGAGCCGGTTCAGCGCGGGGAGCTGCAGCCCGCTTGCGACGAGGCAGAGAACGAGAGCGAGGAGAGCGGCAACGGATTTCCAGCGGGAAGGCATGAGGGTGTTCAACGGCTGAAGGGAACAGAGGCGGTTGGCTACCGTGCGAGCTTGGCCAACTCGCGTTGTTGGAAGAGGATGCCGCCCAAGACGGCGAGGACTCCCCCCCGCAGGGAAAGCAAGAAGACGAGACCGGCCCCGACCAGGGGGAATCCGACCTCGCGTCCGTCCACGAGCCGGGTGACGGGATTGTAATAAGAGAAATTTGGAGCGATGGAGAAAAGAGTTTTCAAGTAGAGGCGGAAAAGATTGTCGATCCAGTCGGGTCCTTCGGCCCGCCGCGAAGAATAGATATTGACGAGGAGGGGATAGTCGGCGACCTCGAGCATGTAGCCGGCGACGCTACAGAGCAGCCAGCCGGTGAGGGTGACGGTCATGGCCATGGGAAAGGTGAGGAGGGTGCTGGCGGCGATGCCCAGGGCGGCCAGGAAGCCGATGCGAACGAGGATGAGGGCGCAACCATGGAGAAAGTTCTGCTGGAAGGAAAGGGTGGGGTAGAGCAACTCGATGCCGTCCGACAGGGGGAAGACGGCCGGCTCATCGCTCGTTTCGAGGTTGGTGAAGGCGACGAGAAGTTTTCCTTCCTGGGGAAGGACTCCGGCGGGCAGGGTGATCTCCTGGAAAGCACCTGCGGGCGTCTTGCCGGGTGGGACCTGGAACTGGGTATTCCCATATCGGGCCCAAATTCGCCATTTCCCCTTGATGTGTCTTTTAGCGACGGGATTGGAGGTGTAGAGCTTGAAGCGCAAAGCCAAGGGCCGGCGGGCCATGATGTCGTCGGGCCGAGGCAAGTCGCGGAACTCCCAGGTCTTGGTCATCCGTGGAGGAACGGTTTCCTGGCGCTGGTAGACCTCGCGCCGGATTTGGAGGAGGACGTTTTCCTCGGCGGCCCCTTCGGGCAGTGCTCCTTCCACCTTCCTCTTTTCGTATTCCTCACGGACCTGGGCGGAGAGGTCGGGCAGGGTCGGCCGGACGCCCTTTCGGCCGACGAGGAGCTCGTCCCATATCTGCTGGCGGTCCCTGGGGCTGGCGCGTCCTTCGATCCATCGGATCAGCGCGTAGGTGAACCCGGCCATGGCGGCAAGAATCGCCGTGTCAAGCAGAAGGATGCCGGCCCACTTGCCGAGGAGGATTTGCCACCGGTGCACGGGCTTGGTATCCAGGATGAATATCTGGCGGTCCTGGATTTCCCCGCAGAGGCTCCAGGTGGCGAGGAAGATGGTGAGCAGGGAAAGAACGAACGAGATGAAACCGATGGAGTAGGTCAGGAGAACTTGCAGTTCCGCCTTCGGGGAGCCTGTGCTTTTCAGATGCAGGAGAATGAAGGGGAAAAGAGCCAGGGTGAGGAGACCGACGAAGGCCACCGCCCGCAGGCGGATGGCCTGGAGCACCGTGTTCCGGGCAAGGGCGGCGAGGACCTTCATGCCGATCCTCCTCCAGGCTTGCTCCCGGGCTCGCCCGGCGACTCCGGCTTGAGGAGTCGGTCGAGGACTGCGGGCTTGGCGGCTGGAGGGCCCCTGGGACTCTGTTCCTGGGCGGGGGGCGGTTCGGGCGCGGTGGTTTCCGGGGGGGCCAATCGGGCGAGGACCGCCTTCCCGGGTTCCGGCGGATGGGCGGAGGCCGGTTCGGGCCGAGCGGCGGTTTCGGGCGCGCTGGGGAGGAGTCGAGAAAGGACCTGGCTTCCGGGCGGGTTGGCCGGGGCTGGTGAGGCGAGGAAATCCTGCTGGGCCTGGCCGAGCCGCGCCCCCGCGGTCTCCGTTCGGGCCGCCTGGGCCTCCTGGACGACCTGGAGGAAGAGGGCTTCGAGGCGGGTCCTGGGATGGTCGACGGCGACCGGAATCTCGCCTTTGTCGGCCCGGATGAGGTCGACCACTTTCTGCACCGTAGGGTCGCTCAGGCCTTCGGCGGAGATTTGGGTGACCTGGGCCTGGGTGAGGAGGTCGTGGACTCGGCCTTCTTTGCGGATTTGGCCTCCGTAGAGGATGGCAATGCGATCGCACACGTCTTCGACGTCGGCGAGGAGATGGCTGCTGAGGAGGATGGTTTTCCCGCGTTGCTTGAGTCGGAGAATGAGGTCCTTGACCTCGCGGTTGCCGATGGGGTCGAGGCCGCTCGTGGGCTCATCGAGGATCAGAAGGTCGGGATCATTGATCAGGGCCTGAGCGATGCCGATTCGGCGAGCCATTCCCTTGGAGTATTCACGGAGGGGCCGATGGCGTTCAACACCCAGGCCGACGAGCTCCAGAAGGCTGTCGGTCCGGCGCCGGCGCTCCGAGCCCTCCAGAAGGAACAGACGGCCGTAAAAGTCCAGGGTCTCCTCCGCGTCCAGGAACGGATAGAGGTAGCTTTCTTCCGGCAGGTAACCGATGCGGGCCTTGATGCGGACGTCCCGCGGCGACCGGCCGAAGACGAGGGCCTGACCGCGAGTCGGGAAGAGGAGGCCCAGGAGGATTTGGATGGTCGTGGTCTTGCCGGACCCATTGGGGCCGAGGAGGCCGAAGACCTCGCCGGGATGAACGGAGAGGGAGAGGCTGCGGAGAGCGGTGACGCGGGGACGGCCCCAGAAGTCGGTGAAGACCTTGGTCAGTTCCAGCGTTTCGATGACCGGGTGAATAGGGTTCGGGGTCATGGGTTCACAGGGCGTTGGCGAGTGGCGACCATCACTCATGGGCTCTGGAGGTTCCGGGTCGCCTCCAATGCAGGGTAGGAGGCGCCGGACGATCCGGCTCACGCGGGCGCAGCGTCGGGCGTCGAGGTCGCGCTGTCCGTGCCGAAGACGTCGTGAGGCGAAAGCTCCTCGCCGAATCGGATCAGTCGTGCGCTGTTGAAGACGACGATCAGGGAACTGATCAGGTAGAGGAACGCGGCGACGGCGGGACTGAGCCATCCGAAGGCGGAGAGGGCGAGGCCGGCGAGGATGAAGAAAACGCCGAAGAGGAGGTTCTGATGGATAACGCGGCGGGTGCGCCGGGAGAGCCGGACGAGGAAGGGGATGCGGGAGAGGTCGTTATTCATGAGGGCGATGGAGGCGCTATTGACGGCGATATCATTGCCTGCGGCGCCCATGGCGATGCCGAGGTCGGCGGCGGCGAGAGCGGGTGCGTCGTTGACGCCGTCGCCGATGACGGCGATCTGGTAGTGATGCTGGCGGAGGCCTTCCAGAATCTGGAGCTTGGTCTCCGGGAGGCATTCGGCCTCGAATTCGGCGCATCCGAGCTCGTTGGCGACCTTGCGGGCGACGACCTGGCGATCACCGGTGAGCATGATCAAGCGGCGGATACCGAGACGGTTCAGTTCCCAGGTGGCGTGGCGAGCCTCCTCACGGGGCCGGTCTTCGAGGCCGATCCAACCGAGGCACTGGCGGTCGCGGGAGACGAAGATGGCGGAGAGGGCTTCGGCATCGTCGAGTCCGCGTGCGGCGTCGGAGCAATCGATGCCCTGCTCCTCGAGCCAGGACTGCCTGCCGACGCGCACGATCTGACGGTCCACGAGGGCTTGAACGCCACGTCCGGGCGTTTCGTGGAATTCGGCGGGTGCGGCGAGGGGGACAGCGGCCTCCTGGGCGAGGCGGTTGAGGGCTCGAGCTGCGGGGTGGTTGGAATCGCGTTCGGCGGACGCGGCGAGGCGGACGATGTCCTCGGGCGGCGTTCCGGGTGCGGGCGAGAGACGGGTGACGTCGAGTCGGCCGGTGGTCAGGGTGCCGGTCTTGTCGAAGATCATGGCCGTGAGCTTGCCGGCCAGTTCGAGATCGGCGGCGTTCTTGACGAGGATGCCGAGGCGGGCGGCGCAGGAGATGGCGGCGACCATCGCGGTGGGGGCCGCGAGGACGATTGCCCCGGGACAAGCGATGACGAGGGCGGTGACGGCCCGGTCCATCTCGCGGGTGAAGTAGAGGATGACGCCAGCGATCATGAGCATGGCGGGGGTGTACCACTGGGCGTGCTGCTCGACGATCTGCATCATCGGGGATTTCGTCGTCTGGGCGCGAAGGATGAGCTCCCGAACCTTCCCGAGGGTGGTCTCCGGCCCGACGACCGTCACCTCCACGTCGAGCGATCCCGTGAGGTTAGCGGTGCCCGCGAAGACCTCGCTGCCGGGCAGCTTGTCCGCTGGCACGCTTTCGCCGGTGATGCTGGCCTGGTTGACGGAGCTTTGGCCGCGCCGCACCCGGCCGTCGGCGGGGATGTTCTCGCCGGACCGGATGCGGATGGTCTGTCCGGGCCGGAGGGACTGCACCGGGACGTCCTCCTCGCCGTGCTCGGTAACGAGTCGTGCGGTGCTCGGGGTGAGCCGGATGAGGGACTCGATGGCCTTGCGGGCGCCCATGGCGGTCCGGCGCTCGATGGCCTCGGACACGAGCACGAAGAAGCTGATGACGCCGGCAATGGGGTAGTCTTGGCGCGCGATCGAGGCCACGATGGCGAGAGCGACCAGCTCGGTCATGCGCAAGCGGCTGCGGATGAGGTCCTCGAGGGCGTTGAGCAGGATGGGGAGGCCCATGAGGAGGGCTGCGAGCAGACTACTGAGCGCGCCGACTTCACGGTCGGCCGGGAACTGGAGGCTGATCCAGAGGTCGTTGAGAAGGAGGGCTCCGCCCATGAAGGCGATGACGAGGTGCTGGCGCACGCGAGTCTCGACTCGCTCCATCTCGGCGAGATCCAGACGGGCCTCAGCGTTCATGGAGGGGTCTCCTTCGCTTGCCCGGCCGGTTGGCCCCGCGACCGGTACTTCGACAGGTTTTCCATCTCGATCTGGAGGATCCTCTGCTGGCCGTCGCGGTCCGGGTTCAGCAGGAACTTTTCACGGGCGCGGGAAAGCGCGGGAGGCACGTTCTCGAGATAGAGCCGGCGGAGGAAGCCGGAGGGGTCCTTGCGGAAGCTGGGGAGGAGCTGGGTGAAATATTCGGCCTCGGCCCGCGTCTCCAGCTCGGCGCGGGTCTGGTAGGCCCGGGCCTCGCTCTCGATGCGGGCGGCCTCGGCGATGGCGTTCTGTCTCAGGCGCTGGGCGTCGGTCCTCGCCTCCTCGAGCTTCAGCCGCATCTCGCTGCCGGCCCGCGTGGCGGCGTCGAAGGCCTCACGCGTCTGGCGCGGCGGCGTCGTGCGAACGAGATCGAGCCGCGAGACCTGAATGCCCAGGTGCAGGGCATCCAGCCGATCTTGCAAGCGGCGCTCCACGATGCCGCGGAGGAGCTCCACCTCCGTCAGCAGCGCCTGATCGATGCTCAGGCCGGAAAGGCACTGGAGCACGCACTGGCTCAGCAGCGACTCGAGGAGGGGATGAGGGGATTTCCCGGAGAGGGCGAGGACGTAGGCCACGGGGTCATCGATGCGATACCGCACACTCCAGGAAGAGTGCAGAATGTTCCGGTCACCGGTCACCCCGTAGCCATCCAGCCCCGGCATCAGGGTCTTGGGAATTTCCTTGCCTCCCCCGGACATCAACTCCTCCCGGTCGCGGTACCAGAAGGCATCGACGGCGAGGGTCTGATCTCTGGCCGGGATGAGGATGACCCGGTCGATGGGGTCCGGCCAGGCCCAGTGGGGGCCGGGTTGAAGGACTTTTTTCCCCTCTCGATCCTGGCGGATGGGACCGAGGTGGAGCACGAGCCCGACCTGGTCCTCCTGGATGGTGAAGAAACCCGAGGCGAGGAAGAGGGCGACGAAGACGACGAGGAGGAACTGGAGCAGCCGGAAGCTGGCCCGCAGGGCGCGTTCGAGGGCCTGGATGCCCGGGTCGCGGTGCGAGGGTCCGGCCTCCGGGGGCAGTGCGGTGGACTGGGAGGGTTCGGCGTTCATGGCTCGGGCCGGATCTCCGGTCGTGACGCGGCGTCTTCGGACTTCGGTGGCCCCTGCTCGAGAAGCGAAAAGGGCGGCATGTCCGTGGTCAGGACGAACGTGACGTCTCCTTCAGCGGTGATCGTCTTGAGGGACTGCAATTCCTGGAGGAACTGGGCCAGGGCGGGTTCTTCCTGGAGGGCTCGGTAATGGGGCGCGGCTTCGGCGTCGGCCTTGGCCCGGAGAGCCATGGCCGACGCCTTCGCTTCGTTCAGGATGTCCTCCGCCTGACGCCGGGCCTCGGCCCGAATCCGGTTCGCCTGGGTTTCACCTTCGAGCCGGTAGCTTTCAGCGACGGCGAGACGCTCGGCCCGCATCTTCTCGAAGACGGTGGCGGTGGTGCTCTCCGGCAAGGCGAGACGCTTGATCCCGATCTGGAGAACCTCGATGCCGCTGCCGATGGCTTCACGCTGGACCGGCTCGAGGATTTCCCTCTCCATGGCCTCGAACTGGATATCCTTCGGCTCCGTCGAAACCAGATGCTTCAAGGGATGCTGGCCCAGAACGCCGTTCTTGTAGCTCTGGACCAGATTCTTCAACAAGGCCTCCGCCTGCGCCGCCTCGCCGCCCGTCTTCGCCCGGAAGAGCAGGGGGTCCTGGATGCGCCAGGCCACATAGGCCATCAGGATGATGTTCTTCCCATCCGTGGTGTACGTCTCCTCGAAGGTGCCATCGAGAATCTGGATGGAACGGTCGAACCGGGCCACGTCCTGGATCGGCCAGGGGAGCTTCCAGTAGAGACCCGGCCGATCGATGGCCGGAGCAGGCTTGCGAAACGTGGAGACCACGGCGAACTCGTTCTCCCGCACCGTGAAGGTCAAGAGGTAGAGGAGAAGGCCGGCGGCAACGATGACGCCGCTGAGGATCGAGAAAAGGTTGCCCTTGGGCTGCATAGTGGACCTCACTTCTGGAGATCGATCTGGAGAAGATCCGCCTGAAGCCGGTCTTCGAGCTTCAGGATCAGGCGCTGCTGGCCCATCTTGGACGGCAGGACAAGCTTGCGCTTGCCTCGCAGGGCTTCCTCCATGGCCAGAAGCCGGTATCGGGAGAGGTAGAGCTGACGTCCGGCCTGATAGGCGGCGAGGTGGTGGTCGAAGCTCAGGCCGGTGGACCGCCCTATTTCGACGCGTTGGAACTGGTAGGCCAGGGCTTCCTGAAGAAGGGAATGGGCCTGCGATTCGGCCTCCCGGACGGTCTTTTCCGCTTCGGAGCGGGCCTGAACGATGAGGCTCTCGCTGTGCACCTGCGCTTCGACGATGGCCTCGAAGGCCTGGCCCACATGCACCGGCGGGTGGACTTCCAGGAAACCGAGGTCGTGGATTCGTACGCCGATTCGGGCGTTGGCGATCTGCGCCTCGAGGCGCTCGCGAATCTCCTGTGCCAGGTTGAGCCGCCGGGGCCCCATGATCTCGTGCATGTCCGTCGAGCTGGCCAGCTTCACCAGCTCGCGGTAAGCCAGGTTTTCCAGGAAATGGCGGGGCGATTGATATCCGTAGAGGTACTCGGCTGCGTCGATGATCTGGAAATGCAGAACGAGGGAGAGGGACAGGAGGTTGACCGGGACGCTGTGCTCGGCGCCGCCGGGAGCGGCGTTGCCGCTGGCAGGCTCGGCTGCCGTCGTCCCGGGCATGCCGCGGCTCGCCACGAGAATGTAATCCTCCTGCACGTGGTGGGGCTGGGTCCAGACCACCATGCCCCGCGGAAGCGCCGGCCGCTGGCCGCCGTGGGAGTGCCCATGCTCGTCCTCTTCATCCGAATCCTCGTCCCCGGCATGGAATCCGATGATGAGGCTCTGCAGGCTTTCGGCCGGGAGGGACCGGGCCTGTTCGATGGGCCAGGGGAGCTTGAAATGGAGGCCTGGCGAGAACTGGACGCGGGGCCTGCCCAGACGCTCGACGAGAACGGCCTCCTCGGGTCCGACGATGACCAGGCAGGTCAGGAGAAGCCCGGAAAGGAGCTGAAAGGCGATCAGGGGCAGGGCGAGCCGAGCGAGGAAGTGGACGAACCAGGTGCGGGAGACACGGAATCCGAACTGATAATCGAGGGTGTCGGCGACGGCGCCCCACAGGCTGCCCGGCTCGGCGAACAGTCCGAGCAGGCGACTGTCATAGGCTGGCCGAAGCTCCTTGCCGGGCACTCGGGGCCGGAAGAAGTCGAGGACGAAGTTCAAGACGTATTCGAGCCCGAGGAGCGCCACGCCGAGGGGGATGGCCGTGGTGAGGATGAGGTGGAGGAGCGGCAAGTGGGCTCGGAGCAGGACGAGGGCGACGGCATCCAGGAACAGGACGAAGCTGTTGGAGAGAAGGTAAGCCGCTGGCGGCCGCAGCTTGCGGCACGAGGACTCGGAGGAGAGGCCGATGGCGTACTGGCTGAAGACGAAGGCGGCGAAAGCGAGAGCGACCAGGAGGGCCGCGGTGACGCCAAGCTTCACTTGGAGCGCCTCCGGCTGGGCTTTGGAAGGACTGGCGAGCGCGAGGCCGCCCAAGGTGATCATGGCCGCCGCGGTGAGAAGCGTCGCGGCGGGCACCAGTATCCGTTCGAGCTTGAGTTGCCGTCCCCGAGCGCTATAGGCCTCGGGCCTCCGATCGGACTCGAAAAGAGAGCTGGACGCGTCGGGCCGCTGGCGAAGCCGGTCCAGCTCCCGTTCCTCTTCCTCGGCGATTCGGGCCAGCCTCTGGCGGAGATAGGCCAGCAGCCAGAGGGCCGTGCCCGGCAGGAGGTGAAGGAACTCGGCGAGGACGGGAGCGGAGCCCCGCAGCGCCAGATGTTTCTCAAAGCCCGAGTAGAGGTAAACGCCCAGGGTGAGGATGGCCAGGACGCCTTGAAGGGCCAGGCCGGCGAGAGCAACGGTCTCGGCCCGATCGGATGGGACGAGAGGGGCGCCGGCCTGTTCACCTGCCTTGAGGGACGATTCCATGGTTCAGCGTGCGACCTCGCGGCTCTCGAACAGCAGAAAGGCGGCGGAGAGAGCCGCGGCCTGATAGGTGACCGCGTAGAGCGCGGCCCGTCCGATATAGTGCCAGGGAATCTCGCGGCCTGCAGAGGCCGCATCGGCGAGCGAAAAAATCTGGATGTTGAACATCATTCGGTAAACAAGGTCCGCCGGGACCGAGGAGACGGCCAGGCGGCCCAGGGCATAGTCCCCGGCGAGTCCGATACCAAAGAACACGGCGCAGACACCCAAGGTGAGCAAGGGATTGAGGCGTGTGGAAGCCGCAACCGCTACGGCGGCGAGGACCTCGAGGGCCGGGAGGATCAACGCTCCGGCCAGGATGATGGAGAAATCATAGTGGAAGGTGATCAGCTTCAGTGACTCGGCGACGGGCGGGAGGAAACCGACGATCACGAAGGCGAGGGTGAAGGTCAGCACACCGAGAAGGATGGCGGTGGAGGGGAATGGCCGGTCCAGGAGATAATTGGCGACCAGGGCGCCGAGAAGGGCGAGGGAGAATGCGGCCAGGAGGCCGATGATGGCCCCGACGTCCAGTGGGGTCGTCACGGCGGCGGGCACTCCCACGCGGCACGTCATCGCCAGCGTTAGAATCATCAGGTAACCGGCGATCGCCAAGGCAGCGAAGATTCCCAGGTACTTCCCCAGAATGAATTCAAACCGCCCGACAGGCTTTGACACGACGGTGAGGACGGTCTGCTTTCGGATTTCTTCCGTGATGACGGCGGTGGCGGCGAGAACGGCCAGGAGAAACCCGGCGACCAGGAGCGTGGCGAGCCCCATGTCCTTGACGAGCCGGATATGGTTCACCAAGCTGAACATGGTGAACGCCGGGCTGAGGGCGATGAGCCCGAGGGCCGCGAGAAGGACGACACCGAAGACAGGCTGGCGCAGGGTCTCGGAGAGCGTATTGCCAGCGATCGCGCGAATCCGGGGGAACATACGTCCTGTCCGGGCAGAGCAAAAGGAATGCCGGATGGGGCTCTGAAGCCGATACAATAATTCGGAGAGCCCTGTTTCCCGCCCGCCTAGCAGACGAGTTCGCAAGTGCATCCGCGCTTGCGAACTCGTCTGCTATCGCAACCGTGCACGTTCTGGCTGAACTCATGGAACGCACGATTTATAGCCGATATGCGGATCGGTGTCAAAGCGGGTACACTTGGACGGGAATGCACTGCATTTCCGTCCAAGTGTACCCGCCAATCCGTTCAGGAATAATGCCGAACACTTTCTGGCCGGATGGACTTGGGTAAGAGTTTCCGAGGGAAGTGCCTGGAAGGATGATGGACTGGAGGGCGGTCACTTGCCCACTTCGGCAAGAAATTTCGTACCTATGGAAGAATTGCAGAAAATCTACGAACGACGATTCAGCCAGGAAATCGACTTTCGAAGGAAGCTGTATCACGTCCTGTGCAGCGATTTTTTCCAAGCATACGTTCCGCGAGATTCAGTGGTTCTGGACGTCGCCGCGGGTTATTGCGAGTTCATCAATCACATTGAAGCGAGAAAAAAAATCGCCCTCGACCTCAATCCTGACGTCCAGAAGTTCAAGAATCCCGACGTGCAGGCCATCGTATCGGGCTCAACGGACATGGGAGCGATCGCCGAGGGATCGATCGACGTGGCCTTCACAAGCAATTTTTTCGAGCACCTGACCCGACCGGACATTGTGAAGACCATCTGCGAGGTCCGGCGCGTCCTCAAGGCGGGAGGTTCTTTCCTCATTCTTCAGCCGAATTACCGCTATTGCTATCGCGACTACTGGATGTTCTTCGATCATGTGACGGCGCTGGACGACCGCAGCTTGAGCGAGGTTCTCGAGGTGAACGGTTTTCGGGTGGTCGAGTGCCGGCCCCGATTTCTCCCCTACACCACCAAGAGCCGGCTGCCGAGGTCGATTTTTCTGGTCAAGGTTTACTTGCGGATGCCTTTCGCTCACCGGTTTTTTGGCCAGCAGGCCTTCGTCGTGGCCAAGAAGGCCGAGTAAACGGCGGCTCGTACGCGCGAGCCCTGGTTCGTTTACAAATCTCTAAGGCCTAGCGGCTCGGCGTATCCCTTTCCGTCATCTCGCGACCAGGCTGCGGGGAAAGAGGCCCTGCCGGAGGGCGTGGTCCGCGAGCACCAGGGCGACCATGGCCTCGACGATCGGGACGGCGCGGGGAAGCACGCAGGGATCGTGGCGGCCTTTGACTTCGATACGTGTGCTCGTCATCGTTGCCAGATCGACGGTGTCCTGAGGCCTCGGGATGGAAGAGGGCGGCTTGAAGGCGACGCGGGCCACGATGGGCATGCCGTCGGAAATGCCGCCGAGGATGCCGCCGGAGTTGTTGGTGCGGGTGGCCATCTTGCCCTGGTCATTGAGATACCAGATGTCGTTGGATTCGCTGCCGCGGACCTGTGCGAGTCCGAATCCACCTCCCACTTCGACTCCCTTGGTGGCCGGGAGCGTCATGAGGGCGTGGGCGATGGCCGCGTCGAGCTTTTCGAAGACCGGCTCGCCGAGACCTGCGGGCACGCCTGTGGCTACGACTTCGATGACGCCGCCGACGGAATCCTTGGCCTCCTTGGCGGCCAGGATGGCTGCTTCCATTTCACGAGCCACGTCAGGGTCCGCCGCGCGCACCGGGTTCGATTCAATCCGCGAAGCCAGACCCGGTTCGAAGGGGTCGGGACTGGGGCAGACCACCGGCCCGATGCGGGTGGTGTAGGCGATGACGCGGATGCCCGCGTGAATGAGGAGCTTGCGGGCGATCGCTCCCGCGGCGACGCGGCCCACGGTCTCCCGTGCAGAGGCCCGGCCGCCGCCGCGCCAGTCGAAATGTCCGAACTTCATCATCCAGGTGTAATCGGCGTGGCCCGGGCGCGGCTTGTTGCGCAGCGGCTCGTACTTGCTCGAATCCGCGTCTTTCGTATGGACCACCAGGGCGATCGGGGTGCCCAGGGTCTTGCCCTCGAAGACGCCGGACAGGATTTCGACGGCGTCAGCTTCGCCCCTCGGCGTGGTGACCGCGCTCTGGCCGGGCTTGCGGCGGTCCAGTTCCTTCTGGATTTCCTCGCGGGAAATTTCGAGCCCCGAGGGGCAGCCATCGATAACGGCGCCGACGGAGGGGCCGTGGGATTCGCCCCATGTATGGACCTGAAAGGCTTTTCCGAAAGTGCTGGACACGAGGGCTCGCTGCCTGCGGGGATCACCACGTTCTCTCCGGCCGGAGACGCGTGGGCCGGTGACGGAGATGCCGAGTAGACAGCGATCCTACAGAGCGACATTTGAGATTCAAGGCGCGTCTACTGCCGTGAAGGGCACGCGTCGAGTCCTGGCCTTTATGGGAATGAAAGGACGGTGAGGCCGGGCGCCAGCGCAAGGCCCACCTGGTCGCCGGAAAGGGGAAGAGCTGGCGTATGAGGCTCGGCCGTGATTTCGCGGCCGCTGGCGCCTTGGAGGGTGATGGTGGTCCGGACGCTGGATTGCAGCAGGATTCGATGCCATTGGCCGTTCCGCATCTCCGCCAAAGCCGATACAGGGTCCCTCGCCTCTAATCCGCAGCGGCCCACCTGAATCCGGATGCCCGCAAGCAGGACGATCGTCGTCCGGTCGGCGTGCCGAAGCGCAGCACCGCGCTGTCCCTCAAATCGGAAATCGCCATCCTCGATGCGCACGGCCTCCCGGGAACAGATGAAGTGGCTCGTTCCTGCATCGGAGCGAACCTCCCACACTTTGTCCCGGGCGGCTATGCGCAGCGGCTGACCCGGGCTGGCCGCTGGCCGCGGGTGGAGGATGGCCAGGTAGTCCGTTTGCGGCGGGCCGGAGACGTGAACGACCTGCTGGTCGACGTGGTCGTTCGACCAGTTCAGTTTTGCCGCTTTGATCGCGTCCGCGTATTGGCTGGAGACGGGGCCTTCGACCACGGGTTGCGACCCTCGGGGCTCGAGAAGGTGAAGGTCGAGATCGACGCCCAGTTGTCCTCTGAAGTGGAGGACGCTGTCCGAGGCCGTGTGAGAATCCGAGAGCACGTGGGCAAACCAGTGGCTCGGGTATCGAGGGCCGGCCCGGTCGTAGAGCACGACGTAACCGCCCTTACGGTCGTAGATCATCGTGCGGGCGAAATGAGACGGCGGCACATCCATGACCGAGTCCCACGTGCTCTGAAAGAACTGGCCTGTGGCCGCCAATTCGGAAATGGACATTTCCCGATCGCGGCTGACGTTTTCAACCGGGACGAACAGTTCGGCCGCGTCGCAGGCTTCGGAGGTGAAGACGGGCCCGGTCTGGCCGCGCGACCAGTGGCTGCGGCCGTCCAGCCGGAGCGTGGTGTAGCGCCAGGTCGCCGTGAGGTATGGATACTTCCCGTAGCCGATGACCAGGGGCTTGCCGTAGGCATAGACCTGAACGGCCCCATCGGATGGATGGTAGTGCCCGCTGGCCGGGCCGGCCTTGCCGAAGACCATCCACTCGTTCGGCTTGCCCCAGTCCTTGTGGAAGACGAATCCATAGCCCTCCACCTGCCTGCTCGGGAATGAGTCGGGCGGCGATTCTTGCAGATTGCGGTCGAGATAGAGCGCGTTGACGACGCCCAGGTTGTTGATGCCGTGCCCGTGAAAAGGCTCCTGTCCGGATTGCTTCCATGCCCAGGCCAGCAGCTTCGAAAGGTCCGGTCGGGTCTCCCGGTAGAGCACGGCGCCGAGGCCGAACATGCCATAGACCTGAGCCGTCGTCGTGGTCGTGTCTCCATCGAACGGCAGGACACGGGGCAGGCCATGACTGAGCCTAGGAACGGGCGGGACTGAGAATTCGACGAACCATTGGAGCGCGGCGGCGAGCCGGGGATGGCCGGCGAGCTCGGGCAGGCCGTGGATTTTGAGGAGCAGAGCCAACTGCGTGAGGAAATTGACGCTCATGGCCCGGTAGATTTCACATTCGTTGCCAGCGCCGCTCTCGTAGAGATATATGCCCTGGTCCAGGTCTTCGCCCAGTTGCCGTTGCGCCTCGGCCAGCCAGCGGGCCGAATGGGGGTGGTCCGGGAAGGTGAGAGCGATCACGGCGAGGGAGAAGTAGCCGTCGACCTTGAAATTGCCCAGGGCGCACAAGGGGGCGAAGAATTCGGGATCAGCAAACTTGTAAGCGGCGAAGGCGAGCGCGGCGCGGACCCTGCGCCGATCATCCTCGTTCAGGATGCCCAAGGCGCAGGCGAGGTCGTAACGCCCCGCCAGATTCCGGGCTTTTGGGCCGACCTCGATGGCTCTCAGGCCCGTGCCAACGTAACCGGCGCGGACCCTGGGCTGCTCGGGATCAGCCGGCGGGAATGGCTCTGGTGGCGTCCAGTAGCGGCTGAGGCTCTGGGCCTCCGTGAGGAGGGACAGGCGAAGAGCCTGGGCGTCGGCCGTCTTGCCGCTCATCAAGGCTTTGAATTCGGCGCAGGCGTGAGACACCCACGGATCATTGGGGTCGAATCGTTTCCGGGCTTCGTCAAAAACTTGCGGGTTGCCGTAGAGATGAGGCCTGGGAGTGCTCTCCGGCCAGTCCAGAATCATCTCCATCACGTCGCTGAGCGGAGTTTCCGAGGCCTCGTGTCGAATGTCTTCCAGGACGTAGCGACCTCGGTCGAGCGAGTGGTCATAGACAGCCAAGCCCGAAACCCGGTATCCGCCGCTGAGAGGAAACCGGACATGGACTGTCTCGCCGACCTCACGAACGACCTGGACGGCCTGGTCAAGGCCGGGCAGCTTCCACCCATTACGGGAGGAGAAGTCGGCTTCGGGCCAGTAAGGTCGGCCGTCAGCGCGGCGCCAGGAGGAGCCATTGATGGCCATCAGGCCCACCGCGTCTTGACGCCCTTCGGATGGGAGGATGCCCAGGTAGTCCCGATGCGTGAAGATTTGGGCGAAAGTCCAGGGCCGAAGGTGGGCCACGACGCCTGGCTTCTTCTCCAGCGGACCCGGTGGGAAAGCCTGATAGCCACGGAAGTCCCGAATTCGTTCGGGCCGGTAGTTGGCCGAAAGGTCGAGAGTCCATCCGCCTTGCGCGTGATACACCGCCGGGCACCGTTCCTCTATCAGCGCGTAGTCCTCCTCCGCGGGCAACTGGACCGTGACTTGATAAGCGAGTCCGCCAGGGTCACGGAAGGAAAGACTCACCTCAGCAAAGATTGGCCCGTCCGCGGTCCTCTCAACGATAAGCGTTTCCCAGACCGGTGAGAGACTCGACCAGCTTCCCTCGCCGAACCATACGCCATCCGGACCTCGAAGCGCCCGGATCGGCGGAGGAATCGACCTGGCCGATCCCAGGTTCGTTTCGCCGAGGGCGGGCATGGCGAGCGCCAGTCGGCCGTTGGCCAGCTCGAGCCGCCCCTCGGTGTGCTTCCAGTTGAAGGGGCTGGATGATCCCCTGCGTGGATGAGCGGCCGGGCCATAGTGCAACACCCACCGGCGTTTCGAACCCGCAGGAAGGTCAGTTCGCCAGCTTAGCTTGCAGCGGTTCAGGAATGCTCCTCGCGGGTCGAACTCGAGTTCGCCGATCTGAAACGGCATCTCCTCGCCCGTGTCGGCCAGCAGCAGACGCAGGGATTCCGGGTGGCAACTGCCGGGTTGAAACCGGAAGGTGCGGAAGACTAGCTGGGGTGGCCAGTCCAGAAGGAACTGTTCCTCCAGGCTGGCTTCTTGAGTCTGGCTGCTGGCCGCAGGCTCAGCGTAGCAAGCGACCAGGGTAGCGGCGAGGAGTAGCGGCAGCCGACCGATGGTCAACCCTCCCCATGAATCCAGCTAAGCCGTCGTACGACGACCGTGGACTTTGGTAGATCATTTCAATCTGCGTGTCCGCGCGATTCAAGCCAAAAACGATACCCCGAGAATGGCCCCGCACTTGCGGAAATGTTTTTCCTGGTCGGGGCCATATTGGGCACCCCGAAGATCAACGAGATAGAAGTCCGTGCCGTCAATCAAGGCGCCGCGGAGGTCGGCGCCGCACAGATTGGCCTTGCGGATTTCTTCCGGGGACTTGAAAGACAGGTCCTCGTAGTCGTCGGTATAGAAGCCGGTGCGGGTCCCCTCCGAGGCCAGTGGAGAAAAGACGAGTCCGTCTCGTGACGAGCCCATGTGGAAGCTGGCTTGCCGGAGGTCCGCGCCGCGCAGGTCCGCTCGTTCCCACTGGATTTCGCCCAGTCCGGCCTGATGAAGCTGGGCTTTCCGGAAGTTCGCGCCCGGCATGAAGGAACCGGTGAGGTGCGAATGGCTCAAGCGGGCGAGCTCGAAGTCTGCGCCGGGCAGCTCCAGATATTCGAGATTGGCATGGTCCAGACTTGCCCGTGAAAGTCGAGCCCGGGTGAAATCGCATTGCCGGAGGTCGAGTCCGTCGAGGCAGGCGTGTCGGAGATCGGCATCGCAGAACCTGGCGCCATGGAGGAGGGCGCCTTTGAAGCGTCCGGACGGAATTTCGGCGTCCGTGAAATCGGCGCCCGAGAGGTCCGCCTGACTAAAACAGGCCGAGTGAAGCCTTGCCTTTTGAAGCCGGGCCTCGCGCAGGACCGCATGAGTGAAATTGCCTGCTTTGGCGGTGACCTCGCCCATGTTGACTCGATCCATCCGGGCATTCACGGCATGGAACTTCGTCATGGACGAAGAGAAGAGCACGGCATCGCGGAGGTCCGCCCCGTCGAGGACGACGGAATCGAGAACGGCCTGGGAAAGGTCGGCGCCCCGGAGAACCGCGCCGGCGAGGTCTGCCGGCCCAAGGTGGATTTCTCGCCACTTGGCGCTTTCGAAGAAACCGCCGCGAAGAGAGCAACCGTTTCCCGGCCTCCAGGGCTCACCCGACAGGTGCAGGAGGCTTGCCGCCATGGGATGTTTCTTGTTGTCCGGGCTGGCAAGGCATCTCCTGAGCTCCTGGCGCGCTGGCCCGCAGCACTCCATGGCCTTTCCGGCTCGCGTGAGGAGATCGACGGGAAGGCGTTTTTCCAGGAAGGTGCACGCCGAGCCGGACTGAAGGTCGCGCAGGATGGCCTGGATCGAGATGACGAGTTGGGGGCCGCGATGTCGGATCAGCCGGAGGATCGGGCCAGGGATTCCATCTCTTTCCTGCCTCCGATCATCGAGGAAGAGCGCCCGATCCTCCGAAACGATCCGATTCAAGGTCCAGTCTCTGTCCGATAGGCTAAGCCTTTGGGGCATGGATGTCCGCAGGGGGCCGGTGGTCGCTGAAGGCGGCCGCAGCAATCTCTCGATCGAGGCGGCGCCTACGATCTCATGATGGCGCGCGGTGGTTAGTTGCTGGCCCAGGTATTTGAGGAGAGCCTGTGACCCACTCAGAATCTGGGGATCGCTGGCCATCTGATCGAGCACAATGCTGGAGACTTCCGGATTCCCGCGTGCAAGCGATCCCGCATTCGAGCCTTTGAGACGGCGCAGGACTGAGGCACAAGGATCGGGGTGCTTGGCCCGGAGGAATTCTATCCAATCGTCTTCCTCCCATGGCGCAAGAGGGAGGATATCCAGGCTCTTGCAAGAGCCTACAGCCAACAGTCTATAGCCTGCGGAAGTGGATTCAGCGCCGGAACATAGTTAGCCATGCGATTGAAATTCCGCGACTGTTACCTGCTCATTCGATGAGTTTTTCGGCGATCTGGACGGCGTTGAGGGCCGCACCCTTGAGCAGGTTGTCGCTGACGACCCATAGGACCAGGCCGTGTTCGCAGGAGAGGTCCTCTCGGATGCGCCCGACGAACACCTCGCCGCGGCCTGCGGCCTCGCAGGCGAGAGGATAGCGTTCGTGCGCCGGGTCATCGACGACGATGACGCCCGGCGACTGGGCGAGGAGCTGCCGGGCCTCCTCGGGGCTCATCTTGCGGGCCAGCTCCACGGTGACCGACTCGCTGTGGCTTCGAAGGACAGGGATACGGACCGTGGTGGCCGAGACGCGAATCGTCGGGTCCCCCAAAATCTTCCGCGTCTCGTTCACCATCTTCATCTCCTCCTCCGTGTAGCCGTTCGGCATGAAGGCATTCTTCTGAGGAATCTGGGGAAGCGCATTGAAGGCAATCTGGTGCGGGAAGATCGACCTCCGGTAGGGCTTCTTGTCGAGGAGCGCCCGCGTCTCTTCCAGCATCTCCACCATGGCTCGGGCACCCGCGCCCGATACGGACTGGTAGGTGGAAACGATGACGCGGGTCACTCGGGCGGCGTCGTGCAAGGGCTTCAAGGCCACCACCATCTGGATCGTCGAACAGTTCGGGTTCGCGATGATTCCGTGATGCTCGCGAATCTGATGGCCATTGACCTCCGGCACGACCAGCGGCGTGTCCGCCTGCATCCGGAAGGCGCTGGTGTTGTCCACCACGACCGCGCCGCTCCGCACTGCCGAAGGGGCGAATTCCTTGCTGATCTTCGATCCCGCGCTGAACAGGGCGATCCGGATTCCCTTGAACGAGTCGTGAGTGAGCGTTTCGACCGCCACGTCTCGCCCGTTGAAATTCAGCTTCTTACCCGCGGAGCGTTCGGAGGCCAGCAGGCGGACCTCGCTGACGGGGAATTTCCTATCGACCAGGGTGCGGATCATTTCCTGTCCGACCGCGCCCGTTGCACCGACGACAGCTACAGGGATACCCATGGGATGAACCTCGACCAAGAACAGAAGTGCTCTCGAACCATGACCGGCTCAGAAATCTTATCTCTCCCGCGCCGATGGGGCCTCGGAATGGAAGATGGGAAAGGGGATTTCAGGACGGGAGCGGCTGGACGCGTCCGTTGCGAAATCCTCATCCGCTGGTCTTGCCATTGCGGCGGTATCTCCGGTACAGCAGGCCATACTCGATGCTATCCACGAGAGCCTCCCAGCTGGCCTCGATGATGTTCTCGGACACACCGACAGTGCCCCAGAGGTGTTCCCCGTCCGTCGACTCGATGAGCACACGGACCTTAGCGGCCGTGCCCACCATGTCCTCAAGAATGCGTACCTTGTAGTTCACCAGCCGGATGCGGTTCACCTCCGGGTAAATCTCTGCGATGGCCTTGCGCAGCGCCTGGTCGAGGGCGTTCACGGGCCCGTTCCCTTCCGCCGCGGTATGGATGACGCGGTCGCCGATTTGAACCTTGATGGTTGCTTCGGAGATGTGGATGTCGTCCTGCCCCTTTTCGACGATGATGCGGAAGCCGGACTTATGGAAAAGCTCCTGATACTGCTTGAAGATTTTCATGACGTGAAGCTCGAAGGAGCCTTCCGCGCTCTCGAACTGGTATCCCTCATGCTCGAGCCGCTTGACCAGCTCGACGAGCTCACGGATTTCCGGGGCGTTCTTGGCAATCTTCGGCTGATACATCCGGACGCGTTCAAGGAGCGTCCCCCGGCCCGACACGTCGGATAGGAGGGTGAACCGGCGATTGCCCACCCTTTCAGGCGGGACGTGCTCGAATGTCCGGGGATTTTTCAGCACGCCATCGACGTGCATGCCTCCCTTGTGGGAGAAGGCGTACTCCCCGACATAGGCCTGGCGCTGCTCGTGCGGCAGATTGGCGATCTGACTCACGAACTGGGAAGCGGAGGTCAGCCGATCGAGCCGGCCCGGGAGCAGACAACGCCGGTTGAGCTTCAACTCCAGCGTGGGAATGATGGTGCAGAGATTCGCGTTGCCGCAGCGTTCCCCGTAGCCGTTGAGCGTCCCCTGGACGTGCCGGACGCCCATCTCGACCGCAGCCACCGAATTGGCGACGGCCAGGCCGGAGTCGTTATGGGTATGGATGCCCAGGGGAGGCGTGAGGTTCTCGCGGACGCTGCGAAGGGCTTGCTGCACTTCAGAGACGAGGGACCCTCCGTTGGTATCGCAGAGCACCAGGCATTCGGCGCCGCCCGCGGCCGCAGCCTGCAGCGTACGAATGGCATAGTCCGCATCCGTCTTGAACCCGTCAAAAAAGTGCTCTGCATCGTAGATGACTCGAAGCCCGTGGGACTTGAGGAAGGCGACCGACTCTTCGATCATCCGGAGGTTCTCGTCCAGGGTGGTCTGGAGCACCTCGAAAACGTGGAGTTTCCAGCTCTTGCCGAAGATGGCGGCCGTGGAGACTCCTGAATGGACCAGCATCTTCAGGTTCTCATCCTCCGAGGCCTTGCGACTCGCCTTGCGGGTGCTTCCGAAGGCCGTGACCACGCTATGTCCCAGGCGGAGCTTGGGTACCTCACTGAAGAACTCGATGTCTTTCGGATTGGAGCCTGGGAAGCCACCCTCGATATAGTCGATGCCCAGGTCATCGAGTCGTTCCGCAATGCGCAGCTTGTCCTCCGTGGAGAAGGACACTCCGCCGCCCTGGACACCGTCGCGGAGCGTCGAATCATAGATGACGATTTCAGAAGGTGAGGATTTCATGGTGGGTCCGAGCGAGGGTGCCATGCGATACCGGATGCCTCTTTCGGGGTGTGAATCACCTGGACGGGCTCGCCGGGACACCGCTCCTGGGTCGGCCGCCATCGCCTGAAGAGGCCGAAAATGAGGTGACAGGAACGCCGGGCTGGGGGTTCCCGGCGCGCGCCCATGCAAGTGTTTCAAGCCCAAAAACTTGAAGAATCCCGATTTTAGCAGGGGAACAGAAAACTTCAACACCCATTGCCATGGGGCGTGCCGCTTCTTAAAATTTGGAAACTCCCGGATGGTACGGGGTCACCTGGGTGCACGGAGAACGAAGAGTGGCCATTATCACGGTGGTGTGTACAAAATGCGGCAAGGCGAATCAGACCGAGAAAAAGACCTTCCGCTACAAGATTCGCTGCCTCGGCTGCAATCACCTGGTTTCCGTGGGGGGACTCGAGCCGAGCATCCGCGCCCTTCCCGTCACGGAAATCAGCATCGTCCTGGGCCTCTTGTTCCTGGTGGTCGGGCCCTTCGCCATTTACAAGCTTTTCCTGATTGAAAAGGACCCTCTCGATATCCATCGGGTGCTGGTGGAGGCGACGGCGAAGGATCTGGTCAACAAGGGTGTGGACCCAGCCTGGAAGGACGTGAAGCTGCTTTATGTCAGCCCGCAGTTCAATGAAAACTTCACCGTGGCCTGGACGAAGATCGCCTACAAGTATTCAAACGGGGGTTGGGAGAAATCCGTCGAGTTCCCGATGCGCTATATTCTGCGCACAAAAAAAGACAAGGAGGGGGAAGAGGGACTGGTTTGGGAGCCGGAGTACATCGGGTTCGTGGACAGCTCCGAGAAGCCGCGAGGCATCGTGCTGCCGGAGCTTCCGGAAGGCGACTGGAGTCGTTACCGCTGGGAGACGTTCAATCCGGACACGCATGCCCCTCTGATTCGGGGGGTGCGGCCGAAGCCGTAGGAGTAACGGCCGGGGCGTGGACCAGCTTCAGCGAAAGCCTCGAACAGCGCACGCACCCGGTCGATTCGAAGTCGGTTTTTGAAGGCGTGAAGACTCGCGCCATGGAAAGACGACCGGAAGCCAAGTCCGCGAGAGTCGAACCCGGCAAGTCACCTGTCATGGACGGGAAACGGGGCGATGCCGCGCTGCAGTGATTTATGAGGCATCAGCCCAAAGCCGTCCATCACATTCTTTCGGGCGGCTGGAGAACGCCTATGCGGTCCAGGACGATGACGGGCTTGGCGACTGGAATCTCGGTGTTGACATAGAGAATGTGCGGTGGCATGGCGATGACCAGCTTCGTCAGTTTTAGCGGGTAGTCCACCCGGGCGAGACCCTCGTCCTCGGGCGGCTGGGGCTCCGCGGGCTTAGCCGGCGCCTGCGGGGGATTCCCTTTGGCCTTGCCCTGTTTCCTGGCCTCCTCGAAGGCGTTCAAAGCTTCCTGGTGTTCTTTCACCCTCTGATCGTATTCGGCCAGCTTGTTCGGATATTCCGCCCTTGCGGCCTCGTGGTTCTGCCGAGTCTTGACCCATTCCGGCGTGTGGGTGGGCCACCAGTCGCACAGGCTCGGCCAGGAGACAAACTGGTCTTCGCCCGGGTACTGGCCCGGAAGCGGAATCCGCATCGTCTGCCAGCCGTCGAAGGTGACAAAGGAATCGCCCTTACAGTCGCTCGAGTTGGCCGAACCCCGAAACCGGTTGCCGCAGGAAGTCCAGACACGGCCTGTGGCGTCCACCAGTTCGAACATGATCTTGCCCCAGCCGCCGTTTCCCTTGAGGCGGACGGTGAAGGCGTGGGGCCGGCCGGGAAGCACGATAGGCTCGGCCAGAGCCAGTTCCACGTACCGGTAGAGCAGCTTGCGAGGATCGCCGTCGCCGAGAAGTTCCACCCGAAGGCCTGTCGTCTCGCCCTCCGTCACCCGTTCGGTCTTGAATCTGCCTTTGACCCGCGGATAGTCCCAATTGCTCTCGAGGACCTCCGAGCGCTCTTCCACGGTCCGAAACGTTTCGGAAGCGTCGAATTCGACCACGATCTGGCCTGGCTCATTTTTCAACTCCACCGGATCGAGAGCCGTGACTCCGGCGAATATCGCGCCGGTGACGTAAGCGGGCGCATCGGTCACTTCCAGCGTGAGGGCGCCGTTGGCCGGTTTCACATCGACGGGGTTTCCATAGTTATCCCAGACCGCGGGGACTCCGCCTTGAAGGCGCAGCGTGACATTCTGCCGGCCCCGAACCACCCAGAGGGGGTACACGTGGCTGCCGTCTGGCCTGACGAAGTCCAAAATGTGGAGAGAGGTGCTGGTCTGCTTCACGAAGCCTGCGCATTTCGCCTGGTCGAGCGCCTGTGTCAGCCAGGCGAACATGGCAAAGCTCGGCTTGGGGTTGTATTCGGGGTCATGGG
Organism: Planctomycetota bacterium; assembly: GCA_016179685.1. GTDB lineage: Bacteria > Planctomycetota > PUPC01 > JACPCR01 > JACPCR01 > JACPCR01. Next base: position 26,370 of record JACPCR010000089.1, on the reverse strand, counting down.
AACAGAAGCCGGTGCAACCCCAGTTGCTCCAGCGGTAATCGCTCGTGTAGTCCCTCGGGGTTCCCTGACCCGCCAGCCGTTGGACTCCGTTGGCCATGGCCAGCATGGCTTCGCGGACGTAGATGACGGCCTGTTTGTGGAGGGTCAGGTTGCCGGGATTGGTGCTGTGATAGAGCGCCTCCGTGGTCCAGAGCTGCTTGTCCTGATACCCGTATTTTTCCATGGCTCGGCGCCACTGCTGCAAGGTGCCGAGGAGGCAGAGCCAGTCCGGCTGGCGCTCCGGCTCCCGCATGAACATGGCCCCCTCGGACCCAAAAACGTCGACCGCGTCCTTGGGGAAGCCGCGCTTCATGAACTCCACGCCCACTGCAGGATAGTCGTTGATGAGCACAATTTTTGCCAGGGCGTCCGCTTTCTTGATGGCGCGGCAGTATTCGGCGACCTTTTCGAACTGCCCGTCCAGCCGCTGTTTCTCGTCCGGCGGCATGTCGTAGGGCGTCCCACCGAGGAGCTCGCTGAAGCGGAGCAGCAGGCCGCCCGAGCTCCTGGATTCGTGCATGACCTTGTAAAAGTTGTCGAACCCATTCTGTGAGGCTTCTTTGAGCCACGGGACGATTTCCTTTTCGAAGGCTACGGGGTCGAACCATCCGGGGATGCGCTGGTAACCGTGTGGCGCGCTCTGGCAAGTGGCCTTGAGCAGGTGCTTTTCGGACCCTTGAACGACGCTCCAGCGCCACCCGCCTCTTTTGCAGATCATTCCGAGGCGCTCCTCCTGGTCGTCCGGCGCAAAGACCGCGTGGGTGCGGCCGGTCCAAACCCAGGTTCCAAAGGGCGAATCTTCCTTGGCCTGGCGCGTGTCCGGCGCAATGACGGCAAAGCTCGTCTCCCGCTGTTGAACCAGGGCGTCATCGGCCCAGGCCTCGAAAGAGCACAGGTACCATCCGCGCTTCCCCGGCTCTGGAGTGAGGTCCAATGCGACTTCCTTCGTTTCGTCCGCCTGGAGTGCGAATGGGGCGGAAACGGTCCACTCCTGGCGGTCGATTCGGCCTTCCTCCATCGTGCCCGGCCCCGCGCACCGGGCCTCCGCGCGGCCGCGGATTCCCCGGCCTGAGCGATTGGATATGCTGACCTTCAGCAGGGGTTTTTCCGTGTCGTGGAAGATGGGGACCCGCTCGCCGGCCTGGTAAGAAACTTCGATCGGCGATGGTTCGAGTGTCGCGGCCACGACGACCACGGAGCTTGGCCGGCCGGCTGGGAATTCGCCGAACTCGTTGGGGTCCGGATGATTGACGTGTACGTTCACGTCGCGGGAGAACTCGACGTTCATCTTGACGCGGCCCTTCAGCTCCCAAAAATTGCCGGTCGCTGCCAGGGGCACGCGCAGGTGGAACAGGCTGCCCTCGCGGCCGTCGGAAAGCTTGACCGGCTGGCGTGAAAGGACGTGGGCGTCTTCGGCTTCGCCCAGGATATCGGGAACGGCGACGGGTACGTTCTCCATGATGGACCAGCCGACTCGGACGGTCATCCTTGGCACGGCCCCCCCAACGTGACGTGAGAATGCGATGAGACGCAGGGCGCTGTACTGGTCCGCAGGGACCTCCGCCCCGAGGCGGCCATTCTTGCCCATGGCGAGGCCCCACATCATCCACTTGGTGCGAAGAGGTTCCTGTATCCCCGCGGTCGAGCCGGCGACGTCCACCACCTTTTCGCTCAAGACGAACGGGACGTCATCGATCATCCTGGCCCCCTCCGAAACGGCGCCTGCGGAGAGCGCAAGTCCTTTCCCCAGGTTGGCCTCAGGCCCGGTGAGAGAGGCATTGGCCGTCGAGTGCAGCAGGATGGGAGTCCAGAGAGGGCTGGAGAGCGGGATAGTGGCCATCTTGACGTTACGGAGTCTGGTCTTGACGCCGAGGTTGAGGCGCGGATTTCGGTCTGCGGCCGCCGGGATTGCCCCATGGATGAGCCGAGCACCGACCTTCAGCTCGGCGACGCCGTTAAGTCGCAGGAGTGAGAACGAAAGCCAGGTTTCCGACGCTTTCTCTCCCAGGGACAATTCGGGGACCCCTTTGGCCGCGTCGGTAAACTGCACGGACTGGTTCTTGTCCAGCGTGGCGCCCCATGCGATGACCGGCCTTTGCTTCGGGTCGGTGTGCGGAAATTCCAGGACGAAACGGGCCGAGGGGGCCGTCAGGAGAAACTCGCCTTCCATCCTCCAGCCGGTGACGGCCGGCGCTTCCACGCGGATGGAGAGTGGGCGTTCCGCAACGATCTCTTTTGTTCCGTCCATGGGTTCCGACGTGTCGGCCTTGAGAAGGCTGGCCGGCACGGCTTGGACCTCGTACGGATCGGTCAGCCTGGCAGTCGGCAAGGCCATGGGCGAGCGTGAAGGCAGAAGAAACAGACAAGAAAGGGTCAATCCGTAGAAACGCCACGATTTCATTTTGCAAACTCGTGTCATCGGCCGTTGAAATCATTCGTTACCAACCGGCGCTTTTCAGCTTGTTCCTGGCGTCCCTGCCTTCAGGGCTGCGCGGCGACATCTTGACGAGGTGGGAGAGCAGCTTGCCGCCGAACTGGCGGAGGTTGCCGAGTTGCTCCACGAAGTGGAAGCCGAGATAGTAGATTTCGGAGCGGTCGAGCAGGTCCCTGTCCTGGATCAGCTTGTCAGCCAGGCCTTCTTCCAGGTTGTCCACTAGCTCAGCAAAAAGTGCCAGGCTGCGATTGGCCTCCCGTTCAGCCCGTCCGAGCCCCTTGTCCGACACCTTGAATCGCGCCAGGGCGAGCAAATATTTCGATTCGGCCGGAGGGGCATCCGGCCCCGAAAGCAGGGTCAAGCAGGCCGCCGCTTCCTGGAAAGCCCCTTTTTTCATCAAGTTCTTCGCGTCCCCCATGACGTGTCGGCCGTAGGCTTCGCGGTCAAGGGCCGAAAGCACGGCCAGAAGCGAATCGGCGCGGCGGTCGCTCGCCTGCCGCAGGGCCAAGGCGTGGCGGAAAAGCTTGGCGAACTGGGACGCCGAGACCGTCGGCTTGAGCTCCAGGATCAACTGGAGGATCGGGCTGAGCTGTTCGGCATCCTCGAGGGTCTCGAGGTGCCGAAGCAGGACAAGTCCGGCGTTGGGACATTTTCTCAGGCTCGAAAGCACCACTTGCCTCATCCGCCAGTCCGGGGAGGAGAGGTGCTTCCCGAGGGCTTCGCCCGCTTCTTCTGAGGCGGCCTCGCCGAGCCACTGGACCGCGAGGGTCCGGACGGCAGGGTCTGAATGTCCAAGGAGGTCCAGCGCATCCTTCTCAACTGAAGAAGGAATCTGGAGTCGCCGGAGGATGTCCGTCGCAGCCTGCACGAGATTCGGGCTCTGATCGCTCCTCAAGAGGTGCAGGATGACGTTCCACAGCCTTGGATGGTCCCTTTCCGGGATAGAAATCTTCCCCAGGCCGAGCAGGGCGTGTCTCAGTACCCGCGGCGAGGCTTCGGTCTCGAGGAGTTTGACGTAGAAAGGACCGGACAAGGGATCGTGCAGGGCGCCGAGAAGCCGCAATCCAGCGACGCGCGCCGTCTCATTGCGCCGGATCGGTGGCTTGCCGGCCCATTTTCTGACCTTTTCGGATATCGATCCGCGCTCCTTCTCGGAAAGTCCATCCACCTTGGCGTGGAAGGCCTCACACACGGCATCGATCACCTCCGTCTCCTCCGCCGAGGCGAGGAGATGGAGCCCATATTCGAGTCCCTCATTCAGGGCGAATTTCTGAAGAATGGCCAGCAACGTGAGCCGAACCGGGGTCTCGCCCTTGAACAGCTCCTTGAACACCGCGGGCAGCACTTCTGGCCCCATGGACGCCACGGCGGAGACCGCCCGGCTTCTTTCGCCGACCTGGGGCGAGGTCAGATGGGGCAGGACGAAGCGAAGCGCGTCGGGTCGCTTCGTCCTGCCCAGGGCTTCGAGAGCGGCACAGCGGACGGAGAGATGAGAACCGGATGCCGCTTGTCCGAGGGCCCGGACGATCTCGGCGTTTTCCGGGCCCAACTCGCCGAGGATTTTCGCGGCGGCGCACTGAATCTCCTCGTCCGGGGAAGAGAGCATCGCCACCACCTTCTTGAGGGTGGAATCCATGGTCGTCAGGATGCACAGTCCTGGACAAGAAAATTCGAATATCCAGCATCCAGAAATCAGTATGGGAAAGCCTTCCCGCCCTGTCAAGGCGCTCGATGGGCGGGGAGGTTCAAGCGCCCCGTAAGGGGTCACACGCGTGCGCATTTTTGTTAGAATTCCATCGTCATCCGCGTGGACGCGCTCGCACCCGAATGGGAAAACGACACGTGCCCTGGCTTCGCCCGGCCCATCTGCTGACACTCTCGGACCTGCGGGCCCTGGCCATTCTTTGTCTTGCCGTGTGCCTGTTCTTCTGGCGGCTCCTCCTGCACCCCTCGCATGTTCTCTTCTCCGGATTTTCTGATCTGCTGCTGATGAATTGCGCCTGGCAGGAGCTGATCCGGAAGACGCTACTGGAGCAAGGCGAGATGCCGTTCTGGTATCCGCATATTTTCTGCGGCATCTCCTTCATCGGGATACCCGGATGCTGGGCTTTCTATCCCCTCAACTGGCTGTTCGTCCTCTTGCCCGTGAATCTTTCGGCCAGCGCACTGATTCTGACTCACTCCCTGATCGGAGCGGCAGGGTCATACTGCCATTTGCGATGGGGCCTGCGGGTCTCGCCGCATGCGGCGCTGCTGGGGGCGTTGGCCTTTCTCTTCAGTGGAAAATGGATCATGCATCTCCTCGTAGCCGGCCACCTGGGTTTCCTGCCTCTGGCCTGGATGCCCTGGACGCTCCTGGCCGTGGATGCCCTGGCCCGCAAGCCGTCCGGAGCGGCTACGGGAGTTCTGGCCGGGTGCCTCGGCATACTGGGGGTTTCCCTCTATCCCCAATTGGCCTTCTACTCAGCTCTTCTCGTCGCCGCCTATGGCGGCTGGCGGCTGTCGAGCGCTCCCCCAGCTTTTCGGGGCATCCTCCTCGGTTGCCTCGTGGCAGCGGCTGGTCTCGCGGGCCTGCTCTGCGCCGTCCAACTCCTTCCGGCCATCGAATCGGCCAAGGATTCCGCCCGCGCGGCCCTCATCCATTTTTCCTTCGCGTCCGCGGGTTCCCTGCGAATCGAGGACGTCGTGGCTTTCCTCCGGCCGACGGGGGAAGCCGTTGCCGGCCCGGCAGGCGACGTTTTCGGCTGGGAAAAAGCCTTCCATCTCGGCCTGCTCCCTCTCCTGCTCCTTCCCTACGCCCTGGCTCGGAGGGAATGGCGGCGTGAAACGATTTTCTTTCTCGTGGTCTCGGCCCTTGCCGTTCTGCACGCCCTCGGCGACTCGACTCCCCTCTTCTCCTTCCTCTACCACCATGTCCCGGGCTTTGGTTACCACCGGGTCGCGAGCCGCACGCTTTTCGTTCTGGGGTTGGTGATCCCGTGCCTGATCGCCCTGGGGGCCGAAGCCGCCGCAGCCTGCCGCGGCCGAAGTCTCCTGCTCCCTGCCGGTGCGGCGGCCGCGCTGGCCATTGCCCTCTCGTTCGGATGGGGTGACGCGGCGTGGCTCTCGGAGGCCGGTCCCTGGCTTCTGACCGCGGCCGCGCTGGACTTGGCGGCGTTCGGCCTGGCTGACCGCTGGGGCCCGACAGCGACTCGGTTGCCCGGCTTTCTTGTCCCCGGCCTGCTGCTGGAGACGCTCAGTTTCTTGTACCCGCTCCAGCAGACCCGCGATTTCAGCAGCGTCTATGATCTCGGGAGACTGCAGGAACTGGGCATGGCCTCGAGGTTTTTCCCGGAGGAGCGCGTCACGGACTACGACCGCGAGGTCTTTCACCCCCTGCTCCCGGAATACCTCCTGGTGCGGCACGGCGGCTACGACGTGAACGGCTTCAACCCCATGGTGTCAGCGAGATACGTGGGATTTCTGTCGAGGGTGACCGGAGAGGCGCCGCGGCCCGAAGTCTGGATTCCGCATCTCAAGCCTGCGGTCGGATCGCCGCTGCTCGATTTGCTCGGTCTCCGGCTGCGATTTGCCGAGGTCTTGCGGCCGGGTGTAGAGGAGGGGCCGGGTCTGGCGCTGGTGGAGAGTCCCTCAGCGCTTCCCCGGGCGTTCGTCGTGCCCTCGCGGGAAGTGGTCCGCGACGCGGACCGGCTGCTGGACCGCCTGGCCTCGGGCGGGGCGGACCCCCGCCGGACGGTGCTGCTCGAGGCCGATTCGCCGGAGACGCCGGGCTCGGCGACCTTCACGCCGATACCCTTCGGCCATTATTCGCCCAATCATCTGGAGCTGGCCGCCAAACTGGAGTCACCCGGCTACCTCGTGCTGAGTGAAGCGTGGCATCCTGGCTGGCGATGCCGTGACCGCGCGGTTGGGGACGGCCATGCTGCCCCAGCCAGGGAGCTCGAAGTCTACCGGGCGAATTATCTCTTCCGTGCCGTATATTTGTCGGAGGGTTCGCACCATCTGGAGTTCCGCTTCGAGCCGCGCTCGATCCGGTCTGGCCTGGCGCTGTCGCTGCTGGGACTCCTGCTGCTCGTCTTTCTTTTCTCATGTCTGAAGAGCTTCGCACGATCATGATGCGATTAAAGATCCGAGACGGGTACGGCGTCGGCATCCTGGGCAACTGTTGCACGCATGGCGCGGGGGTGGCTCAGCAGTTCCGGGCGCATCCGAAGACGCGTCTGCACGCCGGGTATGAGAAGAATCCCCGCCGGGCCCGCGAGCTCGCCGAGTGCCTGGGTATTCCCCTGGCAAACAGCTATCGCGAGGTCGTCTCGAATCCCGGGGTCCACATCCTCGCGATCACGACCGATCCCTGCGACAAGGCGGAGATGGTGGAAATGGCCGCCGAGGCGGGCAAGCCGGTCCTCCTCAACAAGCCGCTCTGCCACACGCCCGCCGCAGCCCGCCGAATCGTGAATGCAGCCAGGAGGTCGGGCATCCCCATCGTATTCGACATTCCGATGGTGAAGTTCCTTCCGGCCTTCGACAAGTTGATGCGGGCGGTCCGGGCCGGCGACCATGGAACGGTGGTCAGCTATTATCATTCCTTTGGCATGACTTTCCCGGAAGGTTTCCCCATCCGGGACCTGTGGCCCGAGCGCTTCGATCCGCCGGCCATTTCCGGAGGCGGGGAGATGACGAACATGGGCTGTTATGCCATCGATTACGCGCTGACGCTTCTGGGGATGCCGCGCAGCGTCGAGGCCCGGTGGCAGAAATTCTGGACGCCCTACTCCGAATCAGACGTGGAAAACTTCGGGCAGATTCTCCTCGACTATGGCCGGTTCTGGGCTGTCCTGGCCGTGGGCAAGCAGGTGGTCCATGGACAGCGGGGTCACCGGAATGCCCTGCTCATCGAGTTCGAGAATCTGAACCTGTTTTTGGATCCGGCCGCCGGGGTCTTGCTGGAGAATGGGCGTCAGCGTCCCCTGGAAGAGTACCTGTGTGGCCACACGTGCGTGTCGTCCATCGATCAACTCATCCGGTGCATGGAGACGGGCCATCCGCCCGAGAGTGACGTAGAAACAGGAGCGAAAGGCGTGGAAGTCCTCGCGGCCGCCTACCAGTCCATTCTCCAGGGATGTCCCGTATCGTTATCCGCCACGTCCGGATAAGCGCCTATTGAAATCCGCTGCGCCCTTCGGGCTCGCGGATTTCAGAGCCAGAGTTGGCCCGGCTTCGCCGGCCCAACCCTGGCGGGTCAGCGGGAGTCCGCAGCTCAACCTTCAAAGGTTTTTTCAAGTTTGACGCCCCAAGCGCCTATTTTGCCCCCGACGACGCCGGGCCGAAATATTCCTTCAGGACCTCGGAGACCGTGTTCCGCCCGTTGAGATGCGTGGACGTCAGTTTGTCGTGGAAGACGTGACATTCCACGCAGTCCGCCCGGGCATGGTTCGGCTCGGGCCGGTGGCACTCCCGGCACGTCTCCACACCCGGCAGGAGCACGTCCGACGTTTTCTCGCTCGCGTCTACTTCCGTGTGGCAGGCCACGCACTGGAGCATCCGGTGCGGCTCGTGTGCGAACCGGCTGTGCACGAACCATCGGGCCGGGATTGCAGTCGGCTCGACCTTCGCCAGGCCGGGTGCTTTCTTCTGATGTTCTTCGGCCGCCGCTGCTTCTTTTCCCTCGCCGCTGGCCGCTTCGTCCTTCTGCTCGCTTGCCGCGGCCTCAACAGGCTGCGTGACGACGTGGCAGAGCTGGCAGGTCTGGCTCTTGGGACCGAGCACGGCCTTTTCTGCGGCATCCCGTTGGGCCTCGAGCCACTTCCTCTGCTCCTGGACGAACGCGTCGGCTTTCAGTTCCTTGTCCCCGAGGATGGGAATCTGCTCCGTCTTGCGCCTCACCTTTTTCTCGACCGTGATCTGTTCCGGGTTGGACGCGACCAGGGCGGCGAAGCTGGTCTGGAGAAACCGGCTCACCACGGCAGGCTCGTCGTGGGGGAGCGGCAGCATCTTCGCCGGGAAACGGTCGTCATTCAGGTTGATCGGGTGGCATGCCGCGCAGTGTGTCTCGTAATCGACGGGCCGCATGTAGGCCCTCGCTCCGTCCGGCTGGTGGCAGTCTTCGCAGGCGAGCTGGGCCCTCCCCTGGGGCAGGCCCGCCAGGCCCTTGCGCAGGTGCACGCTGTGATTCAACGAAACCCGGGCCGTGTCGCCGGACCGGCTGGCGATCCGGGCAAACTCGGGGTGGCCCGAGAGGAAGGAATCCACCTGCTTGCCTTCGGTCCGGACGTTTTGCAGCTTGTAGCCACTAGGCGTGTTCTTGTCCAGACTCCGGTGGCACTCGAGGCACGTGCGATCGGCCAGAGCGGCGAGGGCCGTGTGGCCCCGGTGCTCCTGATGGCAATGGATGCAAGCCGGGTCCCCGGAGAGTTTTGAGCCGGGCCTGGCCCCCTCCGGAGGGGTCTGCCAGTGGTGCGGCGGCCCCTCATGGCAAGCGCTGCAGCTCCGGTCCGAAACGGAGGGATGTTCGTCGCCCCGGGTCAAGGTTTGAAGGGCGCCCCAGGGCTCGTGGCACTTTTCGCAGCTCACCCCGAAGAGCTGGTGGCGAGTGGACACGGGTCCGTTCATGAACACGACGCTGCTTCGACGTGTGGTACCGCAGACCCAGAGGACCGCCAGGATGGCCGCGCCCCAGGAGAGGCCGGACTTCAGGCTGCGCAACGGATGGTGGCGCTTGAAGTAATGGAGGTCGATGCGTTTGGCGAGGGCCTTGGTGGTTCGGACGATGGCCATGGGGGCCTCCCGGGCAGGATCAATAGAAGAGCGACATCAGGGCATGAATGACGCTGAGCAGGAGAAGGGCGTAGGCGATGGGAATATGAACGAGCAGCCACCCATGCAACCAGTGGTGCAGCTTCTGCTGCAGGGCCAGCTCCCGGCGCTCCTCGCACAACGTTTCCAGGTCCCGGAGCGTGTCGTGCAAATCACGCGGCAACAGCAGGCGGATGCGGCCGAACCGGGCGCTGCTCGTCTTCGCTCCCATCAGCTCGCCCTCCGGAATCCCTTCCGGGTGGAAGAACGGGCGTACCTCGATGAGATAGAAGCGTTTGAGCTCATCGCTGCCCTCGACGGGCACGGCGAGGGCGGTAGCACGCGTCCTGAGATCGTGGGCGCGTCGGCCCGGCGAGGAGGATGCTTCCGCGAAGGCGGGCTGCTCCGGATGATCGATGACGCCGCTGACGCTTTCGATCAGGGTATCCGCCTCCTGCCGGAGTTGGTCGATCACCCGGGGAACTTGTTCATAGACCGTTTCCCGAGGCACGCGGTCGAGCAGCATTCTGGGGAGGACGTGCTGGATGACGAGTCCGAGAATGCCGCTGAGAATGACGATGGCGAAGAGCCACATGAGGACGGAGGTCAGGCTGCCGCGGCCGAAGCTCATGCCGGCATGGAAGAGGATGATGGGGAAGCTGATGAGGCCGAGCCAGATGTGGGCGCGGACCCATTCCTGGGCCCGGCCGAGACGCCAGATGCGCACGCGCTTGCGGGCCCCGAGCAGGCCGGCGAAGACCATCATGGCCGTGCCGACGAAGCCGTAGATCAGGCCCTGAAACGTCCCTCCACCGGGTCCGCCGGGCGTGGTGGCGTGGTACGGGACGTAGGTGATCAAGCCGACGACCAAGATCGCCACGCTGAGGATGATCCACCGGGTATGCGTTGAATCGACAATCATCGTGATGTTCCCTCCTGCGGTCGCCTGAGCTGGCGTCACCGGGCGGCCGTCTTGGGTGTGCCCACATAGTGCCGGGTGAAAAATTCCTGGGCGTTGACACGGTGGGCCGCATCATGCGGGCAGGCGTAGACGCAGCTCGGCTCCTCGTGCTCCGTGCAGAGATCGCAGACCGTGGCCTTGTTGCGCACCTGCGCCTTCTTCATGCCCGGATGGTCCGGATCGTCCTCCCTCGTATCGAACGGGTGCAGGTTGATGTTTCCGTAGGGGCACTGCTCCGCGCAGAGCCCGCACCCCACGCACCAGTCCTCGATGATGATCTCCAATGAATTCCTCCGGCGGATGGAACCCACGGGGCATCCCACCATGCAGAGCGGATCGGTGCAGGACCGGCAGGCCGTGGCGACGAGGAATCGGTCGAACCGAAGGCCGTCTCGCACCAGCCGAGTGATTCCGTCATGGGCATCGGCGCAGGCCCGCACGCATTCGTCGCACCGCGTGCAGCGTTCGAGGTCCAGCAGGAGCAGGCTTTGCGCCTTCATCAGGCCCTGGTCCAGGAAGTCGCGCATGGTGACGTCCGAGGTCTGGCCGATCTGCGTAATGGCCTTGGTCTGTTCCTGGCGGTTTCGGATTTCCTTCTCGAACTCGGCCCTGACCTGGGGAAACTTCTCCAGCATGAGGTTGAAATCCACCGCCTTGATGCGGACGACCTCGACGTGGTCCAGGGCCGTGCACGTCGCCGTTCGCACCATTTCGCCCATGAGGCCCATTTCGCCGAAATAGGTGCCCCGGTGGAGATAGGCCAGCGTCAGCTCGCCGCCGGGGAAAAGCTTCAAGACCTTTACAAAGCCAATGCGCACGATATAGAGCGCGTCCGCCGGGTCCCCTTCGCTGAAGATGACCGTGCCGGGGTCGTACTTCACCAGTTCCACCTTGTTCCGCAGTTCATCGATGAATTCCGGCGTCAGGCTGCCGAAGATGGGCATGCTCCGGAGCTGGTTCGCCAGCGCCCGGTCCTTGTACTTCAGGTCCATCTCCTTCTTGAAGGCCGGATTCTTCTGCAGAATCTGCAACACCGGCCTCAACATCTCCAGCAGCACGCAGTCCTCGGAGGCCCGAACCGTCGCGGACCTCGGGTAAAAGCTCAGGGCGCTCATCTCCCCGAACAGGTCGCCGGGCCCGAGCTGCGCCGTCGGATTCCCGAGATGGAGGTCCACCGTCGCGTCGATCGGAATGTATTTCATCCGCTCCGGGTCCTCCGTGTCCCGGCCCGCCTGGGTCAGCCGGTTCGCCATCTTGCGGACGATTCCGAAGAAGCTCCGGGTGTCCTTCTTGGTCGCCCGCTGGACCGGGGAGGAAATGAAGATGTCCACCTTGCCTTCGAGGAGGTAGAAGGCGGTATTTCCGAACTCGCCCTCGCGGCAGATAATCTCGCCCTTTTTGAACGGGCGCTTGACCACGGCCCCCTCATTTCTCTGGAGGAAGGCAGCGGAAATCCCCTGGAAGATGGGAAGCTTGCTCAGCCATTCGATGTCCACCTTCTCCCCGGCGAGGTGGGCCTCGAATCCAACGTTCGTCAGCGCGCCCGTGGGGCAGGAGACCATGCACTCGCCGCAGGAGACGCAGCTCGACTGGCCCATGGGCATGTCGTTGTCGAAGCCAATCTGGGCGACGTAGCCCTTGCCGTTGCGCCCGATGACGAAGTTCTGCTTCACGTTTGTGCAGGCCCGGATGCAGCGATCGCAGAGGATGCAGGCGTTATGATTCACCGCGATGTTGGCAGCCGAATGGTCCAGTTTCCTCGGGGCCGGAGGCGGGGCAAACCGGTTCTTCGACGCCGCCACACCTTCCTTCTCCGCCAGCAACTCCAGCTCGCAGCTCCCCAGTTCCTTGTGCTTCTCGCAGGGAACAGGGTGGTCCGCCATGAGCAGCTCGAGCAGCGTCTTCCTGGCCTGGACTACCGGCTCGGTGTTCGTTTTCACCTTCATGCCGGGCTCGGCCTGGCGCAGGCATGCGGCGGCGTACACCCGGGCCCCGACGTCCACCGCGCAGATGCGGCAGACCGCGACGGGTTCCAGGCCCGGCAGATGGCACAGCACGGGAATGTCGATCCCCACGGATTTCGCGGCGTTGTAGATCGTCGTGCCTTTCGGAACGGTCACGTCCTTGCCGTCGATGTTCAGGGAAACCGTTTCGGGGGAGCTCATGTTCAGACGTGCCTCCAATCCAGGGAGCGAATTCTCGAGCCGTCCTCCAGGGCCGGAAGGCGTCCAGGCCTTTCGGCCCCGAAGCCTTAGCTCTTGGGCTGCGCCCGGTCTGCCCGCGCCTTGATTTCGTTCGGGAAGTTGCGGAGCACCGAGATCATGGGGCCGAGAGCCACCTGCCCCAGCCCGCAGATCGACGTCAGGCTCATCGTGCGGTTCAAGTCCTCGAGCACCTGCAATTTTTCGGCGCCGGTCTTGCCAGCGAGGAAATCCTCGAGAAGGGCCACGGCCTTCGTGCTGCCCAACCGGCACGGCACGCACTTGCCGCACGACTCGTTTCGGAAGAAGCGCGTGATGTTTGCCCCCGCTTCGATCAGGTCCACTCCTTCCGCGATCACGACCATGGCGCCTGAACCCAGCATGCTGCCCGCTTCCGACATCGCCTTGAAATCCATCGGTGTGTCCAGCTTGTCCGGGCCCAGAATGTTCGAGGACGCCCCGCCCGGCAATACGGCCTTGAATTTTCGCCCGTCCTTCATTCCGCCCGCCGTCTCGATGAATTCTCGGATCGTCGTCCCCATGGGGATGAGATAGACTCCGGGCCTGTTGACGTGTCCCGAGACCGAGAAGAATTTCAGGCCGGCGTAACCGCGTTTGCCCTGGGCGCGCCACCATTCCACGCCTTTCTGCAGGAGGCAGGGGACCATCGCCAGCGTTTCCACGTTGTTGATCACGGTCGGCTGCCCGTAGAGCCCCTTCTGACCCGGGAAGGGCGGTTTGTTTCGGGGTTCCCCGCGGCTGCCCTCCAGCGCCTCGAGCAGTGCGCTCTCTTCGCCTTGCACGTAGCCGCCGGGCGACACAAAAACGCTCAACTCGAAATTAAAATCCGTGCCCAGCACGCGCTGGCCTAACACCCCGCGGCGATAGGCGTCCTCGATCGCCGATTGCATGGCCAGCCGCTCCTTCTCGTATTCGTGGCGAATGTAGAAATAACCGGACTCCGCGCCGGAGACGAAAGCCGCCAGGATCATGCCCTCGATGGTCAAGTGGGGGATCTCCTCGATGATCTGCCGGTCCTTGAACGTCGCCGGCTCGCTCTCGTCCGCGTTGCAGACGATGTATTTCGGCCGCGCCGCCTCCTTCCGCACCAGCTCCCATTTCAGCCCCGTGGGGAATCCTGCCCCGCCCAACCCCCTGAGGCCGCTCTCCTTCAGCGTCGCGATCACCTGCTCCGCCGTGCGCTCCCCTTTCAGACAGGCGCGGATCGCTCCATAGCGCTCCTCGGCCGTGTTGTAGGGGTCCACGGCATATCGATTCGGCGTCGATGTGGGCTTCGGAGGCTCCAGCAGGTCTGGATTCTGCGCCCAGATCACCACCTGTTCATAATCGTTCAGCCGTATCGGAATTTCATTGACCGTGCCCGCCGGGGCCGCGTCGCACCGGCCGATGCAGGAGACCTCTTTCACCTCGACATCGGGCAGCGTCGAGAGCATCTCCTTCAGCCGGCCGCCGCCGCCCGCCATCCAGCACGAGAGGTCCCGGCAGAGCGTGACCACCGCCTTGGGCGGAGGAGTGAATCGATAATGGGGATAGAAGCTCGCCACACCGTACACCTTGTACATCGGCAGGCCCATCTTCTCCGCAATCTCTCGGATCGCCGTGTCCGTCAAATAGCCGTGCTCATGCTGATGCCGGCTCAACTCGCTTACCAGGTTCTGATGGGGATCAGGCATGGAATTTCACCCCCAGGATGGGTCATCGGAAGGAACAGAGGCGCTACAGGCCGACTCGCCTTCCAAACGGGTCCCGATGGGAGCTGTCCCGTCGGGACTACAGGCGGGCCAATGGGACTCCGCTTTTCAAGATGGGTAAGGCCAGGGTCAGGGCCCCGAAGGGCGATGTACTATAACTGCGCCGGAAAGAAGTGCAAGTAGGGCATGCCATACGGCATCGATAGCCTGGTGGGTATGTGGACGGATGGCCCGGAGGACCCGGACGGCGTGCCCGAGGGGCCGCCACTGTCTCGGATTCGTGGGTCCGAACAGGATGAGAGAGGGCGTGCCGGCCGCGGCGGCCAGATGCGAGACCCCCGAGTCGTTTCCGATATAGGCGATAGCGCGGTCGAGGACGCCGAGGAGCGTGGTCAGCGTGGGGAGGGTCAGCCCGATGACTGGTGTGTTCCCCAGCGCGGCACGAACGGCCCGGACGGCGGCTAGGTCGGCCGGACCCTCGACCAGGATAGGCGTCCCGATCCTGGACCCGGCGAGGCGGCTGACCAGTTCGGCAAAACGGTCCGGAGGCCAGTTTTTTCTGGGGCTGCCGCTTCCAGGGTGAATCACGATCCAGGGTCTGCCGGCGGGTATGCCCAGATTTCTCTCGGCCACCGCCGCGGCCTCCCGGTGGACGTTCAGGGCAGGAAGCAGCGGGAATTCCGGCTGGAAAGGGACTCCCAGGGAGCGGAGGGGCATGGCCAGGTGCTCGGAGACATGAAGTCGGCTGCGCACGCCCGGCCGCGGCGGGTGTGCGAGGACGCGCCCGGGGATGCTGGACTCGAGTTGCCGGTGGAACACGCCGTCGGCATCGGCCCAGAAGCTCAGGATGCAATCGAAGGAGCTGAAAAAGAAGCGGAGTCTCTCGTCGGGCGGCAGGGAGGGGTTGAAGAAGGTGTGGAGGCCGGGTGATTCGGTGGTGTGGACGCGCGAGGCCAGGCTTCGTCCATCGAGGATCTCCGGGCCGAAGGGGCCCGCCATGAGTTCGAGACGAGCTTTGGGAAACCGCCGGCGCAGGGACTGGAGGACCGGAATCGTGAGGATGAGATCGCCGAGGGCGCCGGGCCTCAGGACCAGAATACTTTCCGTGAGATCGTCTTCTAAAGCTGCCAGGCTACTTCTCTTTCGGAATGTCTTCCCATTTCTTGATCTCCACCACGTCGGTCTTCGGAATCACGAACTTGGCTTGGGTCTTGTTGTCGATCACATGGTAACTCTTCTCGTCCTCTCGCAGGATGAAGCATCGAAGAGGCGTCTGCGGCGGTTTCCGGACCAGCAACATGCTCCTTTCCGAATAAACCTTCTTTCGAAGATCGCTCTCGCTCTTCTTGAGAAAGTTGGGGTCCACTTGCTGCACGGGGGCAGGTTCGAGGGGCGGGACAGGGTTGATCAGGACCTCTTCCTCGTACTGAACGAGCGGAGGACTGGGAACGGTCAGGGCCGGCATCTCGACAAAGGTTACCAGGTCCGGATCCGGCAATACCCGATTGCGATCCTTGACCAGGATCATGGCGAACAGGATGCCGATGCTGAAGGCCAGGATGGTCCGGCTGACGTTTTCGAACGTCTTGGAGCGCTCGAGGTTGAGTTCCTTCTGGACGGCCGCGCGGACCTGTTCGGGGGAGAGGTCCATTCGAGTGCCGCAGCCGGTGCAATAGAGGGTATTGACCGGATTCTCGTGTCCACATTGTGCGCATTGCATGGTAGGGAGGTGAACCTCCTGCGGGTGTCAGGTGTCCGATGTCAAATGTGGGGAAAGTTTCGAAGAGTGAAGAGCGAAATCCAGGACCGGCAGGTCATGGTTTCTTGGGTTTTCCGAACTTGAAATGGAACTTGTTCTTGTACTCCAAGCCGGCTCGGTCTCTGACCTCGAGGAAGAGATCGAACTCTCCCTCGGGGGGAAAGCTGGCGGGGAGCATGAACTTCACGGGAGAGGCTTTGACCTTATCGGCCTTGAACAGCTTGAGTGGTGGCATATCGTATTGGAAGGCGCCTTTTTTCACCGTATCCACGACGCGGGCGGTGGTGCCGCTTCCCTGGATGCGCAGGTTGAAGGTGGAGAATTCCACTCGGGAGGCGCTGTCCTCGAGTTCCAGTAGGAAAGCCGCCTTGCTGTCCGGGAGGTCATCTCCCTTGGGCTCGAGAAAGCGCGCCGAGGGCGGCGCGAGGTCTACGGCAAAGGGCCAGCTCAGGGGCCGGACGTTGGCGCCGGCATCGACAAATTCGCCGCGAAACTCGTGCTTCCCGTCCAGTAGCGACTCCTGGGAAAGAACCAGAATCTGGTTGTCCGTGAGGAACTCCCAGTAGGTCTGCTGCGTGTTGTCGATCCAGATTCGCGTGGCGTCGCGTTCGACTTTGCCCGGATACGAGGGCTGGACCGTGACCAGGAAGGCGGGCACTTCGAGCGTCGTGATGCCCATCTCGTCCGGATCGGTGGTCACCGTCTTCGGATAGAGCTGAGGCGTGCTGACCTGCGGGGGCTCCTCGAAGGTCTTGATGGCCTTTCGGATTTCTTCCTGGGCCGGGTTGGCCTTGTCCGACAGGCGGTAGTTCAGAAGGGCGTCCTTCCATTCACTTTTCTCCTGATGGAGGACGCCGAGGTTTCGAGAGGCAATCCAGAAGTTCGGGTCCAGCTCGATGGCCTTCCTCAAGTAATATTCCGGGGACTGCACCGGTTTGGGGTCGTTGGTGGTGGGGAAGGGGTATCCTTCACGGCGGCAGAGGGCCATGACGTTGTAGCACCAGGCCTGCTGGCCCGGGGTGAGGTCGCCCTTGCTTTCCGCGAGGTGCAGGAGGTTGAAGGTGGTGCTGATCGGCTCGTCCTTGATTCCCTTGTTGGCCCCCTGCTGGTAGCGATAGAAGGTGAGGGCAGCCAGTCCGGCGAAGGCGGTGCCGCGTTCCCGATGATCGTTGGCCAGTTGCGAATAGGCCAGCTTCGATTCCTCGAAGCGCTGGATGGAGAAGTAGACGCTGCCAACGCAGCACTGCAGAAAATAGTGAGCCGGATTCGTCGCGGGGATGAGCTTGTCGACCTTCTGCAGCATGGCCCGCTTCTGGTCCTCGGCGAGGCCCGGGTTGATGAGGCGCAGGCCATAGGCGACGCCGTAGTTGGTGAGGCCCCCGACGCCCTCGGGGTCCAACTCCGCACTCTTCGCCATCTCTTCCAGCGCCCGGAGGTGCTCGTTGCGCTCGAAATAGAGCCGGCCCAGCGCAGCCGTCTGCGGATAGAGTCCGAGAACGCACACGGACCGGCAATTCCTCGCCTTGCTGAACGCCTCGAAGGCCGCCTGAAGGTGAGGCTGCGGAGCGTCCGGGTTCACCCAGTCCTTTCGGATGAGTTCGAGGATGCCGCGGTTGATCCAGGCGTCTGCATTATCGGGATCGGCCTTCTGTGCGTTTTGGAATTCGACCTCGGCTGCGTCCAGCAGCCGGACCCGGTCCGCCGGCGTCTTGGCCTCTGCGGCCTCCCGCGTCTTGAGCACCCCGTAAGCGATGTAGGCCCCGGCCGCCCGCGGACCCTTCCTGTCCGTCAGGGTCAGAATGTCATTGGCATGGGTCTTGGCCCCCTTGGTGTCCGCCGGCTTGGACACCATGGCCAGGTAGAGAAGCCCCTCGTGGGCGCCGACGTAGTCGGACCTCGTGCGGATGGCGTTCTCGAACTGTTCCTTCGCCGCCGGGAACTCCCGCAAGGCGATGAGGTTGAGCCCGCGGAGCGCTGCCCGGCTGGCCTCCCAATGCTCATATGAGGTCGTACCAAACTTGAAGCTGACCATGAGGAGGATGAGAGCTATGGCCAGTTCAACGGCGCCGATGATCTTATAAACGAGGCTCATGGACGAAAGGAGTCTTAGGGTAGTAATGAAATGGGGTCACTTGCGGAACAGCCTCTTCCCGCCGATGCGATTCACATGAATCAACCGGTCCGAAAGCTTCCGTGTGTCGGCCTCCCGCTTGTCATACAGAACGAAAACATGCTGCCTTGGAACGACGAACTCGGCGATATCTTCCGGAATCTTGCCGGACTGGTGGACGTTGCCAGCGGCCGGCTTGCGATCAACTAAAAGCGAGCCGGAAGCGATGCTAACCGTCTGGCCGGGCAAGGCGGCTACCCGGGAGATGAATTCCTGAGGCTTGGGCTCCTTGGGGTTGATCACTTGATAAATGATCACGTCGCCAGGCGAGAGGTCATCTACGGACTGAACGTTGCGGGCGAAGTAGACATGCTCGTTCTTCGAGATGCCCGGTTGCATGGTTTCGTCGTTGTCTCCCATCTTGGCGGGCTTGATCCACGTGAAGAGGTAGATCAAGATGACAACGATGGTGAGTCCGACGAGGACGAATACGGTTTCGAAGATTTGGCGCATGGTGAGAACGATGAAAGGCGACGGAGAAGTGATTGAGTTTTCAGCGGCGGAAATGGGGAAACGCATTTCCGCCGCTGAAAACTAGAGTTGGGGCAGACTCAGCATCTTCAACCCTTTGCGGGTCTCGCTCTGACGGATGGCCTGCTCGAGGCCCTCCAGCGGGAAACGGTCCGTGATGAACGGGCTCGGATTCACCCGGCCCGATGCAATGGCGGCGAGCGCTTCCCGGTACTGGCGCAGATTGGAGGCAAAGGCCCCGAACAGCGAAATTTCGGCGTAGTGCAGGCGATTGCAGTCGAATTCGATGGTCGGCCGCGACTTGGGCAGCCCGGCAAAAAAGCTGACGCGGCCGCGCTTGGCCGCAACCTGGAGCGCCTGCCGGTTCGCCTCCGGGTCCGAGCAGCAGCAGATGGCGACGTCCGCCCCGTACCCTTCCGTTGCTTCGAGGACGCGGGCCACCGGATCGCCGTCGAGGATGCTCCAATAGGCGTCGATGGGGAAACGGCGGGCGAGGTCGAGCCGTTCGCGGGACACGCCGATGAGGAATATTTGCCCGGCCCCCTGGGCACGGGCGAGGACCGCGTGCATGCAGCCGATGGCGCCGGCCCCGAAGATCGCTACGGAGTCGGCCTTCTCGATCCGCACATATTCCTGTCCGTTGATCACGCAGGAAAGCGGCTCGACCAGGGCCGCCTGTTCGAAGGTGACCGAATCGGGGAGGAGAAGGATGCTGCCCTGTTGAACGGCGGCGGCGGGTATGGGCATGTACTGGGCGTATCCGCCGGGGAAATGGTAGCCCAGGGCCTTGAAATCCTTGCACAGATTGGGCATCTCCCGGCGGCAATACCGGCACTGTCCGCAGCCGACTGGGGTGGCGACGGTCACGCGCTGGCCGCGGCTGTAGCCCCGGACGTTGCTGCCGCATTCGGCAATCGTGCCGGCAATCTCATGGCCGATGACCTGCGGGGGCCGGACATTGTTCTGCCCGTGGTTGTAGATTCGGATGTCCGTTCCGCAGACGGAGCAGGCCTCGACCCGGACGATCACCTCGTCCGGGCCGCACTGGGGATCCGGAATGTCCTGCACCTCGAGTCTTTTGGGCCCCCAGTAGACAGCAGCTTTCATGAAGTCTCGACTCTCTTTCCTCTTAACGACCCATGAAACGGGATTATAGGCAGGGTCTTTTCGAACGTCAAGAAATGGAATTGAAGTGCCCTTCGGGTTACCATGATGGAGGGAAGGTTTTCCGTGGCCGCGGGATACCATTCCGATGCCGACTCGGGAAGATTTCTTGCTGGGCGACCTCGCCGTGAAGGCGGGCCTGACGACTCGATCCCAGGTCCATGAGTGCCTCTCCGATCAGGAAAAAGCGGAGAGCATTGGCATGACCGGCAGCCTGGGAAACATCCTGGTGGCCAAGGGGATTCTGACTTCGGAAGAGCTGGGAAAGCTGACCCAGGACATCGGCGAGCTTTCCCGGACCGTTCGGTCCTTCGGCCGCTTCGAGATCATTAACAAGCTCGCCCCCGGGCCCCTGGGCAGCGTGTACCGCGCCTATGACCCGCTCCAGCGAAGAGAAGTTTGCCTGCGGCTGCTGGCCGCGCGGTTGGCCGAAAAGAGCGAGTATCTCGACCGGTTGTTTCAAGGTCTGAAACGCGCGGTCGAGGTGGAGCATCCCGCGCTCGTTCGACTCTTTGACCTTGGAGAGTTCAACGGACGCTACTTCGTCAGCCAGGAATACGTCGCGGGGATGACGGCGGTCCAAAAGGTCGCTGCAGAGGGCCCCCTGGGCCTGGCCGAGGCCGCGGCGGCCGTCCGCTGGATTGCCCAGGGCCTGGCCGAAGCCGACGCCGAGGGGCCCTTCCCGGCGGACGTGAAGCCTCAAAATCTGCTCTTGAGCCCGGAGGGGCCGCCGAAGCTGGCCGACTTCGGATGGATCAAAGAGACGCGAACGGGATGGGCCTACCTCGCTCCCGAGGAGCTAGGGGACGGTGGTGTCCCGCCGGGTCCAGCGGGCGTGGTCTATTCCCTGGGCGCTTGCCTCTATTTCCTCGTGTCGGGTAGGCCGCCCCTCGAGGCGGCTGACGCGGCCGGCATGCTGGAGCTGCACCGCCAGGGGACTCTGCCTCGAACTCTTGCAATGCGGCAGGGGATTCCCGAGGCATTCGATGCTCACATGGCTCTACTGATGGCCAAAAAGCCCGAGGAGCGTCCGGCCTCCCTCGAGGAAGTGGTTCGGGCCTTGCAAACCCTCGAACAGGCGGGAAGACCAGGGCCGCCTGTGGGCGGTGGTGGCGGGCGTGAAGTTCGTCGCATTGAAGCGAGCGCACCGGCCGCGGCCCCCGAGGAGGAACGAAAACCCGGCGGTGAGGGCGGGCCCATGACGCCCGTGGACGCCGAGATCAGCACGTTGGCCGAGCCTTCCAACGGGTCAGCGACGCCGACGGCCCCCGTTCCAGCTTCCGCCGTCATCGGGGTGCCCACCCGCCCGGTCTCGTCCGAGCCGCCGGCCGCTCCGGCTCGGGTCCAGATGCTCGAGTTTTCCGAGCCGGAGGCGGTCGACGGCGATTCGGAGACGGCGACCGTGGGGTCCGAGACGAAATGGGCTCTTTTGCAGGAGATCGAGCAGAAGCGCAAGGCGGAGCAGACGGCGACTCGGTCGCTCGGTGAGACCGCCTTCGAGGAGGGGGCTTCTTCGGCGGAGGTCGCCCCGCTCGGCTCCGGAGGGAGCAACGCGGGCCAGGCGGCGTCGAGTCGGACCCCGGTGGTCGGGGCCGAGGCGAGGCCCAAGGGCGGCGGACGCGGGGGGCGAGGCCGACGTCGGGGCACGACGGGCAGAGGCGGCGGACTGCGCGGCGTCAACCGCCTTCGCTTGGCCCTGATCCCTGCGGGTTGTGTCGTGCTCCTGTTGCTCGCGTGGGCCGCCATGCGGGGCCGAAAAAACGCCGGACGAACGCCTTCGCCCGCGCCGGCCACGACCGCCCCACAGTCCGTCCACAAGCCCTCCGAAAACGGGAAGCCCTCCGCAGGGTCCCCGTCCACGAAACCGCAATCTGAAGCCATTCGCAAAGAGACTCGAGAACAGGCGGTCCAGGCCGCGGAGGCGAGAATTCGGGAACTGGAGCTTCAGAAGCCTGTTCCCCTGGGCGAGCTGGTGGCGGCCTGTCTCAAGCTGCGGAAACTGGTCGAGGGAACGCCCCAGGCTGATGAGATCACGGCGAAGGTAGCGCACTTGAGGCAGGAGGAGGAGGAGCGCGCCGTCGCCTCGTTCGAGAGCACCAAGGCCCAGGCCGATGCGCTGTTTGCACAGCGGCGTTACCGGTCAGCCATCGAACTGGTGGAGCGATTCCCGCAGGATCTGCGGGTGCTGGCGGTCATGCCGCTTTGGAGGGACGCCCTGGATCGATATCGCGACCGCGTCATGGAGCAGTATCTTGACGCGCGGTCGAAGGTGGCCGAGTGGACGGAGGAGGCGAAGCTCGGAGTCGCCTCGGAGATGCCGGGCGCGCCCACGGAAAGCGAGGTCCAGCAGGTGGAAGAAACCTTGAGTGCAGTGATGGTGGTTGCCGACGGCCCCACGGCGCGTGACGCCCGCCTGGCCCTGGAACAGCTCAAGAGCTATGGCAAGAAACGGAAGTAAGGCAGTCTTGAGTCCTGAGTCCTCAGTTCTCAGTCCTCATTCTTGAGTCCTAAAGACCCAAAGCTCTTCAGGCGGGCGAAGCCCGCAACCGAACAAGGCCGGCAAAGGTGTCAGGGTTCAGGGTTCAGGAATGAACTGACACCCGGCACCTTGTAACTTCTCCGCCGGGTGCCCGCGCAGCGGGCGCGGAGAAGTTGCAACCTTAGACTCTGGGGGGAAGATGGCCGATGAACCGTCGTCATATCTGTTCCTGGAGGGTGTCGGAATTCTGTCCCCCTTCACCACGTCGTTCGAACAGTAGACCGGGCGTAAAAGGGACCTGCGCTGGGGTGGCATCGAGGCCGGCAGCGCCGGCGAAGGTTCCCACTCGTGCCAATTGCAGATGCCATCATGATTGACACCCACACGCATTTTTACGACATCACTCGGCCTGAGCATTACTGGCCGTCGCCGGGGAGCGACATTTATCGCACGTGCATGCCGGAACATTACCGGGCCCTGGCCGCGCCCCTCGGCGTCACGGGCATCATCGTAGTCGAGGCCAGCCCCCAGGAGGTCGATAACGCCTGGATTCTCTCCCTGGCGGAAAAGGACACCTTCCTCAAGGGATTCGTCGGCAACCTGCCCGCGGGCACTCCCGACTTCTCGAGACAACTCCGGCGCTTCTCGCAGCATCCGCTGTTTCTCGGCATCCGCATCGGGTGCAGCCAGCGCGGACACCTCCTGCGTCCTGAGATTCTCGACGACCTGAGAAGGCTGTCGGACGCCGGGCTCGAGTTGGACGTCCTCTGCGGCACGGCGGTACTCGAGGACCTGCCGGAGCTTCATCGGAGGCTGCCGGCTCTCCGGGTGGTGGTGAACCACATTGGCGGGGTGCGGACGGACGGGACGGGCCCGGACGCCGCCTGGGCGCGGGCGATGCGAGCCCTCAAGGATATTCCGGAGGTTTACTGCAAGGTGTCCGCTCTGGTCGAGCTGAACCCGCACGCCTCGAAGGCCGCCATGGCGGACTACCTGCCCGTGCTGGACCACCTGTGGAGCGTGTTCGGGGCGGATCGGCTGGTTTACGGCAGCAACTGGCCGGTTTGCGAACGGCATGCGGGCTACGAGACGGTGCAGTCCGTCCCGGCCCAGTACTTCCAGGCCAAGGGGGCCGAGGCGGCCGGGAAGTTTTTTCACGACAATTCCCGCAGGGCCTACCGCTGGCCCGATCGTTAGCGAAGCCATGCACCATGCGCTTCGCTTAGGTGCATGGCTTCGCTAAGAGGCTTTGCTTCGCAAAGCCTCGATTTGAGAAGTTACTCTACGCTTTGGGGCGTCCTCGGCGCCCCTGGCCCCTGTTTCTATCTGTCACAACGAAGCGAGTCCGCGAGCCTCGTAAAACCCGCTGCTCACTGCTCACTGTCCGTTGTCCCTGGTCCCTTCTGCTCACTCCCCGCTTGCGCCTTAGTCTGTTCCCTTTTGCGGCCCGATTGCCGCACCAACATTCAAGGCCAACCGCAGGCCGAAGTGACGCCAGTTTTCGAAGGGCTCAGCGTGGCCTCGGTTGGCGGAGCGGCAGACCTCGGGCCCGTCGTACCAGGAACCGCCTCTCAGAGCGCGGTACTTGCCCGTGGCGGGGCCTTCGGGGTCGCTCACCTGGCCCCCGGCATACGGTCCATGCCAGTTCCGACACCATTCCAGGATGTTGCCGTGCATGTCGTAAAGGCCCCACGGATTGGGCAACTTGCGGCCCACCGGGTGGGCCGCCCTCTCTTCGAGACGGTCCGGATCGCTCGAACACCATCCAAAGCGGTCCAACTCGGAATAGTCCGGGTCGGCCCCGAAGCTGAAACGCGTCGTGCTGCCCGCACGGCACGCGTACTCCCACTGGGCCTCGGTCGGCAGGGCGAACTCGAAGCCCTTGCCTTCGCCGAGGCCTCGGTTCAGGCTGGCGATGAAATTCTGGCAGGCGCTCCAGGAGATGCCCCCGGAAGGCACGGACAGGTCCGGCAGGCTCTCGCTCCAACGGGCCGCGGGGTCCGAGCCGGTGATGCGTTTCCACTGGCCCCGGGTGACCTCATACTTGCCGAGGTAGAAGGGCCTGGTGAGGCGAACGCGATGAACGGGTCCCTCGTCGCCGTCGCGGTCGGTCTCCGCATCCGGGCTTCCCATCTGGAACTCGCCGGGCGGGATGAAGACGAAGCAGATGCCGGTGGGCTTGTGGCGGATTTCGAGGGGCCAGCCCGTGGCCTCATGGATGCCGGCGCGAACCGGGTTGCCGAGGGCGTCCCGGGGGTCCGGGTTCGCGTCGAAAACCGCTTCGAGGCCCTGTGGCGGGGCGATGGTCTCGCCGGCCCGAAGCGGACCGCCAGCCCCGATGACCAGTCCGAGACAAACGGCGGAGGAGGTGACCGGACGCTTCCTTGGCCGTTGACTAGAAGTGTGGGGTGACAGGATAAATCTCATCGAAGGGCAGACGGCTATCGTCCAGGTTGAGCACAAGGATGGCCATGGCAGTCGAGAAGACGGGCCCCATGGCGATGGTGTTCTGGGCATTTCCGGGCGGGAAGGCGATGCTGCCATCCGCCTGCTGGTGGTCGGCGATCTGGTTGAACAGGCGCTGTCGAGTTTCGACGTAGAGCGGGTTGGAGGTGCCCTCGAGCTTGAGGGTGCGGAGGCGGAAGAAAGCGGAGTAGAAGTAATTGGGACCGGACCACGCGGGCGGGTGTCGGGCGATCCATTCCAGGTTCTTCTTACTCCATTCCTCCCGGCCGTTGAAGCGGACGAGGGCCCAGCCGCCCATGGAGCTGATCAACTCCACCGCAAGACCTTCGGTATCGACGCTGAAACCGCCGATGGAGTCGGGGCTGTCCGCACGGTCTTTGAACGATCCGAGGAGGAAATGGAGTCCGCGTTCGACGTGGGCGTCCGGGACGTCCAGGCCGTAGAGTCGCGCCGTGAGGCAGGCGAGGAGCGACCAGGCGGATGCCCGGCGGTCGTTCGTCTGGCCCTTGCTGCCCTCCATTTTCCATCCGCCGCGTGACGGTGAAGAGCTGCTGCGGTCCTGAATCTGGAGGGTGTAGCGGAGGGCCCGAGCCATGATCTGAGCAGAATCGGCCCGCAGGGACTCGGTCTGAAAATGCTCGTGCCCGATAAGGAGGGCGGTAAGAGCGGCGGCGTGGCTCTCGGTGCGGAATATCTCGTCGCCCAGGTCCCCGTTCGACGGGCTCGTATCGAGGAGGTAGCGTGCGGCGCGCTGGAGGAACCCGCGATCCCCTTCGCCGGGCTGGCTTTCCAACGAGAGCAAGCTGAGCATGGCGAGGCCGGTGCGGAGGTGCGGCTGGGGCCTCCCAAAGGAGCCGTCGGGCTGCTGCTGGCTGCGCACATAGTTCATGGCGTTGCGGAGCAGAACGTCAGACTCCACCGCGGGAACGACACGCCAGCAGGGTACGAGGGCGAAAAGGAGGATCATCGGGAGCGGGAGACGGAGCGGGACCGGGAGAATCATGACACCAGGGATTGTAAGGTTTCAGGAGTCTGGTGTCAGCAAGGGTAACTACTTGGGGAAACCCTTATGCTGCCCCTCCTGAGAAACAAGCGGATAATACGTTTATATACAACCACTTAAGAAGAAAGCCTCAACCCAAGTTGGAGTGACGGCCTGCCTGCCGCGCCGCTTTGCTGCGCGGCGCAGACAGGCTTCAGCCGTTGTCCGAGCAGCGCCACGCCATAAGGCATGCCTGCGCCGCCGCGCGGCAGGCATGCGTGACTCCAACATCTCCGCGCGACGCGCAAACTTTCACAAGTAAATCTCTACCTCGGCCACCCAGACCCGAGTTTCTCGCTGTCACAACGAAGCGAGTCCGCGAGCTTCGTAAAATCCGCTCCCAACGGAATTCAGGGATGACACCCGGGGGAGTAGCCGCAGCCCGGGATCGAAGATTTCGTTGGGAGGCGAAATCCAAGAACGATTCGGATTTAACTAGTTTTAATTAAACAAGTTATGTAAAATCGGGTCTTAATATTTCGCCTCCAGCAGGGATCCCGCTTTCCAACGGAATCCCTGCTGGAGGGAGGGGTTCCCTCATGTAGACGAGTTCGCAAATGCGGGTGTACTTGCGAACTCGTCTACTAGCCCATGTTTGGACCTTTACGACGTAAGTCTTTGCTGGACAAAGGGTGGTTTTTGAATTTAGCATTACATCGACTTCATGAGTCGTTTTT